>NZ_JBIOLG010000001.1:0-1100000 GCF_051710765.1 Enterococcus sp. DIV0170
TTGACCTCATTGGACAATTTCTGGCAGGAATTGAAGGACAGCTATAAAAATGACCTCAATCCTGCCAGTTATGATGCCTGGGTAGGCACAGCTAAACCCTTAGCTTTAACAAATAATCAACTAACAATTGAAGTTACTAGTGATCTACATAAGCGTTATTGGGAAAAACATTTAGCCGCGAAAATCGTCGAAATTGGGTTTAAAGTGACAGGGGATGAAATAATGCCTTTGTTTGTTACACCAGATGAAGCACCGCCCGTCAGCATTGTGGAAAAAGAGGAGACACCCAAGTTAGATACAACAAAGCGTGCCATGCTTAATCCAAAATACACCTTTGATACCTTTGTCATCGGAAAAGGAAACCAAATGGCTCATGCAGCGGCCTTGGTTGTAGCAGAAGAACCTGGTTCTATCTATAATCCGCTCTTTTTCTATGGTGGCGTTGGTTTAGGTAAAACACATTTGATGCATGCCATCGGGCACCAGATGTTAGCAATCAATCCCGACGCAAAAGTAAAATACGTTTCTAGTGAAACTTTTGCTAATGACTTTATCAATTCCATAAAAAATAAAACGTCGGAAGAATTTAGACAAGAATATCGAAAAGTAGATTTGCTATTAGTAGATGATATTCAATTCTTTGCGGATAAAGAGGCGACACAAGAGGAGTTTTTCCATACTTTTGAGAACCTATATAATGACAACAAACAAATCGTTCTAACTAGTGATCGTCTGCCCAATGAGATCCCTAAATTACAAGAACGTTTAGTGTCGCGTTTTGCTTGGGGGTTGTCGGTGGATATTACTCCGCCAGACTTGGAGACACGTACTGCAATTTTGAGGAAAAAAGCTCAAGCGGAAAACCTTGAAATTCCAGATGATACCTTGAGTTACATTGCCGGACAAATTGATTCAAATATCCGTGAACTGGAAGGAGCATTGGTTCGTGTTCAGGCTTTTGCAACAATGAATAGCGCAGATATTACTACCAGTATCGCAGCAGATGCCTTAAAAAGTTTAAAAGGCACGAGCAATGCACAACTTTCTATTGGAAAGATCCAAGACGAAGTGGCTAAATTCTATCATATCCAAGTAAAAGACTTGAAAGGGAAAAAACGTGTGAAAGCAATTGTAGTTCCCCGACAAATTGCTATGTACTTAGCTAGAGAAATGACTGAAAGCTCGTTACCAAAAATTGGCGCAGAATTTGGTGGAAAAGATCATACAACCGTGATCCATGCCCATGAAAAAATCAGCCAATTGATGAAAAATGACAGCAGTATCCAACAAGAAATAGCAGAGATCAAAAATCTACTTCTTGGCTAGCCTGTGGAAAGAACGAAAAAGAGAAGTTTGTTTTTCCACACCTTATCCACAAGTGGAAAACTTGAATTACCAAGCTTTTTTCTTTGTTTTCCACATGATTAACAAGACCTACTACTTTTATTACTTAATTAACTAAAATAAATAAAAAGAATAAACTGCTGATCAAAACAAAAAACGTCTTCTTTAGAAGATCGGTATCCTGTAAAATAAATTTATCGAAAAAAATAAAAAAGGAGTTCTATCATGAAATTTACGATTAATCGCGCTCGCTTTATTCAAGAGTTACAAACCGTACAACGGGCCATTTCCACTAAAACAACCATTCCTATCTTAACTGGCGTAAAAATAGAATTAAACAATGAAGGATTGAATTTAACTGGGAGTAATGCGGATATCTCGATTGAAACTTTCCTAGCTACTGATGATGAAAAGGCAGAGCTGCAAATTGCGGAATTAGGAACAATTGTTTTACAGGCTCGCTTTTTTAGCGAGATTATTCGTCGATTGCCTGAAAAAACATTTACTTTAGAAGTCCAAGACAATTATCAAGTGCTAATCACATCTGGAGCTGCTCATTTCACTGTCAATGGATTAGATGCTGACAATTATCCACATCTTCCTGTCGTAGAAGAACAAAATCAATTAAAATTACCTGTCCACATGTTGACAAAATTAATTGGTGAAACTGTTTTTTCTGTTTCTCAGCATGAAAGTCGCCCAATTTTAACTGGCGTACATTTCACCATGTCTAATGGCCAATTATTAGCTGTTGCTACGGATTCTCACCGTTTGAGTCAGCGTGTTGTCCCTGTGGAAAATGCAAATAAAGATTTTGATATTGTTATTCCTGGTAAAAGTTTAGTTGAATTGTCCCGTTCGTTATCGGATGAAGAAGCAGAAGTTGAAATCAGTATTATGGAAAACCAAGTATTGTTCAAAACACCGACAATGTATTTCTATTCTCGACTACTAGAGGGAAATTATCCTGATACAAATCGTTTAATCCCAACGAGCTTCAATACAGAGATCACATTCTCTGTGCCAACATTTTTAGCGGCTATCGAACGGGCATCATTACTTTCTCATGAAGGACGTAATAATATTGTACGATTGGCAATTGCGGATAATTCAGTAGTTCTTTATGGAAATTCTCCAGAAATCGGTAAAGTGGAAGAAGAGTTGGTTTACGAAAAGGTAAGTGGAGACCCCTTGGAAATCTCGTTCAATCCTGATTATATGAAAGATGCTTTGCGTGCTTTTGGTGATATGAGTATTAAGATTCAATTTATTTCAGCCATTCGTCCATTTACTTTGGAACCGAGTGAAGGGGATGTTTCCTTTATTCAATTAATCACTCCAGTAAGAACAAACTAGAAAAAAATAGTGAGTTTCACAAATTTTTTGAAAAATATGAAAAAAACATGTAAAAAACAGAACTCCAGTAAAAGGTCTTAAAATCGATTTTAAGACCTTTTACTTTTTTTTGAGTGAATTAATTAAAACAGCATAAAACTTCTTAAAACGAAAAATACAATGAGTTAATTTGTTTTATCTATTAAAAAAGGGTATAATAAAGAGGTGTTTCTAGCATGAAAATGAGGGATGAATGTGAAACAAAAAATTTTTTTAGAAACAGAGTTCATGACACTTGGTCAGTTATTGAAAGAGATCAATCTTATCTCTAGTGGTGGACAAGCCAAGTGGTTTCTAGCGGAAGAAACAGTATTTGTAGATGGTGAGTTGGAAAACCGCCGCGGCCGAAAGCTCTATCCAGGAATGATGATTGAAATTCCTGAGGTAGGAACTTTTTTTATGGTCAAAAATAAGGAAGAACAAGATGCGGCTGAATAAGCTTGAGTTAAGAAATTATAGAAACTATCAAGAACTTGTCTTGGAATTTCCCAACCGTTTGAATGTCTTTCTAGGAGAGAATGCGCAAGGAAAAACCAATCTTTTGGAAAGTATTTATGTTTTAGCATTGACCCGCAGTCATCGAACCAGCAGCGAACAAGAACTAATTGGTTGGCAGGATGACTTTGCTCAGATTAAAGGACGGATTGAACGAGGAACTAGCGGTTTAGAATTAGAATTATTGCTGACCAAAAAAGGCCGTAAATCGAAAGTCAATCACATTGAACAAAAAAAATTGAGCAGTTACATAGGTCAATTAAATGTCATTTTATTTGCACCAGAGGATCTTTCTTTAGTGAAGGGGAGTCCGCAAATCAGAAGACGATTTATTGATATGGAGTTAGGCCAAATTAATCCAGTCTATCTCTATGATTTGGCTCAATATCAGCAGACGCTAAAGCAGCGTAATCTTTACTTAAAACAATTATCTGAAAAGAAACAGACCGATGAAATATATCTGGATATCTTAACAGAACAATTAGTTGATTTTGGCAGTAAAGTTTTAGCGAATCGTTTGCAATTTGTCAAAAAACTAGAATATTGGTCTAACGATCTTCACAGCAAGATTACAAATCAAAAAGAAAACCTTGCGATAGAGTACGATGCTAGTATTTCGTTAAAAAGTGAAGACGTTGAAGAGATACGAAAGGTGTTTCTAGATGAGCTGCAGAAAAATCGTAAGCGAGAAATCTTTAAAGGCAATACATTTTTAGGGCCTCATCGAGATGACTTGATATTCAAGGTTAATCAGCAAAATGTACAGACTTATGGCTCACAGGGACAGCAACGTACTACGGCATTAAGTGTCAAATTGGCTGAGATCGATTTGATGAAAGAAGAAACAGGAGAATATCCGATTTTACTATTAGATGACGTCATGAGTGAACTGGATGATAGTCGCCAGATACATTTGTTAGAGACAATTGAAAACAAAGTACAAACGTTTTTAACAACGACGACGTTGAATCATGTTAAAGGAAAAATGACGGTTCATCCGGATATTTTTTATGTCCATCAAGGACAGATAGAAAGGAAAGAAACGTAGATGACAGAAGAGGAAAAGAGTTTACTAGAACGTGCGCAAGAGTACGATGCCAGTCAGATCCAGGTACTGGAAGGGTTAGAAGCCGTTCGGAAACGCCCAGGAATGTATATTGGCTCGACAAGCACGGAAGGGTTGCATCACCTGGTATGGGAGATTGTAGATAATTCCATTGATGAAGCGTTAGCTGGCTTTGCGTCACATATTCATGTGGTGATTGAAGAAGATAATAGTATCACTGTCAGTGACGATGGTCGTGGGATTCCAGTAGATATTCAAGCGAAAACTGGACGTCCAGCGGTTGAAACTGTTTATACAATCCTGCATGCTGGTGGGAAATTCGGCGGTGGCGGATACAAGGTATCTGGAGGGCTTCACGGTGTAGGAGCTTCCGTTGTTAATGCTTTGTCTACAAGCTTAGATGTACGTGTCTTCAAAAACGGTAAAATCTATTTCCAAGAATACCGTCGAGGTGCGGTTGTAGATGATCTTAAAGTGATAGGAGAAACCGAAAAGCATGGAACAACGGTTCACTTTATCCCAGATCCTGAGATTTTTACTGAATCAACGATTTTCAATTTTGATAAATTAGCAACACGTGTACGAGAGTTAGCTTTCTTAAATCGCGGATTAAAAATTTCAATTGAAGATAAACGTGAAGAAACGCCTGTTTTACGCGAATATCATTATGAGGGCGGAATCAAGAGCTACGTTGAGCATTTAAATCACAGTAAAGCTGTAATTTTCGATGAGCCTGTTTATGTAGAAGGCGAGCAGCAAGATATTACGGTTGAAGTTGCGATGCAGTATACAGATGGCTATCACACTAATATCTTAAGTTTCGCTAATAACATCCATACCTATGAAGGTGGTACGCATGAGTTTGGATTCAAAACCGCTCTGACAAGAGTAATAAATGATTATGCTCGTAAACAAAAAATAATGAAAGACAATGACGAAAATCTTTCTGGTGAAGATGTCCGTGAGGGATTAACAGCTGTAATCTCTATTAAACATCCAGAACCACAGTTCGAAGGGCAAACAAAAACAAAACTTGGTAATTCTGAGGTTCGAACAGTTACTGATCGCTTGTTCTCAGAGAATTTTATGAAGTTCTTGATGGAAAATCCATCTGTTGGGCGACGAATTGTGGAAAAAGGCATGTTAGCTGCTAAAGCACGTCTAGCTGCTAAGCGGGCTCGTGAAGTAACACGCCGAAAAGGTGCATTGGAAATAAGTAATTTACCAGGTAAATTAGCCGATTGTTCAAGTAATGATCCAGAAAAATGCGAATTGTTCATTGTCGAAGGGGACTCCGCTGGTGGTTCTGCGAAGCAAGGACGCAGTCGAGAATTTCAAGCAATTTTACCAATTCGCGGGAAAATTTTGAATGTTGAAAAAGCATCAATGGATAAAATTTTAGCGAATGAAGAAATCCGTTCGTTGTTTACAGCAATGGGTACTGGATTTGGCGCAGATTTTGATGTTTCAAAAGCTCGCTATCACAAATTAGTCATTATGACCGATGCCGATGTCGACGGTGCGCATATTCGAACATTGCTATTAACCTTGTTCTATCGTTATATGCGTCCGATCGTGGAAGCTGGTTACGTTTATATTGCTCAGCCGCCATTGTATGGGATTAAGCAAGGTAAAAATATCACTTATATTCAACCAGGCAAAAATGCCGAAGAAGAATTGGTCCAAAAAATATCAGAATTACCTGCGACACCAAAACCAAACGTTCAACGTTACAAAGGTTTAGGTGAAATGGATGATCATCAACTATGGGAAACAACAATGGATCCAGAAAATCGACTGATGTTGCAGGTCAGTGTCGATGACGCGATCGAGGCCGATCAAGTTTTTGAAATGCTGATGGGAGATCGAGTAGAACCACGTCGCGCGTTTATCGAAGAAAATGCGCATTATGTTAAGAACTTGGATATTTAGTAAGGAGGATCAATTTGGAAGATCGCAGAGAAAATATACAAGCCGTCAATCTAACCAGTGAAATGAAAGACTCCTTCATTGATTATGCAATGAGTGTTATTGTAGCTCGGGCTTTACCAGATGTACGGGATGGATTGAAACCCGTTCATCGTCGAATTTTATATGGAATGAATGAATTAGGGGTTACACCAGATAAACCCCATAAAAAATCTGCTCGTATCGTTGGGGATGTAATGGGTAAGTATCATCCTCACGGCGATAGTGCGATTTATGAATCAATGGTGCGGATGGCTCAAAGTTTCAGCTACCGCAATATGTTAGTCGATGGTCATGGAAACTTTGGTTCTGTCGATGGTGACGGCGCTGCAGCAATGCGTTATACTGAAGCACGTTTAAGCAAGATTGCGATGGAAATGTTACGAGATATCAATAAGGATACTGTTGATTTTCAAGGAAACTATGATGATAGTGAGCAAGAACCGATCGTTTTACCAGCACGTTTCCCGAATTTACTAGTTAACGGAGCAACTGGTATCGCAGTAGGGATGGCAACAAATATTCCACCTCATAATTTGCGGGAAGTCACAGCAGGCATCGAGTTATTAATGGAAAATCCTGAAGCAACCACGCAAGAGTTGATGGAATGCATCCCAGGACCAGATTTTCCAACGGGCGGCTTGGTTATGGGGAAATCAGGTATTCGTCGTGCTTATGAAACGGGTAAAGGATCGATCACGGTACGCGCGAAAATCGAAATTGAAGAACAAAAGAACGGCAAAGAACGTATTATTGTAACCGAGTTACCATACATGGTTAACAAGGCAAAACTGATTGAACGTATTTCTGAACTGCACCGGGATAAACGGATAGAAGGAATAACTGATCTGCGTGATGAATCTTCTCGTGAGGGGATGCGTATCATTATTGAAGTTCGACGAGATGTTAGTGCTTCTGTTATTTTGAATAACTTATACAAAATGACTTCTTTGCAAACTTCGTTCAGCTTCAACATGTTAGCAATTGAAAAAGGTGTTCCAAGAATTCTGAACTTAAAACAGATCTTGGAAAATTATATCGAACATCAAAAAAATGTAATCACTCGTAGAACTATTTTTGATAAGAAAAAAGCTGAAGCACGTGCACACATTTTAGAAGGACTGCGAATTGCGTTAGATCACATTGATGAAATCATTGCGACTATTCGAAACTCAGCGTCAGATGATATTGCAAAAGCCACTTTAATTGAACGCTTTGAGTTATCTGATCGTCAAGCACAAGCAATCTTAGACATGCGTCTGCGCCGTTTAACAGGCTTAGAACGTGAGAAAATCGAAAATGAATATCAAGAGCTGCTGAAGACAATCAGCGACTTAGAAGACATTCTAGCGCGTCCTGAACGTGTAGAAGAAATTATACGTACTGAATTAGCAGAAGTTGCTGCTAAATTTGGTGATGATCGTCGAACGGAGTTATTAGTCGGTGAAGTTTTAAGTTTAGAAGATGAGGACTTGATCGAAGAAGAGGATGTTGTTATCACTCTAACCAATAATGGGTACATTAAACGAGTGGCTTCGACAGAGTTCCGTGCACAACGTCGTGGCGGGCGTGGTGTTCAAGGAATGGGAATTCACGATGATGATTTTGTAAAAACTTTGATTTCTTGTTCGACGCACGATACCTTACTATTCTTTACTAATAGTGGACGAGTATACCGTGCGAAAGGCTATGAAGTTCCTGAATATGGTCGTACTGCAAAAGGTATTCCAATTATCAACTTGTTAGGAATTGATTCAAATGAAACCATTCAAGCTGTGATCTCGGTTAATGGGCAAGCAGAGGACGGTCACTTCCTATTCTTCGTAACGAGAAAAGGGACCGTTAAGCGGACGACTGTCACAGCCTTTTCAAATATTCGTGCTAATGGCCTAATTGCAATTGGATTACGCGAAGGTGATGAATTGGTGAATGTGATGTCAACTGAAGGTGATGAAACCATTATTATTGGTACTCACGATGGCTACTCAGTAACATTTAAAGAAGAAGCTGTTCGCGATATGGGACGTACAGCAAGTGGTGTTCGTGGCATTCGCTTACGCGATGAGGATTATGTGATTGGCTCCGCTGTATTGAAAGAGGAGCAAGAAGTTCTGGTCATCACTGAAAAAGGATATGGTAAACGAACAAAGGCTACAGAGTATCCAGTTAAAGGCCGTGGTGGTAAAGGAATCAAAACAGCGAATGTAAAAGATAAAAATGGACCATTAGCTGGGTTAACTACTGTAAACGGCAATGAAGATATTTTACTGATCACTGACAAAGGGGTCATTATTCGCTTCAATGTCGGCGGTGTTTCACAAACAGGTCGAGCTACTCTAGGTGTACGTCTGATGAAGATGGAAGAAAATACGAAAGTTGTGACTATGGCAATCGTTGATACAGAGGACGAAGAAGCTGATGATGTAGAAACGACGAATAATATTGAAACATCTGAGGATATTACAAAGGATACAGAAGAATAAATTTTTAAAGACTGAGAGCAATCTCAGTCTTTTTTCGTAACTTTAGATAAAGAAAGATTTGATTTTTGTAGGACGATTATGTATAATGAATATTTGTGAGTAGTCTATATATTTTTAGATCGCTCTCCTTGCTCTTAAGAAAGTTAAGAGCCTTATAGTCCATAGGGAGGTGAAAATCAATGAGTCAAAACACGAAGTATGAAATCACATACATCATTCGTCCGAACATTGATGAAGAAGCAAAAACTGCTTTAGTAGAACGTTTCGATACAATCTTGAAAGATAATGGAGCAGAAATTATCGATTCAAAAGATTGGGAAAAACGCCGTTTCGCTTACGAAATGAACGGATTCCGTGAAGGCATCTACCATATCGTCAATGCAACTGCGCCAACAACAGCTAGTGCAGTTAACGAATTCGATCGTCTTGCAAAAATCAACGACGATATTATTCGTCACATGATCGTTAAGATTGAAGAATAATTGTTTCACGTGAAACAATTGACGAGAAGGGAGCTGGCTTTACTTTGATTAATAATGTTGTACTAGTTGGTCGTTTAACAAAGGATCCTGATTTACGCTATACAGCAAATGGGACAGGTGTTGCAACGTTTACTTTAGCAGTGAATCGTAATTTTACGAATCAAAGCGGTAACCGTGAAGCAGACTTTATCAACTGTGTGATTTGGCGGAAATCAGCTGAAACTTTAGCTAATTATGCGCGTAAGGGAACTCTTTTAGGTGTGACTGGCCGTATCCAAACACGAAATTATGAAAATCAGCAAGGACAACGGGTCTATGTGACAGAAGTTGTTGCTGAAAATTTCCAATTACTGGAATCTCGTACTGCAAGTGAACAACGTCAGCAGAATCCAAGTTCTGATGATAGCTTCCAAGGCGGGGGAAATAATTTTAACAACAATTATAATCAATCCTCTCAGTCAGCTAAGAACACTATGCCTGACTTCGATAGAGATTCTGATCCATTTAGTGGGTCCTCCATCGACATTTCAGATGATGATTTACCATTCTAATAATTGAATAGGAGGGAAACGGAATGGCACAACAAAGAAGAGGTCGCAAACGTCGTAAAGTAGACTATATTGCTGCTAATCATATCGAATATATCGATTATAAAGATATCGAATTACTAAAACGTTTCATTAGCGAACGTGGTAAAATTTTACCTCGTCGTGTAACTGGAACAAGCGCTAAAAACCAACGTAAATTAACGATCGCTATTAAACGCGCACGTATTATGGGCTTATTAGCATTCGTTTCTGAAGACTAAATTGTTATTTAAAAAGAAACTTCATTATTGGGGTTTCTTTTTTTTGGGCTCTTCGTCAATGAGTGTTGGTGAAGAAATTCAATAGAATAATCAAGTCATTCACACGGCTAGGCAGCTCTTCTGTCTAGCCGTGTTGTCGTTCTGGTCTTGTTCATTTGGGTGGTTTTCTTGAAATACTTTCCGCGATACAAAAAGATTCGTTCTCGGTAGTTTTGGAAGTTTCTAAAGCCATAGGCCATTCGTTTTAGTACTTTGATATGGTTGTTCAAACATTCCAGTGGCCCGTTGGAATAGGGAACCCGCAACGCGCGTTTGATTTCTGTTTGGTACTTTTTGAAGGTCGTAATCACTGGTTGGTAGTGTTCTGGTAACTCTTTGTAATTTTCCTTTAAAAGCTTCGTGAAATCAGGAACATCTCGTCTTCTGATAGCGGACAGAAAGTGCTGATAGACTTCGTAGCCTTGCTTTAAGGAGTCATCGTAAGACAACAGGCGATCGACGATTTCTGCTTCCGTTAGATGTGCCCGAAAAGAAGGTCGCCAGTAGCGGTGTCTCCCCTTCAATTCCCACGCATTCTTCTGAAGCAGTTTCCAGTATTTCTTTAAATGTTTTGATCGACTGTCGCCCTTTCTAAAGGACTTCATTATCTGAATTCGGTGATTGGTAAATGCTCGGCCAATGTGTTGACTGATATGAAAGCGATCGGCGACGATTCGGGCATTCGGAAAACAATCTTTCACCAATGTACGATAAGGTGTACAGAAATCTGAAACAACCAAGCGTACCTGTTCCCGTACCTTTCTGGGATAACGCAAGAAATAGTCGCGTAAAGGATCGAGTTGACGATTTTCCACAATGTCGATCAGTTGATGGGTTTTGCCATCCATCATGACAAAGCTCATAGCACCCGAGACATTTTTCACTGATTTGAATTCATCAAAACACAACACTTCTGGCAGTGGCTGGTTCAAAGAAATGGTTTTAGGCCGAAGGCTGCGAAGGATCCGAATAACCGTTGTTGGAGAAACGTGTTTCATGCGTGCAATCAAGGACATAGAAAGAGGCTCACTTAATAGTTCGAGAACGGCTTGTTTGACTCTGCGGGCAATGGAGCAGTGACGATCACTAACCGAATCTTCGGCTAAAAAAGTTTTTCCACAGTGTTTACACTTAAAGCGTTGCTTGTTTATCCGCAGAATCGTCTTGTAGTTACTGACGTCATTTAATAGGATAGAGACTTTCTTCCAGCCCCATTTAATGATCGTTTGATCATTTTCATAGCGGCAATGAAAGCATTCCTCTGGTCGATAGGTTAATGTGCCATCAAAAACAAAACAGGTCTCGTCCTTGATTCGCTCTTTGCGAAAGGCATTCTCATGAAAGGTAAGATTTAGGTCTAGAATATCTAGTAACTCTTTGGTAAACTCTGAATAGGACATCTTGAAACACTCCTTTGAATGGTTTTCGTCGACTTTATTCTAAAGGATTTCAAGGTGTCTGTTTGCGTTTATTAAAAAAAAGAAAAAGTGTTGGCAACAGAAGGTGTCACCAACACTAGATATTATAGAGCCTTTTTTTGTTTCACGTGAAACATTCTAGAAAGTCGCTTGCTAAAGGATAGTGTGATAAAATTACACTAGTTGAAACCAAGCTATAGCTATTTGAACTTTATTTAGATAGAAAGTTACTCGATAAATTAAATAGAAAATAGCTGCAAACGAATAAATTGGGAGAATATAGATGAAAAAGAATCCTAGTGTTAAATGGTCCTTCGTCTTTCTCTGTTTACTGATGATTCAATTAATTGCAATCTTCGTGCTACCCTTCACTTTTATAACGGCAGGAATTGTGATAATAATCGATCTTTTGTTATGGATTTATACAATCATTTTGCGTAATCGTATTGAGGTAACAAATCAACAAACAATTCAATATGCTTCTCGCCATGCTGAAGAAGCATTAGATTATGTTTCCGAGGATATGCCAGTAGGGATTATTACTTGGGATGAAAGCAATATGTTTACTTGGACAAATCCAGCAATAACAGAAAGTGTTCAGCAATTAACAAAAGCTGATCAACAGGATATGATTAATGAATTGCTTCAACGTGCAGAAAAAGGAAAAAGTATTTATAAGATAGGAAATATTCTTTATCATTTTGATCTGAATAAAGAAAAACGCGTTGTCTACTTAATAGACGTTACAAAGGAATATGTATTAGAGAATAAAGAAAAGTTGCAACAGGCAGTGGTTGGCATTCTTTCAGTAGATAATTATGATGATGTAATTGACCGTCGAGACGACAAAGAAATATCCAACTTGAATTCGTTTATTACAACAATTATTTCTGATTGGATGGACTCCTATCGAATTTTTTATAAGCGTGTAAATGCGGAACGTTTTTTCTTTTTTGCACGGTACGATGATTTGGAAAAGATGATAGAAAATAATTTTGATCTGTTAGAACATATTCGTGTCTCTGCTGAAAAACAAGACATGCTGATTACAATAAGTATGGGAATTAGTTACGGGACGGAGACTTTAGAAGTAATTGGCGATGAAGCGCAAAATAATTTGGATATCGCATTGGTAAGAGGCGGCGATCAAGTAGTTGTAAAGAATGCAGCGGAAGATCAAAAACCGATTTTTTATGGCGGAAATTCTGCTAGCGCCGCTAAACGAACAAGGGTGCGATCTAGAGCTATGTCGACAGCTTTAAAAAATGTATTCAATCAAACAGGAAATGTATTTGTAATGGGGCATCGTTTTCCTGATATGGATGCGATTGGTTCTGCTTTCGGTGTGGCTTGTTTGGCACGATATCACGATAAAAAAGTGCAGATTGTAATTAATGAAGAGGAGACCATTCCTGATGTGGAACGTTGTCTGGAAGAGATTCATAAAAATGGGGAGTTAGAGGATCTTTTAATTTCACCAGATTCAGCAAAAAAACAACGTAAGCCAGGAGATTTATTGGTCATGGTTGACTATCATCGCCCATCGTTATCGATTGATCAGGAGTTGTATGACCAATTTGAGAATATTGTGATTATTGACCATCATCGCAGAGGGGAAGAGTTCCCTGAGAAATCTTTATTAACCTACATTGAGTCTTCAGCATCCTCAGCATCTGAATTGGTCACAGAGTTGATTCAATTCGAAAGTAATGAACGGCAAAAAATGAGCAAAATGACCGCAACCTTATTACTTGCTGGGATTACGGTAGACACTAAAAACTTTGCCGTGAGGACGACTGCTAGAACATTTGATGTGGCTAGTTATTTAAAGACTTGTGGAGCAGATGCTTCTTTAGTACAATACTTATTGAGTACTGATATTCAATCTTATTTGGAAATTAGTAAATTAGTCGGTGAAAGTGATTATGTCAGAGATGATATCGTCGTTGCTACGGGAACTGACAATCAAGAGTACGACAGTGTAACGGCTGCTAAAACAGCGGATACGCTGTTATCGATGGTAGACATCAATGCGGCTTTTGTAATTATCAAACGAACGGATGGTGTAATAGCTATCAGTGCGCGTAGTTCCGGGACGATTAATGTCCAGACAGTAATGGAAGCTTTAGGCGGCGGCGGTCATTTTACAAATGCGGCCACGCAGCTGGACGGCAGTACCATTGCAGAAGCAAAGAAACAATTACTTGATGCCATTAATAAACAGTTGACGGAGGGGACAGAAGAATGAAAGTAATTTTTTTACAAGATGTTAAAGGTAAAGGAAAAAAGGGCGATATTAAAGAAGTCCCAACAGGTTATGCACAAAATTATTTACTAAAAAATAAATTAGCGAAAGAAGCAACCAAAAGCAGTATTTCTGAATTAAGCGGGCAAAAGAAAGCACAAGATAAGAAAGCGGCTGAGGTATTGGCAGAAGCTAAAAAACTAGCAGATTTTTTGGCAAAAGAAGACACGGTAGTAGAGATCAAAGCAAAAGGCGGCGAAGATGGCCGACTATTTGGCTCCATTCCTTCTAAACAAATTGCCGAAGGGTTAAAAAAGCAATATGATTTAAAAATCGACAAACGCAAAATTGAGCTAGAAAATCCGATTCGTACCTTAGGGTATACTAAGGTTCCGGTAAAGCTTCACACAGAGGTTGAAGGAATCATTAAGGTACATGTGATCGAAGAATAATTTTTTAAACGAATAATTACAAGAGAGTATGAGCGTTCTTGAAATTAAGAGAATTGCTTATACTCTTTGTTGTATTTAACGGGCAGATTTTGTAAAATAGATGGACGAAGAGGAGCGTAAAAAGACATGAGCGAAATGTTACAAGATCGTGTGCCACCCCAGAGCATTGAAGCCGAACAAGCAACTTTAGGCTCTATTTTTTTGGAGACTGATGCTTTGATCACGGCCATGGAGTACATAGTTCCAGAAGATTTTTATCGTCGCGGGCATCAACTGATTTTTCGTGGAATGATTCAGCTGAATGATCGTAATGAAGCGATTGATGTAGTGACGGTGAAGGAATTACTGGAACAGCAAAATCAGCTGGAAGACGCTGGTGGTTTAAGCTACCTATCCGAACTTGCTTTGAGCGTTCCGACGGCGGCTAACGTAGGGTATTATGCAAAAATTGTAGAAGAGAAATCTTTGCTGCGAAATCTTATCCAAACGGCTACAAATATTGTAACCCAAGGTTTTGAGCAAGGAGACGACGTACAGACGATTTTAGACGCTGCCGAACGGAATATCATGGAAGTGTCCGAACGTCGCAATAAGAGCGGTTTTTTGACCATCAGCGAGGTCCTGAATACCGCCATTGAAAATATCGATCAATTAGCTAGAAACGACGAAGAAATCACAGGATTGCCAACAGGATATGCAGCTTTAGATAAAATGACTGCCGGATTACAAGCCGAGGAATTGATTATCTTAGCAGCTCGTCCCGCAGTGGGTAAGACGGCCTTCGCTTTGAATATTGCTCAGAATGTTGGAACAAAGACAGATAAATCCGTTGCTATTTTTAGTTTGGAAATGGGTGCGGAGTCACTGGTTAATCGGATGCTTTGTGCAGAAGGGTCGATTGAAGCCAGTCATTTAAGAACGGGACAGCTATCTGAAGAAGAATGGCAGAACCTGATCGTTGCAATGGGAAGTCTTTCTCGAGCCAATATTTTTATTGATGACACACCAGGAATTAAGGTTTCTGAGATCCGAGCGAAATGTCACAAGCTGGCAAAAGAAAAAGGCAATCTTGGTCTGATTCTGATTGACTATTTGCAATTGATCGAAGGAACTGGACGAGAGAATCGACAACAAGAAGTATCAGAGATTTCGCGGCAATTGAAGAAGCTGGCAAAAGAATTAAAAGTACCGATCATTGCTTTATCACAGCTTTCTCGTGGCGTTGAACAACGTCAGGACAAACGACCAGTACTGAGTGATATTCGTGAATCTGGATCAATCGAGCAGGATGCTGACATCGTAGCCTTTTTATACCGTGATGATTATTATGAACGTGAAGGAGAAGAGGATGAAGAGTCAGCGGCAAACCGAAATGTCATTGAAGTTATCATCGAGAAAAACCGGAGTGGTGCTCGAGGAACGGTTGAATTGCTCTTCATCAAGCAGTACAATAAATTTTCATCTTTATCACCAAGAGAAGAATTTTGACGCAGGTCTTAAACTTGCGTCTTTTTTTGTCTTTTTTTAGGATTTCAAAAATAATGTTCGTGATTTGCTTGGATTTTGAAATCTTCATATTTTAATATTCGAATTTTCATTGAAGTATTGTGCTATTCTTGATACAATGATGCAGGATTAAATAAAATTAAACGAGGTGTTCAGATGTCATCTGTAGTAGTTGTAGGGACGCAGTGGGGCGATGAAGGTAAAGGAAAGATCACGGATTTTTTGAGTGAGAATGCAGAAGTCATTGCTCGTTACCAAGGTGGAGACAATGCAGGTCATACAATCAAATTTGACAATGAAACATATAAATTGCACTTGATTCCTTCTGGTATTTTTTATAAAGAAAAAACCAGTGTCATCGGAAATGGTGTGGTAGTCAATCCGAAGTCATTAGTAACGGAATTAGCTTATTTACATGAACGTGGAATAACAACAGACAATTTACGAATTTCTGATCGTGCCCATGTTATCTTGCCTTACCATATCAAATTGGATCAATTACAAGAAGACGCTAAAGGTGAAAATAAAATCGGTACAACAATCAAAGGGATTGGACCGGCTTACATGGACAAGGCAGCTCGTGTGGGGATCCGGGTAGCGGACCTTTTAGACAAAGAAATTTTTGAAGACCGCTTAAAAATCAATCTGGAAGAAAAGAACCGTCAATTTGTTAAGATGTTTGATGACGAAGCGATGAGTTTTGATGATATTTTTGAGGAATACTATGAGTATGGTCAACAAATTAAACAATACGTAACAGATACATCGGTTATCCTGAACGATGCGCTTGATCAAGGTAAACGGGTGTTATTTGAGGGTGCCCAAGGCGTTATGCTGGATATCGATCAAGGAACCTATCCATTTGTTACTTCTTCGAACCCAGTTGCCGGTGGGGTAACTATCGGTAGTGGTGTAGGACCTGCTAAAATCGACAAAGTTGTCGGTGTTTGTAAAGCCTATACTTCACGCGTAGGTGATGGACCTTTCCCAACTGAATTGTTTGATGAAGTTGGAGATCAGATTCGTGAAGTCGGTCGTGAATATGGAACGACTACTGGTCGTCCACGTCGTGTGGGCTGGTTTGACTCGGTTGTGATGCGTCATTCAAAACGTGTTTCTGGGATTACGAATCTTTCTTTAAACTCGATTGATGTCTTGAGCGGTCTGGATACAGTGAAAATTTGTACAGCGTATGAGCTGGACGGAGAACTAATTTACCATTATCCAGCAAGCCTAAAAGAATTAAATCGTTGTAAGCCCGTTTATGAAGAACTACCTGGTTGGAGCGAAGATATTACAGGCTGCCGTGATTTAGCTGATCTACCGGAAAATGCGCGTAATTATGTACGTCGCGTTTCTGAACTTGTGGGTGTGCGTATCTCGACCTTCTCCGTTGGACCAGATCGTACACAAACCAATATTATGGAGAGTGTTTGGGCTCAAATCTAACATATTATGAGACAAGCAACCAATTATCTAGTAGAATAGATTTACTAATAAGCGGGTGTTTGGAGGATTTTAAAATGTATCAGATTCTGACAGATTCATGTTGCGATGTGCCTTATGAATTACTAGATGAAAACAACGTTGATTTTATTTCGATGTACGTCACGATAGATGGGACAGAATTCGCCGATGATTTAGGGCGCAGTTTTAAAATTGATGATTTTTATCAACAAATCAAAGAAGGTGCGATGCCAACGACATCGCAGGTTAACGTTGGCCGTTATGTGGAATTTTTCCGCAGTTATGCTGAAAAAAATATTCCAATTTTGTATATCTGTTTTTCTTCTGGAATGAGCGGCTCTTATCAAAGCGCTATTCAGGCAGTGGAACTGTTGAAGGAAGACTTACCAGAAGCAGAGGTCTATGTAGTAGATTCCTTAGCTGCTAGCGGTGGCGAAGGATTGATGGTCTATGAAGCGGCTAAAAAGCAGCAGGCTGGGATGCCATTAGAAGAACTATATCATTGGCTAGAAGAAAATAAACTGACGTATCATCATTGGGTGACCGTCGATGATTTGAATCACCTGCAACGTGGCGGACGTATTTCTAAAACAAGTGCAGCGATTGGCGGTTTAATGAACATCAAACCAATTATCACAGTGGATGTTGATGGCAAGTTGCAAAATGTTGAAAAAGTTCGTGGACGTAAAAAAGCGTTGCAGCTAGTAGCTGATAAAATCAGTGAAGCAACAACAGATCCAGCAAATCAAACAATTTTTATCACAACGAGTGCCGATCAGGAAGGTGCAGAAGAAGTGAAGCGTCATTTAGAAGAAAGTATTCAGCCAAAAGAGGTCCGAATCTTTCCACTAGGAACGACGATCGCCAGTCATACTGGTTTGGGCTGTATCGCGGTCTTTACTCGTGGAGACAAACGAAATTAATAAAAAAGTGAGGAGATCTTTTTGATTTCCTCACTTTTTTATTGTTCATTTTGTTGACTAAACCCGCGAATCAATTCAATCAATTGCCCACGAATGGTTGAATCCAACACTTGATCCCGCTGGACAAGTGAGATTATAAACGTAGGCTGAGGCTGATCAGTGATTGGAATCATGACTAAATTATCTTCAGGCAAGATGGCTAGTTCAGCTAAAAATCCGATGCCGATTTGTTCACGAATCATCCCTTTTAAAATATTCAAGTTACTATTTTGATAAATAATTTGTGGGTCAAAATGAGCCTGCTGCGCCATTTTTTTAAAGGCGGTTGGATGAACATAGTGTTCATTTAATAATACAAAGGGTTCCTCTTTTAATTCAGAAAAAGCGATCTCTTTGCGTTTGGCTAATGGATGATGGGGACTAACGACAATCATGAATCTTTTTTCGATCAATATTTCACTAGTTAACTCATCATCTCGAATAGGTTGTGTTGACCCCAGCAGGGCAAGATCGATTTTGCCACGACGTAATAGGCTGTAAAGATCTCTTGAACCGCCATCCACTAAGTGAATATGACGCATCAAATTATTCTTAAAAAGATAAGAAGAAAGCTTAGGAAAGTAAAAATTTCCGATAATAGGCGGCAGCCCGAAGTCTAAAGTTTCCTCTTTTAAGCGGTCAATTTCAGTTACTGCGATAGTAACCTCTTTTAAAATGTTTGAAATATGACGAGAAAGGACGATCCCGGCTTGAGTGATGATCAATTGCTTGTGAGATTGATCTCGATAAACCAGTTCTGTTCCTAGTTCATCCTCTAATCTTTTTACTGCATAGGTAATGGTTGGTTGGCTCACATGGAAGTCGTTGGCGACCTTTGTAAAGCTCTTTTCTCGTACTAAACGTTGGAAATATTCTAAGTCTTTAAAGTTCATAACAATCTCCTCTTGTGAAATTAGATTATCATATAAATAAAATTTATCCTAAGCTTTTGTTTTGACTATAGTTGGCGAATGCGTGTAATGTGCTAACTGTAATCAATAAGGAGGAGAAAAGTATGAAAGGAATCGAAATTTTAAATAACCCATTTTTAAATAAAGGAACCGCATTTACAAAAGAAGAAAGAAAACAATATGGTTTAACAGGCATGTTGCCATCCAAAGTGCAAACCTTGGAAGAACAAGCGGATCAAGCTTATGGTCAATACCAAAGCAAAACAACGAACTTAGAAAAACGTCTCTTTTTGATGGAAATCTTTAATACGAACCGTACACTATTTTATAAATTAATGGGACAACACGTCGTGGAATTTATGCCAATTGTTTATGATCCAACTGTGGCGGATTCAATTGAACAATACAATGAACTCTTTGTTGAACCACAAAATGCCGCATTCATCTCAATTGATGATCCAGAAAGCATCAAAGAAAGCTTGAAGAATGCAGCTGCTGGCCGTGATATTCGCTTAATCGTTGTTACAGATGCTGAAGGAATCTTAGGTATCGGTGACTGGGGTGTTAACGGAGTAGACATCGCGATTGGCAAATTGATGGTTTACACTGCAGCCGCAGGAATCAATCCAGCACAAGTCTTGCCTGTATCCATTGATGCTGGAACGAATAACCAAGAATTACTAAATGATCCATTGTACTTAGGGAACAAACATGAACGTGTTTATGGGGATAAATATTACGAAGTGATCGATCAATTTGTCGAAGCTGTAGAAGAACTATTCCCTGAGGTATTACTTCACTGGGAAGACTTCGGTCGTTCAAATGCAGCGAACATCTTGGAAAAATACCAAGACAAAATCACGACCTTCAATGATGACATCCAAGGAACTGGGATTGTTGTGTTAGCAGGTGTTCTAGGTGCGTTGAACATCTCCCAAGAAGATTTAACCAAACAAACCGTAATGACTTTTGGTGCTGGAACTGCTGGTGTTGGAATTGCGAACCAATTGCTAGATGAAATGAAACGCCAAGGCTTGTCTGAAGAAGAAGCTCGGAAACACTTCTATATGGTTGATAAACAAGGTGTTTTATTTGAAGATACGGAAGATTTAACTCCAGGTCAAAAAGACTTTGTCCGTCAACGCAGTGAATTTTCAAATGCGGATGAATTGACGAACTTAACGGCGGCTGTTAAAGCGATCCATCCAACAATTATTATCGGTACTTCCACTCAACCAGGTGCCTTTACCGAAGAAATTGTCCGAGATTTAGCTGCTCATACAGAGCGTCCGATTATTTTCCCATTATCTAATCCAACGAAATTAGCCGAAGCAACGGCGGAAGACCTAATCAAATGGACAGATGGTAAAGCTCTGATCGGAACAGGGATTCCAGCAGATGACGTCAAATATAATGGTGTCACTTATCAAATCGGTCAAGCCAACAATGCACTGATGTACCCTGGTTTAGGACTTGGAATTATTGCTTCAACTGCGAAACGTGTGAATGGTGAAATGCTCTCCCAAGCGAGTCATGCACTAGGAGGAATCGTTGATACAAGCAAACCAGGAGCTGCTGTGTTACCACCTGTATCAAAATTAACTGAATTCTCTCAAACAATCGCTGAAGTAGTTGTGAAAAGCGTAGTTGATCAAAACTTAAACAAAGAAGAAATCAAAGACATCAAACAGGCTGTTGAAGAGATGAAATGGTATCCAGAATACCAACCGCTTGATGTTGATTAAAGTATTTATACAGTTAAAAAAATAGTCTTTACTTATGAAAAAGGGGGAAGAAAAGATGATTTTCTTTCAATCAATCCAAAGTGTTTTAAGCATCATTATTATGATTGCTTTAGGATATATCTTGAAAGGTCAGGGTTGGTTTGATGATAGCTTTGGAAAAAGTATTTCATCATTAATCACACGTGTGGCTTTACCAGCCTCCATCTTTGTATCCGTATTAAAAAATTTAACAAAAGAGAGCTTGTTCCAACTATCGGGTAGTTTAATCTACCCAGTTGGGGCAGTCATTATCTCTTATATCTTAGCTTATGCGTTAGTGAAAATTTTAAAGATTCGTCCGGGACGTCGTGGGATATTCATGAATGCGGTCGTCAATGCGAATACGATCTTCATTGGGTTACCTTTAAATATTGCTTTGTTCGGTGAAAAATCATTGCCTTACTTCTTGGTTTATTATGTGACAAACACCGTTTCTACTTGGGCGTTTGGGGTATTCTTAATCTCTAATGATGACCCAACGAAAGTAAAAGGCGAAAATAAAGCGAAATTAAACTGGAAGAAATTGTTGCCACCACCGTTACTTGGATTTATTGTCGCCATCATCTTCTTGTTGGTAGGCATTCCAGTACCAAGCTTTATCAATGCGACACTTGGCTATGTAGGTAGTATTGTAACGCCATTGTCCTTGCTTTATATTGGGATTGTTTTGTATGACGCTGGCTTGAAGAGTATTCGTTTTGATCGCGATACGATCGTAGCGTTATTAGGACGTTTCGTCTTGGCACCAGCAGTTTTAGTTGCTTTGATTGCTCTGGGATCAAATGCTTTTGGCGCAAGCTTAGCACCTTTATTGAAACAAACATTGATTGTACAATCTGCGACACCAATGTTAGCTGTTTTGCCAATCTTAGCAAATGAAGCTCATGGGGATGTCAAATACGCAACCAACTTGGTTACAACAAGTACCGTATTATTTGTGATTGTCGTTCCTATCTTGATGGAACTTGTACAATTTATTTAATAGAAAAAACCTTCGCGAGAAAAAATCGCGAAGGCTTTTTTTAATACAATTTACTTAATTGCTTTTGAACTTCTGGGTTTTCCAGGAATTCATCATAGGTTGTTTCCGCACGATCCACAACGCCATTTTCAGAGATAGCGATGATACGGTTGGCAATCGTTTGGATAAACTGATGGTCGTGAGAAGCAAATAGTAGCGATCCTTTGTAAGCGATCAGACCATCGTTCAATGCTGAAATCGATTCTAAGTCTAGGTGATTGGTTGGATCATCCATGACTAAGACGTTTGATTTTGACAGCATTAGCTTCGATAACATGCAGCGAACTTTTTCACCACCGGACAAGACATTGACAGGCTTCATTACTTCGTCACCTGAGAAAAGCATGCGCCCTAAGAAACTGCGTAAGAAGGTATTATCGTCCTCTTCTTTGCTGGCGTATTGGCGTAGCCAATCAAGAATCGGCATGTCACTGTCGAATTCTTTTGTCGTATCTTTTGGCAAGTAAGCCTGGCTAGTTGTTACACCCCAACGAATCGTTCCCGTATCAGGTTCAAGATCTCCCATGATGACTTTGAACAAGGTCGTTGTGATTAAGTCATTTTCAGCGATGAAGGCAACCTTATCATCACGATTCAAGGTAAAGGAGATATTGTCTAAAATTTTCTTGCCATCAATCGTTACACTGACATTGTCTACCTGTAGTAAATCATTCCCGATTTCTCGTTCAGGTTTGAATTGTACGAAAGGATACCGACGTGAAGAAGGCTGGATATCGTCTAATGTGATTTTATCCAACATCTTTTTACGAGAAGTTGCTTGCTTAGATTTTGACGCGTTAGCGCTGAAGCGAGCGATAAATTCTTGTAATTCTTTGATTTGTTCTTCTTTTTTCGCATTTTGTTGAGATTGTAATTTTGCTGCTAACTGGCTTGATTCTAACCAGAAATCGTAGTTTCCGACATATAATTTGATTTTACCGAAGTCTAAATCGGCCATGTGAGTACACACTTTGTTTAAGAAGTGGCGGTCATGGGAGACGACGATTACGGTATTTTCAAAGTTAATCAAGAATTCTTCTAACCAGTTGATGGATTGGATATCTAGTCCGTTCGTTGGTTCATCTAGTAATAGAACGTCAGGCTTTCCAAAAAGAGATTGTGCCAAAAGAACTTTGATCTTTTGCCCAGCAGTTAATTCACTCATTTTTTGCTGATGCAATTCTTCAGGAATGTTTAATCCCTGTAATAAAACAGCGGCTTCTGGTTCAGCTTCCCAACCATCAAGTTCTGCAAATTCACCTTCTAGTTCTGCTGCGCGAATACCATCTTCGTCAGAAAAATCTTCCTTCATATAAATGGCGTCTTTTTCTTGCATGACTTGGTATAAGCGTTCGTGTCCCATAATGACTGTTTCTAGAACATTATATTCTTCGAAATCAAAATGGTTCTGTTTTAAAACAGCCATCCGTTCATTTGGTCCTAGGGTAACAGAGCCAGTAGAAGGCTGAATATCGCCTGCTAAAATCTTAAGAAAGGTTGATTTTCCGGCACCATTGGCACCAATCAACCCGTAACAATTGCCGGGAGTGAATTTAATATTTACGTCATCAAATAGTTTACGATCAGGAAACTGTAAACTAACGTCACTTACTGTAATCAATGATTTTCCTCGCTTTATCAGTATTGGCGCAAGGCCTCTTTGCATTATATCGGGGAACATCTGAAGTTTCAAGTCAACCGTTAAGAATTTACTTGGGAATTAAAATAGGATAGACTTGGCAATGAAGGGATGTGTCAGTATGATCGGGATCATTATCGCGACCCACGACCATTTAGCGGACAGTCTGTTAAAGACAGCGGAGTCCATTCTAGGTGAGCAAAGCTGTGTGGAGACTTTAAATATCGAACCAGGGGCTACAGGGCTGCAAGAAAATATTGAGGACTATGCTAAAGAATTATTAACGAAAGTGGATGAACTTGTTTGGCTGGTGGATATGTTTGGCGGTACACCCTTTCGCTATGCCAGCTTCTGTGTGATGAGTGATTCACGTCAGTCTCTAGTGACGGGAGTGAATTTACCAATGGTCCTGCAGGCGTTGGTCAATCGAGAATTGCCAGCAGATGAACTGACCAAGCAATTAGAAAAAGAAGCAAAACAAACGATTCGCAGAATGTAAAAAAGGTTGTGCCAAAAATTTAGGCACAACCTTTTTTGTCTATTACTAGTCTGCTTTTCCAAAAAGGATCACACAAACAATATTCATTTGGTCTATTTTAGGATTTCACGCAATGTTGGCATATCGTGTACTTGATATTTTTCTTTGAAGGCATTGATTTGTTCGGCAGAGAATTTTTCTGGTTCAAGCTCTAATGCTTCCACTGGTAAAGGACGTTCATCCTTGATTTTAACATCAATAACAACGGGACGCTTGCTTGCTTTGGCCGCGGTGAAGGCGGGTTCTAATTGGCTATATTCAGTGATGGTAAACCCATCAGCGCCAAGTGCTTCCCCAACTTTACCAAAGTCAGCTCCTTCTAAGAAAACACCAAATTTTTGTTGTTCAGTATCTTCTTGTTCAGCTTCAATAAAACCAAAAGCATTATTTGAGAAGACCACGTTGATAATTGGTAAGTTGTATTTTACCTGAGTAATGATATCCT
The DNA here is from genome assembly GCF_051710765.1 of Enterococcus sp. DIV0170. Classification (NCBI taxonomy): domain Bacteria; kingdom Bacillati; phylum Bacillota; class Bacilli; order Lactobacillales; family Enterococcaceae; genus Enterococcus; species Enterococcus sp. DIV0170. The sequence continues at coordinate 24,469 of NZ_JBIOLG010000001.1, forward strand.
GCATCTGCATCGCAAAGCCACCATCACCGCTGAAGGTAAAGACTTGCTTCTCTGGATAAGTTAATTGTGCGGCAATTCCGCCTGGAACACCATTTCCCATTGTTGCGAACCAACCGGAAGTTGTAAATTGCTGTTCGCCATTCATTTCTAAGTGACGGATAGCGTTCAACGTAACATTTCCGACATCGGCAACATAGACGGCATCTTCTTCGGCAATTCGATTTACTTCCTTAAAGACAGGTTCTGCACGTAGGGGCATTGATTCATCATTATAGAAGCTCTTACGCCAAGCATGCCAGTTGCGAATGTTTTCTTGATTGGCTTTAAGCCATGCATCCGCTGGACGTGCGTTTCCTAGTTCGACCCAACGACGTAAAGCAGTCGCACCGTCACCTAAAACCGATTGATCGACTTGGTGACGACGACCAAATTTCGCCGCATCAATGTCGACTTGGATAAATTTCGCATCTGGGTTAAAGAAGTAACGGCCAAATGGAAAATCGCTGCCGACAAATACGATTAAATCGGCGTCAGCTAAAGCCTCATTTGCAGGTTTTGTTGCAACACGCGCCGCAAAGCCTAAGAAGTTTTCATAAAGATCAGGGACAATTCCTTTTGCTAAAACAGCTGCTGCAACAGGCATTGAAAAATGTTCAGCAAATGCTTTGATTGCATCAAAGCCACCGCGCACGCCTTGTCCAATATAAAGAACAGGTTGTTTCGCTGCTTCAATCAATGGTAAGGCTGCTTTGAGATCTGCTTCGTCGGGAAGTAGCACACCTGTTTTATGATTTTTGGCTGTTGCGATTTCTGTTTCTTCAATTTCTGCAAAACCAAGGTCAACAGGGATAGTAACAACTGCTACGCCTTTTTGTTGGTAAGCCGCTTTAATCGCTTCATCAATCACATGAGGCAAACTTTCCGCTGTCATCACCGTCCGATTGTAGACACTAACATCTGCAAACATCGGATTTTCATTTAATTCTTGGAAAGCATTATAGTTCATAGCAGTAGAGGCGACTTGTCCCAATAAAGCCAAAACAGGAACATGATCCATTTGCGCGTCATAAAGACCGTTGATCAAATGACTGGCACCAGGACCAGCAGAACCAAAGACAGCACCGACTTTACCAGTTAGTTTTGCATCAGCTGCGGCAGCGAGAGCGCCCGCTTCTTCGTGACGTACTTGAATATATTTAACGGATTCGCGTTCATGATACAAGGCATCCATTGTTGAGTTGAATGATCCACCGGGAATACCATAGATATGATCGATTCCCCAAGCTTCTAACACGTTGACCATTGCAACTCCTGCGTTAATTTTTGACATTTTTTTCACTCACTTTCTTTTTGTAAGTTTCCTACCCAAAAAGTATAACGCGTCTTAAAAAAACCAGCAAAGAAAGTGTCTCAAAAGAAGTTTACAGGCTCGCCTAAAACATGATAAAGTAATTTTGAACAAACGTTTTCAGGATACCCATTCATTTTAGGCAGATAAATTTTTTTCATCTCTTGAGGACAGATTCTTGAAATGGGTGCTACTAAAAGAAGAAAGAATAATTGTTGAAAGTAGGAGGTTCACATGGTTGAGTGGATATTAAGCTTAGCAGTATGGCAGCAAGCGTTAGTTGGGACGCTATTTACTTGGGGAATGACTGCTCTAGGTGCCGCATTGGTTTTTTTCTTTAAAAATATCAATCGAAATGTATTGAATCTGATGCTGGGCTTTGCCTCAGGCGTGATGATTGCGGCGAGTTTTTGGTCTTTATTAGATCCGGCCATAGAAGCTGCCAAGGAAAATGGCTCGATTCCCTGGCTAGTGGTTAGTCTTGGTTTTGGTTTGGGCGGATTGTTTCTCTATCTTGCGGACAAAACAATCCCGCATATGCATTTTGGACCAAACAAAGAAAAAGAGGGCTTTCCTAGTCATTTAAAGCGAACAATTTTATTAGTATTTTCGATTACTTTGCACAATATCCCAGAAGGATTAGCTGTTGGAGTTGCATTTGGTGCTGCTAATGAAGCCGCCAATCCAACTGCGGCAGTCTTGGCAGCAATATCAGTATCATTAGGTATTGGGATACAAAACTTTCCAGAAGGAGCGGCGGTGTCAATTCCTTTACGTCAGGAAGGGTTAAGTCGGACCAAATCATTTCTTTACGGCCAAGCTTCGGGTTTGGTCGAACCGATCGCCGCTGTAATTGGTGCATTACTAGTGACAAGTGTTGAACCACTATTGCCCTATGCACTATCTTTTGCTGCTGGGGCCATGATCTATGTCGTAGTAGAAGAGTTGATCCCAGAAGCACAAGCAACAACGGATAGCAAGCATCATTATGGTGTGTTTGGTGCGATGTCTGGATTTATTATTATGATGATTTTAGATGTAGCGTTGGGGTAATACCAAAAAAATCGTCGAAAGCTTAGCTTTCGACGATTTCTGTTTTTTTAATATGTCCGTCCACGACGTTTTGTCAACCAGTTGACTAAGAAGTAAGCAATCGCTAAAGGAATGGCGATTCTAAAGAATAAGCCAATTAATCCAGAAAGGATTGGACCAACGATACTTAAAATCAAACTAGCAACTAAGAAAAAGCCGACAACAGCTAAAATTCGTACAACCATAGGGTATTCTTTCATCATTTTAAATTCCTTCTTTCCATTTGTTTTAACTTAAATACAGTTTAGCAAACTATTTTCTCACTTACGTCCAACTTAAGACGTATTTATTGGCAAACGAGGCTCTTTTTTGGTTAAATAGGAGTCGAAGAAACTAATTTTTAGTAAGTATTGAATGGAGTTAAGAAAAATGCCAAAATCTCGAATTGAAGCTTTTACAGATGCGGTCATTGCTATTATTATGACTTTGCTGGTTTTAGAATTACATGAACCAAATGGACCGACTTGGTCTGCCTTTCTACATATGGAGCATAAATTTATTGTGTATCTGATCAGTTTTGTTAGTTTAGCGATTTATTGGAACAACCATCATCACCTTTTTCAATTAGTGCATAAAGTAGATGGCTGGGTTCTTTGGGCAAATAACTTTTTGATTTTGATGATGACCTTATTTCCCTATGTGACTGCTTGGGTCGGGGATTATCCTTTTTCATGGGCACCACAGGCGTTGTATGGTTTTGTCACGTTAGGTACTGATTTTGCCTATTACTTGTTAGTGCGAGCACTTGTAAGAGCAAATGGAAAAGATTCTAAGATTGGACAACTATTTAAACATTATCCGAAATTGTATTTATCTATAGGTTTAGCAATTGTGGCACTGATCCTAGGGAAATTGATTGCTCCAATTGCAGTATTGATTGTCAATGTCCTGATTTTATTAATGTGGTTCATTCCAGAAAAATCGATCGAAAAGACATTGTAAGAAAACATATTTCTCAAAAAGAGGCTATCTTTATAAAGATATATATATCCCTGTACCTGCGATTATTGATAAAGTCGCAGGTGTTTTTTTATTGTCATAGATTACGCTCGACCGATGATTGATCAGTGCGATGATCACCCCACAAAGAGCGGAGCGAGGACCTATCGAATCAGCTCGCTCAAGGTGCATCACCTCCTCTCCGGAGTGGAGGCTGACGACGCAAGCAAGAGACTTACACATAATTTATTTGAGAAGGGCAGAATTTAAGTGTGTAAATCACCATCTCGTGAACGGATGTCTGGATCGTCCTTGTTGCGATTCTTCCTTCGACGAAGCCAAGCAAAGAAGCCTTTTTGCGTAGCGTGTTGTTTTGGAACTACCGCAGGCGTGGCTAAAGTGGGTGAAGTTTCACTTACAGAATTCGTTTCTACTGACGGAATCGTCTTTTTTCCGATTTGTGGTGCAGGTATGATTAATGAAGGCGAGACGTTTTTCGTTTCTGCTGGTCCTTCGAGCTTTTCAGCAAGGGCAGTTCGGGATGCATCGAATAAATAGTTATAGCTGTTTTCGGTTTTAACAGCTGGAATTTTGGTTTCTTTCTCAATCTTTGGAAAAGGAACCATTTTTTCTTTATCGCAAGGGATTTCTTCTTTGGACTCCTTTTCTTTATCGAAAATCTCGGTTTCTGTGGTGGTGATGATCTTTGCGGTGACAACTTTATCAAATAGTTTTACGCCATTTTCTTCAAAAATATCCAACGTGGTTAAGAGTTCGCAAGCTTCTTTGATGACGGGGATTGGCAGATCACTCTTTAGATTGCTGTATTTCCAGTCGTGTGTTGCACCCAGACCGTTGGTAAATGTTGCCACTAAATCCTGTCTCATCATTCCATTTCCTTTCTCAAATTTTTTTGCGTAGAGTATCTTCTATCAAGGTTCTGTAGTTTCATCTGGACGGATTTTAGAAATCAAGGAACGGACAAGGGACACGGCTTTTTCACCAAAGTTACGGATAGGGAATGTTCTCAGTTTTAATGCTTGCCATTCAGGTGTCATGAAGTAATCCTGAAAATAATAAAAGAAGCGCTTCATGGTGCGAGTGGCTTTGGTGTTCATAAAAATCTCACGGACAAGATCCTTCAGAATGAAGGCAAACTCCTCCGCACCTAGCTGGTGCCGTACTTTTAAAGTGAGAATGTATTTGATGGTTAAACTGCTGTTTTGTGTACTGTAGTAGTAGTCTTTGATGCGTTTTTCTAAGGTTGTTGATTTTAAGTTGAACAATTGGCGGTACGAAAGAACTTGTTCATTCATGGGATGTCCTCCTTATTTTTAGTTGAGAAAGAGAGAAGTGAGTTTCCTTTCTCATATGTTTTCTTCAAAAATTACTCGGCCGATGACTATAAGATAAAGCATTTTAAAAATAAAAGCGAACCGCAAAATCGCACTTTACCCCTCAAATTCGAAGGTTTGAAACGAAGAATTAGGCTTTGTAGAATGTAAACAAGCTATGTTGAGGGGCAAATGGAAATTTCGCGGTTTGAAAAAAGAAGGTGAACTGTATTATAATAGAAAGTTTCATTGAAAATATATTTTTAAGGGTGGATAAACTTGTTTTTGTCTCTTTAAGTAAAAGAATCCAGTTCCATTTATCGAAAATCCTATGGTAAACTATTTTGAGAATGTCTATTGTCAATTTGAGGTGCGGTGCCTCTTATTTTTCAATGAATGAAGGAAAGGTCAAGGAGGGTATCTATGCTAGAAGCGATTATTTTCGATATGGATGGTGTATTAGTAGATTCAGAATATACGTATTTTCAAAGTAAATCACAGATCTTAAAAGAGGCCGGGCATGAAGTAGAAGAAAGCTATCATTTTCAGTTCATGGGAACGACTAGTGAGTATATGTGGGAACAAATGAAGCAAGAATTTTCACTGCCTTTATCTGTAGCAGCATATGTTCAGCGTATGACTGATTTGCGCCAAGCAATGATTAAACGCGATGGAATAAAGGTAATACCTCACGTACAGGAGTTCGTGAAGCGGTTGTATGATGGCGGCTTAACATTAGCCGTAGCGTCATCCTCCTCGTTAGCAGAGATCAAGGCAAATTTGACGGAAATAGGCTTGTCTGAGTATTTTTCAGAAGTCGTCAGTACAGAAGAGGTAACCCATTCAAAACCAGCCCCAGATGTTTATCTAGCCGCGGCAGAGCGAATAGGTATAAAGCCTGAAAATTGTTTAGGTATTGAAGACACGAAAAATGGTGCCGGAGCGGTTCATAATGCGGGAATGGTTTGTGTGGGTTTTGCTAATCCAGCTTTTCCTAAGCAAGACTTGGCCTTTGCGGATGTCGTGGTTTCGACATTTGCTGATTTGGATCCGAATGCACTGACTCAAATTTATCAAGAAGTGAGGGATCAGCGTGCCTAAAGCAGCGATTACCAGTAAAGCTTTTTTGATTGAGGGTGGGTGTAATGCCTGCGGTCTGCAAAATACGGAGAACTTCACTATTCATTTTGAAGATCAACGATCCTCTGTGCTGGATCAGTTTGATGTTCCATCACTTGTCCAGACGATCGCACAAAAAAATGGTTGGCGGGAGACTGCCATTCCAGTAGGGATCGGAGAAGAAGAGATTGTTTTGAAAAAGGATAATGATGTGATCCAACCGAAATATCTTGGGGACCAAATAATTTATCAAGCAGGCAATCAGCGAATTCAAGCAAAGCAACAGTATGATGACAATCAGGAATTATTTGAACAGGTAAACAATATTTTGGTTCAGCTGTTCAAAATTGACCCGTATGACATAAGAATAGCTGTTGAGTAAATCCTAGAGAAATGAAGTGCCCCCAATAGTCGGACTTTTTTCGGAGTAGAGAAATCTACTCCGTTTTTGTTTGTTAAAATTAGTGATTATGCTACTTTCTGTGTTGTTTCTTGTACCTGAATAGGGCTTTTCTAATGCATTTTCCATTTTTCTCTGAGCCGTAATTTTGCATTTTATTGAAAGCGTATTCTATGATGGGAAGATACAAGAGAGGTGGATGAGAATGGAAAAACAATTCGAAAATCAATTTATTGGCGGAGAATGGAAGGTGGGTAATGACTTAGAACACGTAAATGAGGACAAAAATCCCTACACGCAAGAGACGATCCTGAGCATACAAGGTGCGAATACAGAGGATGTAGATGAAGCCTATCGAGCCGCTCAAAAAGCACAGAAAGAATGGATGCAGCAATCGCCTCAAGAGCGTAGTACCGTTATAAAAAAGGCAGCTGAGCTGATGGCAGAAAAGCAAGAGGAGATTATCGACTGGCTAATTAAAGAAGGCGGCGCAACAAAAATTAAAGCAGGGCTCGAAGTTAATTTGGCAAAAGGGATTACGGAAGAGGCAGCTAGTTTCCCAATGAGAGTAGAAGGAAAAATCTTACCTACGAATACCGCTGGAGAAGAAAGTTTTGTGATGCATCGACCTTTAGGAGTAATTGGAATCATTAGTCCTTGGAATTTTCCATTTCATTTGACGATGCGGTCGTTGGCGCCAGCACTTGCTGCTGGGAATGGGGTTGTGATTAAACCAGCCAGCGATAGTCCAGTAACTGGCGGTCTTTTGCCAGCAAAAATTTTCGAAGAGGCTGGTGTTCCTAAAGGCTTAGTCAATGTCACGGTTGGCAGTGGTAGTGAGATTGGGGACTATTTTGTTGGGCATGCGATCCCAAGTTTCATTTCCTTTACCGGGTCAACGCCTGTTGGCAAGAATATCGCTAGCCAAGCAATGAGTGGGGAAAAGATTAAGCAGGTAGCTTTGGAATTAGGAGGGAACTCTCCTTTTATCGTATTGGCTGATGCGGATATTGAAGAAGCGGCTCATGCGTTGATTGTCAGCAAGTTCATGCATTCTGGTCAAATCTGTATGGCTGCAAATCGTGCGATCGTTGTTGAATCCGTGTTTGATGAATTTGTTGATAAAGTGGTTGAACGAGTGAAAAAATTAGTTTCTGGAGATCCTGCCGATGAACAGACAGTTATTGGTCCGATCATCAACCAAAAACAAACAGATCAAATCGAAAAAATGATTCAGCAGGCGCAAGAATCTGGAGCCGAATTTTTGGTAGAAGGGACGATTGAAGGGCAGGTCATTGAACCATTTGTGCTCGTTTCCGAAGATCCGACCTTAGAGATTTTCCATGAAGAAATTTTTGGTCCAGTACTTCCAATTCTGAAAGTAAAGGATACACAAGCAGCCATAGAAGCAGCAAATGATACGGAATACGGGTTGTCCAGTGCTTTATTTACCAAAGACTTAAATCAGGGCAGAATCATAGCCAATAAAATCGAATCTGGGATGTGCCATATTAATGGATTGACTGTCGATGACCAGCCAAACGCCCCCTTTGGCGGAGAAAAAAATTCTGGTATCGGCCGTTTTAATGGCGAATGGGTATTAGAAGAGTTTACTAGAGTTCAATGGGTAACCACCAAATCAGGAAAAGGACGATATCCATTTTAAAATTTATACCAATCTTTATAAAAAATACTGAAGTGACTTAAAAGAGTTACTTCAGTTTTTTTTGAAGGTAAATAAAGTACAAATTCACTCAGAACGTTTATTTTAGCAAGCAACCTAATTTTTTGACGAAAAAACAGTAAAGTCTAGCTTACATAAAAAACAGACAAATAATGAGACTCTTGCTAAAATGAGTAGAGAACGAGAGTACCAAGTTGCATAATGTGTGATCAAAAACAGAAACGTTAACGTGATTTTTCATCGTTATTTAAGGGTTTTTAGTTTTTGATCAATTTTTTTTGTGAAAGAAAGTATTTGTAAGCACCAAGTTGCATAAAGAACACCGAATTAATTGGGAACAAAGAAGGTAGAAATGTAAGCGTTTTTCATATAAATTGAAGAGGTAAAGAGGGATGACAATGAATTTAGAAGAACGGACAAATCAGATTTTTGTTGAATTAGTTAACAACCCACAAATTACTAGTAAGGCGTTATGTGAGAAGTTTGATTTGACGCGAGGGCAATTGAATTATGCGTTGAAAAAAATCAATGATTCCTTATTAGAAGAAAAGCTGAGCGAAATCAAACGAACCAAAAATGGTCATTTTCTCATCGCAAATGAGATTCTTTCAAATTATAAGGGTGGTGATGAGCAGCTAGGGGAAACAGTGGAAAGTTATGTATTCTCCGGCAAAGAGCGAGCAGCCATAATTGAATTGATGCTATTGAGTAAAGAGGATTATTTATCACTAAATCATTTTATTGATGAATTGAAGGTCAGTCGGAATACCGTGCTGCGAGATTTGAAGGCGGTCGACCAAGAATTGCAGCAACATCAATTAACGTTGAAGTATACCAGGCAAAAAGGTTACTTCATTCAAGGAGATGAATGGAATAAGCGGAATGTTTTATCCGACTTGTTGAATAATTTAGCAGTGATGTACAACGGAATCAACTTCATCATCCAATTTGCTAATATTGATCCGCAACAGATCGACATTTTCCGCAAACGAGTAGAGTTGGTGGAGGAAGAGCTAGAGGTACAATTCACGGATGAACGACTAAAAACCTTGCCGCTATTGATTATTCTAATGATCCGACGGGCGCAAAAAGGGAAACTGATCTCCTATAGCTTTAAAGTGAATTATCGAGAACTGGCAGATACAAAGGAATATTTAGCAGCAGATCGGGTCATTTGGGATGTTGATGGTTTAAGTGAGAATGAACGAGTTTATGTAACGATGCTGCTGTTGACTACTAATCTTTCTCGGGGCGACATTTTATCAGTAAAAGAGATCAACAAGATGAAGGAAGCTCTGGAAAAAGTGATTGCTAATTTTGAACGAATTGCCAGTGTCAATTTAGAAGAGAAGGAAAAGCTTTTAGAACGTTTGCTAGTCCATATGAGGCCAGCCTACTATCGAATCAAATATCACTTGAATCTGCAGACTCGTTTTTATCAAGAAAACAAAGATGCCAATTTATTTTCACTCTTTTATTTAGTCAAAGAAGCGAGTGGACCGTTGGAAACCTATTTTGGACAATCAGTACCAGATGCAGAATTATTTTTCATTTCACTGTTTATCGGAAGTCATATTGTTGAAAGCACAGAAATTGTCCATCCAGAAAATCGTAAACGGGCAATCATTGTCTGTCCCAATGGTATCTCAATCGCTGTTTTATTGGAGAACACATTGAAGAACCTGTTGCCTGAAATTGACTTTATTATGTCAATGTCTGCGCGGGAATTCTATCGAAAGGACTACGATGTCGATTTTATTTTCTCGGCGGTACCGTTAAAAACGGAAAAGAAGGTATTTGTAGTCAATAACTTTCTCTCAGAGCAGGAAAAACGCCAACTAAGGGAAAGAGTTCTGCGATCTACGGCAATCATCCAGACAGAAATTGTTACTCCAGAGAAAATTTTAGCAGTGGTAAAAAAACATGCGGAAATCATAGATGAAGCAAGTCTTTATGAAGAATTACTCAGTTTGTTTGCTCCTAAGGAATCGAAAATTTTAGCAAAGAAACGACCGCATTTGATTGATCTTTTAAAAGGGGAAACGATCCAGATCTTTGAAGAAGAGATCAGCTGGTCGGAGGTTTTAGAAGCATTAGCTCGTCCTTTAGAACGGCAGCAGGTGATCACGACAGAGTACATCAACGCATTGAAAAAAGAAATGCCGACATTGCCAGCATACACCGTCTTACGCCATAAAATTGCGTTGCCCCATACTGTGAGTGAGGCTGGAGCAATCGGCGTAGGTATTAGTCTAGGACTCGTGAGAAAAGGAATTCCGACAGAGGATGGTAGAAAAATCCATACGGTCATCTTATTGGGATCTAATGATAAAGAAGAACATTTAGATTTGATTTTTGAAATGATGAGTTTAGCTGGAGCGAACGAGTTAACACAATTAGAAAAAGCAACTACGAAGGAAGAGATTCGGGAGGCGTTGATTCGTTTCAACGATGAGTATTGGAGGGCAAAATAATGACAGAAACGACACTAAGTTCTTACGTAAAGGAACCACTAGTTTTTGCGCAAGAAAATTTTTCTAACCAGGCAGAATTATTTGAGCAGGTAGCTCAGAAGGCTTTGGATCTAGGCTGGATAAGGGATGATTTCCTAGAACGGATCAGAAAACGAGAAGAGACATTTCCCACAGGCATTCAATTGATGAACTTCGGGGCAGCGATTCCCCATACAGACGCTGAGTGTGTATTGGAAGAATTCGTAGCGGTGATTACGCTTCAAGAGCCGGTTGTTTTTTACAGTATGGAAGACAACAGTACCCAAGTAAAGGCTCAAATTGTCTTTGTTCTAGGATTGAATCAACCTCATGCCCAGCTGGAAATGCTGCAATCGTTGATGGGATTATTGCAAAATGAAACGGTTTTATCAGAACTTTTATTAGCCACCACAGAAAATGAGTTAATTAGCACGATTAAAAAAAATCAATTGTAGAAAAAAAGGAGAGAAACATTATGAAAACAATTCGAGTATTAGTAGCTTGTGGAGCAGGGATCGCAACATCAACAGTCGTTATGAAAAAGGTAGAGGATTTATTTGCCAGAAATGATATGCCGGTGGAAATCACACAGATCAAGATCGCAGAAGCAGCTGGAAAGCAAGATGAAGCAGACATGTTGATTTCAACGACCATGTTGCCGACTCAATACAAAATTCCTGCGATCTCAGCAATGGCCTTTTTGACGGGTATCGGAACCGAAAAAGTTGAGAATCAAATCATCGAAGCAGCAAAGGGTATTCAATAATTTTTTAACTACATGTATGTTCGTTCCGCGTTTTGCGGATCAATAGAATTTTGCAATTTGCGGAAAGGACGTATGTGGTAAGACGCTGATTTATTTTTAGTTTAAAAATAAATACATTTAAACAAATTAGGAGGAATGAATGAAATGGATAGCTTAATGGATGTGGTACAGAGTATTTTAGGTGCTGGACCGAGTGTCATGCTCCCTATTATCATTTTCATTGTCGGAATTATTTTTAGGGTTCCAGTGAAAAAAGCAATTATTTCCGGAATTACAGTTGGTATCGGAATGATCGGGATCAACTTGGTTATCACGGTATTGACCACAAATGTAGGCCCAGCAGCACAAGCGATGGTCGAGCGGTTCGGTCTGAACTTGACGATCATTGATGCTGGCTGGCCAGCAGTCTCAGCCGGGACATGGGCGCAACCAATCGCGGCTGTGATGATTCCAGTGATCTTGATCGTAAATTTAATTATGTTGGCATTAAATCGAACGAAAACACTGAATATTGACATCTGGAACTACTGGCATGTTAGTTCTGTGGCAGCAACTGGTTATATTGTAACAAAAAGTTTTTTCTTTGGCATCCTGTGCGGGATTTTGTTTACAATTATTATTCAAATCATTGCAGATAAGACAGCACCTAAAGTTCAAGAATATTATGGCTTAGAAGGAATCAGCATCACCACAGGTTCGGCGCAAGGTTATGCAGTTTTAGCTTTACCGGTCGGTTGGCTGGTGGATAAGATTCCCGGTATCAATAAATTAGATGTGAAACCTGAAACAATTCAAAAACGTTTTGGGATTTTCGGTGAACCGATGATCATGGGGATCATTATCGGGATGTTCCTAGGCTTGCTGGGAGGCTATGACTTTATCGGCATCCTGCAAATCGGAATGAATATGGGCGGTGTCATGTTCTTGATGCCACGTATGGTAAAAATCTTGATGGAGGGATTGATCCCGATTCAAGAAGGTGCGCAAAAATTACTGCAAAGCCGTTATGGAGATCGCGAAATTTATTTAGGAATGGATGCTGCATTAGCAACAGGTTCACCAGCGGCATTGTCCACCGGTCTTTTGATGGTGCCGATCACCTTGTTCTTAGCAGTAATCTTACCAGGAAACCGTGTGTTACCTTTTGGAGATTTGGCAACCATTCCTTTCTTTGCAGCCTTGGTTGTTCCTAGTCGCAAGGGAAATATTTTACACTCCGTGATTTCATTGACGGTGGTCATGGCAGTAGCGTTATTGATGGCGACAAACTTCGCACCAGTTATTACCGAAATGGCGCAAGGCATCGTGAAATTCCCAGACGGGGCAGCAGAAATCACGAACTTAGATACTGGTGGGAACTTCTTAAAATGGATCTTCTTGAAACTCTCAGAATTAGTTGCACAAGTAATGTAGGAGGCTTATATCAATGAGTAAAACAATGAAGGGTGTTTCCAAACAGGCACCTGGCTATGACCAAATGGAATTTATTGACTTAGCAGTACCTGAAGCAACAGAGGATAAGGTATTGATTAAAGTAGCTTACACGGGTATCTGTGGGTCAGACATTCATACCTTTAAAGGCGAATATAAGAATCCTACCACGCCTGTCGTACTGGGACACGAATTTTCTGGTCAAGTGGTTGAAGTAGGAGAAAAAGTTACTAAGATCAAAGTAGGCGATCGCGTGACTAGTGAGACGACCTTTTATGTCTGCGGTGAATGCGACTACTGTAAGGAAAAGCAATACAACTTATGTCCGCATCGTAAAGGAATCGGCACGCAGCAAAATGGTTCAATGGCCCATTATGTATTGGCACGTGAGGAAAGTATTCATTTATTGCCGGATCATTTGAGTTATGAAGGTGCGGCGATGAGTGAACCATTGGCATGCTGCGTACATGCGATGTATCAAAAGAGTCATTTAGAACTGAAAGATACGATCATTATCATGGGACCTGGTCCTATTGGCTTGTTCTTGTTACAGATTGCCAAAGAAATTGGGGCATTCGTTATTATGACGGGTATCACGAAAGACGCGCACCGTTTAGAATTAGCGAAAAAGCTTGGGGCGGATGTCATCGTGGATACGATGAAGGAAGATCTGGCTAAGATCGTTAATGAAGTGACGGATGGCTATGGAGTGGATAAGGTTTATGACGCCTCTGGCGCAGTACCTGCGGTGAATGCCAGTCTGCCATTGATCCGCAAACAAGGGCAATTCATTCAAGTTGGTCTATTCGCGAACAAAATGGTGGATTTGGATACGGAATCCATTATCCAACGAGAGATAGAATACATTGGCAGTCGTTCGCAAAACCCATATGATTGGCCAATCGCGATTCATCTATTGGCGAAGGGTGCGATTAATATCGAAGAAATGATCACGAAAAAATATCCGTTGACAGATTGGCGTGAAGCCTTTGATAAAGTGATGGAGGGCAACGAGATCAAAGTAATGATCGAATCAAATCCAGGAGAATTTTAATAAAACGAAGGAAGTTGCACTGTTATTTCAGTGCAACTTTTTTGTTATTTTAAAATTCTTTCAAAAAGAAACCGTTTACTATTTTTCTTGTTCAGGCTAGACTAAAGGAAAAAATGGCAGACAGGAGGGAAACAGATGGACCTTGATAATCGGAGTGTTCAGGTTTTACAAACCGTCGCTTCTACAGTAAAAATTTCTTCCAAAGAAATCATGGAAAAATACCGACTCACTCGCAATCAATTAGATTACGCACTGAAAAAAATAAATGACTATCTGGAAGAGAATAGCTACCGAAAGATTATTCGATCACGCAATGGGAGTTTTGTCGTTGATACAAAGGTGGTGGATGACTTTTCGGGAATCATGAATAGTGAAAGTCAATTACAGGCAGATGAAAATAGTTTTCTAGATGAGGATCATCGATTGCTAGTTATTTTATTATTGATTTTTTCCGCAGACTATCTCTCGCTTTATCACTTTTCGGAAAGTTTAGAGGTGAGTAAAAATACGATTGTCTCGGACATCAAGAAACTCAAGAAACAACTGAGCAGACATAAGCTGACCATCGATTATTCTAGAAAGGGTGGATACTATTTTCGAGGAGATGAGGAAGCGATTCGTGGATTGATTCTTGTTGTAACGGATCAAGTGATGGAATCGATTTACAATCGCCTTATTTTTGAAAAATATTTGGACATTCAGGTAACGGAAATTGAGGCCCAGAGAAGAATGTTGCGCTTGGTGGAAGAAGAACTGCAAGTTCAGTATACCGATAATAGAATTCAGACAGCTCCTTATTTCTTAGTCTTGCTGGATCGTCGAGTAAAGAACGAGCATCTTATTGAGCAGCGTTTTGGCTTGCTGGCAAAAGAAATTATGGATACCAACGAATATGCGGCAATCGTAAAAGTATTGGCTGGACAAAGCATGCTCCCGAAATCCTATACGGAACATCTTTATCTGTGTCTTTATATCCTGTCCTTAAAAATTACTGATTTAAGCAATATCTTTTCACTTAATAAAGTGGAGCTGCGAAAACACATCGAATTGTTTATTGCTCAGCTAGAAAAAAATACAATCATTCAACTGAATGACAAAGCCCAATTAATTGAGAATTTAGCGTTGCATTTAACCCCCGCCTATTATCGCATTCGCTATGGTTTGACTTCCGATTATACGCTTACAGATATCGTTAAGAACCAATTGGATCCGCTGTTCTTTATTGTGAAATCATCGATTGCGCCCTTAGAGGAATTTTTTGAAGAACGAATTCCCAACGATGAAATATATCTGATCACTATGTTCATTGGCGCGTATATGCAAAAGGAAAAACCAATCAATCTTGATAATACGATTGTCAAAGCTGCGGTAGTTTGCCCGAACGGTATCATTAGTTCAAAGCTACTGGAAAAAACGTTAGATAACTGGTTTCCGATGATTCATTTTGTCAGCTCTTTTTCGATTCGTGAATTTTACGAAAAAGAGGAGTGCCTAGAGGTTCAATTGATCTTCTCAACTACGCCTTTAACGACAGAGTTCCCGGTGATCGTTGTAGGCAATGATCTTTCAGCGATGAACAAAACGTTAATCGTCAATGAAGTGATTCAGCTGATCTATAAGATCGATAGTTATAAGCTGCAGCCGGATCACATCCTGTCCATCGTCAAAAAACACCTTCCTATGGATGATGAGACAGAAGGAAAGATTCGTAAAGAATTAATGATCTCCTACAATTCGATTTTCCAAATTCAAGATCAAGAAATTTTGACGAATGAAACGAAGTTGAATTTAAGTGACCTGATTACGAAGGAAAGTATTGTCATCTTACCGAATAAACTAACTTGGCTGGAAATATTGCAGGCAGCCACACAAAATTTGATTGGTCGTGGAATCGTTGAGGCGAGCTACTTAAGCCATCTTGAGGAACAGTTTCCGGAGGTCACTCCCAGTATCGTATTGGGAAATCAGATCGTGATTCCCCATACCATTCCTGAAAATGGTGCTCGTGAACTGGGCATGTGTTTAGCCAAAATCCCACAGGGTTTCTCCAGTCAAGGACAGTGCTACCGATATGTAGTGGTTATTTCAGCGATTGACAAAAAAATGCATATCCAACCAATGATGCAGCTATTGAAAATCGCAAGCGATCCAAAAACGATTCAACGATTGGATCAGGCGCAAGATAAAGACGCGCTTTTAGCGGTTATCCAAGATTTCAAAAAATAGTAAAAATGAAATCCTCGTTCTTCTAGAGAGCGGGGATTTTTGTATGATTGAGCAGTTTAGCTAATAAATGACAGAGAAAACACTTGTGAAATCAATGTTTTCAGCAAGTCATACAAATATTACGGAATAGGTTCAGTAAAAAATGAGTTCAAAAGAAATTCAAAAGAAAGCGTTTCCGTGCTATCTTTTGGTTAAGCAAGAAGCAAAAAAACAGAATAGGAGGGATCTAGTGATCAAACGAGAGTTGCTTTTTAGCAAAATGAAGCCACAAGATTACGAAGAGATGATTTCATTCTTGGGTGGGAAAATGGAAGAACTAGGTTACGTCAAAACAACCTATGTTCCAGCAGTTTTAGAAAGAGAGAAAGGCTTTCCTACGGGATTGCAGATGGGCGATTATGGGATTGCGATTCCCCATACGGATCGTGAGCATGTATACCAATCCGCTTTAGCAATCGCGACTTTAGCAGAACCAATCGAGGTCTGCTCAATGATCAATCCAGAAGAAAAAGTCTGTGTATCATTGGTCATTTTAATGGCGGTGGAGGACCCCGATGGTCAAGTTAAGATGCTTAGCAAGCTGATGGGACTTTTTCAAGATGTGGAAACATTAAAGCGTTTAGAGCACGCATCGTCTGTGGAAGAGATGTATAACATCGTGGCAAAAATGGAATTAGAAATCGCATAAAGCGAAAATAAAAGGAGGAGCAACAATGAAAAGATACAATGTATTGTCCGTATGCGGATCAGGAACGGTGACATCATCAATGGTGGCGGAAAAATTAAGAGAAACGTTGGAAGAAAAAGGATATATCGTTGATACCACAGAGGCAAATCCGAATGAAGCGTTGTCTCTAGCAAAGACAGGAAAGTTTGATTTTATTACGTATACAAGTCCTTTACCAGATGGGGATTACGGAATTCCAGTAGTAAATGCCATCGGTTTCTTAACCGGGTTTGGGGAAGAAGAATTTTTAGAAGAAGTAGACGGCGTTTTACTAGCCTTGGAGAATTAAACGTTTAAGAACAGGTTGTTTTTGGTTTCTTGCGAAGAAGTGATACACAGGTATTGGTTTAATTGAGTTTAGGCATGTTGAAAATTAAATACATTAAATTGAAAAAGGAGTAATGAGATGTTAGAAACATTAAAAAGCGTTTTTGATACGTTTGGATCGGCTGTATTTGTTCCAGTGATGATTTTTGTCGTTGCTAAAGTATTGAAAGTGAAGACGCAAAAGGCATTTTTATCTGGATTATATGCAGGTGTTGGGCTGATGGGCTTTACTTTGATTTTGAACTCATACACCCCAATTATTTCGAAAGTCGTTCAACAAATGGTCGATCAAACAGGAATCAATCTTCCGGCCTTTGATGTAGGGTGGCAGGCAACGGCATTGGTGGCCTATTCAACGGAAGCGGGTATGATTTATCTAGTGATCGCCTTACTTTTACAAACGGTTCTTTTCCTTGTGAAATGGACAAATGTATTTCAGCCTTCTGATTTATGGAATAACTATTCTTATATGGTTTGGGGCTCGATGGTGTATTTAGCTACAAAAAATATGATCTTAGCAGTTGTCTTAATGTGTTTATTGAATATGTACAGCCTATTATTATCGGAAATGTTAGCCAGAAGATGGTCAAGCTATTATCACTATCCAAATTGTACGATCATTGCTATGCATAATATCGAGCCGGGAATCTTTGCTCTCTTGATGGACCCGATTTGGAACATGATCGGTTTGCATAAGGTGCGTCTGAATCCTCAAGGCTTGCAGAAGAAGTTAGGGTTTCTTGGCGAACCAATCTCATTAGGATTGTTCTTAGGTCTATTTTTAGGGATTTTAGGAAATATCAGCAATTTGGTAGAGCTATCTGCTTGGGGACAGATCACAGAAGTAGCGATCGCGACAAGTGCGGTGATGGCGATCTTCCCGAAAGTAGCGGGAATCTTCTCACAAGCCTTCAACCCGATCTCACAAGCAGCGAGTAAAAATGTTCGCGGCAATAACGAGGGACGCGAATGGTATCTTGGCGTAAATGATGCGACAGGCTATGGTGAACCAGCAACGTTGATCTCAGGAATTCTTTTGATCCCAATTATGGTATTCATCGCAATGATTTTACCAGGTAACCAAACATTGCCAGTAGTTGATTTATTGGCTATTCCGTATATGGTACAAGCTTTAGTATGTTTATCAAACGGAAATATCGCCAAAACACTGATCAATGGAGTGATTTGGTTCAGCCTAGGATTGTACATGTGCTCTTACACTGCGCCAATGTTTACTGAGATTGCACAAACGGTAGGGGTTACTTTACCAGCCGGCGCATTGATGGTAACCAGTTTCAATATTTTAGGAAAACCAATTTTTGGACTAATTTTCTTAGCCTTTTTAAGTCAGAATCCATTGTGGATTGGCTTGACGATCGTCGCATACTTTGTTGTTTACTTCTTATTCCGTAAAAATAAAGAAGCCTTTTATGGATATGTTGAACGAGCTGCAGCGAAAAACAGCGGTGAAATTCCAGAAGCCAAAACAAAGGTAGCTTAGTAGAGAAGGATGAAAGAAAAGATGACAGAAAAGATGAAAGCAAGTGTATTAATAAAACCCGGTGTTTTGGAAGTTCAAGAGGTAGAGATTCCTGATATCGGTGAAGAGGAAGTATTAGTAAAAGTCGCTTACGCGGGGATCTGCGGCTCAGATGTGCCCCGCGCAAACTTAGAAGATGGTGCAAGAATGTATCCGCTCATTTTAGGACATGAATTCAGTGGAACAGTTGATCGGGTAGGATCACAGGTCACTAAAGTTCAAGTCGGAGACAAGATCGCTGTTGCACCATTGATCCCGGACCCTAATTCTGAATATACAAAAGAAGGCTCCTATGGTCTCAGTGATAATTATAACATAATCGGTACAGGCAGTAATGGAGCTTTTGCTGAATACGTGAAGGTTCCCGAAGCACACTGTGTGGTAATGCCGGAAGATTTGGATTTGTTGTCAGCGGCAGGGGTAGAGCCGGCGACAATTAGCTGGCATGCAATGCAGCGGGCGAACATGAAGGTTGGTGATACAGTAGCAGTTCTTGGCTGTGGACCGATCGGACAATTTGCGATTCAAATCGCGAAAATATTCGGAGCAAAAAAAGTCATTGCCGTCGATATTTTTGATGAAAAATTGGCATTAGCAAAACAACTCGGAGCAGATGTAACAATCAACAGCAAAGAGCAGGATCTGGAAAAAGCTATCAAGGCAGAAACAGGCTTAGGCGTCCATGTTGTGATCGAAACGGCGGGGAGTAAATTCACTCAGAAGCAGGCCTTATTGATTACACGTAAACATGGGACGGTAGTATTGGTAGGCATCTCCCATCAGGATCTGCCCTTGTCTGAACATGAGGCAGAACGCATTATGCGTGCAGAGCTGACAATTACAGGCTCATGGAATTCCTATACCGCGCCTTATCCTGGACGTGCATGGGAAGCGACATTAGAAGAAATGTCCAAACGCAGAATCAAATTCAAAGAAATGGTGAGTGATGAGATCACGTTAACGGATTTGCCAGATGTGCTGCCTAAAATGTTTAAGCGTGAGCTTGCTTATAACAAAATCGTTGTTGCAGTCAATCCAGAGTAAAAGGGGACCGAATCAATGTTAGAACAATTAAAAGAAGAAGTATTTCAAGCGAATCTAGCCTTACCTAAACAGGGGTTAATTAAATATACCTGGGGAAATGTCAGTGCCTATGATCCTGAAACAAGCTATTTTGTCATTAAGCCTAGCGGTGTCAGTTATGAAGAAATGAAGGCGTCTGATATGGTAGTCGTTGATTTAGAAAATAGGGTAATCGAGGGAGAACTGAATCCATCATCAGATACGCCAACTCATGCAGTATTGTATAAGGCATTTCCAGAAATTGGCGGAATCGTTCATACACATTCGACTTGGGCAGCAGCTTGGGCACAATCAGGTTTGGATGTTCCAGCAATGGGGACGACTCATGCGGATACCTTTTATGGCTCTGTTCCATGTGCGCGCTTCTTGACCAAAAATGAAATCGATGAAGGCTATGAGCATGAGACGGGGAATGTCATTGTCGAGACCTTTAAGCAGCGCGAAATCAAGCCTTTGGAAGTTCCGGGAGTACTGCTCCATGGACACGGCCCATTTACTTGGGGAAAAGATGCTCATAGTGCAGTTATGAATGCTGTGGTTTTGGAGGAGGTATGCAAGATGAATTTATTGACTCGTCAATTAAATTCTTTTGCAGAAGAACTGCCACAACGTGTTTTGGATAAACACTATTTACGTAAGCATGGGGCGAATGCCTATTATGGACAGAACTAACGAATAACGAGAAAGGAGGATGACGATGATTAGCGATTTATTTGTTTTGATTGGATTGGCATTCTTTATCAAAATCTTTTTTGATGGCGCAAAAAGGCTGGTTATTGGAGCCAATGGAGATATTGTTAAAAGTAAAACGTACTGGATCCATGGCGGCTTGGGGATAGCTTTTCTGATCGTTGCGCGACTAATTACGCTCCTCCTTTAACCTTGTAATAACGGAGGGTGATGGAATGAAGATTCATGAAATCAGTCAAGCACCATTTATTCGAGAAATGTGCGAAGCGACTCATCAGCTATGGGCATATGGCTGGGCCGAACGAAATGGCGGCAACATTAGTTATCGATTGCCGCAGGAGGAGGTACAGTATTATCTCAATGTCCATCAGGTAAAAAAGACCATTGCGTTAGATTTTACTGTAAAGAGTTTAGCAGGAGAGATTTTTCTAGTTTCCGGTTCAGGCAAGTATTTCAAAAATGTCCAAAAGAATCCGGCGGATAGTTTAGCGATTATTCGAATTACTGCCGAAGGTGACAAATATGATTTGCTGTGGGGATTAGAAGGAGACGATTTACCTACGAGTGAGTTAGCATCGCACCTGCAATGTCATGCGGTACGTCTGGCACAAGATCCAGAGCATCGGGTAATCCTGCACACGCATGCAACTGCGATATCGGCAATGACCTTTATCCATGAGCTAGATGAAAAGAAATTTACTAAAACGCTCTGGCAGATGATTACAGAATGTATTGTTGTCTTTCCTGATGGTGTATCGGTTCTTCCATGGATGATTGCAGGGACAAATCAATTAGGGACAGCCTCCGCTGAAAAAATGCGAGAGTCACGAATCGTTATTTGGCCCCACCATGGAATTATGAGCGCAGGACAAACCATGGATGATGCCTTTGGACTAGTTGAAACAGCAGAAAAGGCCGCTCAAATTTATTTACAGATTTGCTCCACCAGACAGGATATTAAGCAACAGATTACTGATCAGCAGCTTATCGACCTAGCGGCAAAGTTTCACGTGAAACCTAAAGCAGGGATATTGTCGGAAGAAGGTCAGCAAAATGACTAATGTAGTGGTGATTGGTGATCCATTTGTTTCGGCAGATAACTTAGCTAAAGCAGCAGAGGAATTGAAGCTTGATCCACCAATCAATATTCAAAAATTCGAATGGCAAGCAGAAAAAACTCGATCGGAATTTCGTGAGGTAATTAAGGTTTTAGAGCAAGACGGACCTAACAATTTTGAGTGGTCATCGGAATTATTGTCCGCAGTATCCAACGCCGAGTATTTGTTAGTACATCTAGCGCCTGTTTCAAGAAACTTATTAGCTCATGGGAATAAGCTTAAACTTATCGGCACCTGTCGCGGCGGATTAGAGCATATTGATTTAGAGGCAGTGAAAGAGCTGGATGGTCTATCGGTGATTAATGTCATTCGTAATGCAGAACCTGTCGCTGATTTTACCATTGGTTTAATGTATGCTACCGTTCGCAACATTGCTGCATCTGCGATCCAAGTGAGGAACGGCAATTGGCCGCAAAATTTTTCGAACGACGCCTACAAAACCTCTTTCTCGAACCTAAAGGTCGGTCTGGTTGGATTGGGGCATATTGGAAGGATTGTGGCAAAACGATTAACTGCCCTCGGACTAGAGGTTAGCGCCTATGATGCTTTTACAGATCAGGAAACATTGGATCAAGAAGGCTATCAAGTGGAGCTAAAGGAATTAGAGGAAATTTTTAGCGATTCGGATGTGGTATCCCTGCATTTAAGAGTTGTTCCAGAGACGAAAAATATCATTGACCATGCGCTATTAAAACGGATGAAGCCAAGTGCCTATTTAATCAATACAGCGCGACCAGATATCATTAATCGAAAAGATTTGCTCGAGTGTTTAACAAATAAAACGATCGCCGGTGCAGGAATAGATGTTCTATGGGAGGAGCCAATTACGCCTAATGACCCTTTACTGAAATTGGACAATGTGGTGATTACCTCACATATTGCGGGGGATACGATTGATGCGATTGAGCGTTCTCCACAATTGCTGCAAAAAGAAATGAATAGCATCCTAGAAAAAGCTTAAGTAGAATCGTCTACTTAAGCTTTTTTGTTCACTTTTCACAAATTAGTGCACTTTTTTTTTCTGACTGAAAAAAAAGAGCGTATTAATCATTTTCAATAAGCGTTTTATACTTGGCGTGTAATTAAGAGGAGGGGACGTAAATGTCAGATTGGTTAGACGTTGCAGGAAAAAAAGTGATTGTAACAGGAGGGTCTTCAGGTATTGGTGCAAGCATCATTGATGAATTATTAGAGCAAGGAGTAGTAGTAGCAAACTTTGATCTTCAGCCTGGAAAGGTCGTTCATGAAAATCTTTACTACTTTCAGACTGATATCTCAGACCGACAGCAAGTAGAGGAAAATGTTACGAAAGTGATTGAAGAATTTGGTCAGATTGACGGCTTAGTCAATAATGCGGGTATCAATGTTCCGCGTCTATTAGTGGATGAGGAGAATCCCCACGGGCAATTTGAGTTATCCGATGAGGTATTTGACAAGATGATGGCAATTAATCAAAAGGGATTATACCTTATGACGCAGGCAGTGGCAAGAACAATGATGCCAAGGCATGAAGGTGTCATTATCAATATGTCTTCAGAATGTGGACTAGAGGGATCAGAAGGCCAAAGTCCTTATGCAGCAACGAAAGCAGCCGTCAATAGCTTTACACGGTCTTGGTCTAAGGAGTTAGGCAAGCAGGGCATTCGCGTAGTAGGAATCGCCCCTGGAATTATGGAAGAAACTGGTTTGCGAACGGAGGCTTATGAGACTGCGTTAGCTTACACACGGGGGATTACGGTTGAAGAGCTTCGTAAAAACTATGATAAAACAACGACAATCCCCTTGGGGCGCAGCGGGAAGCTCAGTGAAGTCGCTGATCTAGTATGCTATTATTTATCTAATCGGTCTAGCTATATTACAGGCGTTACGACCAACGTTGCCGGAGGAAAAACACGAGGCTAAAAGAAGGTGGGGTAATAAGATGGCATTAATCAATCGCTGGTATCAATTATTACAGCATTTTATTACTCATGATCGGCTGAGTTTGAATGAATTGCAGAAAATAACCGATACAAGTGCACAAACCACCAAAAAAGCGATTCAATTATTGAATGATCAAATGGAACAAATTGCGGTGATTGAGGAAAAAGACACGAGCTACTCGTTAAAAGTGATGGATTCGCAACAGTTTTCGGAAATCATGAACGGTAGCTTAAAGCAGCAAACAGATTTCAATTCTAGCACAAAGCGGATTGCCGTCTTAATCGATTGTTTCATGAAGCAAGAGGGCTACATCGTCATTGATGATTTATCAGAAGTGTTAGGAGTCAGTCGTTCAACGGTTAATAAGGATTTACGAAACTTAAAACAGTTGATGACCAGATATCAAATTTCTTTGATTGGTACACCCAATAAAGGCTTGAAGATCGCAGGTACAGAATCCCAATTGCGGCTGCTCTACCTGCACCATGCCTATGATTATTTGGAACAGCCTCCGTTAACAGAGGATTTACTGCAGTCCATTGACGAAATCGCACTAAGTAAAAAATTGGATTTTCGGACATTAGGCTTATTACAAAAGACGATCAATTTAACAATTCAACGGATTCGATCCGGGAAGCCATTGGTACAGGCAGTTGCTTATTATGTTAATTATTTTTCTGACGACAGTTTATTGGAAGAATTATTTGTTAATTTGGCAACCGATTATCATTTGACAATCAGTAAATTTGATTTTGATTTTCTCTGCTTTCCCTTAAATATTTTCAACAATAATTTGGTTCCAGAGGATCAAGCAGATACACCAGAAGTAAAAACCTTATTTGATTACATGATGAATCAAATCAATGAAGCCGTGATTATCAATTTAGATCAAGAAGAGTTGTTTCGAAATATGCGTGCTCATTTTATGTTTTTGATTAATCGCCTTATTTTTCAAGTTGAAACCTATGATATCTTTCGTGAAGAGTTTAAACAAAAACATGCTTTTGCCCATGAGCTAGCGGAAATAGGAATCGCTGCATTAGCCAATTATCTACAGAAACCTTTTCAGAGAGCCGAACTTTCATACTTAGCGATCTATTTTGAATTGGCGCTGAAACTAGATACTCAACCTAAAATGAAAGAGATCGCCGTAGTCTGCAACACTGGTAAAGGAACCGCTTTAATGATCAAGCGTCAGCTGGCAACCGTTTTAGGACCGAATATTCGAATCGCTCATTATTCAGAGGAAGAATATGAGACCAAGGACTTGGATCGCTATTTCGCAGTATTTACCACAGTGCCCTTGAAACATACGAAGACAACAACAGCCATCATAAAACTGACTGATTTGTTTAATGAGAACTGGTTATTGAGTGAATGGAAACGAATTGTCGCTTCCAAGGCAGCAACTTTTGAGCATATTCAGTTTTCTTTTGAACAATTGGATAAGCAGTTGGCTTATGAAGAGAATTTGATCCTTTTATTGGAAAAGCTGCGAGTCAGACAATTAATCGATGATTCTTTTAGAGACTACATTTTGACGAAGGCTCAAGAAGAGTCAGCAATCATCGATAATGGCATTGCCTTTCCTCATGGAATTAATCGGCAGAGTGAGGAAATTCTTGTGACGATCGGAATTTATCCAGATGGGTGTTCTACAGAAGATATTGAGTTGATTTTTATGGTAGCGATTCCAGAAAATCTGACTTTAGCAGTGGAGGAAGAGCTGTTAAGTTTTTATGACACGATTTTTGTTATCTCCTCCAGTGAAACGTTAAGAGAACAGGTGAAGCAGATTCAAACTAAAGAAGAATATCGTCAGTTATTGGTAAATGGATAAGAAGAATCTCATATATCAGGAAGGAGCCATATATGAATATTTTTGTTTTAGGAGCAATCGCAATTATTGCATACATTCTCCAAATTTTTCTAGGGATGAAACAAATCAAGAATTTTAATTCTGTCTATATTCGAATGAAGCGAAAAGGGAAGGTTGCGATTGGACGACGCCCTGGGAAAATCGCTTCGGGAACGATCTTGTTGTTAGGCGTTGACCAAAGAGGAACGATTCAAGAAGCTGAGATGATGCAAGGGACTTCAATCCTAGCACGCTTCAAGCCGCGTCCACAATTTGTTGGTATCGATATTCATCAATTGACCGATTCTCCTGTGCTGATCAAGGAGAATAAATTGACCCGTCAAGCGGCGGCTAATGCACAAAAAATTTATTTAGAAGTGGAAAGAGGCAATCATCAAGAGAAAGCCCCCGTATCACCGATTTTCAATGTAGGAAATCAATTATCTCTAATGAAGCTTTCGATCCAAGAAAAATTCAGGAAAAGCAACTCACAAATATAAGAAGGAGTGTTAATGATGGATTATATTACAAAATTTGCGGAAGGCTTTATGAGTCTCTTTCAAACAGGCGCTGAAACATTTATTAGTTGGATGACAGGGATCGTTCCGGTGGTTCTAATGTTGATGGTAGCAATGAATACACTGATTGCTTTTCTAGGAGAAGAGCGCGTAACAAAGGTTGCGAAAGTATCTTCTAAAAACCCATTCACACGGTACCTAGTATTGCCTTTCGTTTCTGCATTTATGTTAGGAAATCCAATGTCCTTTACGATGGCGCGCTTTTTGCCAGAGTTTTATAAACCAAGCTATTATGCTTCAAACGCCCAATTTTGTCATACCAGTAATGGTGTTTTTCCCCACATCAATCCAGGAGAATTGTTCGTATGGATGGGGATCGCCCAAGGAATCACGCAATTAGGTCTCAATTCAATGGAATTAGCGATTCGTTATATGTTTGTTGGTCTAGTCATGAACTTTATCGGCGGCTGGACGACAGACTTCACTACTGCCTTTGTCTGCAAACAGCAAGGAATTAACCTGAGCAAAGAAGTCGATGAAGTTGCATTAGCAGACTAGGCTAGCATAGTGGAAAGATATACGTGATGAGCATCAGCCTTATTTTTCAATTAAGAAAAATAAATACTTTGAAAC
This sequence comes from Enterococcus sp. DIV0170, assembly GCF_051710765.1. Lineage (NCBI taxonomy): Bacteria > Bacillati > Bacillota > Bacilli > Lactobacillales > Enterococcaceae > Enterococcus > Enterococcus sp. DIV0170. The sequence goes on from NZ_JBIOLG010000001.1 coordinate 50,771, forward strand.
GAATTAGGATGTCAGTTCCACTTTTTGCAGCATATGAAATGACCCCAGTATAGTGGAAAGATATACGTGATGAGCATCAGCCTTATTTTTCAATTAAGAAAAATAAATACTTTGAAACGAATTAGGATGTCAGTTCCACTTTTTGCAGTATATGAAATGACCCCAGTATAGTGGAAAGATATACGTGATGAGCATCAGATTTATTTTTCAATAAGAAAAATAATTACTTTGAAACGAATTAGGAGGAGCGAAAATGGCTTATAATAGTATTAAAATTGTAAAAGGTTCAGGGGGATATGGCGGACCGTTAGTTATTACACCAACGGATGAGAAACATAAATTTGTCTATGTGACTGGTGGTGGAGATAAACCGGATATTGTTGATAAAATCGAAGAATTATCTGGAATGGAATCGGTAAATGGGTTTAAGACATCTATTCCTGATAATGAGATCGCTTTAGCAATTATTGATTGTGGTGGCACTTTACGTTGCGGAATTTATCCTAAAAAGAATATCCCAACAGTCAATATCGTCCCAACTGGAAAGAGTGGTCCGTTGGCACAATACATTCATGAGGATATTTATGTATCCGCAGTTGGGAAAAATCAGATCATGCTAGCAGAGGGATCAGAAGCGGCTGATAAGCCTGCCTTCGTTACGGAAGAAAAACCAGAGCGTGAATTCAAATATTCAACGGATAAGAAAATTACGGAACAAAAGGCGGAACAAAAAAGTTTTATCGCTAAAATCGGAATGGGTGCCGGAAAAGTGGTAGCGACCTTCAATCAATCGGCCCGTGAAGGTGTGCAGACGATGATCAATACGGTCATTCCTTTCATGGCTTTTGTATCCTTATTGATTGGGATTATTCAAGGTTCAGGAATAGGGACAGTATTTGCGAACCTGATGAAACCTTTAGCTGGAAATGTCATTGGCCTGATCATTATTGGCTTTATCTGCTCACTACCGTTTTTATCGCCATTGTTAGGACCTGGAGCGGTGATCAGTCAGATCTTGGGAACCTTGATCGGGGTAGAAATAGGCAAGGGGAATATCCCACCGCAATTAGCCTTACCTGCTTTATTTGCTATTAATACGCAAAATGCGTGTGATTTTATTCCGGTGGGCTTGGGCTTGGAAGAGGCGGAAGCAGAAACGGTTGAAGTTGGCGTACCCTCTGTTTTGTATTCACGTTTTCTAAATGGTGTCCCACGAGTGGTTGTTGCTTGGTTAGCAAGCTTTGGTTTATACAGTTAAAAATGTTTGGAGAGATGAAAGATGATTTTTGAGACGCAAGTGACGAATATTGGACCTGAGGCAGAGATGTTTCAACAAGAAAAGATGCTGATTTTTTTCGGCAATGATGCGCCGGAGACATTAGCGGATTATTGCTACAACATCCAATTGACCCCCTCTACGGATGAGATTACAACGGGAATGCATTTTTTCTTTGATAATCAATCCTATAGAATTACGGCAGTTGGAGAGGTAGTGAAAAAGAATCTCGATGATTTAGGGCATATTACCTTGCGCTTCGATGGTTCGGAAACAGCGGAGCTCCCAGGCACGCTTTATGTGGAAGATAAAGAAATGCCAACGATCTCTGTTGGGACAAAGATTGCGATTAGTTAAGAACATTCATCTAAGAGTTGCATTTACCCAGTTTAAATGTACACTTTTAGATGAGTGTTTTTTTTCGTCAGACAGGTCTTTTATAGATTGATTAGGAGTATGAAAGCATGAGGCGCATCCTTGTTGCTGCAATGAATTGTGCTGTGGTGAAAAGCTGGATCATTTAAAAAAATGCCCCTTAGAAACGAGGAACAAACTCGTTTTTTTGTGGTGAAGAGAATTTCTAATAAAGAGAAGGCTGTCAGTAAACTAGGGAGACGAAGGAATGGATAATTTTAATGAATGAGGCGATAATATGAAAGTCACACCGAGGGAAACGGTGGCGTATCAAGAGCACTTTTTAATGGATACGCAAAAGATCAAACAATATGTAGTGGAAAAATTAGGGGCATTTCCACCAGAAGCACCATTAACCGTCACTGAAATTGGGGATGGGAACATCAATTATGTTTTTCGTGTCGTGAATGAGGCAACTCAGGAAAGTCTGATTATTAAACAAGCAGACGTCTTGCTGCGCTCTTCTGGACGACCTTTGGCAATTGATCGTAATCGCATCGAAGCAGAAATTTTACGTTTGCAAAATGAATTAGCGCCGCAGTTTGTACCAGAGGTTTATTATTATGATCAAAAGATGTATGCTTTGACGATGGAAGATGTTTCAGAGTATCAGAACATGCGCTATGAACTGATTGCTAAGAAAACTTTTCCTAAGTTTAGTGAAGAGATTGCGGAGTATCTTGCGCGAACCTTGCTTTTAACAAGTGATCTTGTTTTGGATCGGGGAGAGAAAAAGCAGCGTGTTAAAGCATTTATCAATCCAGAAATGTGTGACATCAGCGAGGATTTGGTATTCACGGAACCTTATGATGATTACAAGCAAAGGAATATCGTAACTTCTGGAAATGAACAGTTTGTGAGAGAAAATCTTTATGAGAATGTGCCCCTTCAAGTAGAAGTCGCGATGCTGCGAAATAATTTTATGAACAACGCCCAATCGCTGCTGCATGGCGATCTTCATACAGGTTCAATTTTCATCAATCAAAGAGGCTTGAAGGTGATTGATCCTGAGTTTGCCTTTTATGGTCCAGCGGGGTATGACATAGGAAATGTCTTGGCACATCTCTATTTTCCGATGGTCAAAAATCTATTTGATGAAACTGTGGATCAAGATTTCCATCAATGGAGTATGGCGACTATTGAAGCCGTTTATGATCAGGTTTTTACGAAATTATCCGTTGCTTACGATGAAGCGGTGTCCTTTTCTCTGTATCATCATCATGCCTTTAAGGATACGATGCTGCAAGGAATTATGTCAGACGCGGTGGGGTATGCCGGTACAGAGATTATTCGCAGAGTGGTAGGCGATTCTAAGGTGGAGGAATTGTCTCTGATTGCTTCCGAGAAAAAAATTGTCGCAGAGCAAATGCTGCTGAAATTAGGTATACAAATGGTCATTAATCGTCAGCACATCACTAGCGGCAGACAGCTAGTAGATGGAATCGATGAATTAACGGCCAGCACTATAGATTAGAAGGTGAAGAGGTTGGAAAGACAAGATTACACGATGCCAACGCTATTACAATATGAGAATGTTGCGTGGTATGAAAACGGAAAGGTGCGCATTTTGGATCGTCGGATCTATCCGACTCGGATAGCGTTCGTTGAATGTGAGACCCATCAAGCAGTGGCGCAAGCCATCACAGACATGGTTACACAAAGCGCAGGACCTTATACTGCGGCAGGGATGGGAATGGCGTTAGCCGCTGAGGAAAGTAAGGCTTTGGGGCCAAAAGATCAGATCGCCTATCTAAAAAAAGCCTCCCATACGATCGCCAATGCCCGTCCCACGACTGCGAATCGTATGACATTGATCACTGAAAAGTGTGTGGAAGTCGCAGAGGACGCATTGGAAAAAGGGATGGATCCGACAGAAGCGATTAAACAAAATACGATCGATTCGTTAAATCGTCGCTACTATACAATGGATCAAGTAGCAAAATATCTGATTGAAAAAATTCCAGACAACGGAACTGTTTTGACCCAATGTTTTGGTGAAACGATTATTGGGATGCTTCTGCGAGAAGCGATCGAGCAGAAAAAAACGCTGCGATTCTTCTGTGCGGAAACGCGACCCTACTTACAAGGCGCACGTCTAACCGCCAGCTGCTGTGCAGAAATGGGCTTTGACACGACGGTTGTTTCCGATAACATGATTGCTTATTTAATGGAGCATGAGACGATTGATTTATTCACATCCGCTGCTGATACGATTGCACAAGATGGCTATATCGCTAATAAAGTCGGCACTTATCAAATTGCCATTTTAGCTCAACGATTCGGTATTCCCTATTTCGTTACTGGCATTCCAGATATGGATAAGAGGAATCACGAAAGTATTAAGATTGAGATGCGCGATCCAGAACAAGTGATGGAACTAAATGGAATCAAGCATACCTTGACCGGAGTCAAAGCGATCTATCCATCCTTTGATATTACACCACCAGAATTGATTGGAGCAGTCGTTACGGATCGTGGAATATTTTCTCCGTATGATCTGAAACGCTATTTAACTGAACAGCCGGAAAACAATTTTTATTGATTGGAGCAGAAAATGAGACATCTAAAAGAACGTGCGTTAATCGTCGAATACGGAAAAAAACTTATTACCGAAAAGCTAACCACAGGAACAGGCGGCAATATCAGCATTTATTTACCTGAAGAGGAAGTGATGCTGATTAGTCCAAGCGGCATTCCTTATTTTGAAACAAAGCCGGAGGATATTGTTTTGATGGATTTGCAGGGCAATATAGTAGAAGGTGAGCGAAAGCCATCAAGCGAATACGATCTGCACAGTATTTTTTACGCAAATCGTCCAGATGTCCGATCGGTTGTCCATACGCATTCAGAATACGCAACAACCTTTGCCTGTCTACAGCAAGAAATTGAGCCGCTGCACTATATTATTGGCTCAGTTGGTGAAAAAGTTCGCTGTTGCGAATACAAAACCTTTGGTACACGGGAATTAGCCGAAGAAGCGTTTCGTTTTATCCATGAAGATAATGGTATTTTGCTAGGGAATCATGGAGTTTTGACGATTGGATCAGATTTAGCGAGTGCTTTTGGAGTCGCTAAGGATATTGAATTCTTGGCTAAGCTTGATTATCGAGCACGCTGTATTGGTACGCCAAAGCTATTGAATCAAGAACAAATGAAAGAAGTCTTGGAGAAATTTGAGACTTATGGACAGCAATAATAAACAGCAACTTTAGTGAGAGCTAAAGTTGCTGTTTTTGTTTTTTCTCTTAATGAAGAAAAAGAAAAAAGGTGGGAGATTTTATAGCTCGTGAATTCACAAACAGATAGTACATTTCTTTTTATTAATTGGTCTATTATCTAATTTTTAATTGCATTACAGATTTTAAACACAAAATAAAGCGCGGTTTATTGTGAAATACTAAGCAATAAGATTTCGGTCTCTCATTTAAATAGAATTATTCAAAAAAGAGAAATTTCAATAGTTGTTATTTAAAGAATGTGCAATTTCAAAAAAGTTGATTTGTTTAGCTTTTTTTAAATAATAATCATTCTTCTTAAACTATTGATATATCACGTTTTTTACGATTTATCATTCTGGTGTGACATATGTTCCAAATGATAAAAAATGATAGTTTGTGAAAAGAAAGCGTTGACATGTGTTGATACGGTGTTATACTAAAGGTGTCTTAAGGCATATGTCAAAGGCTTTGTCATATGTCAAAAAAGTATGGAGGGGTAATAATGACACTTTATGGGAAGCTTTTGGAAAGAGAAAAAAATGGTGCGCCAATCAAGGTTGGGGTAATTGGTGCAGGTCAAATGGGTTTTGGGATGATTGCTCAGATTTCGACGATTCCAGGGATGGCAGTAACAGGTATCAGTGATATCAACAAAGACGCTGCACAGCGAGCAGCAGATGCGTACAATGCAAGCGCAGAGAAAAAGGTAGATATTCTAGTCAGCTCAGATTTTAAAGAAATCATTCATTCGGATAAGGTGGAAGTTATTGTTGATGCGACTGGAGTACCTGAAGTAGGCGCACAAATTTCGTTAGAAACATTGTTAGCGAAAAAACACATTGTCCTATTGAATGTGGAAGTTGACATTACAATCGGACCATTGATGAAGAAAATGTACGATTCAGCAAACTTGGTTTACACAGGGTCTGATGGCGATGAACCGGCTGCAACGACCGAATTATTTGAATTCGCGAAAAGTATGGGAATGGAAGTTTTAGTCGCAGGTAAAGGAAAGAACAACAAGTTGAAGGTCAGCGCGAATCCAGATACTGCTCAAGCAGAAGCGGATTCAAAACAAATGTCTAGTCATATGCTAGCTGCTTTCCAAGATGGTACAAAGACCATGGCTGAAATGAACTTATTATCAAATGCCATCGGCTTTATTCCTGATAAAGTAGGAATGCATGGAATTAGCGGAGACGTTGATTCAGTCGTTAAAGATTTAGATTTAAAAGAAAACGGCGGGGTTTTAGATAAGTATGGTGTAGTAGAATACGTGGATGGCTTAGCACCAGGTGTCTTCGTAATCGTTAAAGGACAGAATGATGGTGCTCGTCATGAATTAAGCTACTTAATGAAGAAGGGTGATCGTGACCATCACATTTTATATCGTCCATATCACTTAGCAAGCCTAGAAACACCGATCACGATTGCAAAAGCAGTATTAAATCATGATCATGCGATCGTTCCATTAGGCGCTCCTATTTCTGAAACCGTTGCAGTAGCGAAGAAGGATATTAAAGCTGGAGAAAAAATCGACGGGATCGGCGGCTATTGTGTACGCGGAGTGTTAGAAACACATGCAGATCTAGTGAAGAACAACAATGTACCAATAGGGTTAGTTGGCGGATCATCTGTGGCAAAACGAGACATTAAGGATGGTACTTTCTTAACTTATGATGATATTGAAATTGATGAATCAACAACGGTTTATCGTTTACGTAAATTACAAGATTCGACGTTTGGTGAGTAAGGCAAATTGAAGCAGATGGGGTTTCCCTCATCTGCTTTTGGAGAGGATGTAGCTTATGAGCGGCCTAGTTATTGTGTTGATCATTTTAATGCTTAGTCAAAGTCTTTTAAGTCTTGTTCAGGTGAAATACTATCAGAGCTTCATCAAAAAAATCACCACTGAACAAGCAGGAACCGAGTATGAATTTTATACCGAGGTTGTTAAGGGAAAAGTACTGCGGACAATTGTTGCAGTCGTTGTCGATGTGGAGGGGAAGGTTATTCAATGCTACATCTGTAAGGGCTTGACGATTTTTGCACGATTTAAAGAAGAGCATTCCTACAGAGGGGAGCAATTAGTGAATTATCAGACTGCTGCACAGGAAAAGAAGGCGCCTCAAATTGAAAAGGCATTAGCACAAATCTACACACGCAAATTGGAAGCGGTTACCTAGAAGGAGGATTTTATAATGAAATATATCGAATGGGCAGGAAAAAACTTTATTGGTATGTTTGAAGCCGGCGGCGAACAATTCATGGGATACATGACTGGTATCGTACCATTATTGATTGTACTTTTAACTTTTACTTATTCAGTTATTGCATTTATCGGAGAAGAACGTGTTGATAGAGCCATCCGCTATTGTTCGAAATACATGATTTTACGGTACTCATTGATGCCGATTTTAGCAGTATTAATGTTGACCAATCCAATGGCCTATACATTTGGAAAATTCGTTAAAGAGGAAGAGAAACCCGCGTTTTATGATGCTGCGGTATCGTTTGTTCACCCGGTTACGGGACTATTCCCATATGCGAATGCTGGAGAGCTGTTCGTTTATTTAGGAATTGCCAATGGTGTGACGAAAGCTGGATTTAGTCAATCAAGTCTGGCTGTCCGCTATTTCTTAGTAGGGATTGTGGTGATTTTGATCCGCGGAATCGTAACGGAACGTTTAACGAAATTCATGATGGCTAGAGAAGCGAAGAAAGCTGCAGCATAAAGGAGGAATCGTAATGTACAAAACAGTATTTGTAAAACCTGGAAATAAAGGCTGGGGAGTAGGCTGGACGCTAACTCCAACAGATCAAAAAAATAAAATTGTCTCTGTAACAGGCGGTGGGATTCATCCGGTTGCGCAGCAAATCGCTGATTTGACTGGTGGGATTGCCTGTGATGGTTTTAAGAATCAAATTCCTGAAGAAGAAACCTTATGTGCTGTTATTGACTGCGGTGGAACTGCGCGAATCGGCGTTTACCCAATGAAACGCATTCCAACAGTGGATGTATTGCCGTCTTCTCCATCAGGCCCGTTATCAAAACATATTACGGAAGATATTTTTGTTTCAGGTGTTCGACCAGAGGATGTTTCTCTTGTAGAAGATGCAAATTTAGAAGATCGTCAAATGGCAGCAGTCAATCATGGTCATGCGGAAGATGCTGAATCCGCTGCAGCTACTGAAAAAATAATTACTGAGGGTCGAGAGTCTGAAGAAGAGTTCAGAGAAAGATATTCAAAGATTAAAGAAGAACATAAAGTAGAGCAAGCGAAGAAAGACAGCTTCCTCGTTCGTTTCTCTCGTGGAATTGGTGGCGTGATGAGTACCTTTTATCAATCAGGTCGTGACGCGTTAGATATGTTGTTGAAGAATATTATTCCATTTATGGCATTTATCAGTATGATCGTGGGAATTATCAATTATACTGGTATTGGTGACTGGTTAGCGAAGGTACTTTCACCGTTAGCAGGTTCGTTACCAGGGATGATTGTTTTGGCTTTGATTTGTAGTATTCCAATCTTGTCTCCAATCTTGGGGCCAGGTGCTGTAATTTCTCAGGTTATCGGGGTATTGATCGGAACACAAATCGCTAATGGATCCATTCCAGTGCAATATGCTTTACCCGCGTTGTTCGCGATTAACGCACATGTTGGTTGTGACTTCATTCCGGTTGGCTTATCACTAGGAGAAGCTAAACCAGAAACTGTCGCGATTGGAGTACCTGCGATTTTATACGGCCGGATGTTGACAGGTTTTACAGCGGTAATTTTGGCTTGGTTGGCTAGTTTCGGAATGTATTAAAAATTGTTTGAATGGAGCGTATGGATTGATGGTAAAATCAAAAATTATTGAAATTGGCAGTATGGTGCCAGCATTTGAAGAAGAACGATTGATTATTTTGTTTGGCCCCTCTGCGACCGCAGAGCTGAGAGATATTTGTGTGATTCATGAATTTGAAGATCGACCTAAAGATGCGTTAAAAGTAGGCGGCAAAATCAAGTTCGGCGATCAAGAGTTTACGATTGAAGAAGTGGGTTCGCAAGCAAATGCAAATTTTGAAGAATTAGGACATATTTCGATTTATTTTCGTAACGCGATCGGGGAAATCTTACCAGGAGCAATCATTGTTAGTCCGGGTACCTTTCCTGCCTTTGAAGTCGGTGGCGTAATCGAGATTCTTTAAAACAAAAGTCGAGGATGTGCTTACACTAAAGCACATCCTCATTTGTGGTTTTACGGCTAAGAGGTGTTAGTCAGCAGAGGATTGTGTGGGAAAAGAAATGGATTTTTTGCGACAGGAAGATTCTTTTGTTATCAATGTTAGCTGCGAAAAAAATGAATTGGCCCCACTAGTTCTACGGATATTCTGGTAGAATCAAACCGTATGGTGAATGAAAATAAAAAGTTGTTCAGAGGATGGGATCACAATGGCTATAAAACATAATCGAGATATCGTAAAAGTAGCTACGATGTATTACAAAAAGAGTTTGAAACAGTCGGAGATCGCCAAACGTCTGGGAATCTCTCGTTCACTGGTTTCAAAATATTTGAATGACGCAAAAAATGAAGGGATTGTTGATATTTTTATTAAGAGTGAGAGTGCCTATTCGATTGAATTGGAATTGGCTCTTGAAGAAACATTCGGGTTGAAAAAAGCCGCAGTGCTGGATACCAGCAGCTTGCGAAAGGATGAAGTGGAACGCTTACTCGTTCAAACAGCGATTACCGCCTTTCAAAAAGAAATCGCAAAAGCCAAAACGATCGGACTCTCTTGGGGAAAAATGCTGAGAGGTATTGTTGATGAATACCCTTATGAGAATCATGCGGATGCGACCATCATTCCATTGATTGGTGGTTTAGGCTCTGAGATGGTAGATGTCCATTCCAATCAATTGGCTTACGATTTATCCAAAAAGTTGCGTGCTAAATGTAAATATTTATATGCACCGGCATTAGTGGACAATGCCTTTATCAAAAAAAGTTTGATTGAAAATGATGGTATCCATGATGTGCTGGAGGCTGGGAAAAATGTTGATTTCGCTTTAGTTGGAATTGCGAGTCCTTTTTCTAAAAACAATACAATGACAGAGATTGGCTATGTGAACCAACAGGACATTGATGAGCTGGAGAAGCTAGATGTGATTGGCGACGTTAATTCGAAGTTTATTGATCAGGCGGGACGGGAAGTCGCTTGTGAAATCAACGAGAATGTCATTGGATTAGGTGTTGAGGACGTACGAAAAATTGCTAATGTTGCGGTTGCCTGCTACGAGGACAGTAAAAAAGATGTACTGTATGTAGGCACAAAGACCAAGATTTTTACTCATATTACCGTAACAGATAGTCTTGCGGAATACTTATTGGAACAAGCAAAAAACGAGACACATTGAGGTCTCGTTTTTTTTCGTAAAAAGCCCATTTTTCTAAGGGACATATTTTTGGATGAACTCCGTGACTTTTTCCTGGTACATGCTGGGATTACTGCTTAATGCTTCGGCATGTTTGGCACCGTGAACGACATACTGTTCTTTTGGTCCTTTCGTCGCTTTGTAGACTTCATCTAGCATGAAATATGGAACGAAATCGTCCTTATCACCATGAATAAAGAGCATTGGCCGAGTATTCTTTTTCAATTGCTTAATCGTATCTGCTTCACCAAAAAAGTAGCCGGCGCGTACTTTTGTGACCAAACTAGTTACTGGAATCAAAGGAAAGGCCGGCAGGTTGAACATTTCCTTCAATTGATAGCCTAATTCACCTTTCACCGAGCTGTACCCACAATCCTCAACGAATGCTTTGACGTTATCCGGCAATTTTTCTCCGCTGGTCATCATGACGGTTGCAGCGCCCATGCTGACTCCGTGAAGAACGATTTCTGACTGAGGATCTTTTTTAATAATCCGATTGATCCACTGGAGATAATCCTTTCGTTCATCCCAGCCGAATCCAATGTAATCTCCTTCGCTTTTGCCATGTCCACGAGCATCAGGCATTAACACATTATAACCAAGGTCATGATAGATTTTCGCGTATTGCGGCATATCTGTAGCTTGTCCCATATATCCGTGGGCAATAATCGCTGTTTTGTGTTGCTCTTCTTTCGCAGGTAGATAGTAAGCCGATAATTTCAAGCCATCGTTTGAGGTAAGCTGCCAATCGCTGCGGTTATTTTTATCATTGAACCAGTCTTCCGCACGAATCCGTTCCGCTGATTTTTTCTCCGATCCACTGGCTAGAAAATCTTTTTTCGCTGGAACAACGGCATAAGAATAAAAATAATTCCCTGCTGCAATGAGCACGATTACTAGGATTAGGATGAGTCCTAAAATGATTTTCGTTGATTTATTCATTTGTTTCCTCTCTTCTTGTGGTAAGCTGATAAACACTGTCTAGCAAACCAAGAATATATTATTGTGTAGACTACTTGTTAAATTGAATATGATGGATCTGATACCTGATGAAGATACCATAAGCAGTATAAGAAAAATTCAAGTCCATAGCAAGTTGCTGAGAGGTGTATTTACAGAAGCAACTATCCATGAGAAAATGTAGCAGAGTTTGAAACAGGAGAAATCAGATGAAAAATAAAAAAATCACGATTAAAGATGTTGCTAAACAGTCTGGGGTATCAATCGCAACAGTCTCTCAGATCCTAAATGGCAACGAACAAAAATTCAGCCCCAAAACTGTCGAAAAAGTGCTGGCAGCAAAAGCGGAGCTGAATTATGAACCAGACTATTTCGCACGCCGCATGATCATGAAAAAAAGCAAAACGATCGGTGTGTTAATTCCAGATATCACGAATCCTTTTTTCGGAACGCTGGTTCGCGGAATCGAAGGTATTTTGTATCGCGAAAATTTTGTGACGATGCTTTGTAATGCTGATCTGGATACAAAAAAAGAAACCGATTATTTAGAGGAGCTGAGTCGTCGAGGCGTTGATGGGTTTATCATTGCTAGTTCAGCGATCTCCAATCAAGCGATCAATGAAACCTTACGGAAAAAGAATCTGCCGTATATCGTGCTGGATCAAAAGAAAGCAGAGGGCTTCAGTGATGCGGTCTTGACGGATGATTTTTCAGGAGGGAAAATTGCCGGCGAGCATTTGCAGCAATTAGGGCACGAAAAGGTAGCCATTGTCTTACCTGAAGATGCAACCGAGAATATCAGCACACGACTGGCGGGCTTTCAGGAGATTTATCCTGATGCCGTTCGAATCCACGGAGAATTGTCAAAAACTGGCGGCCGTCAAGCAGCTAAAGAAATCGTTAAAATCGATGTGACTGGAATCTTTGCGATTAATGATGAGATTGCTTTTGGTTTGTATCTAGGTCTGGCAGAGCTTAAGAAAAAAATTCCGCAAGACTACAGTGTGATCGGCTATGACAATATCGATATGAGCGAGTATGTGACGCCGCAGCTAACGACAATTGCTCAACCAATCTATGAGTTGGGGCAAACAACAGCGGAATTATTGCTGGAAAGAATCGAGCAGCCGTCGAAAGATTGGGAAGAAAAAACATTGCCTGTTCAATTAATTCAACGTTTTTCAACTGCACACTTGAAATAGCTTTCAAGCTGTGCTATATTTTTGGTGTCGAATTAAAACGTTTTAATAAAACGTTTTAATTTAAACTTAAATGGAACGATTCAGAAGAAAAAGAAATGGAGTGAATAAAATGAATACGATTACAGTCATTGGAAGTATCAACCTTGATCGCACGATTCGGGTGAAACAAATGCCGAAGCCAGGTGAAACCATGCATACGAAAGAAATCTTTTCTGCTGGTGGAGGAAAAGGAGCCAATCAAGCCGTTGCGGCAAAACGTTCTGAAGCAGTGACTAATTTCATTGGTGCAATTGGCAATGATGAATCAGGCGAAATGATGCGGGAGCTTTTATCAGAAGAAGGAATTGATCTCTCTGGAGTTCAAACCTTAGAAAAACAGGCGACAGGTCAAGCCTATATCATTGTTGATGACCAAGGAGAAAATAGTATCATGATCCATTCTGGGGCCAACAATGCCTTCACCCCGCAACAAGTAAAAGAGCATGCAGAGGTAATCAAAGCTAGTGATTTTGTTGTTGCTCAATTTGAAAGCACTTTAGAAAGTACGATCGAAGCCTTTTCCATCGCTCGTGAAGCAGGTGTGAAAACGATACTGAATCCAGCTCCAGCTTTAGAAAATGTGCCTGAAGAACTATTAAGAGTGACCGATATGATCATCCCAAATGAAACGGAAACTGAAATTTTGACAGGTATCCAAGTGACCGATGAAGCCAGCTTGAAAGCAGCAGCGGAACATTTGCATCAACTGGGCATCGAAGCAGTGATTATCACCATTGGAAGCAAAGGCGCTTTTTATGATGTACAAGGACGCAGCGGCATTGTACCTGCCTTCAAGGTAAACGCAGTCGACACTACTGCGGCTGGAGATACCTTCATTGGCGCTATGAGCAGTGTATTAGAAAAAGATTTCAGCAATTTAGAAGAAGCGATCAAATATGGAAACAAAGCCTCTTCCGTGACTGTCCAACGTTTTGGGGCACAACCATCTATTCCCTACAAAAATGAATTGAAGTAAAGAAAGGATCTTTATCATGAAAAAAAGTAAAGTCATCAACTCAGATATTTCACGCGTTATCGCTCAAATGGGGCATTTTGACCAACTAAGCATCGGGGATGCTGGAATGCCGGTTCCAATGACCACTGAAAAAATTGATTTGGCTGTCGATAACGGAATCCCTAGCTTTATGGATGTGTTGAACAATGTATTAGAAGAATTAGCGGTTCAGCGAATTTATTTGGCAGAAGAAATCAAAACAGAAAATCCTGAAATGTTGAAAAAAATTCAAGAACGTTTACCTGAAACGCCTGTAACGTTTATTCCTCATACGGAAATGAAAGCAGCACTGCATGACAGTCGAGCATTTATTCGGACAGGGGAAATGACGCCATACGCCAACATTTTATTGGAAAGCGGCGTTGTCTTTTAAGCAGCGCTACAAGGAGGAAATACGATGAATACAACAGCGATCTTGATTGGACTAGGACCGTTACTCGGTTGGGGGCTATACCCAACCATTGCGTCAAAAATTGGCGGGCGTCCAGTAAATCAAATACTTGGATCAACTTTAGGGACTTTGATCTTTGCGTTAATTTTTGCAGTAGTTAATGGAATGGGACTTCCAACAGGAATGGATCTGGTCTTCTCTATTCTTTCGGGTGTGGGCTGGGCCATCGCTCAAATCATTACCTTTCAATCGTTTACTTTAGTCGGCTCCTCGCGGGCGATGCCGATCACAACAGCTTTTCAGTTATTAGGTGCTTCCTTGTGGGGTGTCTTTGCCTTAGGTGATTGGCCAGGAGTCGGTGCGAAACTATTAGGCGGGTTGGCTTTGGTATTGATTATCTTGGGTGCTTGGATGACCGTGTGGACAGAAGAAAAAACACAGGAAAAGGCCAGCATTTTGAAAAAAGCAGTGCTATTATTAGCGGTCGGTGAAATCGGCTATTGGGCTTATTCAGCTGCACCGCAGGCAACGAGTATTGATGGTATGCACGCATTCTTGCCGCAGGCGATTGGTATGCTTTTAGTTGCGCTTGTTTACTCCGTGATTTTAAGCGTGAAGGACAAAGAAAAATCTGCCTTGGCAGAAGCCGTATCCTACAAGCATATTTTTTCTGGCTTCTTCTTCGCTTTTGCCGCACTGACTTACTTGATTTCTGCTCAACCAGATATGAACGGGTTGGCAACAGGATTCATCTTGTCTCAAACTTCAGTTGTATTAGCAACCTTAACCGGTATCTGGTTCTTGGGACAGAAGAAAACCAAAAAAGAAATGACGATTACAATCATCGGCTTGGTATTGATTTTAGCTGCCGCTGCGATGACCGTAATGATCTAAAGCTGTCGATTTTCGACAGCTTTTTTTGAGCTTCGTATCCATGAGTTGGCTTCGCCTTTCTTATTGGAGGTAAATCAAAGTAAAAATTCGCGCGGTAATGCTATAATCGAAACGAGAAAAGAGACTATCGTTTTTTTAAAATAGAAAGAAGGAAGAAGCATGAAGCTGACCGTTTCATTAGATATTTTGGAGGAGGCCTTTTATTACGTGTCGCCGGTTAAACCAGTCTCCACAGTTCCGCTGGTCTACGCAACATTTTTAGTGGAAAAGACAGAAGTGGCTTATACCACTGACAATGAAGCGAAGTTCGCGCGAAAAATCGAGCGCGTCTTCAAAGCCGCTTTTCACGAGATTGTCCAAGCAAATCAAGCGTATCGTGAGATTCTTGATCAAGACAAGCTTTTGTCCTTTGATGAGCATTTAAAAAAGCAAAGGCAATTAATTGAATCAATAAAAGAAGCCATTCAGAAGTATCCTGAATTGACGCTGATTCGTCTGGAGCTTACAGGCAGCTGGCCGGTTTTCCAAACGGAAGCTGGGCGGCTGGATTTAACGGAATAAGCGTGATAGTTTAGGATTTTGATGACAGATGGTACAGTTAAGCTGAAAGGGTGAATTAAATGGATATGACGTATTTTGAAGGACAAGCAGTATTTTTAGAGGATTATAAAAAGGTCGCAAAGGCAGCGACGATCAATCAGCAGCAAGTGATCGATCAAGTCATGGAGCAATTGAACAAACCGACACCAGATGACAAATTGTTTTACATTCTACCTGGCGAAGAGACAGCCAACGGTCTGGCGGTTAGATTTCCTTTCCGTAAAGAGCTGATCGCTATGGATAATGAAGCGACCGTCTCTACTCAATTCTTCTATGAAGGATCACCATATGAATATGAAGTGGTTGAAGAGGAACAATTGTAATCGTTGAGACTTTCAAGTGTAAAAAGCTTGAAGGTCTTTTTTTACTTGCTTTAAAAAAAGAAGCTGGTATGATGGATATAATATGGTTTGTTATTTTTTTGCAAGAATGGGAGGTGATGGTCTTGCATGATTTACAAGCAGCAGGGCTATTTCCTGCAAGCGATGATTTTAAACTGAAAGGGAGTTAATACATTGTTCATTCTTGAAAAGAAAGCGGAACCAACGCAGCAAATATGGAATCACATCAAACGCCAATACCAAGGCGAAAAAGTAGCGGTTGTAGGAGTAGAGAAACAATTGCCGCAAACTTTTTTACGTAATAAACAAGTTATTTTTTATGAGAGCTTAACTGGAAAAGCTTTACTAGATGAAGGGAAAAAATTTTTAGAGAAGTTCTCGAAAGACTATACAGCTTTTGTTTTCTATTTGGCTTGTTCTTCAGAAATAGCGGAGCAGCTGATTGAAGCGGGTCGGAAACTAGGTGTTCGAGTAACGGTGACAGTAGAAGAAAAGGCAGCTTAGGAACTAGTCATGTGGAAAGAAGTCATTCAACAAAAGAAGGTCCATAATAGGATTTTACGGAATGGCTTGCGTTTGCTGCATCAATACTCTTGGCGCCAAAGCAAGGATAAAAAAGCTTTATTAGAATTTTCAGAACAACTGCAGAACGTGATGCAATTACATTTAGAAACTCAGAATTTAGTCGTAGGGGTTCCTGGATTTGGAAAAGAAGTCACTCTTTTGGAACTAGATGAACCGAATTTTGTGCCTCATTATAAAATAGAACAAGTTGTGGAATCTACCGAAGGACATTTTATCAAGCTAAAATTAATCAAAACCATTTAAAAGCAGTCGCACAAATGTGCGGCTCTTTTTTTACCAAAATTGTTCGAATAGTGAGATTGCGGAAAGGGAATTTCCACTTTAATGTGGAAAATAAAAATTTTAACCAATTAAGAAAACGCTTTATAGTTGGACTATAGAAAGAAGAGGAGGGAGTTTCTTGGGAGAAGCAAAAATTGGAACGGAAATGGAATCGATGGCGATTATTTTGCATGCCGGAAATGCGAAAAGTGATTCATACGAAGCGCTGCAGGCAGTAAAGCAAGGCGACTTTCAGACTTTCGAAGAAAAATATCAATCGGCAAAGGACGAAATTAAATTGGCACATAAAGCTCATGCAGAGATGCTACGCAAGCTTTCTGCGGAAGAGCGTATGGATGAAATTGATTTGCTGCTTGTTCACGCCGAAGGGCATTTAACATCGACAGCGATCGCAGTCGATATGATCGGTGAGTTTGGTGAGCTATATAGATGGAAGGAGACGATGTAATGGATAAGAACTTTTTATGGGGTGGCGCAACAGCTTCCTATCAATGCGAAGGAGCTTGGGATGTAGATGACAAAGCAGAATCAATGTGGGATCGCTATTTACATGAGAACGATCTAGAAAATGGTGATGTCGCTAGTGACCATTACCATCGTTTCGAAGAAGACATTCGAATGATGAAGGAAGGTGGACAGAATTCTTATCGTTTTTCTCTTTCTTGGCCGCGGATCATCAAAAATAAAGAAGGCGAGATCAATGAAAAAGGAATTATCTTTTATCAACGCCTGCTTGATGCTTGTCATAAGTATGATATTGAACCTTTCGTGACGATTTATCATTGGGACTTGCCGCAATATTGGGAAGAAGAAGGTGGCTGGCTGAATGTCCAAGTCGCTTATGCTTTTGAACATTTAGCAAAGGTCTGCTTCGAGCATTTTGGTGAGAAGGTTCGAAACTGGACCACCTTTAACGAACCTAAATGGTTTATTGCCAATGGCTACTTCATCGGGAATTATCCGCCAGGCCTGCAGGATGTTCAGAAGACGATGATTGGTGCTTATAATGTAATGTTAGCGAGTGCTTTAGGTGTTCGAGCATTTAGAGCGGGAAATTATCAAGGACAGATAGGAATTGTTCACAGCTATACCCCAGTTAATGGTGTAGATGACACGATCGAAACTCGGATCGCTATGCGCTATGCCGATAATTATTGCAATAATTGGATCTTAGATACCGCAGCTTTAGGTGAATTTCCAATTGATCTAGTAGCGAAATTAGCTCAGGATCATGATATCAGTTTTGTGAAAACAGAAGAGTTGAAAATCATGAAAGAAAATACTGTTGATTTTATTGGACTAAATTATTACGCTCGGACCTTGGTGAAACCCTATACCGGTGGCGAAACACAACTTGTCTTCAACCATTCAGGGAAAAAAGGGGAAAGTAAAGTAGTAATCAAAGGCTGGTTTGAACAAGTCAAAGATCCAAATAGTGAGTTTACTGCTTGGGACACGGAAATCTATCCAAAAGGTCTGCAGGATGGCTTGATCGAAGCCTGGGATCGCTATCACCTGCCGATCTATGTAACAGAAAATGGTGTGGGTGTCCGAGAAGATGTGACAGTAGAGCAGGTGAATGATGACTATCGCATTTCCTTTATGAATGATCACATCAGTGCGATTATGAACGCGATGGATCGCGGCGTAGATATTCGCGGCTACTATGCTTGGGCTTCATTTGACTTATATTCATGGAAAAATGGTGTGGAGAAACGTTATGGATTAGTAGCGGTTGACTTTGAAAAGGATCAGATCAGAAAACCAAAAGCGTCTTACTATTGGTTCAAAGAAATCATTGAAAGCCAAGGACAAAAAATACAAAGAAGAGCCTTCGACTAAAAAGGAACGATCGCTTTTCTAATAAGAAGAGGAGAGAAATAAAATGAAAAAAATTATGCTGGTATGCAATGCTGGAATGTCAACAGGGATGTTAGCGAAGAAAATCGAAGCCGCTTCTGACCACACACTAGAAGTCAGCGCCTATAGTGAATCAGAATATCAAGATTATCTGCAAGGGGTGGATCTAGTCTTGATTGGTCCGCAAATTCGTTTCTTAAAACCTCAGATCGAAGCAGCTGTGGACGTGCCAGTAGAAGCCATTTCGCCAATGAAATACGGCATTATGGATGGCAAGGGTGTTTATGAGGATATCAAAAAACTGATTGGAGGATAAGAAGTCATGGGATTTAGTACATTTAGCGATACGATGGATAAATACATCTCACCTTTGGCAAATAAACTGAGTCAGCAGCGTCATTTAAAAGCGACGCGTGATGCCTTTATGTCTATGCTGCCAATAACATTGTTTGGTTCGATTCCAATTATTTTGAATGCACCGCCTGTGACAGAAGATACGAAAAATGGTTTTTTGTTAGCTTGGGCAAGCTTCGCGGAAAAGAACAGTCTGGTTTTAAATTGGATCAGCGGGGTAACCCTGAGCGCCATGGCCTTATTCATCTGTGTAGGGGTAACTTACTTCTTGTGTCGCCATTATAAAGAAGATGTCTTACGTCCAATGATGTTTTCACTTGTCGGTTTCCTAATGCTTGTCTTAACACCGCTAAAAATGGGTTGGGACGGGAAGGAAGTTGAAATCAGCTTTTTAGATGGACGGGGAATCCTGCTGTCACTTTTTGTCGCAATCGTTACGGTGGAAGGGTACCATTGGATGCGTAAAAGAAATATTGGTCGGATCAAGATGCCCGATAGCGTACCGGCCTCTCTTTCAGAGACCTTTGCTGCTTTAGTGCCGGGCTTGATTTTGATGACGTTCTTTTCAGTGATCTTTATCATTTTCCATGCGTTTGATACAACAGCCGTTCAGTTCCTTTACAATATTATGGCGCCAAGCTTCAAGGCAGCTGACAGCTTACCATTTACGATTATCAGTGTCTTCTTGATCCATTTGTTCTGGTTCTTTGGGATTCATGATGCTGCCTTAGCAGGGATTCTTGGACCGATTCGTGATGGGAATCTATCGATCAATGCTGCGGAAAAAATGGCAGGCAGTGATTTGAGCAATATTTTCACGACACCATTCTGGACCTATTTCGTTATTATCGGGGGATCTGGTTCCGTGTTGGCTTTAGCTTTCTTAATGATGCGCTCGAAATCGAAGCAGTTGAGCACTGTTGGGAAAATCGGTTTGATTCCATCTTTCTTCGGTATCTCTGAACCAATGATTTTTGGAACACCCTTAATGCTAAATCCGATTTTTTTCTTTCCTTTCATCTTTACTTCCGTCTTTAACGCGATTGTTACGTATCTGTGTATGTCATGGGGAATTGTCGGAAAAACCTTCGCTGTCTTTTCTTGGCAGATGCCGTCACCAATCGGCGCATTTCTATCCACAATGGATTGGCGGGCTGTTGTCTTAGTCTTAATTTTGATCATTCTTGATGGTGTGATGTATTATCCATTCTTGAAAGTTTATGAGAAAAACCTTGTTCAGCTAGAAAAAGAGAGCGATACAGAATCGGCATAATGTTATAATAAAGCGTAGAAGTTTAATAACTTCTATGCTTTTGTTGGGATACAAATCAGTTATTTATTATAGGAGGGATCATTGTGAATATTTCTCAAAGACAAGAAAAAATTCTAGAGAAATTATCCCTAAACCAGCAGCCTTTTACCGCTGGCCAACTGTCAAAAGAGCTGGGTGTTTCGTCGAAAACGATTCGAAATGACATTCAGCAGTTAAACCAGCTTTCTGAACAACCCATGATCCTATCGAAGGCGGGAACAGGGTTCTATATAAATCCTGAAAATAACTACCTTCAGCAGCTGACGTCTGATAAGCAGTCGACGAATTTGACCTTTGATTTACTCATGCGGTTATTAGACCAAAAAGCTTGTGACTTTTACGAACTGGCGGATGAATTCTTCATTAGTGAATCCACCCTTGATCGAATGGTCAAAGAGCTTAATAGATTGATTGCGAAAAGGGATCAGCGCTTGATAATTAAACGAAAACAAAATCGACTTTTGATTGAAGGGGATGAGGCGGCTAAACGTCGTGTGTTTACGTTGTTTTTAAATCAGGAGATTGAGACCAATAAATTAAGCTTAGACAATTATTCGGATTATTTTGAACAGCTTGATCTAGCGAAATTAACTAAGGTGGTCGTAAATGTTCATCAAAAGGAAGGCTTTTTCGTCAATGATTTCTCAACGATTTCATTTATTTTGCATCTCGCAGTATTGTTGGAAAGAGTCAGCAAAAAGAGCTACTTGAATCCTTCTCAGGTATCACTAAAAGAGACTAAGAGTCGTCAAATGACTCTGGCGATGGTTAAGGAATTAGAAAGTAATTTTGAGGTTAAGATTCCAGAGGAAGAATACGCGTATATCTATCGCTTATATTCTGGTTCGCTGGTTTCTGATGAGGACCTAGCCGATAAAAAACTAAAGCAGGCGATTGAAGGCGTCTTAACAAATATCGACTCGATTTTTTTCATTGATTTTACGCAGGATAAGAAAATCACGGATTATTTACTGACCCATGTGTCGGCATTGTATAAGCGCGCTACTCATAAACAATATTTGGTGAATCCCTTACTTGAAGAAATCAAAAGCAAGTTTCCTTTTGTTTATAATGTCAGTGTCTATGCCTCTGGTTATCTTCAAGAGAAGCTGAGCATTCAATTTCCAGAAGATGAAGTGGCGTACCTATCCTTGCATTTTCTTTCAGCATTAGAAAATATTCGCGCCCATAAAAAGAAACGTGTGTTGCTCATCTCTCCTTATGGTGTGGGAAATCAGAGAATTGTCAGAAACCAATTGAATAAGATCCAGGAGTTCGAGATCGAACTATTCGTTGCGGAATCTATATTCGCAGTGACCAACGAGATGACAGAAGAGAAATCATTGATTTTAACGACAGAGAAGTTGAATCTAGCGACAACCGTTCCGGTTTATCAGTATGATTCATTTTTGACAAATGCTGATTTAAAGAAGATTCAGAACCTATTGATCGAAGAAAATCAGTCACCTTCCGTTTTGACGACCTTTTTGAAGGAAGAGCTGTTCTTTCCCCAAGAAACGTTCACAGACAGAGATGAAGTGATCCGATTTCTTTGTCAGGAACTGTATAAAAAAGGTTATTGTGAAAAGAACTATGTGGAGAAGGTGCTGCAACGAGAAGCATTGTCCAGTACCGCCTTTGGTGATTTTTACGCGTTGCCTCATGCCATCAAACGTGAGGCAAAACAAAATGCGGTGGCCATTTGTTCACTAGAAAAACCGCTGCAATGGAAAGAAAAAAAGGTTAGATTGGTTCTCCTGCTGGCCTTGAAGGAAGAACGTGATAACTCCTTTGAACAGCTATTTGAAGAACTTGTACAGATGCTAAATGATGCAGCGCGAGTAAAGAAGCTTTCAAGGCAAACAAGTTTTCAAGAATTTATGGCGATCTGCCAGAATTAAGGAAAATAAAACAACCGTCAAAATCCTGTGAGGGATCTTGGCGGTTGTTTTGAATGCTTAAAAAATTAGCCCTGTAATAATGGCGCTTAAGAAGCTGACTAGGCTGGCACTCAATAAGATTTTTAACCCATGTTTGGCAACTAGATTGCCTTTTTCTTCGTTGAGTCCCTTCATCGCACCAGAAATGATTCCGATGGAAGAGAAGTTGGCGAAAGATACTAAGAAAACGGAAAGGATGGCTGTAGTACGCGCTGAGAACGTCCAGTCGCCCTTCGCTAATTCTGTCATCGCGACAAATTCATTCGTAACGAGTTTAGTTGCCATCAGGCTTCCTGCATCAACGGCTTCTTTCCAAGGAATCCCAGTAATAAACGCTAAAGGCGCAAACACAAAGCCTAGAATTTCCTGGAAGGTTAGCCCGGTAATCTTAGCGAAAATAAAATTGATCATTGCGATCAAGGCCACAAAGCCGATCAGCATCGCAGCAACAGTGACGGCCACATGAAAACCGTCTAATATATATTCCCCTAACATTTGAAAGAATGTCTGCTCTTTATCCTCTTCAATGACTAGCTCATCATTTTCCAGTTGATATGGATTGATGATTGAGGCAATGATAAAACCGCCAAATAAATTTAATACAAGCGCCGTAATTACATATCGCGGCTGGATCAAGGCCATGTAAGAGCCGACGATGGACATAGAAACGGTAGACATGGCAGAGATGCTCATGGACGTTAATCGTTGCTCAGATAAGGTAGGCAACTCTTTTTTGATAGAGATGAACACTTCTGATTGCCCTAGGATCGCAGATGCAATTCCATTGTAGGATTCTAATTTGCCCATACCATTGATTTTACTAAGGGCAAGCCCAACGCCTTTCATGAAGAGCGGCAGGATCTTCACATAACGTAGAATTCCGATGATCGCAGAAATAAAAACGATCGGCATAAGCACATTTAAGAAGAAGGGAAAGCTGCCTTTATTAGCGATTCCGCCAAAAACGAAGTCCACGCCTGAACCGGCGAAGCTCAACAGTGCATCAAAAACACCGGCTAAGCCGCCGACAATCGTGGTTCCAACCGTTGTTCGTAAGAGAATGAAGCCTAATAAAAATTGTAGTACCAGCATAACTAAAATGGGTGTGTACTGAATCTTTCGACGATCACTGCTGATTAACACACCTAAAGCTAAAACAATAATCAACCCAATAATACCTGTCACAAAATGCAAATAATCACTCCTAAGTTGTCTTTCTGATTTTTGACTTTTACCAAAACGGATACTCCTTGAGACAATTTTCAGAATAAAATGAATCGTATATGTATAAAAAGCGGTGCAAAAGAAGCGTCAGTCGGTAAAAATAATCTGAAACATCGTAGCTTTTTTTAAAAGAATTTGCGAAGGAAAACTACGCAAAATGTTCTTCTATGAATAAATTTTAAAGACGAAAGCACTAACAACTTCATTTTTATCTGTCTTGCAATGAGTAAAGCTTTTCTAAAAAAAATATGCTATGCTTAAAAAGAATTCTGCAACAAAGATATCAGTTCCGTTATTCGCAGTAGATAGAAGATATAGTAAGCCCTATACTTTCACTATTCATGAGCCACTTTAACGGAATGATATATACGGGGAAAATGAGCTTCGTTTTTCGATTTTTGAAGATTGAAGCACAGTTAGATGAACTTGGAGGGATCGGAATGGAAGGGGAAAACAAGAAGCGGATCTTGCTGCCTCGCTATCAGCAAGTAGCGGTAGAGATTGCTGAACGGATTGCTGACAATCGGTATCAAGTGGGAGAAAAAATTCATGCACGTTCCACGCTAGCCAGTAATTTTAATGTTTCTCCTGAAACTGCGCGGAAAGCAATCAATGTGCTAGTGGATCTCGGAATCATGGAGGTTCGCCATGGCAGCGGGGCCTATGTGCTTTCGCGAGAAAAAGCGAAGGTCTACTTTGAGAAATATCAGGATGTGCAGTCTGTTCAAGAAATAAAGAATGAGCTTCAGGCGAGCGTTGAGAAACAAAAACAAGAACTGGACAATGTGAGTGAGCTTTTGAATCAATTATTAGCCCAAACGAAGCGTGTTCATAATGTCGCGCCTTTTGTTCCGTACGAGTTAACTTTGACGGGAGAGGCAGAACACTTGGAGAGTACGGTTAATGACTTAAATATTTGGCACGAGACGGGAGCGACGATTATTGCCATTCAGCAAAAGAACGAGCTTTTGCTGTCGCCGGGACCTTACGCCAAAATTTGCGAAGGCGATACCTTATTCTTTGTTGGCAACGAATTCGTTATTCAACGGATGCAGCATCTGTTTTATCCAGATAAATAATTCCATCAAAAAAGAAAGCCGCGGCTTTCTTTTTTTTAAACCTTTAACCACTGAAACGATCTCATTTTAAGGGCAATTTCGATTTCTGACTTTACGAAGTAGCAGAGTGAGTTTTCGACGACATACTTGCTGATTTACTGAAAACTTTCAGCATCTTTTTTGACAAAGTGACCACATGGTGTTAAGTTAGTATGGTCACTTTTTAAAGAGGAGGATATTTTTTGAGTAAAGTTAAGGTAGAACATCTGACTAAAATTTTTGGTAAGAAACAGCAACAGGCCCTTGCGATGATTCAGGAGAATCGCGACAAGAACGAAATTGTAGAGAAAACAGGTGCAACTGTTGGTGTATATGATGCAAGTTTTGAAGTCAATGAAGGAGAAATTTTTGTTATTATGGGACTTTCCGGCAGCGGAAAATCCACAATGATTCGTTTATTAAATCGGTTGATCGATCCGACCTCTGGTGAGATCTATATCGATGGAGAAAATATCGCTCAAATGGACAAAGAAGCACTGCGGGAAGTGCGTCGCCATAAAATCAATATGGTCTTTCAAAATTTTGGGCTGTTTCCTCATCGTACGATTTTGGAAAATACAGAATACGGTCTTGAAGTCCGAGGCGTACCGAAAGCGGAACGTCAGGCAAAGGCTGAACAAGCATTAGAAAACTCAGGACTATTGACCTTTAAGGATCAATATCCAGATCAACTATCCGGTGGGATGCAGCAGCGGGTTGGCTTGGCGCGGGCTTTAGCCAACGATCCAGAAATTCTATTGATGGATGAAGCTTTTTCCGCCTTAGACCCATTGATCCGTCGGGAGATGCAAGATGAATTATTGGATCTGCAATCGAATGTACAAAAAACAATCATCTTTATTACCCATGATTTAAATGAAGCCTTGCGAATCGGTGATCGGATCGCGTTAATGAAGGACGGTCAAATCATGCAGATCGGTACGGGAGAAGAAATTCTGACGCATCCAGCCAATCAATATGTTCGTGACTTCGTTGAAGACGTGGATCGTTCAAAAGTCTTGACTGCCCAAAATATCATGGTGCCAGCGTTGACGACGAATATTGAAGTGGATGGACCAAATGTGGCGTTGAATCGAATGCGTAAAGAAGAAGTCAGTATGCTATTAGCTGTTGATCGTAAGCGTAAGCTGAAGGGAAGCCTGACAGCAGACAAAGCGCGGGAAGCACGTAAAAATAATCTAGAGCTGAGAGATGTCATTGATAAAAATGTCCGCCGCATCCCGAAAGATATGCTGGTCACCGACATTTTCAATCTAATTTTTGATTCGCCAGCACCACTGGCTGTAGTAGAAGGCGACCGCTTAGTCGGTGTCGTCATCCGTGGTAGTGTGTTAGAGGCGTTAGCAGATACAGAGACTGAAGAGGTGATCACAAATGTTTAGTATTTTACAACA
This sequence comes from Enterococcus sp. DIV0170, assembly GCF_051710765.1. Taxonomy (NCBI): domain Bacteria; kingdom Bacillati; phylum Bacillota; class Bacilli; order Lactobacillales; family Enterococcaceae; genus Enterococcus; species Enterococcus sp. DIV0170. The sequence goes on from NZ_JBIOLG010000001.1 coordinate 76,610, forward strand.
AGCCTTGCCCGTCGCAGACTGGGTGGAAGGATTTACAGAGTGGCTGACAGGAACCTTTGCTGGTTTGTTCTCAGCCTTGCAGCATGCCGGACAATTTTTGATGGATGGAATGACAGGGATATTAACGATGATCCCACCATTATTATTGATTCTCGTTTTAACGATCGCCGCCTTTTTTATTTCCAATAAAAAATGGGGGCTGACAAGCTTTACCTTGATCGGACTGCTCTTTATTTATAATCAAGGATTATGGACGGATCTTATGAGTACCGTCACACTGGTTCTTTTATCAAGTCTATTATCGATCATCATTGGGGTACCTTTAGGAATCCTGATGGCGAAAAATGAGACTGCGAAAAAAATTATTACTCCCATTCTGGACTTTATGCAGACAATGCCAGGGTTCGTGTATTTGATTCCTGCGGTTGCATTCTTCGGAATTGGGATGGTTCCTGGTGTTTTTGCCTCAGTTATTTTCGCTTTGCCGCCAACCGTGCGTTTTACGAATTTAGGGATTCGTCAAATTCCAAAAGAATTGGTCGAAGCGTCTGATTCCTTCGGCGGTACCGGCAAACAAAAATTATTTAAGCTGGAATTACCATTAGCAAAAAGTACCATTTTAGCGGGGATCAACCAAACAACGATGCTTGCTCTATCAATGGTGGTTATCGCATCAATGATTGGAGCACCGGGTCTAGGACGTGGAGTTCTTTCAGCCTTGCAGCGTGCGCAAGTCGGAAATGGTTTTGTGAATGGCTTGGCGCTAGTTATTTTGGCGATCATTATCGATCGATTCACACAGAATATCAACAAGCCAAAACAACAGGCAGCTGAAAAAATGCCGAAGACCAAAAAGAAAAAAATCGGTATTGCCGCGGGTGTTGTTGCTGCAGTTGTTTTACTGGCTTCGTTTGGTTTTGGCGGTTCATCTAATGAAAGCAAAGGAACGATCAACCTGACCTATGTAGAGTGGGATACAGAAGTGGCTTCTACTCATGTCATCGGAGAGGTTCTAAAGGAAATGGGCTACAATGTAAACATGACTCCGCTGGATAATGCGATTATGTGGGAATCTGTTGCAAAAGGTGAATCAGATGCCATGGTTGCTGCTTGGTTGCCTAATACACACAAGTCACAATTTGCTCAGTATAAGGATCAGGTTGATGATTTAGGTGTGAACCTAAAAGGAGCAAAAGTTGGTCTGGTTGTTCCTGATTATATGGATGTAAACTCTATCGAAGATTTGACTGATCAAGCGAATAAAACAATCACCGGGATCGAACCTGGTGCCGGTGTGGTCAATGCCGCTGAAAATACATTGAAGGCTTATCCGAATTTATCTGATTGGAAAGTTTCAACCTCTTCTTCTGGTGCAATGACAGTTGCTCTTGGCCAAGCGATTAAAAAGAAACAACCAATCGTTATTACTGGCTGGTCTCCTCACTGGATGTTCGCTAAATATGGGTTGAAATATTTAGAAGATCCTAAAGGGGCCATGGGAACAGAAGAAGCTATTCATACAATGGCCCGTAAAGGTTTGAAGGAAGATCAACCAGAAGCGTATAAAGTCTTGGATAATTTCCATTGGAACCAAAAGGATATGGAAAGTGTCATGCTAGCGATCAATGAAGGAAAAGACCCTTCTCAAGCAGCAAAGGACTGGATTAAAGACCACCAAAAAGAAGTCGATGAGTGGAAAAAATAGAATAACTAGAAAAATTGCTGATCTCTTATGATCAGCAATTTTTTTGCATTTAAAAGAAGGAAGCTGTAAAAGTCCCTTTACAAATTGGCTTTTCCACTCATCAAAAAATTTCATAAATACTTTCAAAAAAGAATGATTCCTGTTAATTTGAGTTTTCATGATTAATGTTGAAAAAAGGAGACCTTTTAAGTAAGTTGAAAATTTACTATGATGAATATAGGAGATAGCGAGGTTGGCTGCTCAACGTTGTTTATTTTTCTTTAACGAAGAGGGCTGACAGCCGAATACTCCGAATGCTTAAGACGAGGAGGTGTGAAAATGGAAAAAACGATGCGGCGTCGCAATCAACTGTTATCCTTACTTCTTTCTGAAAGCGATTACAAAACAACGGATTATTTTAGTGAGAAGCTGGAAGTGTCAACGAGAACGATTTTGAACGATGTAAATTTTTTGAACAAGGAATTGGCGGGAAAAGCGATAGAGATTGTTAAGGTGCCAAGACATGGTATCAAATTAATCGGAACAGAAGGAGAAATCAACAGAATTACAGATCTTACGGTGGAAAGTGACAGAGATATTTATGACGTATTAGGCAGAAGAGAAGGTATTTTTCGTCAATTATTTATGACGCCCGAAGGACAGTTGCTAGAGACGCTAGAAGCGGATTTTTTTATCTCTGATTCAACGTTAAAAAAAGATCTAGATTATCTACAGCGCTATCTGCGGCATTTTGATGTCAAAATCTGTCAGAGCAGACGGAAGGTTTCCTTGCGTGGGGCGGAGGCGGACATCCAACAGGCGTATCAAAATTTTTTGATGACAAAGTTTCCCGATGCTCTACTAGTAAACAATGAAGAGCTGCTCATCCAATTAGAGAACTATTTCCCTGTCGCCCTGATCCAATTAGTCAAAGATACGTTAGAGAAGTTTTCCGATATGTTTTATAGCAATATTTCCAATAAATATTTTTCAGCAATTTTTCTTACTTTTTTATGTTTACTTACGCGAGCGGAAAACGGCTGTCATATGACGATCGAAGAGAAAAAGAAAAGCGACTTAGAGGATTTGGCTTTATATACGCAAACCTATGAGATTTGTGCCTTCATTTCTACGAATAGTTCGATCGAGCTTTGGTATCCCGATATTTATCATCTATCTGAAACCTTATATGCCATGAACGTAAAACCCTTCTACAAATCAACCAAGACGTACAATGACAGCTATCAAGAGGCGGTGGAAGAATTAATCGCCGATTTAGGAAACCTGTTAAATATCGATTTTTCTGGCGATCAGGAATTACATGATTCACTTATGAGCCATATTGTTCCGATGATTTATCGGCTGCGTCGTAATATTTTGATCAAAAATCCTTTTATGGAGGACATTAAAAATCGCTACTTATTATTGTATTCCATGATGTGCTACGCCATCAGCAGTATCGGTCAGCGATTTTCGATCGAAGTGACCGGCGATGAGATTTCTTTTCTAGTGATTTACTTCCAAGTCGCTTTGGAGCGCAAGTATGGGGTAAGTTTTCGTAATATCTATGTCGTTCTTTCACGAGGGTTGATCACAAGTGATTTGATCTATACGAAAATTCGGCGAATCATTCCCCATACCGATAAAGTGATTCAATTGACGACCAAGGAATTTGAACAAGTGACGTTGAATTCAAGAGATGTCGTGGTCACGACCGATCCTAGTGTGAAGGCCAGAAATGTGGTTTATATTTCACCCATGATCAAAGATGAGGAAATCAGCCGAATCGTTCATACCTATTACAAACGGTATCACGCGACAGCAAAAGAAAAAACACAGGTAAATCAGCAATGGATCAATCCAGAGCTTGTTTTTCTTCAACAACATGTTGAGAACAAAGAGGCGTGTTTGAATTTTATGATTGAAAGGTATCAAGCGTTAGGGATCGCGAAGGAGAACTTTGGCGAATCTGTTTGGACCCGGGAAAAGTTAGGAGATACTAGTTTTTCTGTCAGTGTGGCGATTCCCCATGCGGACCCGAGTGAGGTGAATCAGACTTCTATTGGGATCATGACTTTAGATAAGAAGATCAATTGGGGCATCAATAATGTGAATGTCATTTTATTTTTCGCTATTTCAGATACAGATATCAATGCGGCAAAGAGTAAAATCACAGGTTTACTTGAGTTTATCGAAAAGGAGGAGAATGTGGAAAAACTGATTCAAGTAACAGATAAGCAAGCACTTTTGGATTTAGTGATGGGGGAAGGGAGTGCAATTTAAGTGGCTGACTTTTGGGATGAAATGTACTTAGATGAACAGTTGGTTGATTTAGCAATGGATGAACCCGATAACTTTTCAGCGTTGGCGACGTTGGCCAGTCGACTGGAGGCCAATCAGTGTGTGAATGGTGAATTCAGCTCAGCGGTTCAGGAGCGAGAGAAGGAGTTTGCGACTGGTTTGCCTTTAGAGCATATCGGCGTGGCGATTCCTCATACCGATTCTGAATATGTTTTCAAGCAATCAATGGCAATCGGCATTTTAAAGAATCCGGTAATGTTTGAAATGATGGGGTCACCGGAGGTTCTCGTTCCAGTAAAAATCATGTTTATGCTAGCGATCAAGGAACCGAAAAAGCAACTGGAATTTTTACAGGCGTTGATCGATATGTTTCAAACAGATGAAAAGGTCTTAGCAATTATTCAAGCGAATACGGCAGAAGAAGTCGTAAAAAGCATCAAACAGAATTTAAAATAAGGACGTGGAAAAGATGAAAAATATTTTATTAGCATGTGGTTCTGGCATTGCGACATCAACAGCAGTAAATGGAAAAATATCAAAAATTTTAGATGAAAATGGGTACAAAGGAAAGTATAAAATTACCCAATGCAAAATTTCGGAAGCACCGAATAAAGCTTCTAACTATGATTTTTTGATTTCGACAACGGTTATTCCGAAAGGTTTGGCTTGCGAATCTGTTTCCGGAGTATGCTTTTTGACTGGCGTTAATACAAAACCAACGATCGATAAAATTATGGAGTTAATGGAAAAGTAGCCTGTATAAAACAATACGAGTAAGGAGAGGGATTAATCATGGATGCGATTATTGGAGTGTTTCAATTTATTCAAGGATTGGGTGTATCCGTTGTAATGCCAATTGTCATTTTTATTATTGGTTGTGCCTTCAGAACAGGTGTTGGGAAGAGTCTTCGAGCAGGGTTAACGGTAGGGGTCGGCTTTATTGGGTTGAATTTGGTCATTAATTCGCTATTAGGAACCAGTCTTTCGCCAGCCGTACAGGCGATGATCGATCGTTTTGGTTTGAGCCTATCAACGATCGACGTGGGATGGCCAGCGGCAGCGGCGATCGCCATGGGTTCAACAGTTGGATTGATTATTATCCCGCTAGGCTTAGTGGTCAATATCGTGATGCTCCTTACCAATACGACACAAACGGTTGATGTGGATATTTGGGATTATTGGCACTTTGCGTTTACTGGAGCTTTAGTAGCAATTATTACCGATACATTATGGCTAGGGATTGTGGCGGCTGTCGTGAATATGGTGATTATCATGGTATTAGGTGATGTTACCGCGCCAGAAGTGGAGAAATCACTGGATCTGCCGGGCGTTTCGCTGCCCCATGGCTTCACGACGGCCTATGCGCCAATTGCGATGGTCATCAATAAATTGATCGATATGATTCCTGGCGTGAGAGATATCAATATTAATATGGATACGGTTCAACGTCGTTTCGGTGTTTTCGGTGAACCGATTCTAGTTGGAACGGTGATGGGGATCGTTATCGGTATAATTGCCGGCTACGATGTGACAAATGTTTTAACCTTAGGGGTTTCTTTAGGAGCTGTTTTAGTGTTGATTCCGAAAATGGCGGCTTTATTGATGGAAGGCTTGATTCCGATCAGCGATGCTGCCAGTGAATTCATTCAAGAAAGATTTCAAAATCGTGGGAAAATTTATATTGGGTTAGATTCAGCGATTGGAGTTGGACACCCAGTGACATTGGCAATTTCATTTATCTTAGTGCCAACATTGATTTTCTTAGCGGTTGTCCTACCAGGAAATACCGTTTTACCATTCGCTGACTTAGCCGTTATCCCATGGATGTTTGTATTGATTACACCGATTGTAAAAGAAAATGGCTTTAGAGGGCTGATTGTTGGGTTGGTCGTATTAGTATTCGGGCTATGGATCGCCACGGATCTGGCACCAATGATTACGACGGCAGCAAAAAATGTGAATTTCCAAATGCCGGAAGGGGCCTCTCAGATTTCATCTATTTGTGATGGAGCGAATCCATTGACTTGGGTACTGGTTCGCTTAAATGGTCTCGGATATATCGGTACTGGAATTGGCGCTGCGGTGGCTTTGGTGATGGCGATTTGGAACCGCAATCGAATCAAAAAAGAAGCATCACAACTGCATGATGGCGGAGAAGCAGCGTAATTCTGCAGTAAGAAAAGGGGGAAGGACACATGAAACGGTTTGAATACGATAAAACATTGTATTTCTTAGATGTCCCTGTTACCGGAGTCGTCTCATTGATTGTTTTCCTCATTGCGATCGGTGCCATGATCACGAATCGTTTGCCGGCGTTGATGGGTATGGTTGGAATTGTCGCCTTTTACAGTTTTTGGAACGCGCTGGTGGCAAGAGTGACCCCGAAAGAAGTAGCAATCGCAGAAGACACGTTGACTCTACGTTCCTTCAAACGAGTGGATGATTATAACTTGCCGCAGCTGGATAGCTTCAAGATTCGTGAGTTTCCAACTGCTGGAAAGATGTATTTACGTATGAACGGCGGTGGACTGTTAAAAGGGCGCTATTGGTTGAATACAAGAAATTATAATGACGGGCAGGAGCTGTTTCGGTTGTTGCTGGACATGGAATATGAAAAGCATCCAGAATCATTGAAGGCTCGTGCTAGAAGAGTCAACACGGAGTATAACGCTCAAGTCAAAAAGAAAAAAGAGGCGAGCTGATGTTTGAGAAAGAAAAAGCAGAGATTATCACAGCTGGGATAATGCTAGACCGCTATGGTTTGATTTCACTTTCAGGTGGAAATGTGAGTATGCGAATCGATTCGAAAACCCTATTGGTTACACCTAGTGGAATGATGTATGAAGAGATGGTCCCAGAGGATGTTCTCGTGATGACGATTGAAGGAGAAATTATCGAAGGAACCCGCCGTCCGAGTGTTGATACGATTGCGATACGTTATATCCTGCAGCAGATGCCGGCAGTGAATGCGGTCATTCATACCCATCAGCCATATGCGACCGGAATCGGTTTAGTCGTGGATCGGATTGATTGTGATGTGACGACATTAGCCAATACTGCGAAGGGTCCAGTCAATGTCGCTCCGTATAGTTCGGCGGCGAGTATTGATATGGGCTATGCGGTAGTCGATCATATCGGAGATCAGCTGGCAGTCGTACTGAAAAATCACGGCGTTGTCACGATCGGCAAAAATTTAAAAGAGGCGTTGTATGCTGCCGTCTATTTAGAAGAAGCAGCGAAAACACTATACGTCGCTCATTCTTATGGTGGGAAAATCGCAAAGCTGTCTGCTGAACAGATTCAAACGGCTGTAGAGGTGTTCAAAGATTATGGTCAGGTAAAAAATTGAATCAGTGAGCACTGAGAAAGTGTAAGGGAACGCCCTTTGTGAAGGACTGTCTGCCTATTTTGGCAGACAGTCTTTTCGTTCGTGGAATTATTCGGGCTTTAGCAGAATTTTCAACTCTTTGCCATTCATGGCTAGTTCAAAGGCTTCCTCCCATTGATCTAAGGGAAGGGTTCTGGTAATCATAGGCGATAGATCAATTTTAGCAGTTGCTAACCACTCCAATGCTTTTCTCCAAGAGCTAGGTTTTTGAGTACGTGAGCCAATGAGCTGAATTTCTTTATTAAGCAGCAGACTCATATCCAGCGGGACAGGATTCTTTGCGAAAAGTCCTTCTTGAATAACCGTTCCTTTCTTTTTGACAATTTCTAAGGACTGCTGAAGTGCCTGAAAACTGCCGGAGCATTCAAAAACTTGATCAAAGCCCAAGCTGTCTGTTTCTTGTTCGACTAAGTCTTCTAAGGAGGTCTTTTGACTATCAAATGTTTTAGCGATCCCCAGCTCACGAGCCTTTGCTAAACGCAGGGTATCTTTGGTAATTCCAATGAGGGTCACGTTCGCGTTCATTGATTGAAGGACCAGGGCGAGTAAGACACCAATCGGCCCAGGCCCAAAGACAGCAATTTTCTCATTAGGCTGAACGATTGTTTTCTCCATTACGGCATGGATACAGCAGGCCAGCGGCTCCATTAAAGCGGCTACTTCACTTGGCAGCTCTGCTGGCAAGTGATGGCAGCGATCAGCCTTAGCTAAAACATACGTTGCGAAGCTGCCATCCACCTGTGTTCCTAGTCCTTTTCGGTGACTGCATAAATTATATTCTTCCTTTAAACAGTAAGGGCATTTTTCACAAACTTCGTAGGTTGTCTCACTGACGATTCGATCTCCAATGTCCAGCTGTGTTACTTTATCCCCTTTTTCAGAGACTATACCAATGAATTCATGGCCGAGAGTCAATGGTATTTTCTTGTTATATTCACCCTTCAGCGCATGGATATCCGACCCACAAATACCACTAAATAATACTTTTATTAATACTTCATCTTTTTTAACAGAAGGTTTGTTAATATCGCATAAGTCAACATTTCCGACACCACTAGCTAATTTCCTTAATGATTTCAATTTGATCCGCTCCTTGAGAATTTATTTATTAAAAATTGTTATAAAAAGACAGCTTCTATCTAGTATGCCAAGCGTAGCACAGAAGTTCTTTAGGTATCTATCACAATTCTTTTGAGAAGTTCACCAAAAGGATTGGTCTTGTGAAATAATAGGAGGCAGATACAATTAAACGTGTAGAGGTGATAGTGATGAACAGGAGAATCAATAAAATTTTATTGGATGTTTTGCATGAGAAGGAAGAATCCTTGGTTAATTACGCCAAGCTCTTTAAGGTTTCTGAACAGACCATTCGCAATGACATCAAGGAAATCAATTTCCAATTGGAAAGCAATGAAAAAAACGAAGCACTGTATTTTGAAGACGGCTATTTAAAAATACCGAAGGAGGTTGACTTAAAGGAACTATTTCAAACGTATGCGTCTTTTCAGCACTATCATTTAACCCTCGATGAAAGACGGACTATTTTAGCGCTGCTTCTGATCACAAGTCATGATTATGTGACGACCTACTATCTCTCTGAATACCTCTTAGTCAGTCGCAATACGTTAGTCAGCGATATTGAAGCGTTAAAGAAATGGTTCAAAAAAAATGATTTATCCTTGCTTTCTCATATTGGGAAAGGCTACAAGGTGGCGGGAAATGAAGTTCATATTCGTTCGGCGATGACGAAACTCGTCATTTTTAACGGGTTATTCGATTACAGCTATGATTATGCACTTGGTTGGGAAAACAACATTTTTCAGAATTTATTGTTAGAGATCATTGATCCTGATACACGCTATCAGGAAGTCAGCCAGCTGCTGATGGAGGCTGAAAAGGAAGAACAACTGCAACTATCTGATTTTTCATATCATGAAATGGTTTGCTACTTGATTATTATGATTGAACGGATCAAGCATGATCAGCGGATTGATGTGACTGAAAATTTGGCTGAGCTGCAGGAAAGCTCTAAGGCTCATTTTGCTCAGACGATCATTGAAAAAATTGAACAATCCTATGATATTCGAGCAGAAGGCGGCGAGCTGGGGTATTTGATCTCGATTTTACGCAGGAAGAGCTATATCAAGAATAATGGACGCAAAATTGATTCGATCGAGACTCAAATTTTGATTAATGAATTTATTTTCAATCTGGCAAAGGAAATGGATATTAAATACTACTTGAACAGCGATCTATTTGATCTATTAGAGAATCACTTGAAGCTCTTAATCTATCGTCTTTCTTTGAATGACAGTGTGGTAAATGTTTTGCTGGATGAAATTTATCAATCCTATCCGGATATGTTTGAGATTGTAAAACGGAATTTGAACAAGGTTGAGAACTACTTAGATGTGGAGATTCAGCCGAATGAGTTGTCCTTTATTGTCATGTATGTGATGGCGATTTTAGAAAACAGCAGCAATACACAATCAAAAGGACAAATACGCTTGCGAATTGTTTGCAACTCTGGCAGCGGGACCGCTCAATTGATCAAGGTAAAGCTGAAATCAGCCTTTCCTCAAATTGAGGTGGTGTCAGTTGATTCCTCTCATGCGCTGCAAAAGGTTCAGCCTGAGGATCAAGACCTTATCGTCAGTACCGTCCCATTGAAATTTGACCAGTCGCCAGTGGTCCTTGTGAACCCGATTCTTACTGAACAGGACATCGTCCGAATTCAAAAGGTGTTGTATAAGATCAAACCGCGGCATTTTATTGATCAAAATTATTTAATTACTAAAGAAGAGGCGATGATTGAAGATTTTCTACCGATAATTCAGAAATACATGGATGACGGCGAGTATCAAAACTTCTTAAGCGATATTGAATCCTTCAATCGTCTAAACGAACGACTAGCCGAGGAAACTCAGGAAATCAACCGATTGACTGCGATCCTGACGGTTGAGCGGATCAAACTGGATCAAAGCTGTGATAGCTGGCAATCAGCAGTGGAGGCGGCAGGGCAGCTCTTGCTGGCAGATGAACTAATCACATCGGAATACATACAGGCGATGATTCAAATGGTCGTTGATTATGATTCCTACATTGTAATCTCACCAGGAGTGGCCATTCCCCATGCGGAATTCTCACATGGAGCCAAAAAAATTGGCGCAGGCTTTGTCCGTTTAGCAGAGCCGGTTTCCTTTAACCATCAGAAAAACGATCCAGTGAAGTATGTTATTGCCTTTTCTTTACCTGAAGGGGTTTCAATCGGCACCTGCTTGTATTATTTTACAGAAATTTTAGCAACCGAAAATTTTTTAGCGTTGATGGATCAATGTCAATCGGAAGAAGCGGTCATGAATCAGTTAAGAAAATTAGAAGATAAAGTGATGGGATATCCTTATGAATAAACTATTGAGAAAAGAAGATCAGAAATTTTTGTATTATTCCTTCGATGAAGAGGACCAAGAGGCACTATTAAGAGAAATGAGCGGAGTGCTGATCGATGCCGGCTTTGTCCATGAGAGCTACTCAGAGGCGGTAATTGAACGAGAACAGGTTTTTCCTACAGGACTACCCACGCAGGGAATCAATGTGGCGATCCCTCATACGGATTCTGACCATGTAAAAAAGGAAGGGTTTTTGGTAGGTGTGTTGGAAAAGCCCGTAACCTTTGAAATGATGGCCAGCAAAGATGTTTTTTTAGAAGTAGAACTTGTTTTTATGCTGGCGATCAAACAGCCAGAAAATCAATTGGAAATGCTGCAAAAATTAATGCTGCTATGTCAGGATGAGAAAAACTTACAGTTGCTTAAGTCAAAAGAGAAGGTTGTTGAGGTGGAGCAGTTATTGAAGACGATTCAATAATGGAAACAAGGAGGAGAAAAAATGTTAGATATACTTAAAGCAGGTGTGAACTATATATTGGACCTTGGAGCAGCTGCGATGCTGCCGATCATTTTGACCGTCTTTGGGGTTGTTTTAGGTCAAAAGCTGAGTAAATCTTTTCGAGCTGGTTTAACCGTCGGGATTGGTTTCACTGGATTGAATTTGGTAATTGGGTTGCTTTCGGATTCGATCGGAGCATCCTCTCAAGCGATGATTGAACGTTTAGGTTTGCAATTGGATATCTTGGATGTTGGTTGGCCGATCGGAGCAGCGATCACCTTCGCCACACCAATCGCAGTAATTTTGATTCCGGTAATCTTTATTTTTAATATGATCCTGCTGCGATTTAATCAAACCAAAACGATGGACGTGGATCTTTGGAACTATTGGCATTTGATTTTCCCGGGAGCAATGATTTATTATGCGACCGATTCGATTTGGATCGCCATTGTTTGTGCCTTGATCAATTCCTTTGTCATTTTCAAATTAGCCGATTGGACGGCACCAGCAGTCGAGCATTTTTTTGGCTTGCCGGGCATCTCCTTACCCCACGGGGAGACGGTAAACTTTGCGCCGTTGACCTATGCGTTGAACCGTGTATGGGATAAGATTCCAGGCATCAATAAAATTGATATTAACGCGAAGAACTTGAAGGAGCGTTTAGGGATCTTTGGTGAACCGATGATGATCGGTTTGGTATTAGGGGTCGGAATGGGCTTGCTGGCAGGCTACGACTCTCAGGCAATTATCCAATTAGGTGTGCAAACTTCAGCGGTAATGATCTTAATGCCGAGAATGGTGGCTTTATTGATGGAAGGGCTATCACCGATTGCTGAAGGGGCTAAAACCTTTATTCAAAAACGTTTCCCAGGAAAAGAAGTGTACATTGGTTTAGATGCGGCAGTTGTAACAGCCCATCCGGCAATTATCACCGTAGCACTATTGATGGTACCAATCACGATCTTATTAGCGGCAATTCTGCCATTCAATCGCTTATTACCTTTCGCTGATTTAGCGGTATTGCCTTTCACGGTCATCTGGTCAGTCGCAGCATCAAAAGGAAATATTTTCAGAGGATTGCTAAATTCAATCGCATCCATTTGTATCGTCTTCTTTATCGCAACGAATTTAGGAGCATTGACGACCACAATGGCACATGCAGTGGGCTTTGCTTTTCCTGAAGGGGCAACGATGATTTCAGGGATTGATATGAGCAGCCACATCACCTTGTGGATCATGCTGAAGCTGATTGATCCATCGAATCTTCCGGCCTTCATGGCAGGGGCCATTGCGCTAGTTATGTATGGAGCGCTGTGGTTCTGGACACGAAATGATATTAAGAAGCATTATGGATTGTCAACAGGAAAAGACGATACAAATAATACGGTTAAGGGAGCTGAGATGAATGAATAAGAAACATATCCTTATTGCCTGTGGAACAGGTGTAGCAACCTCTACGGTGGTGTGCATGCGGGTAAAAGAAGAGCTAGAGAAAAACAATATTCCAGCAACAGTGGAACAGTGCAAGGTAGCCGAGCTGCCTTCAAAAATACAAGGAGCGGATTTGGTTGTTACGACGACGGCTTATGAGAGCGAGAACATCCCTGTTATTCGTGCCTTGTCCTTTTTAACAGGTGTTGGAATTGAAGCAGATGTACAGAAAATTATTGATATTTTAAGTTAGATAATGCGCGCTTCTTTTCCTGAATAAATAGGAAAAGAAGCGCGTATCTAACGAAAGGCATATGTTCGAACATATAAAATAGAGATAGGAGCGAACCCATGAAAGGAAAAGTTGCGGTAATCACTGGCGGGGCAAAAGGAATCGGCAAAGCGATTGCCCAAAAGTTTGCAGAAGCGGGTGCGTACACAGTGATTTTAGATTTTGACCAAGTGAATGGGGAACAAACAGCGGCGGAATTTTCTCAGGCCTTTTCGGAGTCCTTGTTTATCCAAACCGATGTCTCAAATCCAGAGTCGCTGCAGCGTGCAAGCGAGCAGGTTTTTGAACATTTTCATCAAGTGGATATTTTGGTGATCAACGCGGGGATCAGCTATCTACATTCCATAGATGAAATCTCGATCGAAGAATGGCAGCGTGTCCTGCATATTAATTTGGACGGCTCCTTCTATACCTTGAAGGCTTTTTATGATTATTTTGTCGATGACGTAGGAAAAGTCATTTTTATCACCTCTGGATCAGCTATTACGGGCACCGGCGGCGGGATGCACTATGCTTCCTCAAAGGCAGGACAACACGGTTTAATGCGAGCGGCGTCAAAGGAGCTTGGACCAAGAGGGATCAACGTCAACGCGATTGCACCGCGAGTCATTCAGACCGATATTTTAGATACGCTTTATCCAGATGCAGCTAGTCGAGAAGAGCTGGTGAAAAAAATTCCGCTTCGGCGGATCGGTCAGCCAGAAGACATTGCGAATCTGGCGCTGTTTTTGGCAAGTCCTGAAAGTTCGTATATTCATGGACAAATTATGTTAGCTGATGGTGGAAGAACCTATTAAAGGAGCGCTTATGAAAAAAATTTTAGTTGTTACAGGTACCTCCGACAATAAACGGAACTTTGCCGTGAACTATATTGCGGAGTTTATGAAGGAAAAAGGAGTAGAGGCAGAGGTTGTTGGAGAAAGTATTTATGATGTAACAGAGGTAGCCGAAGATATTTCTGCGATTGTAGCTATTGGACAGCCGCAATTCACGACGGATCTGCCGATCATTGACGGCACCCCCTTTATTACGAAATTCAACATGGATACATGCTGCCAGCAATTGCTTGAAAAGCTCTAACGTGGCGACCTATACAGGGAAGCCGATTAATGAGTCGAGTGTTGAGGGAGCAATGAAAAGCTGTTCTTTCATGATTAATGATGAAAAAAGGATGACTATAAACAGAGTCACAGATTTATTATGATGGAGATGAGAAATAGGGCAGAATCAGAGGCTCAGCGAGGATGTACCTTTTTGTTTTTAAGCTGAGTAAGTTGTTCTTTCACTATGGAGATACTAAAGGACTCTAGGAACGAATAGAAGAAACATTCTCCTGCATTTATCGAGTACCATAAAGCATTTGGAAAAATCATAGTGAAAATCAACCTTATTGGTCCTTTCGCGAGAACCCAATAATACATGGTTTTTACTATGATCTTTTTATTCAAAAGTCAGTAAACCCAAAAGAATGTGAAGGGCTGTGACATATGTTACGAAAACCGCGTCGTTGGAACATTTTGTAAAGATGACATTGTGAAAAAAATCATTTGGTGAAAGCGTTGACACTAAGAAGCAAGGCTCTTATGATGAGTGTGTAACATATGTTAAATATAAGAACATATGATAATAATGAGTCTAAATTAAGAAAGAGTTCCTTTATACAGGTTCTCTTTTTCAAAAAGAAGCTCATTGGCACGAACTAGGAGGGAATAAAAATGAGTTATTCCGACGATGCCCGATTGTTAACCGAGATTGCTTCCATGTATTACGAAGAGGGAGCAAAGCAATCAGATGTGGCGAAAAAATTTAATATTAGTCGTTCGCTGGTATCCAAGTATTTAGCAAAGGCACGTTCCTTAGGTCTGGTAGAGATTATCATTCATGACGATCTTGTCCATCCCTATCGCATGTTAGAAGAGAAATTGATTGAAAAATTTGGATTGACGGAAGTCATTTGTATCGCGCCAGCCGCAGCTGAAATGCTGAACAAACGGATTGGTATCGCGGCTGGAAAATACCTGTCACGCGTTTTAAAAGGCGACGAAACCATTGGCGTTTCCGCGGGGATGGTCGTTCACGAGGCGGCACAGAACTTCCTGCCGAAAAACCAAATGGAAAATATTCGATTTATCCCGTTAGTAGGCGGATTGGGACAAGAGCATACAGCGTTGCAGGCAAATGTGGTCTGCGAAATTTTTGCCCGTAAGAGCGGCGGTTCAGTATTGGAGCTGCATGCGCCAATCACCGTCGATTCAGCTGAAGCTAAAAAGGTGTTTATGGCACAATCCTTTATCAAGAACGTGTTTGACAAAGGGAAAAAGGCGGATGTCGCATTAGTGGGAATTGGCGGATTGCCCGCGTATTCCACGATGACTAAAGCTTATCTGCCGAATGAAGAAGTACCACTAAGAAAGGAATTGTCTGCTGGCAATGTGTCAGGAGATATTTGTTACAACTTTATTGATGAGGAGGGCGAGTTAACAGATTGCACTTGGAATGATCGGGTCTTAGCCATCAGCCTGTCGGAATTAAAGCAGATTCCAAAACGGATCGGTGTATCTGGCGGAAAAGAGAAAGTCAGCGGAATACGAGCAGCGTTAAAGGGAAAATTAGTCAATGTTTTGATTACCGATGAAGAGACAGCTAAAACGTTATTAGATGAAGATAAATAAAAATGGAGGCGCATAAATGATGACAGCAACGAAAAACATCTCGATTCCGAATCGAGCAGGTTTGACGGACGAGGATTTGGTAGAGCTTTATCGCAGAATGTGGGAAATTCGTTTCTTTGACGAGAAGGTGGATCAGCTATTTGCCAAAGGTCTGATTCACGGAACCACTCACTTGGCAGTGGGACAGGAAGCGACAGCCGCAGGTAGCGGAGCAGTTTTAAGAAAGACCGACTGGATCACTGCAACGCACCGCGGACATGGACAAACAATTGCTAAAGGGACAAATATCAATGAAATGATGGCAGAATTGTTTGGTCGTACAACAGGAACGAACAATGGGAAAGGCGGCTCAATGCACATTGCGGATCTGGATACGGGAAATCTCGGTGCAAATGGGATCGTAGGCGGCGGCTTCCCGATTGCTACAGGTGCAGCACTGACGTCAAAATTGAAAAAAAATGACACGGTTGCTTTAGCGTATGCCGGGGATGGTTCAACAAATGAGGGCAGCTTCCATGAATCCTTGAATCTGGCTTCCATTTGGGCATTGCCTGTCGTCTTCTTTATTGAAAACAATCAATACGGGATGAGCGGACCGTTTAAAACAATGATGAACGTTGAGCGTTTGTCTGAACGAGCAAAAGCGTATGGAATCGAAGGAATTACTATCGAAGGAAATGACGTGATCGAAGTCATTAATACTACCTATGACGCGGTTGAAAAAGCGCGTCGCGGAGAAGGCCCAACCCTTATTGAGGCGATGACTTATCGCTGGAAAGGCCATTCGAAATCTGATGCGAAGAAATATCGTACGAAGGAAGAGGAAGAAGATTGGCGTAAGAATCGCGATCCAATCAAATTGGCTCGTGAAAAATTCGTAACGGCAGGGATCTTCACGGAAGAGGAAGCAGAGGAAATTCGCTTAGCAGCGAAACAGGCGATTGAAGATGCGGTAACCTTCGCGGAAGAAAGCCCAATGCCGGCGATTGAAAGCATGTACGAAGACGTTTATTCAGACTAGAGAGAATTAGGAGGAGCAAATAATGAGAGAAATCACGTACGCGGAAGCGGTCAGAGAAGCAATGTCTGAAGCGATGCGAGAAGATGAAGATATTTTCATGTTAGGTGAAGACATCGGTGTTTATGGTGGCGCTTTCGGTGTGAGTCGGGGTATGGTGGAAGAATTTGGTGAGGAACGGGTGCGTTCAACACCGATCTCTGAATCAGTGATCGCGGGAGCGGCTGTAGGTTCGGCGATGACAGGAATGCGTCCGATTTTTGAAATTCAATTTTCAGACTTCATTACGATCGCCTTAGATCAAATCGTCAACCAAGCAGCAAAAATCCGCTACATGTACGGCGGAAAAGCGAAAATTCCATTGGTGATGCGCACACCAGGCGGTTCAGGAACAGGCGCGGCAGCGCAGCACTCGCAAAGCTTAGAAAACTGGACAGCCCACGTCCCTGGATTGAAGGTTATCCAACCAGCGACGGCTTATGATGCGAAAGGTTTGCTGCATGCAGCGATCGAAGACAATAACCCAGTCATGTTTTATGAACACAAGCTTTGCTACCGAACGAGTTCAGATGTACCGGAAGGAAAATACACGATTCCAATCGGAGTCGCAGATATCAAACGAGAAGGAACCGACATTTCAGTTGTAGCGACTGGAATTATGGTTCACAAAGCCATGGAAGCCGCAGATATTTTAGCGGAGGAAGGCATTCAAATCGAAGTGGTTGATCCACGGACGCTGGTACCGCTAGATAAACAGGCAATTATTGATTCTGTTGTTAAAACAGGAAAAGCTGTTGTTGTGACTGAAGCAGTAAAACGCAGCGGATTCAGTGCTGAGCTGGCAAGCGTGATCGCAGAAGAGGAATGCTTCGACTTCTTAGATGCACCGATCGTACGTTTAGCCGGTAAAGAAATCCCGATGCCGTATCATCCGGAGCTTGAGAAGAAAGCGGTTCCTCAAGTAGAGGATATTGTTGAAGCTTGTCGTGGATTGATGGCGTAGGGGGGATAAAAAATGGCGAATGAAGTATTGATGCCGAAGTTAAGTTCCACGATGGATGTCGGAACGATCACGACTTGGCTAAAAAATGAAGGTGATTCCGTGGAAATCGGTGAAGCGATTTTTGAAGTAATGACGGATAAAATCGCGATCGAAGTGGAAGCCTATGATGAAGGAATTTTACTCAAAAAATATATCGGCGACGGAGATAGCGCACCGGTGAATTCCGTGATCGCCTACATTGGTGAAGCTGGGGAAGACGTTCCCGCGGAAATGCCAGGAGCAGAGTCGGAAGCGGCGGAAGAAACACCAGCTGAGGAAACGACAGCAGCTGAACCTGCCAAAGATACAACTGTTGCGACAACGAAAGTTCGGGCAACACCAGCGGCTCGCCGCATCGCACGAGAAAAAGGGATCAACCTGCAGCAGGTTCAAGGAACGGGGCCAAAAGGGCGCATTCAAGCTTTAGATGTGAAGCAATATCAAGAAAAACCAGTTGCAGCCGCGCCAGCACAAAAAGCTGCAGAAGGCGAGCTGATTCCTTGGAGCGGGATGCGTAAAGCCATTGCCGACAAGATGTCAGAAAGCAAGCACACGATTCCTCATGTGACCATGAATGCGGAAGTTGACTTAACGAAGGTAATCGAGCTGAGGAAGCAATTACTGCCGATGGTAGAAGAACGCACCGACGAGCGGTTATCCTTCTTAGAAATTATTGCAAAGGCAGCGATGGTCGCATTAAAGGCGTATCCTGAATTTAATGCAAATGCCTATGAGGATGGTATCCGACGGTTCGAACATGTCAATCTTGGTGTTGCAGTGGCGGTTGCTGAAGGCTTAGTCGTTCCTGTTGTGGAGCAAGCCGATCAGAAGGGGTTAAGTGATCTGACCGCAGCCGTAAAAGCGGTGACGAAAAAAGCGCGTGACGGGCAATTGATGCCGGCAGAAATGAGCGGCGGGACCTTTACGATCAGTTCATTAGGCCGCAGCAAGGTTCAAACCTTCAATCCAATCATCAATTTACCGGAAGTGGCAATTCTAGGTGTTGGCGGCAGCTATGACAAATTAGTTGTTGAGAATACACCAGAAGGACCGCAGGTAGCGACGATTACCGCGTTGAACTTATGTCTGTCCTTTGATCATCGAGTTGCTGATGGCGCACCTGCCGCGGCATTCTTAAGTATGATTGTTGACCTGCTGGAAAATCCAATGAGCTTGTTGCTGTAGAGGGGGCTGAACATGACGAAAAAGACAGATACAGTCGTAATCGGCGCAGGACCTGGCGGTTATGTAGCGGCCATTCGTGCGGCGCAATTAGGACAAAAGGTAACAGTGGTAGAAGCTGAACATATTGGCGGTGTCTGTTTGAATGTAGGATGTATCCCATCCAAAGCATTGATTACAGCAGGACACCGTTATCAAGAAGCCCAGCACTCTGATTTTTTAGGCTTGAGTGTGAAGGAGGCAACCTTAGATTTTGCCAAGACGCAGCAATGGAAGGATCAGCAGGTCGTCAAAACGCTGACCTCTGGTGTTGGGATGCTTTTGAAGAAAAATGGCGCGGACGTGATCATGGGCAGGGCCACCTTTACTGGACCGCAAAGCTTAACGATCACCACAAAAAAAGGGGAAGAAAAGCTGGAATTCAAACATGCGATCGTCGCAACCGGCAGCCGGCCAATTGAAATTCCCGGTTTTGCTTTTGGCGGACGGGTATTGGACTCTACTGGCGGCTTGAATTTAAAGGAAATACCGAAGAAGCTGGTGATTATCGGCGGAGGAATCGTTGGCTCAGAGCTTGGCGGCGCCTATCGCAATCTCGGTTCAGAGGTCACGATCATTGAAGGCAGTCCGAATATCCTGCCGAATTTTGAAGCGGATATTCAAAAGCTGGTTGCTCAACGCTTTAAACAAAACGGCGTGTCTATTTTCACAGACGCAAAAGCGAAGAAAGCGACAGAGATAGCCAATGGCGTAGCGGTTGAATTTGAGGTCAAAGGCAAGACTCAAACCATCGAAGCAGATTATGTGATGGTCACAGTCGGGCGCAGACCCAATACGGAAAGTCTAGGTTTGGAAAAAGCCGGCGTTAAACTGACTGAACGAAACTTGGTTAAAGTAGATGAGCAATACCGGACCTCTCAGAAAACGATTTTTGCCATTGGCGACATCGTGGAAGGTCTGGCCCTGGCCCACAAAGCCAGCTATGAAGCGAAGGTTGCGGCTGAAGTGATTGGCGGGAAAAATGTGGCGAAGGATTATCGCGCGATTCCAGCAATCTGCTTCACCGACCCGGAAGTGGCAACAGTTGGCTATACCTTGGCAGAAGCAAAGGCGGAAGGAATCAAAGCCAAGACAGCGAATTTCCCAATGCAGGCCAATGGACGTGCTTTGTCGTTGAACGCTACAGAAGGGTTTGTTCGGTTAGTCTTTGAGGAAGAGACCGAGTTGGTTCTAGGTGCTCAAATCGTTGGTGTGAACGCCAGTGATCTAGTGGCTGAGATCACTCTGGCGATCGAATCCTATCTCACATTAGAGGATATTTCTCTAACGATTCATGGACATCCGACACTTTCAGAAATGGTGATGGATGCGTGTGAAGTCGGACTAGGATTGCCGATTCATATGTAAAAAGAAGGACTGCCAAGCAATCGGCGGTCCTTCTTTTTTATGCTATTTTTTACCTAATTCCTCATCTTTGCGAATCGTAGCATCAATCCCTTTAATCACCGTTGAGATAAAGGCGTTGTCTTCTAATTCTACGATCCCGGCAACAGTTGTTCCACCAGGGGAACTTACCCGATCAATTAAAGTCCATGGATTTTCATCGCTGTTGGCTAAGGTTTGTGCGCTGCCTAGAATCGCTTGGGTCGCCATTTCTAACGCGAGGTCCTTTGGCAAACCATTTTTCACGGCTGCACGTGCGATGGAGTCGATAAATAAGAAAGTATACGCAGGTGAACTGCCGGCGATAGCTGTGAAGATGGAGAAATATTTCTCTTCTAATGGCCACGCTTTTCCGACGGCATTGAATAGATCGATGATTACTGCGACATCTTCTTTGGTAGCATTGGTGTTTCCACAGACAGCGGCCGCACCTTCGCCCACCATCGCGTTCATATTCGGCATGACGCGGACAATTCGAATCGGCTGATCCGTTTCAAAGACTTCATAGATAGCTTCGGTACTTGTTCCAGCCGCGATGGAAACGATCAAAGGATCATTTTGCAGGATGGCGTCTTTCGCCTCCAGCAAGACTCCTTTAATGACATTGGGTTTTACTGCCAAAATCAAGGTATCGACGGTTTTAATCACTTCCTGTGGATCTTTCAAGGCATGGGCGCCCACTTTATCCGCAAATGCCTGTACCTTTTCGGTTGAGATATCATATAAATAAATATCCTCAGGCTTGCTGAACCCCTTTTGAACAATGCCTTCTACGATTGCAGATGCCATATTCCCGGCACCGATAAAACCAATTTTCATACTAACTCCTCCTAATTTTTATTTCTATAGGTCTGCTTAAATTTGAGCAAAGTGTTTCAATCAAATGTTTAAATGTTAAAAAGGTGGTACAATCACTAAAGAGATTATATGCTGAAGGGACTTTATTTAAAATAGTTTAGATAAAGAAGAAAGTGTTCGATTCTAAGGTGGTGGGGAAATGGATGTAACGACAGAGCAGTATGTCAGCTTTTATCAATTTTTGAAAACGTTGGATTGTTACTTGGGTGATGATGGGCAAATGGTCGGGGAGGTACAGCGTTTTTCTGCTAATCCGCGGCGAGAGATCGCAGCCTTTGTAACGAAAGAAACGACTGATCGAATAGAGGTTCCAGCTGATTTTATTCGCATAATATATGTAATGAAGGGAACGGTGGCCGTTCAAATCAAGGATACGGAGCAGGTGCTGGATGCTGGCGGTCTAGTCATAGCCAATGCCGTAACCAGCCTTTCTTATCGCGGCAACTTCGAGGCCGAAGTGATTGCCTTTTATTTTAAGCGAAGCTACTTTAACGAATCGTTGTTAAGTCAATTTTTGGAAGAGCCGTTGCTTTACCGCTTTTTTGTAGAGGCATTGAGTGACGAGTTTAACGGAATTCCACGTTTTCTGGTCTATGATTTTGTTGAGGTCACCGATGTGCATTTTTACGCGCTGCTTCTCTTAAAGCAGGTGGTTAAAATGGCGTACTTCAATAATAAGGTGACTAAATCGGCGTTTGTTCTTTTGATCGTGGAGATCAGTCAGGCCGCTCCTGAACGGTTGATCGCGAAGGATAGTGTTGTCTCTAATGGTCAGCTGACGGAAGAAATATTAGCGTATATTGATGCCCGTCTGGAGCAGGTAACCTTGGAAGAGGTAGCACAAAAGTTTCATTTCCATCCCAATTATTTATCCAACTTATTAAAGGAAAAGACGGGTCATTCTTATACGGAAATTGTCTTAGTGAAAAGAATTGAGCGCTGCAAGAGCTATTTGGAGCAGACCGATCTGACCATCCAGACAATCGTTGAGCGTCTGGGCTATAAGGACAAGGCCTTTTTCTACAAACGGTTCAAACAGATTGAGGGCGTCACACCACGACAGTATCGAAAAATGCGGGAGGAAGAAAACTAATGTATGAAGAGATTTTTGCTGAGGTTCATTTAACAGTCGTTGAACAACCGATTGAATGGGTGGGGGAGCTGCCGCTTTATCGGGGGCATCTCAAGGAATTGCCTTTTATCACTGGGGAAGGTCCCTCAAAAAAAGCAATGTATCGCCAGTTGGCGGAACAATATCAGGAATATGTCGCGTTGAATCAAATGGAGGATAAGGAGGAGGAGATGACCTCTTCACTATTAACAGCGGATCAGTTATTGAAATATTACGATGGCGAAACCTTCGACGGCTTTTCATTGAGCGATTTATTGAAAGATGAATAGAAACAGAGCAAGTTTGTATACCTTTTCAATACTTTTCGATAGACTGAATGCAACACGATGAAGGAGTGAAACTTATGTCACCGATTGAAGAATATATAAATGACGCGGAGCAGGAGCAGCAGCCGATGCTAAAAGACATCTATCAGCTGATTAAAGAGCTGCTTCCAGCAGAAACGACCGAAAAGCTTTCCTATGGGATGCCAACATTTTATTTGAAGGAAAATCTCGTTCATTTTGGCGCAATGAAAAAGCATCTGGGTTTTTATCCAACGCCTAGCGCGATGACCGCTTTTGCGGACAAGCTATCTGATTACAAAACCTCAAAGGGCGCCTTGCAGATCCCCTACACACAGGAGCTGCCGAAAAAGTTGATCAAAGACATGGTTCGCTTTCGTTTGCAGGAGGTGGTGGAGAAAAATGCTTAAGGAAATAGAGATCATGCTATATGTCAATGACGTGGCAGGCTCAGCGGCCTTTTGGCAGGAGGGGTTAGAAGGAAGAATCATTTCTCAGCAAACAATGCCGGATGATTCCTTGCAGGTGACGGTGGAATTGTTCGATTCAGTACATCTAGTATTGTTCGATCGCGGATTTATCGAACGCTACTCTCCAGAAGTCGTCGATAATGTTCCATCACTGCTTATGAAGGTATCGGATCTGGAGGCTTCCCATGAACGATTGCAAAAATTAGGGACAACAGTGAATCCGATTGTCCAACAGGGCGAAAAACGGCTGTTTAATTTCGCTGATCCTGAAAATCATTATTTTGTTTTGAGTGAATAACCCTCATGAATTGAGGGTTATTTTTTTGTAGTATACACTATAAATGGTTGAGAATTCAGTTGATGAAATTTATTATAGACTTGGCGTTTGAGCTGTTAGAAAAAGTAGGATGATAGATGTTGGAAGTTGAGCGTATTCTCGTAAATTGAAGGGCAGAAACTTTGTATAATGCTGAATGAGGTTTGAAAAATTAGCATGGTTGAAGTTTAATACTTTCTGTAGCTTGATAATTACATTTACTTGTGAAGATGGTTTACACTGTAATGGAGAAAATCTCTTGCAAGAAAGAGATTCTTGTAGAAAAACTAACGCAACTATCGAGATGATAATATTGTGAATTATTAGAAGTTAACAAAGGTAATAGCAGTAACTAAATCAATAATTACTGATAAATAAAGGGCTTGTTAAAAAATGTAGTCGCGAGAGTTTAAGAGGTTGCATAAACTGAGAAAACGAAGGTATCATAAAAGAGAAACTTAAATAAATAGGGCTGTGTAGCACTTTTTTGGAGTGGGAAAAAGACACATGCTGGTGTAGTAGGGTGACCGTTGTTAGTTAAAAAAAGGTATAATTAATACAATAGAAATTAACTCTTTTTAGGATTTATAGATATTTAAAATAGTATTTATCAAAACAAAGTTTACAAAAGGCTTGATTGAAAGCGCTTTTAAATATACTATGAACTTATCAGAATAAAAAGAGCCGCTAATAGCTGCAACTATTAGCGACTTAAGCGAAGTAACAACAATTAGCTGTTGATTACTCTTTACACAATTCAAGGTTATGAGACTAACCAAGTGTGTTTACGCCTATCTATATTTTATCGAAATGATAGCTAAAATCAAACTTTGAATTTAAATGAGCCTTTTAAGTCGTACAGAGCACTCAACAAGCGTTGTCGTTGTAGCTTTTTGCGATTTTTTATTTTGAAATTTTTATAATTGAGGAGAGATATAAGTGAGTGAATTAGTTGGAGAAATCTTTGTAACTAGTGATTATGCAAGATTCAAAAAATTGAAAGGAAACCGTGAATTAAGAAAAAACATTAGTTTAGAGAACTCCATAAAGAAAAGCGGGATAATAATTCCTATAGAAGTAAATGAAAAGTTTGAGATATTGGATGGGCAAAATCGTTTTGAAATAGCCAAAATGTTAGGAATATCAATTCCTTACAGAATAATTAATGGATTAGGAATTCAAGAAGTTATACATCTTAATTCGACAACTAAACCTTGGATAGTAATGGATTTTATAAACAAGTATTGTTTGGATGGCAATATTGAGTATATTCGGCTAGAGGAACTGGCGAAAAAATACACAAAAATACCAATATCATCACTTGCATCAGCAGCAGAGGGACATTTGAATATGAATTCACGAACCACACAAAATGTCAGAGAAGGAAAGTTTAAGTTCTATAATTATGAAGTTTTCATTTCATTTTTGCTAGACTATTATTTGTTTTTATCACGAACAGGTATAAAGGGTGGTCAATACTCCTTTTTTGCTTTTTTCAATTTATATACTACTGAGGTATTTGATTTACAAAGGTTAGTAAACGGACTTTCTAATAAGATACAGAATGTTAATGATAATACAAATAATGATGTAGTACTAGAAATTTTTTTAAAAGCTCATAATTATGGACTTAAAGAAAAGTCTAAATTAGCAATTGAGTATACTCTCAATAAGAAGGATAAACCTTTGATTAAGACGAATAGAAATACAATTTTGCTTAATACGGGAGGACTATAAAAATGGATAAAAGTTTTGGAAATGTTTACTTAGCTAGTGAATATGATCAGTTCAAACTAATCAGGGGAAATAGACCAATAACTTTGAATCGTAAACTAGAAAAATCAATTCTTGAAAAAGGTATCTTAAGACCTATAACAGTTAATAGCAATATGGAAATTTTAGATGGACAACATCGATACACAATTGCGAAGAAATACAACATACCACTACCTTATTATGTTAGTGAGTCAAAAAGTATAGACGATATTATTGATTTAAATAATGCGTCCCACAGATGGAAGATAGAAGATTATATACACAAGTTTAAAGAAGAAGGATTACTCAGTTATATCAGGCTCTATGAAATAATCATTGACTACAAAAATGTAGCATTAGCGGATTTATGTTCTACAGCTCAAGGATATCTTAATAAATCATATTTTTCTTTTGATAGTATAAAAGATGGAGAATTTGAATTTGTTAATTATGAAGAATTTATAACCTGTTTAAAGGACTTTCAAGAGTTCATTTATAAGACGAGAATAAGAAGTACGACAGGTGTATTTTCAGCATTTTTCGGATTATACACAATAAAGAAATTCAATTTATCGAGCTTTATTGAACGGATTAATGTGAACGATACGCGAAGTAAAATTATTGGAATAAGAGATGGAAAAAGAATTTTAAGAATGTTTGTGGAAGCATATAATTATAACCTAAAGGAAGGGTCTAAAAATTACATAGACTATAAAGTAAAAAAAGATCGAAGTATTGTTATTTTAGAGAAGAGGAACCGAAAATTACTTAATTATATAAATAAAGACATAATATGATTGTTTCGTTAAATATAGTTAGAAATTTCGATTATAGTGTTGATGCGAAATATAGAATAGGCGAATAATATCTTTTATAAAACGAAGATATTTCTAAATGAGTTGAAAATTAAGTATGTGATATAGAACATGGAGTGATCAAATGGATCTATTTAAACTTCAGTACGAAAAAGAAGGCCAAACTTTAGATCGGAAACGTGCAAGCATTGAACCAAAAAAAGTTGCTGAACAGATTAGCGCATTTGCAAATGCTGAAGGAGGTTTATTAATTATTGGAATCGAAGATAATGGTGAAATTACTGGATTTAAGTATCCAAAATCAAAGAACATTGAAGAATATATTGAAGCGCCGCATACCTTTTTAATGCGTTTTCCTAAGTACAAATTTGAAAGACTACCTGTAGTTAATTTTAAAGGGGAGTCTGATGAGTTACTTTTGTTCATAATTGAACCCAGCTATGAATCGATTATTTCACTGAAGGATGAATCGGTCTTTTTGCGAGTAAATGACAAGTGCAAACGTCAGTCTCACTCTCAAATCACACAACTAGAATATGACCGTGGCTCAAGAAAGTTTGAAGAAGAACTAGTTGAATACTCGTCGATAGAAGATGTAAATGAGAGTCTTGTGGAAGAGTTTCGTCAATTGCTAGGGACATCTGTTTCAACAGAGAAATTGTTAAAAGCAAGAGGCTTTTTACGTGAGGGTAAATTGACAGTAGCAGGACTTCTGTTATTCAGTGATAACATCAGGGCATTTATGCCTAGTGCGCGAATTCGTTTCATGAGATATGAAGGTGTAAAGGCGGAGTCAGGATCTCGTTTGAATGTTGTTAAAGATGTAACTTTTGATAAAGCGCTACCGACAGTTATTCGTGAAACAGAAAAATTTATTGAAACACAATTACGTGATTTTACTTTTTTAGGGAAAGACGGGCGATTTGTTACCTTACCTGAGTATCCAAAATACGCTTGGTTTGAAGGGATGATTAATGCAATTGTTCACCGTAGGTATGATAATCAAGGAGATCATATTAGAATAAAAATGTTTGATGATCGATTAGAAATTTATAGCCCGGGAGCATTGCCTTCTTCAGTGACGTTAGAGAATATCAAAGAAGAACGGTATTCAAGAAACCCTAAAATTGCTGCTGCGTTGACTCAATATAAATGGGTTCGAGAATCAAATGAAGGGGTAGGACGTATTTTCCAAGAAATGAGTGAATACTTTTTGGATGATCCAATTTATGAGGAACCCAACGGTAGTGCTGTTCAGCTTACACTGAAAAATAATATTCTTGCGCGAAAAGATCGAGAGACTGGACGTGTAAACGAGATTGTTAGTGCTGAGATTTTCGAAGGTTTAAGCGAATTAGAAGAAACTATTGTGAGGTATCTTTATAATAGCGGTCCTCTAACACCAGCTGGGGCGGCTAAACTTATTGGGAGAAGCGCTGTACCTACAAGAAAACTGTTGAGTAAGCTAGTAGATAAGAAGATTATTAAAGTTCATCAAATGAATCCTAAAGACCCGCATAAGTACTATACATTAGAGAGTATCAAGTAGGTATCAAGTAGGTATCAAGTAGGTATCAAGTAAAATTTATAAATAGTTTATAATTATTTTAAATTACTGAATGGGGAGTGCGAAATTCATTTAATTGATTTCTAGCGTGCTTTTTACAGACTGAGATTTTGTGGAACTAAATTAATCAAGTATTCATCCAGACTGGTTTCAAAAGCCCCCTCAGCTAGTTGAACTGTAGAGTATAAAATTAGGTTGTATCATCCTTGTTATCGAAGTAATGATGCACGAATAGCAAAGAGTTTTCAAAAAATAAAATAAAAGCGCGTTCGTTATCGCTCGGTGTCAATTTAGAAAAAATATTTTCTCGAGGTTAAATAATAGAAAATTCATTGTTCTTTTACAATATTCCAAAATTCTAACCTTTAAGCGATTAGTTTATGGAATATGTCTAGTTATTGAAGATAAGAACCGTCCCCCAAAAGTAAGACCGAAAATCTAACTTTTTGAGGTCGGTATTTTTATGGCTAAAATACAGTTTTGATTTTTTTAAATTGAAAGTGGTTCAAGAAAAACAACAAAGACGAATGATTCAATCTCACAAATCATCCGCAGTCTACGAGGACCTTTCAAATTAAAGAACCGGATTTTTCCTAAAGCAACTCATATGTACTGAAAAAGCAATTTGAACGAGAGGAACCTAATTAAGAAATTAAAGCAGAAATGATTTATATACGTAAAGAACACAAAATTATAGCTATTTACGAATGACAAATGAACTGAAAAAAATCGCGGATTTCATGTCAGTAAAAAGAAAGTTAAACGTCTAATCCGAAAACTAGGGATCGAAGTCCGTTTCTATACTCGTAAATCAGGGCACTATAGTTCTTACCGAAGAAAGGTCAGAAAAGTAGTGGAAAATCGATTTCTTCGTCATTTTTAAACGGGTATTGCCATCAAAAACTTATGACAGAAATCAAATATCTTGATGTAGGTAGCAAGGGTGTAATTCGTCAAAAAAAGTTATATCTAGATTCATTCATGGATATGTATAATAATGAAATTCTATCTTACCGCATCTCAGAAAAATCAAAAGTCCAAGCAATTATGGAGGGCATAGAAGAAGCAGAAATGTTAATTTTAAAAAATGAAGTAGATTTTTCTACTCCGAAAAAATTCTAACTTTTTTTAGTCATTTCAAAAAAAAGGCGCTATTTATTGGACGAATATCATCAAATTGTTAGGTGATTTAAGTCAAAATCCTTGTGAATTGTTGTATTATCTTAAAAGGAAAAAGAGCTTTCATTGATTATTTTTTTTAGAGGAGAGAACTATGGTACAAATTTTGTTGGGACTGTTAGGCGTCCTATTGGTTTATTATCTGTTTTATTTTATTCGCGATTTGATCGCTGAACGTGGCAATTGGGGCGGCGGAAATATGGTTGTTTCCGGTGTGATCGGTTTTATCACGGATGCGATGGATACGCTGGGAATCGGCAGTTTTGCGCCGACGACAATGCTGCTGGAGATGACAAAGCAGCTGGACAACGACCGTCAATTACCAGGAACCTTGAACGTTTCTCATACTGTTCCGGTTATTATTGAAGCATTTATTTTTATTACCGTTGTAAAAGTAGCGCCGCTGACGTTATTCTCATTAGTTATCGCGGCGATCGTTGGGTCTTACATTGGGTCGAAAACAGTCAGCAAGCTGCCTGAGAAAAAAGTGCAATTCTATATGGGAATCGCTTTGATTGTTACAGCCGCGTTGATGGCGTTGAAACAATTAGGGATGCTTGATCTATTAGGAACAGGCAATCATTTAACTGGCTTGACGGGTGTGAAATTGATCATCGGGATTGTCGGCAACTTCATTTTAGGTGCATTGATGACGATTGGTGTTGGATTATATGCGCCGTGTATGGCATTGGTGTATATGCTGGGATTAAGTCCGCTAGTGGCCTTTCCGATTATGATGGCTTCTTGTGCAGGATTAATGCCTGTGGCGGGGACAAACTTTATCAAATCTGGTGATTATTCGCGCAAAGTCAGCTTAGGGATCACGATCGGGGGAATCATCGGTGTGATTATCGCGACCCGTTTTGTTACAGGATTGAACATGACGGTATTGACATGGATCGTTATCGTAGTTGTCCTCTATTCAGGCTTTACGTATATCCGTAAAGGAATGCATGAAGTAACAGGCACGTTGAAAAAGTCTTAGAGAGCAATCTCTAGGACTTTTTTTTAAGATAGTGGCAACGGTCTATTCACCTGCTTGTTTTTAGCGGATAATAAGTGAAACGAGTTTATCAGATGGGAGAATTTATGGATCAGGAATTATTAATCATCGACTTGCTTTCGGCAGGCGAGGCGATCTATAAGCGTGTTCGAAAAAATCGACAGCGAAATTTGCACACAGCATTTTTGTTTTTAATTGCTGCTTCGGTAGTATTTTTCGGAATCGGTACCTTTGTCTATCAGCGGTTGGAAATGCGTGTCTACTCGATCGACAGTGGGTATTGGCTGCGGGGATTTTATCATTTTTCATTAGTGCTGGGAATCCTCAGTGTCATCGCAGTAGGGACCTTCTTTATACTGAATGGAATTCAAGAGGTCCGACTGCGGCAATCCTTTCAACGTTTTTTAGCCCACCATGTTAAGAGGGCGGCCAAGTATCCGATTGTTTATCAGGATCGCGAAGCCTATTACTTAGCGGAAGAGGCAGGAAAACCGACATTGCGGTTAGAAAAGGCGGAATGTCTTGAATTGACCACGACATTTGACGGCGCGAAGGTCTTCTTAGGTGAACGGCAAGAGTTCTGGGGATTTTCCGCGATTCAATTATTTGTCCTGAATGAGGAATCGCTACGACTGCCCGTCCATTTTCCAAAAACACAGGGAATGAATCGAAAAGGATCTTTCCTATTGATTAGCGTGCTCTTTTTTGCGGGAGCAGGAGTGTTTGCTTACGATGGAATGACACGGCATCAAATGCTTTATGGCGGGACTGATGAGCCGAGGCGTTCAACTGTTACCAGTTCCAGTGAAGCGGCTCCGCTAACGAGTGAAGATTTACTGACGCAGCAAGGCGCGGCACCGACTAAAAAAACCAGCCAGACCAATCAATTGGATTTGAATGAGCAGACGCAGGAATTGTATCTGACGACGGATGGCGGCAGCGCATGGTCATTTGTCCCATTAAAACCAGAATGGCTGCGTTCAGGCAGCTATTTATTGACTAGCGGGGAGATTCCTATGGGCTATTGGATGGATAAGACGTACAATGTCTCATCGGATTTCTCTTGGTTTATCTATTCGGAGAATGAAAAGGAATTGTATTTCTTATTCTCTAGTGACAATGGTAAGACGTGGCAGAAATCACTTGTCTCAGAAAATGCGCAACGAATGCGTTATCGCAAGGCGCAGTTTTTCGCTGACGGCAGTGGCGTACTCGTTTATTCGAATGCATCGCCGGAGGTCTCTTCTGAAGGCTTGGAAATCTACCAAACCAATGATTTCGGCAAGACATGGTCTAGAAGCAACGGCACGACCATCAGTCAACCGGTCCAAAATGTCAGCTTTGTGAATCCGGCTTTAGGCTTTGTTTCAACAAGAGAAAAATTGTATTACACCAATAATAGCGGTAGCTCCTTCAAGGAGGCGATCGTAACCATTCCCGCTGAGTATCAAACTGGCGGGCTGGATCTGTTCCAATCCCCCAACGAGGTGACACAGGTCGGTACCAATCAATTGGAGACGAAATTTTATTTATTGAAAATGAAGGGAATCGATCAAGGCAAGATGTTCGCTTGTCTCTATCGTTCTTCCGACAATGGCGAGACCTGGCAATTTGCGGAGCAGTTGTCGCAGGTTCAGCCGACGGAATAGTTTACAGGCAACGTTTTTATTGCTACACTGTTCCGTTACAGGAAAAACGAAGATGGAGTGATTTGATGGAAAAACGATTGGACAAAGGCCCTTTTTATCACGGAACCAAAGCGGATCTAAAGATAGGTGAGTTGATTACAGCAGGAAAGAACTCCAATTACGGCAAACAAGTCAAAGCAAATTTTGTCTATTTTACCGGAACAATGGAGGCGGCAATCTGGGGCGCTGAATTGGCACTGGGTGAGACTCGGCAACGAATTTATCAAGTAGAGCCGACAGGCAAATTTGAAAATGATCCGAATCTAACGGATAAAAAATTTCCGGGAAATCCGACACGCTCCTATCGGACGCAGCAGCCGTTGAAAGTTGTCGGCGAGGTTGCGGAATGGTCTGGTCATTCACCCGAACAATTGAAAGCGATGATGGCTCACGTAGAGAACATGAAGCAGCAAGGAATTGAAGCAATCAATGAATAGCAATAAAAAAAGCCTTGATTTCAAGGCTTTTTTGCTGCTATTCAAAGACTTTATTAATGTCCTCCAGCATCATTTTGACTGATTCCAGACCGCCGCCGCTTAGGTACCATACGTCTGGCTGTAAAGAAATCACTTTTTTATTTTTGCCGGCAGTTGTTTGAGCGACGAGTTCATTATCAGCGACATTATTGTTGCTATCGTCACCACCGATTGCTTTTGTACGGTCAACGACGAATAGTACATCTGGATTTTTATCTAACACATATTCATAAGAAACACTTTGCCCATGGGTAGAAGCTTTGATGGCATCATCGGCTTGTGCAAATCCAAAAGTATCGTAAACAATGCCGAAGCGAGAATCTTTTCCGTAAGCTGAAAGCTGCCCTTCATTTACTAAAACGGTCAAGGCCTCGTCTTTGCTCTCTTCAGCTTTTGTTTTGGTTTCTTTTATACTAGTTTCTAATTCAGCTAATTGTTCTTTGGCGGCTTTTTCTTTGCCGAAGATTTTTCCTAGCGTTTCGACATTTTGCTTGATAGAGTTCCAGGTGTCAGAAGTGTCTACCGCCAGATACATTGTTGGAGCAATTTCCTTCAGCTGATCTAAAAAGTCGCTTTGACGACCAGAAATGATGATCAAGTCTGGCTTCATTTGATTGATTTTTTCTAGATCGGGTTCCTTGATTCCGCCAGCAGAGTCCACTTTTTTGTAGTCTGCTAAATATTCAGGCAAGTTGTCCGTAGCTGCGCCTACCACATTATCGCCGACACCTAGAGCATCCAGAGTATCCAGCGAGCCATTATCGAAAACAACGACCTTTTCAGGATTCTTTGGTACGGTGACTTTGCCGTTCGAATCTTGAACCTCCATCGTCTTTGCCTCTTTAACCGTACTGCTTGTCGCGTCTTTGTCGGTAGAAGCACTGGTACTTTCACCGTTCGTTGAGCCGCAACCCGCCAAACCTGCCCCTAACAATACCAATGATAAACCAACTATATATTTTTTCATTCCTTCTTCCTCCTAATTTATTGTTAAAAAACTCAAGGTTGATGAGTTTGATACCTAAAAAATGTCTAATTAAAATACATACAGAAGCGCTTACCATCTAGCTCGCAGATTTTGATCTCCATATCGTATAGGGCATTCAAAATCTGTGGCTGGATCATCTCCTCCATCGTTCCGTGGGCAAAAATTTCTCCCGCCTTCATCGCAACGATCTCATCGGCATAGGTCGCCGCAAAGTTAATGTCATGGATCACCAATAAAATGGTCTTGTGTTCTTCTTCTACTAAGCGACGCAAGGTTTTCATCAGCTGTACCGCATGACTCATGTCTAAGTTATTCAAAGGTTCATCTAATAAAATGTATTCCGTATCTTGGGCTAGAATCATCGCGATATAGGCCCGCTGCAATTGCCCGCCAGATAACGTATCAATTTTTTCCTCCGCCATTTCCACTAGTCCTAGTTTTTCTAAGGCGTAATCGATCATCTCCAGGTCGTTTCTCGTTAGGCGGCCTTTTGAATAGGGGAAGCGGCCAAAGCCTACAAGCTCACGGACAGTGATCCGCAGATTGACGCCATTGCTTTGCTTTAAGATCGATAATTTTTGCGATAGCTCATTGGAACGCCAAGCCTTTACCTCATTGTGATCGAGATAGATTTGCCCGGCATCAATGGAGATCAACCGACTGATCATCGACAGCAGGGTACTTTTGCCAGCACCGTTTGGTCCGATGAAAGCCGTCAGCTTCTTTTCTTTGATGGGCAAAGTTACTTCAGAGATGACTTTCTTCATCCCGTAATTCTTTGATACGTCATTTAGCTCGATCATTTTTGCCGTCTCCTCTCATAAATGATTTTCCAGATAAAATACAAGCCGCCGATAAATTGTGTCACCACACTGACCGTCGTCTTTAATTGAAAGACTTGTTCGACTAAAAATTGACTGCCGATCAAAAAGATCATTCCTAGTAAAACGGCGGTTGGGAACAGATAGCTGTGGCGATAGGTGGGCATCAGCTGATAGCTGATGTTGGCGACAATAAAGCCTAAAAAGGTAATAGGGCCCACCAATGCCGTCGCGGTTCCAGTCAAGAGACTGACTAAAAATAAGATCAGAATTTGAAATTTGTTTAGTGAGATTCCTAGATTGGTCGCTTGATCCCCCCCTAAATGCAAGACATCCAGGTAACGATTGGCAGCAAATAAAAGGAGGGACCCTAGGATAATGATGCCAGCCGCCAAGCCTAAATGCGTCGTATTGATATTTCCAAAGCTGGCAAAGAGCCGTCCCTGCAACAGATCGTATTCATTGGGGTCCATCATGACTTGTAAAAAATTGCTGGTGCTGCTGAATAAGGTTCCAAAGATCATCCCCAGCATCAGTAGGATGAATAGATCGTTTTGCTGCCGCTTCAGCAAGACCTTCGCTAGCAGTAAGCTCAACAGCGCCATCAAAAGAATGCTGATCAAAAAGGTGGAGGTCTGCTCCTGCGACAGCATGTTGACCCCGCCGACAATGAAAAACAGCAAGGTTTGAATCAACACGTATAAGGAATCCAGGCCCAAAATATTTGGGGTTAAAAATTGATTTTGTGTCATAGTTTGAAAGCTGATGGTCGCCATTCCTGTCGCCAGGGCAACAAGTAAAAAGGCCGCCACTTTTTTCCCTCGCAGCATCCATGCAAACTGAAAGTTCCCATAGGTGTTATATGTCAGATAAAGACCGCACAAGAGCAGAACGATCAGGACAAGACTAGCTAAAAGCAGCTCCTTTTTTGGCAGAGATCGTTTCATGCACGTCTCCTCCTAACCAATAGATAAATAAATATCAGACTACCTAAAATCCCTACCGTTAGACTGACAGGCACTTCATAGGGGGCGATGACGATGCGGGAAATAATATCGCAGGCCATTAAAAACAGACTGCCGCTCAACGCGGTAATCCATAGATTTTGCTTTACATGATCCCCATAGATCAGGGAAACGATATTTGGAACGATCACGCCTAAAAAAGGCACTGTCCCTACCATGATCAATACCAATCCACTGGCGGCAGCGACCAAACCGATCCCAAGCATTTGCATCAACCGATAATTGACACCTAAATTCACCGCCACATCTTCCCCTAAGCCAACAATTGTGAAGGAATAGGCAAATAGATAAATGATGAAAAATAAAGGAATCGTCAGATAGAGCAGCTCATAGCTGCCTTTGGCGACTAACGAAAAGTTTCCCTGCAGCCAGGAGGACATATTTTGGATCAGTTGAAACTGATAAGCAAAAAAGGTCGCGACAGAACCAACGATATTGCCGAACATCACACCCAGCAAAGGCAAAAATATTGGATCTTTATTTGGAAGCAGTCGGCTTAGTCCTAAAAAGATCAAGGTTCCGAGAAAAGCAAAAACAAAGGCGGCAAGCGTCCGAATACTGGTAGAGGCATTTGGCAGAAAAAGCATCACCAGTAAAATCCCCAATCGAGCACTATCCATCGTGCCCGCTGTTGTTGGTGAAACAAATTTATTTTGTGTGAGATGCTGCATGATCAGACCGCAAATACTCATAGTCGCGCCAGCTAATAACAAGCTGACGGTTCGCGGCACACGTGTAGTGGCTAGAATCAGCCATTGCTCAGAATCGCCACGAAGCAACGCCTGCAACATCAACTCTTTGACTCCGATAAATAAAGAGAGAGCGCTTAACAAAAGTAGACCAAGTATAATTCCTTTTCTTTTCAAGAACTCACCCCTTAGATAAGTGATAATGATTCTCATTCTCTCTGTGTATAAAGTTTAGGTGAAAAACAAAACAAATGCAAGTTAATTTTTAAGAATAATTATTGTAAAAATAACTTTGTCAAGGAAGGACAGTACTCATTTTTTGATTCCTACGGGTGTACAAACGAAGATAGGAAAGGAGAAATTTATTTGATAAGGTTTGTGTAAAACTGAATTTAGTCATAGAAAAAGAGACTAGGATTTTTCCCAGTCTTTAAGTCCAAGCTGCTATTTTTCTTTTCTAAATGTTACGAGGATCGCGCTTCTTGTCGCAATCACATTCGGCATATAAGAATGGGTAACAAATTCCCATCCTTCTGCTGATCGAGTATTGATTAGATCATCTAACCGATCCAGATCTTCCACACTTGCACTATCCTTAAACCATTTTATCGATGTTTCCAATACTTCGCTTTTGTATACCCACATAATTAAATGCCTCCTTTTCTTCCATTATAAAATAAAAGAACAATGAGAAGAAAAATCGAAAGAATTGTTTCAAAAGAAGCGCTGGGAACGAAAGTGAGCCTATTTTCGCCATTAATTAGAAACTATAGTTTCCTATCAGCGGTCTCTGTCTGCCAGCATTTCTTTATAGGTCTTTTGTTTCTCTTCTAAAAAAGTCAGATGCTGCTCAATTTTTCTTTTTTCCGTTAGCAGGCGATTCCTTTGGGCAGCCAGAAGCTTCATACGCTTCTCGATGGTTTGCTGTTTGCGAAGGAAGTTTTCGAAACCAGAAAGCTTTAATGAGTAAATCCGCTCTTTTTTAACAAGCTATTGACATTACCCTACCATCTTCGGTACCGTTAGGATAGCACGAATGAATGCGCTAACAAAAAGGAGGAGGTAAGGATATGTTTGATTTAAATGGAAAAGTAGCAGTAGTAACAGGTGCCAGCAGCGGGTTAGGTCGTGACGCGGCAATTGCGTATGCGGAAGCTGGCGCGGATGTGGTGTTATTAGCTAGACGTTTGGAAAGATTGGAAGAATTAGCGGAAGAAATCAAAAAGATGGGCCGTGATGTTCTAGCAATTAAGATGGATGTAACAGACGAAGCGAACGTCAAGGCTGGAATCCAACAAGCATTTGACCACTTTGGTCATCTGGACATTTTACTGAACAATGCGGGGATCGCAGTAGGGGGCGGTGTCGACTCCTTAACGGTAGAAGACTTCGACAAATCAATGGACGTTAACGTGAAGGGAATCTTCCTCGTTAGCAAGTATGTTGTTAAGCATATGATGGACAATAACTATGGGCGAATCGTCAATGTGGCGTCTATTAACGCGATCATGGCAGATAAAGAGGACGTGTTCATTCGTCATTCATACAATGCCAGCAAAGCGGCAGTTTTAGGGCTAACTAAAGGAATGGCGGCCAGCTATGGGAAATACAATATTACAACCAATGCCATCGGACCAGGACTGTTTGAGTCTGAGATGACCGAAAATACCTTATTCAAATCCGATGACTTCTTAAATCTATATCAAGGATTGAACCCAATGAGCCGTCCAGGCAAGCATGGGGAATTAAACGGAACGATCCTATACTTCTCCAGCGATGCGTCAAGCTATACCAACGGTCAATTCATCGTTGTTGACGGCGGCATGTCGATCGTATAAGGAAAATAGTCGAAGCACTTTCTCAAATCGAGGAAGTGCTTTTTGCTTTTTAAATTACTATCCTCATTTATTGGGATCTTTGCTACAATCAATAGGAAAGACAAAGACTTGAATCAATGGTGAAAACCAACAGAACAGGAAGGGTACAAATGAAGAATTGTCCAAATTGTGGCCATGAAAATTTGGAAGATGCGCGTTTTTGCGAGGAATGCGGGCATCCGTTTACGTCAGAAAGCGTTGAAACATCGGAAATTTTCACTGAAGAAGAACAGCAACCACAACCGAAAAATGACCGCTTCTGTCCGAACTGCGGTGAATCAGTTCCGAAAGACGCTGATTTTTGTCCGAACTGCGGGCATCGGTTAAAAGCCGTGGTGGGACCAGCTCCTGCAGCTAAAAAGCCGTTGTCAAAGAAGCAAAAAATCGGGATCGGCACGGGATTAGCGCTCATCGTATTATTAGTGGGCGGCTTTATGTTTGGCCGCCATTATTACAGCTATCCTCAGCAGCTGAGCCGTTTGGAGCGAACCTTCAAAACACAAGATCCTGAAAAAATGGCGGAGGTCATCACCTCGGAAGATCCCAACTATAAGGTATCCGCGGCAAATTTGAAAAAATTTATCAGCTACTATCAAGAAAGTAGCCACAAAGCCGATTTCGCTGATTTTTTGGCGGACTTAAAACATAATCCCGGACATTTAGAAGACTTTTCCGTTAAAACGAAAGGAAAATATCTTGGTCTGTTTCCTCGCTATCAGCTAGTGATCCAGCCAGTATATTTAACGGTCACGACGGATCAAGCAGGGATGGACTTATCTTTAGATGATAAAAAGCTGGCGACGTCAAAGGGCACCAATTATCAGACGACTTGGGGTCCGTTGACTCCGGGAAGTTATCAGGTGGAAGGAAAATTAGACAGCGAGAAGTCCGTTTCGAAGCAATCGCTGATCCGCTATCACAATCCTGAATTTGAAACCGATAGCCATGTAGCAATGAATCTCCACAAAATTTCCTTCAAGGTTACCTCGAATATCGATGGGGCAAAGGTTCTGCTGAATAACAAGGAGGTCGCCACGATCGAAAAAGGGCAGGTGGAGATCAAGGATGTCGTTTGGCATCAGGGGATGGAGGTTCAGCTGCTCTTTAAGACAGCCGGTGATTCATTAAAAAGTGATACGTATCAAATCGCAGCCAACGAGTTTTTGGCGGATGACTATAACGCAGACAGCTATGCCTCAGAGATTAACCTGAACTTTGATCATGTCCAATCGGAAGCAGATGTGCAGAATTTCTTAGATAATTTATATAGTGATCTGTCAGGCTATACGTCTAGATACGGCAGCTTTGGTTCCTCACAGAGAAGCAAGCTAGCAGAATATTTTGTCAACGGCCTGGGCAATGTGGACGAAAAGGACTTTGAGAAATTTATCAACGATATCCGTACCAGTGATAAAAAATCACGGGTCAATGCAAAAGCGAAGGTCGAATCGGTCAGTCTGACAGGCAAAGACGTCTATACGGTCCGATACCTGATCTATTATGACACGGTTTACACCGACGACACGGAGGACGTGAGTCAGGTTTTCCGCTATAAAAAGGCCACCTTACGTTATAACGAAGACGATGCAACCTTTCAAATCGATAATCTTGGAGGCGCGGAGAACTTCGAGACAGTGGACAGTGGCGATGCTTAAGCTTTTTCAATGTCAATACACGAAAAAGAGGCTTTCAATTTAAGAAGCCTCTTTTTTCGTGCTAGAGGAAAATAGCATCAAAAGTATTCGTGCTTTTTATTCAGATTTATTTTAGACTGATGGTAAAGGAGTGTGAGCTAAATGATGTGGCAAGATCTTTTCCCTGTGCGCATCCTTGAACGGGGATATGAGTATTTTATGGCGGGAGCAGTCGATGATTTTGAGGTTCGTGAAGCAATAGTCAATGCGGTCGTTGAAGGTTCAGAGCATTACGTAGTAACGATAGAATATACAGAAGATCAAATCACTGAACTGCATTGCGATTGTCCCTATGCGGCTGAGGGAAATAATTGTAAACATATGGTGGCTGTTTTGTTCATGTGTGAGGAACGAAATGTTTTTCATGGGCAGAATTCAGCTCAACGTTCAGATACAGCAGAGGAATTAGAAAAAATTGTGATGACGGCAGATGAAACAATGATTCGCTCTTTTTTATTGTCCGCAATCGTTAACGATGAAAAATTAGCCCATCAATTTGCTCGAGAATTTTTGTCTAATTATTCAGCGGAAAGTGTCCGCTATATTATAAATCAAATCGCTGATATTTTTGATACCTATGAAGACTATAGTGGGTTTATTGATTATCATAACGCTTTTACCTTTGGCGGGGATATTTTAGGGCTCTTAACAGATGAAGTCGATCCGCTGATTGAAGCGAACGACTATTCAGCTGCTTTTGAGGTTCTCGGCTATTTGGTTAATCGAGTCGACACTGTTGAAATGGATGATTCTGGTGGAGAGATCACCATGATCCTGTCAGAATGCTTTGAAAGATGGCAAACGATTTTAGCAGAGGTGAAACTAAACAAAAAGAAACGGATGTTTGATTGGTTCACTAAGAAACTAGCGGTTTCTGATGATGAGTACTCAAAGGAATATGTTGAGGAAATTATTCGCGTTGGGTTTCCTGAAGCTAGCTTTGTAGAGGTTAAGCTGCGGTTCGCTAAAAAAATGATTGAAGAAGCAGAGGCGATGGAAGGCTGGCGAAGGGAGTTTCAGTTATCTGAGTGGGCTGTTTTCCTTATAGAAATGATGGAACAAGAGGGAAAATCTGAAGTAGAGGTAAGGAAACAGTATACTCGCTACTGGGCGTTTAGCGAAGTTCGTAAAAAATATATCGCAAACGCACTCGCTCGAAAGGACTATTCAACGGCCATCAAGACATTGGAAGAAAGCATTAAGTTGGATAATTCTTATCCAGGGTTAGTCAGTGAATATAGCCATGTGCTGAAAGCAATCTATAATACCTTAGGCGATAAGGATCGCTATCTTGACCAATTGTGGCAGCTTTTGCTAACCGATGACCCAGGGAATATCGAAATTTTCCGTGAATTAAAGGCAAATTATACAAAAGAAGAATGGCCAGCTGCTAGGCAACGAATTTATTCAGCGTTAGAAGGAAAAGACTTTATGGATCGTCTCTATTTAGAAGAAAAAGATTATGAGCGATTAATGACGTATGTTGAAGATTCCTTTGAATTGTATAAGGCACGCGAGCATTTTGACTTATTGAAAGACAGATTTCCTGAAAGAATGCTAGATAAATATGAGAAAGAATTACGGCAATTAGCAGCCCCTGTATCGAATCGTCAAAAGTATCGTGCGATCGCTAATCTAATGAAGGGGATGACGAAGATTTCTGGCGGAAATCTTCGAGGAAAGCGGCTGATGCAGGAATTCAAGACGAATTATCCGAGAAGAAAAGCGATGCTGGATGAACTAAGTAAGCTAAAATCTCTGTATTAATCAGAAAAAAGGAGAAACGGCCAAATCCGATGGAGTCTATCGGATTTGGCCGTTTATTAATGTTTTTTATTAATAGATCGCTTTTAATAACACTTGGCACAAGGCGTTAACCCGCGGGCTTGTGCTTCTTCTAGTGTGGCAGGCGAGTAAGTGCCATTGCCGCATTTATGGGTGTGGTATTTACTACCGGTTGGAGTGACATAGACGGTCTGCCCCTGTGCGGCTTCCGCCGCTTGTGCTTGCTGCTGGGCTTGCGCTTCTGCCTCTGCTTGCGCCTGTGCGGCTGCTTGTTGAGCAGCTGCCTCTTGGGCAAGACGTTCCTCCTCGGCTTTCTTGGCTGCTTCGGCTTCCTCAGCGAGTCGTTTCTGTTCCGCTTTTCTAGCCGCTTCCGCTTGTTCTGCGGCTTGCTTTTCCGCCGCTTCTTTTGCAGCCTGTTCCTTTTGCAGCCGTTCTTCTTCCGCTTTTTTTGCCGCTAACGCTTCTGACTGAGCCTTTTTATACTCATCTGCCGCGGCTTGACTGTACCCTTTATCACCTTGAGCATAATTTTCGATGCTCCAGATGTTTCGTTTTTGATCTTTTGCCTGTTTTTCGGCCTTTTTAATTTTATCGAGGTATTTCGTATTCTTGCCTTTGGTGCTCGTCATCATTGCCAAACCTTCGCTTGCCAACGTTTCCTGCACTAATTCTCCATCAGCCCAAACATAAACCAACTCACGTTTTTTACTATCGCGTTTCGCACCTTTGTCGTATTCAATCTGAATTTTTTCGGCATTTTTCAACAATTCTTTGGTGCGTTCCTTCGCCTCTTGTGCATAAGGATTTTCCTTTTTCAGCTCAGGTGCCGTGATCAATAAATATTTTGCTGTGACCGTCTTGCCATTTTTCAATTTAAAACGTGTTCGATCCCCATCAATATACTTCTTCACTTTTACCGTTACTTTTTTGTTTGCTGTTCGTTTAATGCTCGCTTTCTTCTCGGTCTTTGTTTTCGCAGCTTCTACCTGATATTGTTGCGTTGGTGAAGCGAACAGAAAGCTAAACAAGACAGCGAATGTAATACCTAGCTTTACCCCAATCTTCTTTTTCACTAAAATCCCTCCAATTCCCTATTGTTTGAAAATAATGATTAATAAATATGTGTGTACTTAAATAATACTATATATCTAAAAATAAATTAAATAAATAACTAAAATAGTTGTTTTGTTATTCTGGAAAACAAACGGTTTTTCGTGTGGAAGTAAAACGTAAAACGGAACTCAAAAAACTCTTTTCCTATTGAAAAAATAAAAATGTTGGCAACTTTTTAAGATTGTTCCTGTTATATAATATAGAGGTGAAGTTAAAAGGAAACAAAAAAGAGTATGTATAAATTAGAAGTAGAAGGAGAGAAAATCGATGTTAACAAAGCCATTATCACAAATAACTATCTATACTATGGGAAGAGAAAATCTTGAAAAACGAATTTCAAAATTTTATGCAGATTCATCTGATTCAGATACTGTTATTCAATACTTGGTCGCGGTGCTGATCCGGCATTCTTTGTGCATCAGTGATTTTTCTGATTTCTGCAGTGATTTAGTCAGAGAACTTCTGCTATTTGCGGAGCCAACAGATGTTCTGCGCAAATGTGGTCCGTTGTTCCAGAATTACTTTAAAGAGGAGAAAGAGTGGGCACAGGTCAAAAACCGTTTATACAAAAATAAAAATGAATACCATCGTTTTAACAATCGCTTGAGCGACTGCAAAAAATACTTATTCACCCCAACAACACCTGTG
Organism: Enterococcus sp. DIV0170; assembly: GCF_051710765.1. Classification (NCBI taxonomy): domain Bacteria; kingdom Bacillati; phylum Bacillota; class Bacilli; order Lactobacillales; family Enterococcaceae; genus Enterococcus; species Enterococcus sp. DIV0170. The sequence goes on from NZ_JBIOLG010000001.1 coordinate 119,134, forward strand.
GAGGAAACCGATGGTCAGCAATACAAAATTCTTTCCACATTTGAAGATGCAGTTGGCAAGCTTCATACATGGAGCTTACGGGATGCGGACTCAAATTCTTCTGGGATGAAAATTGATGCCGTCTTAGAGTTAATGAGTTCGTTAACTATTTTTGAGAAAGAAGGCATTCGCCGTTTTGTTAAGCTAGAAAATTCTGATATTCAAAACTGCACCCGTCATCCAAAAATCAGAAAAGGCAAAGTCGTGGAGGAGTCTGTACTTGAGACCGTTCACTCAAAAGAGGAAGCGCTAACAGAGTTTGACTTTAGCCATATGACAGAAGATGAAAAATTGAGCTTAGTAAAGGCATTATTGCCAGAAGGAATTGTATTGACCGATACTCGGATGGAAGAACTTAAAAAGGATGAAGCAAAAGAAGACTCTACTGAAATTCCTGCTGAGACAACGCAAAAAGCCGAACCAATCAGCGAATCAGCAACTGCCACAGTAAAAGAACCACCCAAGACAAAATCCCAGAAATCCTCTACACCAAGACCCATGGCACTTTCAGCTACAAAGAAGCTCCCTTATGAGAGCTACAAGAAGCCGAAAAGCGAGAAGCAAAAAGAACTCGAATATAAGGACGGGCTGATCAGGAAAGCCAAAAAAGGGACGAAGAAAGCAAAAGAAGATAAAAAGAAAAGTAGGAAACGTAAACGAAAATAAATTGTTTACAATCATCTAGAGACACTCTCTTCAAACTGCAAAATTAAAAAAATCCCCTTTTGAAGGTTTATTTGTCATGGAATGAAATAACTAAACAGCCATCCGTTTTTTTAAACAATGCGGATGGCTATTTCACATTCAATTGAAGCCGAATCAGTGCAAGCTTGAGTGGTAGTAGAAAAAATCTGTCAACCTGAAAAAGACAGAAATGGCCATAGTTACGACAGCAGCACAAAATGATTGAAAAAGAGGAGATTGTATCGAAAGTCATTGTTATGATTGCTCGGTGATCAGGGTGTAACCCTGTGATCGACAGAAAAGTGCTTCTAAGACCAAGTGGCAACAGGTATAATTTAGGGTGGGGTTAAATCTAAAAGAGTGGAATGTAAATTTGTAAATCGTTCAGAATTTTCGGTGTGATAATCAAAGTTCAAATCTAAAAATAGTGGGATGTAAAGAGTCTAATAGGTTTTCTAGTTTCGGTTGCCATAAACGTTCAAATCTAAAAAAGTGGAAACGATTTTTTGTGGCTAGAGCAGTTTTAAATGTAAATCTTATATCTAAAATAATAAGATGATTTCCATAAATACTTTTTTAATGCGAAAACTGTTTTAAGAAGTAATTGAATAGTAAAAACGAACGGAATTATTGAATTTAAGAGGGTGAGAGAGATGAAAATCTATACGATTCAACGGAGAGATTTTCTGACATATACTGATTTACAAGGATTTATAATTCCTAAAAGAGATCCAGAATACTCTATCTTTACGGATGACGAAGAAGGGGAAAATTGTCTGTGGGCATTAGAATGGATGAAAAGGCAATTTATAAAACGGATGAACATACCTTTAGATCGTGATTTAATCTGGGTTTGGCCGGATATCTATGCGTATCTTTCAGAAAAAAAGTGGCATTGATTTTTCGAGACATGCTCTTTTCACCTTTGAAGTCCCTGCAGCTTACTACAAAAAAATGATTTTATGGTCCAATTTTATTAGTTGGCATGAGGTCTTGAACCGATTATGGGAAGGAGTCGCAGATGAGGACGAACGACATGAAGAGATTTTTCAACTGAAAAAGCATGAAAAACCGGGAACGGTACAGGGCATTACGACAAGGCTGCATAAGGATTGGATAAAAAGAATCACATAGGGAGAAAATTATGGAAAATTGGGAAAGTTTGTTTAAAACACATATTCTAGATCGAGGATACGAATATTTTTTAGAAGAACGTGTTGTTGATATTCAGGTACAAGACGATTTGATTCAGGCAGCTGTTGCCGGAACGGATGATTACGAAGTTGTGATTGAAGGTATCAAATATGATTTTCCGAGGCTTTATTGTGATTGTCCTTATGCAGGTGTAGATAAGTATTGCAAACATATGGCAGCGGTTTTATACGAGTATGAAGATGGAAAAAACGAAGATCAATGGCAAGATATACGAGTTGCTTCGAAAAAAATCGAACAATTAGTATCGAATGCAGAAGAGCAAGTGGTTCGTGATTTTCTAATTGACCTTTTAAAAAAAGATAAAAATTTAGTTCAACGTTTTACTCGACTTACTTCTTCAGAAATCACAGAAAAGGACGTGCAGCAATTAAAGCACCGAATTGACAAAATTGTTCTTCGGCATGCGGGGGATGAAAATTATATTGAATACGACAAAATCGAAAAATTTGTCAATGATTTAATTAGTTTTATTGACGATGAAATCGTATCGTTAGTAGAGAAAAAGGCACATCTTGCTGCTTTTCACTTAACAAACTATATTCTTCTCGAAGTTGAGCAGGTAGATATGGATGATTTAGAAGGAGAGTTGTATGAAGTGTCTGCAGAATGTCGCTACGTTTGGGAAGCGATTCTTGAGAAAGCGACCATACAAGAAAAAGCGACAATGTTTACTTGGTTTAAAAGTCAGCTTAAACATTCTAACTATGGGTTAAGTTATAGTGAAATTGAACAAATTTGTGAGGAATATTTTTAAGAGTTAAAGTTTATGAAGTGAATAATCATGGAGCATTTCAAGTAAGAATACAGGGGTACAAGTGCCCTCAACTTATTTAAATTGGTGTTATCTTTTTGGATGATCTGTCAACCTCAAAACTAGAAATTTCAGTAGTTATAAAAGTATTCCTGGTCTGTATTATCAAAAAACTAAAATATTTTTTTAATAAGATACTTGCTCATCTGCCTTTTCTAATTCGAACAAGATAAATTTCCAAAAACTCTATAAAATTTACTACAAAAACACGATTTAGAACTGGAAGGAGGCTCTTTGTCTCTGGATTTTCAAGTTTTTAAACCTTTATTCAAAGCGTGCATGATTTTTACTAAAGGCAAAATTCTTTTGTCGAAGTACGTCCTTCTATTTTTAAAAGAAGGGCTGCTTTTTTGTATTTGATTGTCCCTTCGTTGCATGATACCTTAATTAGTAAAGTGATCTGTTCCTGAGTTAGAGGGGCGTGACAGAGGAGGAGCTATGGAAAATTCAGTGATGCAGCAGCGTATCAACGGGTTTAAAACGTTTGGGGAAACGCTAAAGGGAGCAAAAGTTTATTTTCGCGAAGATTGGGAAGTGCTTTATTTTGATTTGCAGGGCAAGATGTTCGGGATGATGAGTGATCAGGCGAGTGAGGATGCGATTATTACCTTGAAAAACTTGCCGGAAAAAAATGAAGAGCTGCGGGAGATTTATTCCGGGACAGTGATTCCGGGATACTACACGAACAAAAATCATTGGAACTCTATCAAGCTGGCCAGCGACGAGTTGTCGGATGACGCGATTCAGCAACTGATAGAAACCTCGTATCAGCTAGTCTATCAGAAGCTGACGAAGAAACAAAAAGCGGAAATTGAAGCATAAAAAAATGGCGCTGCTGAATTAGGCAGCGTCATTTTCATTTTTATTTTCTGACCAATGCAGGGCAAGGTAGTAGCCGGTAATGCCCATACCAATTAAAAAGCAGGCGGCATCAAAACTATTCACATCTGGTTTGAAAAGTGCGTAAAGGATGACGACGACCAGCCAATTTGCTATTCCCCATAGGACATTTGTGGAGGCAGAAGCTGGTTTTTTCCAAGGAACATCCCATCTTTCAGCGGTGATCCCTTTGACAAAGTGGGGAACACCATTTGCAAACAGCATACCCAAAACGATACAAATAATTGAATCCATTGTGATCTTCTCCCTCTAAAGTGTTCAATCAGTAGTATACATCTTTTCCGCATTTTTTTCTGCCTTATCTGAAAAGTATTTCTTTTAAAGTGAGCAGAGGATTTAACAGATAGAAGAAGTTGATGGTAAGGTAGAAATTGAAACGTGCTCCATGATTGATGGAGCCGCTAAATAAAAGGAGGATTTTGATGATGAAAGCACCATTGATTACGATGAATGACGGGCATCAGATACCAGCGATTGGTTTAGGCACCTACCAGATTCGTGGAGGCGCAGGGCTTGATCAAGTTTTAACGGCGATCCAGGATGGCTACCGTCTGTTAGACACCTCCACGAATTATGATAGTGAAGGAATTGTTGGAGAAGCGATTCGTCGTTCCGGCATTCCTCGTTCAGAATTTTTTGTAACAACAAAGCTGCCAGGAAAGTACCATCACTATGAAGACGCGTTGATGATGATCCAAGAGTCACTCTTTCGGATGGGACTGGACTATTTTGATTTGTATTTGATTCACTGGCCTTTACCAAAACGAGGACTTTACGTCGAAGCTTGGCAGGCGCTAGTGACTGCGCAAAAATTAGGACTGATCCGTTCGATCGGGGTTTCTAACTTTGAACCGGAGCATTTAGATAAGATCATTGAAGAAACCGGTGTGACACCGGCGGTTAATCAAATCGAGATTCATCCTTATTGGGTGCAAGAACGAATGGTCGCAGCAAATCAGGAACGCGGGATTATAACCGAAGCGTGGAGTCCTTTGGGACGCGGCAGCGATGCCTTGAAGGAATCAGTGATTACTGAGCTAGCCGAAAAATACGAAAAAACACCGGCACAAATCATTTTACGCTGGCATACGCAACGGGGAATTCTTCCTATTCCTAAATCCCGGAATTTGGTACATCAGCGGGAAAATCTGGCTATTTACGATTTTGAATTGTCTCAAACAGAAATTGAGAGAATCAATCTTTTAGAAAAGGCGGATGGCCGCATTGAGGGTCAAGATCCGAATGAATACGAAGAGTTTGAGTAAAACAAGCTGATTTTCATTTTATTTTTTTCTGGAAAATAAGGCATCTTCATATATTTCTTTCAAAAATAAAGGAATATTCGCTAAACAATTAATTTTTCATTCAAAAACGTTTTCAACTGTGGCATACTAAAAGTAAGAAGATGCTTCAGGGGAGGACGTAATGAAGAAAGTAGTGGCACTGGTTGGTGTACTGGGTGCAGCATTTTTATTCTTTTGGTTTACTCAAAGGAAGGATGTTGCTGTTGAGGAGCAGGAAACGCCTGATTTCTCGCAGACAGAACAGGTTGCGCCTAGTGAAGATTTTTTCACGAATCGCGACTTGAATGAGCTAGAACAGGTGACATACTCGCGTCATAAAGAGCTGATGGAGGACCTGACCGGTGAGGGGAAATTGGTCAGAAAAGCCACTCAGAAAGAGTTTGTCGGAGGGAAAGTAAACGATGATGGACTTTCTTGGACGGGGTATTTCGAGAAGTAAAAAACGTTTTGATCGGCAAACGATCAAAACGTTTTTTTTCGTAGAGCTTATAAATTCACTTGACTAAATCGACGAACAGAAACTTTATAGGTTCTCCACATGGCAACAAGATAAATCAGCAGGCCTATTGCCAAAATCGGCAGCTGTTTGATTTGTCCGTCAAAAGTGACTGAATCCAACCAAGCCAGCTGTGGAAAATGGACAAGAACTTCAACGATGATCGCGATAAAAGTCGCTGGAGCTAACGCTTTTAAAAAGGATGCGCCGACTTTGTAGCCTGTTTGAAAATAACTTGTTAGAAAGATGAAATTAAAGCAGCTGAAGATGATCAGACCAAAGCCATAAAGCGCCACATTCGCTTCGATTCCCACAGGGTTTGGCATGGATAGAAGCCTAAGTCGTAAAAAGGCAAAAGGAATAGAAATTACAATCGTTAATAGCTGAGAGATCAATAAAACCAGCCATTTTCCTAAAACAACCTCCGAACGCTTCAATGGAAGCAAAGCAGAATAATAGATATCGTTGTTTTCTCGTGTATACATTAGATTAATGAAATTCCCAATCAAACTGAAAAGAAAAACCATTGTATAAGGATATCCAGGTATTAAAATGAGTGGTCCCATCAGTGTAAAGACAATCAAATTAGGATGAAGGGCCAAACGAAACTCTTTATATAGTAAGTTAGAAATCATAGTGTTTTCTCTCCATTCGTACCATAATATCTTCTAAGCTCAGCGCCTCTGTTTCCTCAGGGCGTTTCAGCTTTTGGAAATAATCAATGAATTCTTGTTTCGGCGCTGCTTTAACCAGTTCCCCTGCCTGGATATAAACGATGCCATCCGCGCATTTTTCCAGATCGGAGGTAATATGCGTGGAGAAAAGAATACTTTTTTCACCATTTTTAACGATTTGAAGAAAGATCTCGATCAGCTCATCCCGTGAAACTGGATCAAGACCACTAGTAGGCTCATCAAAAATGAATAGTTTTGCTTTGTGAGACAGTGCCAGGGCGATCAAATATTTCACCCGCATCCCAGCGGAAAGTTCCTTGACTTTTTTATTGGGGTCCAAGGAAAAAAGCGTTAAGAAGTTTTGATATGCTGCTTCATCCCAATCTTCGTAAAATCGTTTCGTCACTTTCGTAATGTCTTTGATCTTCTTCTCTTTATAAAAATCGATGCCGCCTAGAACAACCCCAGTCTGCTCCTTGCAGGCCAGTTCATTTTCCAAAAAGAGTTTTTCAAACATCGTAACCTTTCCATGATCAATAGGAATCAGGTTCAATAAAGCCTTCAGAATAGTAGTTTTACCGGCGCCATTGATACCGATCAATCCGATGATTTTGCCTTTGGGTACTTGAAAGCTGACATTTTTTAAGGAAAATGTCGGATAATTTTTAGTCAGTTCTGTGACTTCCATCAGGTTCATCAGGATTCCTCCTTTCGATTAAAAAGCGGTTCAAGACTATTTCCTGTTAGTTGTATGAAACTTTGGCTGTCGATCAAAGCGATGCCGGGAAAAGTTGGGTTCGTGTCGCCAAGAACCACTAAGGTATCACCCGTTTCAATGTTGAAAAGATCACGAGCTTTCTTGGGTAAGACAATCTGTCCCCGTGCCCCCACAGGAACGATTCCAAAAATGTGTTTGCCGGCTGGTCCAATCGGCACCCCTTCTTCTTCTTGATTGTGTCTGATGAGATCCGTTAATGTAACCTCGTATAAATTCGCTAGTGCGTCACATTTCAATACGTCTGGCAAAGACTCGCCGCTTTCCCATTTAGCAACGGCTTGACGTGATACCTCTAACTTTTCTGCGACATATTCTAATGACCAATTGTTTCGATTTCTTAATGATCGCAGATTGTTCGCGATCGGATTTTTCTGATTATTCATATTTTTCATCTCCCTTGATTACACTTTAACTTATTTGTCTATAAAAGAGTATCAACCTCAGATAACAAAATTGGTAAGCTTTGGTTGCATAACAGAAAAAATTAAAAACTGCTAATGAATGAGAACGAATAATTTGTATTTTTGGAAACCGAAGCCATAATGATGAAAGAAGAAGGGATAGATATGAAAAACCAAAGAAAAGATCACAATGCGGAAAAGCGTTTTGTAAAGGATCACTTTTTTGAGAAGGGACATTGGGGGAATAAATTCTATATTGGTATACTAACGATTATCGGCTGGATTGCTGTAGGTATTCCAGTTTATTGGACACTTTCATCGACACTTTTGAAGAATAATTCACAAGTCTATCATGTGTGGAAGGATCGTACAGGAGAGGCGGTTTATTATCACACTGGCTTTCAGTTTTTAGTTTCTCTTGGGATTCTCTCAATCGGTCTCTTTTTTTTGGTGCTGCGAAATAATCATCGTATCAAATACCACGAGCGGGTAGAAAAGCTTTACGATGACGAAGGTCTGCGCATCAGAAAAATGGCGTTGAATACTTTCTATTCGGAACGCTTTGGCTCAGAAGAGACCCGTCATGAGAGCCGTTACTATTCTGTGCCGGAGGAGAAGAATCTAGCGGATGCAACGATTCGCGAGCTTTATAAGGAGGCAGAGCGGCATGGCAGTTGAATTGAGTTATTCGATTTTGAATGGGATAGTGAAAACTTTACTGTTTGTCTTGGTTAGTTATCCAGTGCTTGGTGCGTTTATTTGGTTAATTGAGGTTGTTTTTTATCGTTTCTTTTATCGCTATAAACGAACGACCTTTAGAAAGATTCCTATTTCAGATGAGCCTTTCGTGACGATCATGGTGCCGGCACATAATGAAGAAATCGTGCTCGAAGATACACTGACCTATTTGTTAAATGAACTGAATTACCACAATTATGAGGTGCTTGTTACCGACGATGGCTCAACCGATCAAACACCTGAAATTTTAGCTCGTTTACAGAGCCGCTATCCTCGATTACGTGTGCTGCGAATCGAAAAGAATAAAGGAAAAGCTCATGCCTTTAATATTGGCGTGGGTTTTGCCAAGGGTGAGTACATATTAAGTAATGATGCAGATACTATTCCTGAAGCTGACGCGCTTTGGAAATATATGAATTACTTCATGAAGGATGCCGATCAAAATGTGGCGGCTGTGACAGGGAATATGGATGTTCAAAATCGGTCGAAGATCATTGAAAAGGCGCAAACCGTCGAATTTTCAAGTATTGTCGGAGTGATCAAACGGGGACAGGTAGGGACTCTTGGGACGATGTATGCTTACAGTGGTGCCAATACAATGTATCGCAAGGATGCCCTGATTGATGTCGGCTTGTTCCGCCAAGATCGGGCAACTGAGGACATCAGTATCGCGTGGGACCAACAACTGCAGGGATGGATTCCGACCTTTGCGCCGGATATTATGTTTTTCATGGGTGTTCCCAACACGTTAAAGATGCTGTATCGTCAGCGAAAACGTTGGTCAAAAGGCGGAACGGAAGTGTGGCTGACCAATATGGAGAGGGTTCCGCTACACCCGATTAAGTATTTTGAACAGTTTTTGTTGTTTTTAGATCAAAGCTTCAGTATTTTGTGGAGCCTTTATTATTGGCTGTTTTCAGTGCCGTTTGTTGGAATGATGATCTATTCACTAATTTTGGGCGAATACCATCGAGTCTTCCATATGCTGACCTTGTCCTTCATCTTCATAAATTTTGAAATGTTAGCTGGTTTTCTGCAGGTCGCGGCCGCACTCATTATTGATGATGGCGGTCGGAAGCTCAAATATCTGATTTTTGCACCTTTTTACATGTTGATCTATTGGATGATGAATACATTGACAGTAGCAACAACCTTTATTCCGGCAATCAAAACAATTTTAGGCTTCGGGACAGGCACCTGGGTGAGTCCGACGCGTGTATCCATCAGTAAATAAAATAATTATCCGCTGAGAATATTCTTAGCGGATTTTTTATTGTTAAAGCAAGCGGAAAGAAAGACTAAATCAAATGAAAAAAGTATAATATAGTAATTAATGCAAGTTAAGTATGTGATTTCGCTGTATAAATGCTTGTTTTATTATTTATAATTTTAGAAAGGAATGTTTAAATGAAAAAAAGTGTACTGTTTGTTTGTGTGGTAACTCTTGCAGCGTTTGCAGCGCCAGCAGTTACTCAAGCAGAGACTGCTGGCCAAAGTTCTACGGAAACAGCAAGTAGTTCAGTGATAGAAAGTCAAAGTTCTGAAAGCGTTCTTTCGTCGGAGACGTCTAGCTCAGAACCACCACAGGATGCTGCTCAAGCTTCGGCCCCTGCTGAAGAACCGCAAACAGCGGTCGTAAATGGCGAGGTTGTCCAGCTGGAGCCGCCTCACAAAGAAGGGCAAACCGAAGCCAATGAAACACAAGCACCAAAAGAAGAATTGATCCAAGGCAATGCTCGCTCCTTTAGAGCTGCTGCGGCATCGGTTCCGATGTACCGCTTATACAATCCCAACAGCGGAGAGCATTTCTATACAAAAACGATCAGTGAGCGGGATCATCTACGTTCTGTCGGTTGGCGTTATGAGGGGTTCGGCTGGCAAGCCCCAGCCAGTGGAAATCCTGTTTATCGTCTGTATAATCCAAACGCTGGGGACCATCATTACACGTTAAATGCGGGTGAACGGGATCATTTGAAAAAAGTTGGCTGGCGTTACGAAGGAATCTCTTGGTATTCACCAAGCTCAGGTACGCCGCTTTATCGTCTATACAATCCGAATGCGAAGGCGGGAGCCCATCACTACACCCCGATTACTTCTGAGCGCGATCAGCTGAAAAAGCTTGGCTGGCGTTATGAAGGGATCGCTTGGTATGCGGTTGGCGGTGGTGAGCAGAGTCACGAAGATTATCGCCTGCTTGGAGTGAAGAATTACAACCAATATGCATTAGGCGCACCAAGCGGCTGCGAAGGCGCTTCTTTACTTCAAGCCTTGCAGTATAAAGGCAAGCTGACAAATTGGAGTCTGCGTTCGTTCTTAAATACAATTCCGAAATCCTCAAATGGTAATCCTAACAGCGGCTTTGTTGGTTCGCCATTTGTTGAAAATTCCTATACCTATTCCGCGATTTATCCAGCACCATTGACCAGCTGGGGACAAAAATACGGGAATGTTCAAAATATTTCCGGCAGCTCGATGAACACCTTGATCAACGAAGTGAAAAACGGCAATCCGGTCGTGGCGTGGGTGACCATCAATTTCCAACCGATTCGCTGGGGGAATTGGAACTTTGGGGTTGCCGCCAACAACAATCATGCGGTCACTTTGGATGGCTTCAATAAAGCCGGCAATCAAGTCCATGTCTCTGATCCGATCAGCGGTTCTTATTGGTTGAGTCGTACGACTTTTGAAAACATCTACAATGCAAGAAAATATGCGGTAGTCGTTCGATAATCGAAGGCAAAATAAAAAAGCGGCGATCGCCGCCTTTTTATTTACCCGCCGCCCATTAGGAAGTCGAGGATATTCCAGCCGTCAGAGGTTTCTCCGCGGTAAAGCTCCGTATACCCACAGCGCTTACAACTGATGGTCGTAAATTTTTTGTTTTGAACATCAAAAATCTTCGCAAAGTTTCCGCCAGTTGCTTGAAACTGGTCAGACGTATAGTGCTGCGACCCGCACTTATCACAAACATATTGTTTCCTTTCCATTATTCCCACTCCTTTTATTATGTCCTACTGGATGCTTTAAATTATAGCAAATTCTGCGCCTTCTTCATCCGTCTTTAGGAGTATCTCTCAAATTCTTTTTTGACAATTCGTCCTTTTTTTGGTTAAATAAGAACATACGTTCGTATAAAATGCTTTTTTTTTGATAATGATGGCATTCGTATGTATAAGGAGTGATTTTCGATGGAACTGGAAAGAAAAATAGAAATTTTAGCGGAATCAGCGAAATACGATGTTTCCTGTTCCAGCAGCGGTGTCGAAAATAATACACGGACAGGAACGGTAGGCAGCACACAGGTTTCGGGAATTTGTCATTCCTTCACCCCAGATGGCAGATGTGTCTCGTTATTGAAGCTGCTGTTTACCAATGCGTGTATTTTTGATTGCCACTATTGTATTAACCGTAAATCTAACGGGATTCCACGAGCAACCTTCACGCCGCAAGAAGTGGCGGATTTAACCATGGATTTCTACATGCGCAATTACATTGAAGGCTTATTCCTGAGTTCGGCGATTATTAAAAATCCGGACTACACTTGCGAGCTCTTGATTAAGACCTTGAAAATTTTGCGTGAAGAAAAGGGCTTTCGCGGGTATATCCACGTCAAGGCGATTCCCGGCGCGGATGAAAAATTGATTGAGGAGTTAGGCTTTCTGGCGGATCGAATGAGCGTCAATGTCGAACTTCCTTCCCGCGAAAGTCTGAAATTACTGGCTCCGGACAAAGATCCGTTTGACTTATATAAGCCAATGAAGCAAATTACGACGGTAAAGAAAGAACAGGAATTTTTACCAGCGGTCCGCCGTGGTCCGAGCTTCGTGCCTGCCGGACAGTCAACACAGATGATTATCGGAGCCAGTCCTGAGAGTGACCGGTCGATCGTGAAGATTTCCGAGAATTTGTATCAAAAATATCAGTTGAAGCGGGTGTATTATTCGGCCTATATCCCAGTCAATCAGGACAATTTATTGCCAGCGGTAACGACAGAACCGCCACTCCTGCGGGAACATCGCCTGTATCAAGCGGATTGGCTGCTGCGGTTTTACAAGTTTACAGCGGATGAGATTTTATCTGAGGACAAGCCAAATTTCAACCTTTATCTTGATCCTAAAGCGAATTGGGCAGTCCAAAACTATCAACGCTTCCCCGTAGATGTCCAGACTGCGACGTATGATCAGCTGCTGCGCGTTCCGGGAATCGGTCCAAAAAGCGCGCAAAATATTGTCAAGGCGCGTAAATATTATCGGCTCCATTTGACCGACTTAAAGAAATTAGGCATCGTGATCAAACGGGCACAATATTTTATTGCCTGCAATCATGAAACACCTGCCGGCTTAATCAAAGACCCTGAGTGGATCATTACTTCTTTGATTTCCTCAAAGCAATATGAAGTATTGAAAAAGCACAACACACAATCAGTCAGTGAACAGTTATCATTATTTGATGTCGAACGATTTGAACATGCGAAGAGTAGGTGATTAGGATGCAAGAATCTGCGGAACATTGGGAATATGACGGCAGTTTTCTTGGCTTTATGACGGTGGTGGATCGCAGCTTTCGTGAGAAAAAGTTTCCAACCCTGATTTTGTCGCCGGAAACCGCGGTTGAAAGCTTGTTTTTGGCAGAATGGGTCGCAACCGATCCAGTACGAGGCGAGAAAATCTATCGCCGATTGCGGCAACGTCTGCGCCCAGAAAATTTTTTGTTTATTCAAAATGGTTTTTACGCCACGCTTGAAGGCAAAGAGCGCTATTTGCTGGACGCCATCGAGATCGCGCTGCAGACAAAAGATTTGCTGGAAAATCATTTAGGACACCCTTCGATTTTAGCCCTGAGAAAAAGTATCCGCACGCTGTTGGGAGAAAATCATTTGTTGACGGGCTTTGTTCGTTTTGAGTATGTCGGCGATGTGCTCTTCAGCAAAATTAATCCCAAACACTATGTAATGCCCTATCTTTGTCCCCACTTTGCGGAAAGATATCCTCAGGAAAAAATCATGATCTATGATGAGACCCACGAGCTATTGGGGATCATCGATCATGGAAATATCCATTTAATGGAAAACACCAGCTGCCCAGAATTTGCCGAAGCCAGTAATGAACAGGATATCCGTCAACAATGGAAAACCTTCTTGCGGGCAGTTACAATCGATGAACGCGCCAATTATGTGGCGCAGCGCAATCATTTACCGTTGCGTTTTCGCGGGAATATGACGGAGTTCAAGACGTAAAGTAAAGGATGTCTACTTGCTTATTAAAAGAATCATGAAAACAATAGCGGACTTGAAGGGCTTTGCTTTCATGATTTTTCGCTTCTGCTTTATAATAGAGGCATTAGGAAGCGAGTGAATCAAATGGAAGAGAAAAAGACGCAGGGATCGATGGCGGTACTGGCGGCCTTATTGGCCAATGTGTTAGTGGCTGTTAGTAAATTTGTCGGTTACATGCTTAGTGGCAGTGCCGCGATGATGAATGAAAGTATCCACAGTGTGGTGGATTGCAGCAATCAAATTTTATTATTATTTGGTGATCGTCGTGCTGCTCGCGGTCAAAGTGAGCTGCATCAGTTTGGTGAAGGCCGCGCCAAATATTTTTTCAGCACGATTGTTGCCACCATGTTGTTCTTTGGTGGTGGGGCGTTAGGGATCTGGGAAGCAGTGGAAAAATTATTCCATCCCAGCCATGAGGTTGCCAATCCTCTAATCGTATTAGCGATTTTAGTCTTTGGTATCTTAGTAGAAGGAAGCTCGTTGCGAATAGCGATCAAGGAGATCCATGAACTGAACACAGAGAAGCTGCCGTTATTCAAGTTTCTACATGAAAGCCGCCACAGTGAAATTCTGATTATTTTCACAGAGGATTTTTGTGCGGTGATTGGTTTAGTGTTGGCGATTATCGGAACCGTATTGACGATGGTTACTGGAAACCCGATGTTCGATGCCTTGAGCGGATTGTTGATCGGGATGATGCTGATGTTTGCTTCGATCTTTTTAGCACGAGAATTTTACAGTCTAATCATTGGCGAGAGCGTCTCAAAGAACGATCTGATAAAAATTCAAGATGCGTTTAAACGAGATGAAGTCAAAAAAGTCATCGATATCAAAACCGTTCATTTAGGTCCAACGGAAGTCATGATCGCTGCGAAAATTGACATTGCGGATTCCTATGAAGGCGTCAGCTACGATGTGGTTAACCAAATCGAACGCGTCATTCGCAGGGCATTACCGGATAAAAAGGCCTATATTTATATCGAAACCGACGAGTTTGATCCAGAATACGATCAAAAACGCCAACAACAATCGGACACATAAACCCGTGTGCCCGATTTTTTGCCAGTTCCACTTTTCACAGTTTATTTAGAGAGAAAACAAACTATTAAGTTAGAACAAATTATTGCTCATGGAACCTAGTAGAATGGTATGCGTACGAAAATAGCAAACATTTTTCTGGGTTGTAGAAAAATGATTTCCTCAAACCGAGCTAGCTGCCAGTTCCACTTTTCGCAGTTTATTTAGAGAGAAAACAAACTATTAAGTTAGAACAAATTGTTGCTCATGGAACCTAGTGGAATGGTATGCGTGCGAAAATAGAACATTTTTCTGTTTGTAGAAAAATGATTTCCTCAAACCGAGTTAGCTGCCAGTTCCACTTTTCGCAGTTATTTAAAAGTTGATAACAGAAACAATTGTTAGAGTGAGCTATAGTGGCGAGCTTTTTAGTGGAATGGTATGCGTACGAAAATAAAACCATTTTTCTAATTTGTAGAAAAATGATTTCCTCAAACCGAGTTAGCTGCCAATTCGTTTTTCGCCTTTGCATCATTTTTGGCAATTCACCGTCCTATAGAAATTTACCTGCATTATTTATTTGAAAGAAGGGGTATCAAATGTCATCGCTGCGTTTTTTCTTTACCTACTCAAGAGAATTTTTGCGTCATTGGGGCAGTTACATTCTTTTGATTGTTGGCACCAATATCGTATTAGAAATGTTGGTGATTCCGTGTGTTCAATTTTCAATTGCCTTCATTTTAAAACAAGGAAATATACCTTATGTATCTAGCACTAATATTTTAACGATTTTAACGAAACATCCGGGAGTTTTAGCCGGTTTACTAGTTTTGCTAGCCATCGTGCTAACCTTGGTTTTTCTACAATTTACGTTTCAGCTATTCAGTATCAAAAGTATTCAAACAAAGGAAGACCGTTCTCTGTGGACGCTTTTTAAGCAATCGGTGTATCATATGCGTCATTTACGGCCGGCCACTTTCTTTTTCTTTCTCTTTTATTTTGTACTGATCCTGCCTTTTGCTAACGCCATTTTCCGAACTCCTCTATTAAGCAAAGTGACGATACCAGTATTTATTTTAGATTATTTAAGTGAGAACCTATTATTTCTTCTATTATTGATTCTTGCCTCCATTGTTGTATCGTATATCGGAATCCGCTTGCTGTTTGTCCTGCCCTTAATGATTTTTTCTGATGAGCCGCCAAAACAAGCGGTTGAAAAGAGTCTAGCGTTGACCCATCACCGATACTGGCATTATGCTTGGCGTATATTTATTTTGACCGTATTTTTAACCATTGTTTCGTACCTCGGCTACGGTCTGAGCTATGGTCTACAGGTCGTTTTGGACTTGTTGCCTAAACCATTTCCTGCAATCGGTGCGATGATCACACTCACAAGTATCCAGCTTTTCAGTCAATTGATGCTAGCCTGGGCGACGGTGCTTTATTTTAGTGTCTTGGTTCAAAAGTTTTATCCACTGGTGATTAGCGGCGAGCGTCCGTTACGTTTGATCCGTCCAAGCTTGTGGACACGTATCGCAGCCGCCATTTTGTTTGTCTTTTTAGGTGGGACAACGTTGCTTAGCAATGTGTTGTATCTGACAGGGTTGGCAGATTCTATTCCTTTAACGATCTCTCATCGGGGAGTAGACAACGGCAACGGAGTACAGAATACCATTCCGGCAATGGCCGCGACCATTAAAGAAAAACCCGATTATATCGAGATGGACGTTCAAGAAACCAAAGATCATCAATTTGTCGTCTTTCATGATAAAAACTTCCGGAAATTAACTGGGCGTGACAAAACCACCCATGACCTGACATTGAGTGAGGCTCAAGACCTGCAAGCTGTGGAAAATGGTCATGTTGCTTCTATTGCCAGCTTTGATGAGTACTTAGCCTTTGCCAATGAACATCAGCAAAAACTATTGATTGAGATCAAAACCAATTCGTCAGATTCTAAAGAGATGGTGGAAAACTTTATTGAAAAGTATCAACAGAATATTTTAACCCATCATCACCGGATTCATTCGTTGGATTATGACGTGGTGACTGAATTGAAGGAAAAGGCACCAAAGTTGTATGTCAGTTATGTCTTGCCTTATAATTTAGTATTCCCCCAGACACCAGCAAATGCTTATACAATGGAAGAAACAACCTTGACAGGGGATTTTGTTCAACGGGCGCATCAAGAAGATAAGGATGTTTATGCTTGGACAGTCAATGATGCCGATTCGATGGATCGAATGATCTCACTAAATGTGAATGGCATTGTGACAGATGATCTTAAAACGCTGCAGAAACAGATTAAAACGTATGAGGAGAGTCCTTCTTATGCAAAACGAATTGAGATGTATATCAACCGTTTGCCAGCTTTAGATGAACGAATCAGCGAGAATTAAAATAAAGCGAAAAAAATTCATTAAATTTCCATAGAGTTTTCGTAAAAGATTTTCGAACAGAAGCGTGCTCTATGGTAGAATAGCTATATATTTCACAAAGGATGTCCGCTTCTTTTTCCGTACGTTTCTTGCGAAATAAGCAACTGGACAGACGAGCCAAATAAGGCACAAAGAACTAAAGGAGATTACAATGAAAAAACGTGGTTTTGAAGTAACAGCAGCTTACCAGGATAAACAAATCAACTTGCCAAAACGGGCGACAAAAAATGCGGCAGGCTATGATTTTGAGGCTGCAGAGGATATCGTGATTCCAGCGATTTGGAAACAAGTCATTCAGCATTTTACAAAAGGATCTGAGGTATCTGAAAAAATTGTTAAACCCGTATTGGTTCCTACAGGGATCAAAGCCTATATGGGACAAGATGAATACTTACAGCTGGCAAACCGTTCCAGCAATCCATTGAAGCGTTTCTTGACGCTAAGCAATGGGGTTGGAGTGATTGACAGCGATTATTATAATAACCCGGACAACGAAGGGCATATTATGTTCCAGTTTTCAAATTTCGGTTTGACAGACGTACAAATCAAAAAAGGCGAACGGATCGGTCAAGGGATCTTCCTGCCGTTTCTAAAAGCCGATAATGATGTGGCCGAAGCGGAACGAACAGGCGGCTTTGGTTCATCCGATCAGAAATAACGAATCAATTAAATGAGTGAGGCGAAGGGTTTGGCAAAAAAATCCAAGACACAATTTATCTGCCAAGAATGTGGTTATGTTTCGCCTAAGTATTTAGGGCGTTGTCCTAACTGCGGAAATTGGAACACAATGGTAGAGGAGATTGAGCAAAATCATCCTGAAGATCGACGCAACCGTGTCAGTTTAACCGGAGAGCGTGCGACACCTACCAAATTAAAGGATGTCGTCTTCAAAAAGGAAACGCGCGTTCAGACAGAATTAGCTGAATTGAATCGCGTTCTTGGCGGCGGAGTGGTTCCAGGTTCATTGGTATTAATCGGTGGGGACCCCGGTATTGGGAAATCCACCTTACTATTGCAAGTATCCCATCAATTAGCGGCAACCGGCGGCACAGTTTTGTATGTTTCTGGAGAAGAAAGTGCGCAGCAGATAAAATTGCGGGCGGAGCGCCTAGGATCAAGTGAGACAGATTTTTATTTATATGCGGAAACAGACATGGGAGAAATCAGCCGAACGATTGAAAATCTGAAGCCGGATTATGTGATCATCGACTCGATCCAAACCATGACACAACCAGATATCACTAGTGTGGCGGGCTCGGTCAGCCAGGTTCGGGAGACCACCGCAGAGCTGTTGAAGCTAGCGAAGACGAACGGTATTGCGATTTTTATCGTAGGTCATGTGACCAAAGAGGGAAATATCGCAGGTCCGCGAATGTTGGAGCATATGGTGGATACTGTTTTATACTTTGAGGGTGAGAAGCATCACAGCTTTCGAATCTTACGCGCGGTAAAAAATCGTTTCGGTTCCACTAATGAAATCGGAATTTTCGAGATGAGAGAACGGGGTCTGGTCGAAGTGGCCAATCCTTCACAGGTTTTCCTAGAGGAACGTCTAGAAGGAGCAACCGGCTCAGCAATCGTGGTTGCCATGGAAGGCAGCCGTCCGATACTGGTTGAGGTGCAGGCATTGGTAACCCCCACTGTTTTCGGCAACGCGAAGCGAACAACGACCGGCTTAGATTTCAACCGCGTTTCTTTGATCATGGCTGTTTTGGAAAAACGCGCCGGGTTGCTGCTGCAAAATCAAGATGCCTACTTAAAAGCGGCAGGCGGGGTAAAATTAAATGAACCGGCCATTGATTTAGCGGTGGCTGTGGCGATTGCCTCCAGCTACAAAGAAAACGGCACGGAAGCCACCGAATGCTTTATCGGTGAAATTGGTTTGACGGGTGAAATTCGTCGGGTCAATAGCATTGAACAGCGGGTGAAAGAAGCCAGCAAATTGGGCTTCAAAAAAATCTATCTGCCTAAGAACAATATGGGCGATTGGAAACCGCCAAAAGGAATCGAATTGGTTCCTGTGGCAACCTTAGGGGAAACCTTAAGAAAAGTATTTCGTTAATAAGCGGCAGTGCCGGAGAGATTTTCCGGCACGCCCTTTATTCAAAAAAATAACTATTAGAATTTAGGAGGGATGGCATGCAGAAACGTGTGTTGACAGTAATCGTTTTACTCGTTGGGATTAGTTTAGGAATTACTTTCCTGCCCGTAGCGTGGACAGCGGTTGGTTATGCAGACAATATGTGGTTGAATAATTCACTAACGAATGGCCTGATCGGTGCAATTATTTTTTATATTATTTCTTTGGCTATCGTGGAACCAATCACAGTTGGTGTAAAAAGAATTGAAAAACAATTAAATGAATTGAGCTTAACGTATATCTTATTTGGAGTGGTAGGTGCGATCCTTGGATTGACCCTTGGATTGATCGGGACGACTCCTTTGTACCAGATTCCGATCCCGTTCATTAACAGCGGCTTGCCGATTTTGATCATGCTGTTATTGGGTTATCTAGGCTTTCGGATGGGAACGACGCGGATCGATGAATTGAAAAAATTCTTCAGCGGCCGAAGCAAGAAATCTGAAACAAATGAAGGCGAAGTCTTAGAACGCAAAGCAGATGATCATTTCCATAAATATAAAATTTTGGATACAAGTGTCATCATTGACGGAAGAATTTATGATATTGCGAAAACCGGCTTTTTAGAAGGCGTTTTGATGATCCCGAATTTTGTCCTCTATGAATTGCAATACATTGCCGATTCTGGTGACAGCTTGAAGCGTGTACGGGGACGCCGCGGGTTGGACATTTTAAACTCACTGCAAAAAGAAGAAGGCATCGCTGTTGAAATGTATGATGGAGATTTCGAAGATATCAGCGAAGTCGACAGTAAATTGATCAAATTGGCTAAGTTGCTGGATGGCGTGATCGTAACAAATGACTACAACTTGAACAAAGTGTCTGAATTCCAAAACGTTGCAGTCTTAAATATCAATGCTTTGGCAAATGCCGTGAAGCCTGTAGTGATCCCAGGTGAGAACATGAATGTTTTGGTTGTGAAGGCTGGAACGGAACGTCAGCAAGGGGTCGCGTATCTGGATGATGGAACAATGGTCGTTGTTGAAGATGGACAGCATTATATGAATGAACACATAGAAGTCGTTGTAACAAGTGCACTGCAAACGGCGGCTGGACGGATGATCTTTGCGAAGCCCGCACATTCAAGCCGTAACATCAAGGACGATTCACCAGAGAAAAAGTTAGATTACACTCATGATAAGGGTGGAAAATAAGAGTGCAGCTTTACTAAACAATGGATTGATTGTACAATTTGTGTTGAGTAGCAAATGTTTTTCATTTGTTAAATAAGCGGGAAAGAGGAACTACTATATGTCGAAAATTCGTGTGCGCTACGCACCAAGTCCAACAGGACACTTACACATCGGAAACGCCCGAACAGCATTGTTCAATTATCTATTTGCTCGCCACAATGATGGAGAATTCATCATTCGAATCGAGGACACCGATTTAAAAAGAAATATCGAAGGCGGCGAAAAAAGCCAGCTGGAAAACTTAGCTTGGCTTGGAATCGACTGGGACGAATCACCAGAAAATCCTGGGAAATACGGCCCTTACCGTCAATCTGAACGACGCGATGTTTATCAACCGTTAATTGATCAATTATTAATGAGTAACTTAGCCTACAAATGCTACTGCACATCTGAGGAATTGGAAGCAGAGCGTGAAGCGCAGCGTGCTCGCGGCGAGATGCCTCATTATTCAGGTAAATGTGCCAACTTAACACCTGAAGAGCAAGCAGAAAAAGAAGCACAAGGGCTAGAGCCAGTGATTCGTTTCCGCGTTCCTCGCAATACGAGCTTCACGTTTGACGATATGGTCAAAGGAGAAATCAGCTTTGAATCTGACAATGTCGGCGGCGATTTCATCATTCAAAAACGTGACGGTATGCCGACGTATAATTTTGCGGTTGCAGTAGATGATCACCTGATGAAGATCACGCATGTTTTACGCGGAGATGATCATATCGCCAATACACCGAAACAATTGATGATCTATGATGCCTTTGGTTGGCCTCGTCCAACATTCGGTCATATGACGTTGATCATTAATACAGAAACAGGCAAGAAATTAAGTAAACGGGATGAAAGCATTCTGCAATTTATCGAACAATACCGTGAATTAGGCTATCTGCCAGAAGCGATGTTCAACTTTATCGCGTTACTTGGCTGGTCACCAGTGGGCGAAGACGAAATCTTCCCGCAGGATGAATTGATCAAGATTTTCGATACGGAACGCTTGAGTAAATCGCCCGCAGCCTTTGATCAAAAGAAACTAGAATGGGTCAATAACCATTACATCAAAGCGATGGATTTGGATAAATTAACAGACTTGTGCTTGCCTTATTTAATCAAGGCTGGTAAAGTCGAAGAAAATCTAACACCAGAACACAAAGCTTGGGTGAAACGCGTAGTCAGCTTGTATCAACCACAAATGAGCTATGCGGCGGAAATCACAGAGGTTTCTAGCTTATTCTTCCAAGACCATTTAGAGCTTGAGGCTGCTGCGAAAGAAGTTTTAGCAGGCGAAGGCGTACCAACTGTATTAGCGGCCTTCAAGGAACAGCTAGAAGGATTAGAAACGGTCGATGCTGCAAGTGTTTTAGCTGCAATCAAGGCGGTCCAAAAAGAAACGGGTATCAAAGGGAAAAATCTATGGATGCCAATCCGGGTCGCAGTCAGCGGCATGGTCCATGGTCCAGAATTACCAGAAACCGTTGAATTATTAGGCAAAGAAAAAGCCTTAGCACATTTAGATCAAGTAATGTAAACACATAGAAGAGAAGAAGTAGCAAGCGGCGATTTTTCAGAGAGACTGCGGGAGGTGGAAGCAGTCAAATCAACACTTGCGAAATGCATCTCCGAGTGGTCTTGGCGATACGTAGCCAAGGACGGTTCACAGACGTTACCTGTTTCAAGGCATCATTGCAAACAAAAGTGGGACCACGTAGAAGCGTCTTTTGAGGAAACTCAAAAGACGCTTTTTTGCGAGTTACGCTTTTCGCAGTTCTATAGTGTACAAGAAATTAAATAAGATTTCTTGACTAATCTGAGAATGAGATGTTTAGCGGAATCGTATGCGAAGCAACGATAAAATCCTTTTTCTGTTTTTTGGAAAAAGGATGTCATCAAAAAGGTGCTAGCTGCCAGTTCCACTTCTTGCTTTAGCAAGTTAGTGGAATGGTATGCGTAATGAAAATCAAACGAACTTTTTCGCATTTTGAAAAAGTTGATACTTATACGTTTTTCGCAGTATAGGCAGCTAACTAATGAAAGCGAAGAAAGTCAGTAAACTTGAACAAAATGAAAAAGTTGTCAGAGTACGATAGTATGGATTCTGACAATAGGAAAATAAAGGAGTTGAGGTAAATGGGATGGTGGCAAGAAGCAATCGCAGCGGCGAAACGCAATGATCCGGCAGTCAGAACTGGCGCAGAAGTAGTCCTTACATATCCAGGTGTTCACGCATTATTCTTTCATAAGTTCTCGCATTTTCTTTATCGGCACCGTTGGTTTTTATTAGCACGGATTCATTCGCAGTTTTGGCGATTTTTAACAGGAATCGAGATTCATCCTGGTGCCAAAATCGCTCCCGGAGTCTTCATTGATCATGGAATGGGTGTAGTGATCGGTGAAACAGCGGAGGTTGAACGTGACGTCGTATTATTTCATGGGGTAACATTAGGAGGAACTGGAAAAGATACAGGGAAACGACATCCGACGGTACGTCAGGGAGCGTTTATTTCGGCGAACGCACAGATATTAGGTCCTATAGAGATTGGCGAGCGTGTGAAGATCGGCGCAGGAGCGGTCGTTTTAAAGGATATACCCGCGGACTCGACCGCGGTAGGTGTTCCAGCAAGAGTAGTTAGAGTAAAAGGGGAGAAGGTTCAACATGATTAAAATACACAATACATTGACACGGGAGAAAGAGATTTTTCAACCAATAGAAGAAAATAAAGTTCGCATGTATGTTTGCGGACCAACAGTATATAACTATATCCATATTGGAAATGCCCGTAGTTCCATCGCCTTTGATGTGATTCGTCGCTATTTTGAGTATCGCGGCTACGAGGTAAACTATGTATCGAATTTTACAGACGTAGATGACAAAATCATCAAAGCGGCGAAAGAATTATCAATCACTGCGCCAGAAGTAGCGGATCGTTTCATTGAGGCCTTCAAAGAAGATACTGCTGCGCTAAATGTGAAGCCAGCGACTCTTCATCCGCGCGTCATCAACCATATTCCGGATATTTTGGCGTTCATCGAAGCGCTGATTGAAAAAGGCTATGCTTACGAAGCTGAAGGCGATGTTTATTATCGAACACGTAAGTTTGAACACTATGGGGAATTAAGCGATCAATCTATTGATGAGCTGGAGGTTGGCGCGAGTCAACGAACTGGCGCAGAGCAAGCGATCAAAGAGGATCCCTTGGACTTTGCTTTATGGAAGAGTGCGAAGCCAGATGAGATTTCTTGGCATTCTCCTTGGGGTGAAGGCCGTCCAGGTTGGCATATCGAGTGCTCGGTAATGGCGACCAAGCATCTAGGTGATACGATTGATATTCATGGCGGTGGTCAGGATTTGGAATTTCCCCATCATGAAAATGAAATTGCTCAAAGTGAAGCGAAAACTGGACAGCGTTTCGCCAATTATTGGATGCACAATGGGTATGTAACGATTGGAGAAGACGATGCGAAGATGAGCAAGTCTTTAGGAAACTTTGTGACAGTGCATGATTTGGTGAAAGAAATTGATCCGCAAATTTTGCGTTTCTTCATGGCAACGACACAATACCGTCGCCCGATTCGTTATAGCGAAGCAACCATGAAGGATGCTCAAGCGAACTTGCAAAAATTACGGACAGCGTTTGAAAATGCGACGTTCCGACAAGAATCAGCAGTCGCGGAATTGGCTGACGATCCGACGAGAATCGCTGAGCTGCAAGGACTAAAAGATCGATTCATTGAAGAAATGGATGACGACTTCAATGCGGCTAATGGAATCACCGTCGTTTATGAAGTGGCGAAATGGTTGAATCATTATAGCGAGCAGGAGCAGGTTTCAGCAGTAGTTCTAACGACAGCATTGGAGGAATTTACGAAGATGTTGGGCGTTTTCGGCATTGTCTTCCAAACGGCAGGTCTATTGGACGAAGAGGTTGATCAATTGATTGAAGAACGAAACCAAGCCCGCAAAGACAAAAACTTTGCCCGCAGTGATGAAATTCGTGATCAATTAAAAGAGCAAGGAATTATTTTAGAAGACACCCCACAAGGCGTCCGTTGGAGACGAGTATAATGACTGATTATAAACAATTAAACGCACTGGCACTGGCGTATGTTGGCGATGCTATCTATGAAACCTATGTGCGGGACCATTTAGTACGAGAAGGTCAAACACGCCCGAATAAACTGCATCACATGGCAACACATTATGTTTCGGCGAAAGCCCAAGCAATGTTGATCCAAAAAATGATCGAAGATGGTATGCTGACAGAAGAAGAGCAGGGGATTTATCGACGTGGACGCAATGCTAAAAGCTATACCTCTGCTAAAAATACAGATATCATGACCTATCGAATGTCCACAGGTTTTGAGGCCTTGATGGGCTATCTGCATCTGTTGGAGCAAAAAGAACGACTGGAAGAATTGATCAAGTGGTGTTTAGAGAAAGCGGGCGAAGCAAATGAAGGGTAAAAAACAACGACGTGGAAATGATCGGCACAATCAGCGAAAAAATGATCGTCCGAAAGACCGTCGCAAAGAATCGATTGATGTGACTGAGTCGGAAGAAAATAACTTTGTTTTCGGTCATCATGCGAGTGTAGAAGCATTACAAGCAGGCCGAGGGAATAAATTATTCTTACAAGAGGATGCACATGGCGAGAAGATCGATCAATTAAAAAGGTTAGCAAAGGAACAAGCAGTTCCGGTGAAGTGGGTGCCCAAGCAAAAATTAGATACGTTAAGTGATGGCGGCGTCCACCAAGGGATCGTTCTAGGCATAACGCCCTATGAATATTTGACGTTAGAGGAGCTGTTGGCAAAAACGTCCGCTGAAGAAGCGCCCTTCTTACTGATTTTAGATAGTTTGGAGGACCCGCATAATTTTGGATCGATTCTGCGAACGGCAGATGCCAGCGGGGTATCTGGTGTGATCATTCCGAAGCATCGCTCAGTCGGTATCACCCCTGTAGTGACAAAGGCTTCGACAGGCGCGGTGGAATATGTACCGATCGCTCGAGTAACGAACTTAGCCCAAAGCATCAAACAGCTGAAGGATGCGGGCTACTGGATCTTTGGGACAGATATGGCTGGAACAGACTATCGTCAGTGGAAGGTTTCTGGACCGATTGCCTTGATTATCGGCAACGAAGGAAAAGGCATGAGTGCTGGTCTGAAGAAGGAAGTCGATGAAATGCTGACGATTCCTATGACTGGGCATGTTCAAAGTTTGAACGCGGGCGTAGCTGCCGGATTACTGATGTATGAGGTCTTCCGAAAGCGAAGTGAGCTGTAATGAAGAAACAATTATTGATCGTTGATGGGTATAACATGATCGGCGCCTGGCCAGAATTAACAGCCTTGAAAAATCAAGATCGATTAGAAGAAGCGCGGGAAGCCTTGTTGTTTCGTCTATCGAACTTTGCAAAATATCAAGGACTTGAGACGATTGTAGTGTTCGATGCTCAGTTTGTACCTGGTATCACTCAAAGCTATAAAAAATATCAGCTAACGGTTGTCTTTACTAAAGAGGACGAAACGGCCGACAGCTACATTGAGCGAATCGCCGGCGAATTAAATGATCGGTTAACACAGGTAACGGTAGCGACCAGTGATTTAGCAGAGCAATGGACGATTTTTTCTCAGGGAGCTTTGCGGACTTCTGCGCGTGAGCTGTACAAGACCGTTCAGGAGACAGAAGCTTTGATAACTGGTGATACTAAAGATACGCATTTTAAAAATTTTCGTCGAAATTCTCCTTGGAATAATGAACAATTGCAAAAATTGTCGCAAAAACTGGACGAATTAAGTCGAAAAAAATAAATATCCTTTTAACACTCCTCTCATTTTTAGACAAAGTGTATGCTTTTACTTGTGAGAGGGGTGTTTTTTGGAATGGAAGAACTAAAAAAATCAGAACCATTTGATAGTGTTGCCTTTGAAGAAATGTTTAATCAATATATTCCCGTTGTGTACAGTATGCAGAATCGTTACAAGATACGCGATTTTGATTTCGATGATTGGTTGCAAGAAGGACGAATTGCGTTAAATGATGCCATACAGAGCTACCGCAAAAATCGTGGAACGACATTCGGTTTGTACTACAAAATGATTTTTGAAAATCGAGTCCGTTCCCTTTTACGCCGTCAACAGGCCAAAAAGCGTCTGGCACAGCAGCAGGCTGTATCGATTGAGAAGGTTGGACCGGAGACCTTTAGTGAGCGTTTTTATTATCACGAGTTTTTAGAGGAGACGATGTTTATCAGTGAGATGATCCTGACGGGTGAAGTTGTCCTTTCTCCTTTAGAGCTACGGGTGCTGCATTCTTACCTGAAAGGCGAAGAAACCAAAAACATCGCGCAGCAGTTAAATGAAACAGAAAAAGCGATTCATAACGCACTGAATCGGACGAAGAATAAGATCAAGAAAAAAATATATGAATTAGATGAATAACGCAACAGGAATCCTTCCTATTAAATAAATAAGAATTTGCAAATTTTTTTATCTTATGATAACATTGAAAAGTTTTATATTTGTGCTATAATATATGTTGAGGTGAACTGTATGCCAACAACTTTAGCGACTATCAAGAAAAACTTGGAAGATCGTATTGGTGCTCCGATTATGCTTGTAGCTCAGACGGGACGCAAGCGTCAAACACAACGAAAAGGAATCCTAACAGAGACTTATCCTTCCGTTTTTGTAGTTGATTTGGACCCAGAAGAAAATTCTTTCGAACGTGTTTCATACAGCTATTCCGATGTATTGACTCGCACAGTAGAGATCGAATTTTTAACAGAAGCAATTTAAAAACCATGGAGCGCTTGCTCCATGGTTTTTATTTGTCTTCGAAATCTTCTCGAGTCGCCTTTTTTTGTTCGACTAATAGATCACGAATATCTGCCAAGTAGTCTTCAGCTGTAGGAACCGTTTCTTCAGGTTCAGCAGCTTCTTCTTTGCTGGCTGCATCTTTTGCTTTGTTGGCAGCTTTAACGATTAAAAATAGCACAAAACCAGTGATAATGAATGTGATCAATGCGCTGACAACATCGCCAAAGGCAAAGGTAACTCCCTTAACAGGTGTCCAATCTAAAACAGACATGGCTTCGTTCAAATCTTTTCCTTTCGTAAATAAGGAAACAATTAATCCCACTAGGGGCGTGATCAATCCGTTGACGACATTTGTCACAATCGCGGTAAAGGCAGTACCAATAACTACACCAACTGCAAGATCGATGACATTGCCCCGCATCAAGAACTCTTTAAATTCTTTAAACATCGTGTCACTCCTCTCTTCGTCCTTATTTTCAGTATAGCGAAAGAAGAAAAAAATTAGAAATAAAAGGGACTAGGAGCTATGTCCGAATTCAGTTCTTATACTGTTCCTGTGCTATAATTATCTTTAATGATAATAGTGGAGATTCGTCTCTTTTTTACTTTCGTGATATGCTCGAAACCATACGAGAATAAATTGAATTTTTTTAAATTAGCCTGAAATAGGCAAACCTCTGGTTGAATATTCTGTCACAGGAATATCAGCCTTAATTTTCTGCAAAAAATAAGAAATAAGGAGCTTTGTGATGATTGAACTAAAAAAAGGCGTGCGTCTGCACGTCATTCCAACAAAAAAATACAAAACCATTCAATTATATGGACGATTAACGACTCGTTTAACAAAGGACATCATGACTAAACGTGCCTTGTTAGCTAATCTATTAGAAACCAGTTCTTTGCGTTACCCTGATCAGACGAAACTAAGCGGACAGTTGGCTGAGCTGTATGGGGCCAGTTTTGGCTTGAATGTTGGACGCAAAGGAAATCTTCACTGGCTGGACATCGGCTTAGGCATTGTAAACGGGAAGTATGTAGATGATCCGAAGCTGTTACCAGCTGCCATGGATTTTCTGCAGGAGGTTTTATTCCATCCAAATATCCACGATGGGAAATTTGATGAACAGACCTTTCAGCTTGAAAAGGAAAATCTGCGAAGCTATATTGAAACGTTACAGGAAGACAAGCAAACAATGGCTTCGTTGAAAATCAAAGAGACCTATTTTACAGATGAGGCACAAAAAATCCCAAGTTTTGGGACGGTTACGGATTTAGAAAAAGAGACAAATGAAGGCTTAGCAGCTTATTATTATGAAATGATCACTGAAGATCAGGTGGATCTGTTTGTGATCGGTGATGTGGAAGAAGCAGAGATGGTAGCTTTGTTTAAGCAACTACCGTTTGTAGATCGGGAGGAGAGCTTCCCAGCAATTTATTACTATCAAACAAATGATAATGTTATCCGTGAGCAACAGATCCAAGAAACCGTCACACAAGGTAAATTGAACTTGGCCTATGGGACAGATATTTATTATGAGGATACAGATCGATTTGCATTGTTGGTCTTTAACGGCCTGTTCGGCGGCTTTCCACACTCCAAGCTCTTTATGAATGTGCGGGAAAAAGCCAGCTTAGCCTATTATGCCTCTAGTTCGTTTGATACCTTCCGCGGTTATTTACAAGTACAAACGGGGATTAATAGCAACAATCGTGAAAAAGTTTTACGGTTGATCGATGAACAGTTGATTGAGCTGCAGGCTGGTAACTTTACCGAGCTGGCTTTTCAACAAACCAAAGCTATGCTGAAAAATCATTATCTGCTGGGCTTAGACAGTATGCAAAACACGATTGAGACAACTTACTTGGCACAATGGCTGCCGCAAAGTAAGCTGACAGACGAAGAATGGCTGAGACGTTTGGCGGCAGTGACACCAAAAGATGTTCAGAACGTCGCGAAAAAAATTCGTCTTCAAGCGATCTTCTTTTTAGATGGAGGACGTCAAAATGGATAAAGTAGCGTATCAAAAAATCAATGAGACACTATATAAAGAAGTTTTACCGAATGGTTTGACGGTATATTTGCTGCCGAAAGCTGGGTATCACAAAACATATGGGCTGTTCAGTACCAATTATGGCTCAATCGACAATGAATTTGTGCCCCGTGGCGGAACAGAGTATGTTAAAGTTCCTGACGGTATCGCTCATTTTTTAGAGCATAAGATGTTTGAAAAAGAAGACGGTGATGTGTTCCAAAAATTTGGGGAACAAGGAGCATCGGCGAATGCTTTTACCAGTTTTACTCGAACCAGCTATTTATTTTCAACGACGGATCAATTGGAGTTGAACCTAGAAACACTATTAGACTTTGTTCAAGAGCCGTATTTTACTGAAGAATCGGTACAAAAGGAACAAGGGATCATTGGTCAAGAAATTCAAATGTATCAGGATGATCCAAGCTGGCAGCAGTTTTTCGCTATTTTAAAAAACATGTATCCAAAGCATCCGCTGCACATTGACATCGCTGGAACAGTCGCATCTATTGCAGAAATTACAGCAGAGGATTTGTACACTTGCTACAATACGTTTTATCATCCTAGCAATATGACGCTATTTGTTGTTGGAAATCTGGATCCAGAGTCCTTGATGGCCTTTATTCGTGACAATCAAGCGAAAAAGACCTTTGAGGCGCCAGAGTCTATTCAACGTCGCTTCCCACAAGAAACGCCGGAGGAAATCATCAAGCTTAGTGAAGAAAAAATGCCGATTACAATGCCCAAGGCAATCGTGGGTGTGAAAGGGCTGGCAGAGTTGCCTACAGATGACAAGCAGCGTTTGATCTTTAAAATAGCGATGGATTTGCTATTCCAAATGTTAGTTGGAACGACTTCTCAAAATTATTTGCGCTTGTACAATGAGGGCTTGTTAGATGACAGCTTTGGGTATGAATTTTCAATGGACCGTAGTTTTTACTTTGCGGATTTTGGCGGAGATAGTGAAGAACCACAAAAATTAGCCGATCGTTTAACTGAAATTTTGTTGCACTTTGCGACTGATCCAGAGATCAACGAAGAGAATTTAGCGTTACTGAAGAAAAAAATGTTGGGAAAATATTTCCAATCCTTAAATTCTTTAGAGTATGTTGCTAACCAATTTACTCAGTCGTTGTTTGGTGAATGGACCTTGTTTGATATGCCGGAAATTATTCAGGAAATCGAATTAGCGGATGTTTTAGCGGCCGGCGAGTTGTTTATTCAGGAAGAGGCCTTTACGCGCTTTTATATGGAGAAGGAGGCTTAAGATGCCTTATGCATTAGTGATGGGCGCAAGCGGCGATATCGGGCAAGCCGTTTGCGAAAAACTGGCGGGGCAAGGCTGGTCCCTCTACTGCCACTACAATCAGCAAAAAGAAAAAGTTTTAAATTTCGTTTCAGACTTACAGAAACGTTATCCTCAGCAAGATTTTTTTATGGTATCCTTAGACATGTTGAGGGAAGCGGAAATCCCCAATTTTTTACAGCAATTATTTCAAGTGGATGGGATTGTTTTTGCTTCGGGCTTTACCTTTTATGAATTGCTGCCTGAAACCAAAGCAGACCAAATGGAGGCTTTGTGGCAGGTTCATTTAAAAACCCCTCTGCTTTTGCTGCAGAGCTTGCAGAGTAAGCTTGCGGCTAATAAAAATGGTCGAGTCGTCTTCATCGGCTCCGTATATGGACACCGCGGCAGCAGCATGGAGACTGTCTATAGTGCTGTTAAAGGTGCACAAGAAGCCTTTGCGAAGGCTTACGCCAAGGAAGTGGCAACATTAGGCATTACTGTAAACGTGGTGGCACCGGGAGCTGTGCAAACGAAAATGAACGATCATTGGGATCCACAAGAGCTGTCTGAGTTGAAAGCAGAAATTCCTTTAGGTCGTTTAGCCGATCCTGAAGAAATAGCAGCGGCCTGTAATTATCTCTTTTCCAAAGAAGCCAGCTATACAACAGGAATCATTTTACCTGTCGCCGGCGGCTGGATGGAATAGCAGCAAGAAATCAGTTTATCAGAAGTTAACCCCCAAAATGTTTAGCTGGCTGATATACGTGATGAAAAACAAACTCATTTTTTGTAAAAAAATGAATACCTTACTATGAATTAGGATGTCAGTCCAACTTTTGCCAGTCAACAAAAAGCAGAAGAAAATCATGTGTAAACTCAAAATAAAGTCAGAACAGTTTAGTTGGATGACATACGTGATGAAAAACAAACTCATTTTTTGTAAAAAAATGAATACCTTACTATGAATTAGGATGTCAGTCCAACTTTTGCCAGTCAACAAAAAGCAGAAGAAAATTATGTGTGAACTCAAAATAAAGTCAGAACAGTTTAGTTGGCTGATATACGTGATGAAAAACAAACTCATTTTTTGTAAAAAAATGAATACCTTACTATGAATTAGGAGTAGAGAATCAAGTGGCTAGTATTAATATTGGAGAAACGCTACGCAAAGCCCGTATCGATAAAAAAATCAGTTTAGATGAACTGCAACAGCGCACGAAAATCCAAAAACGTTATTTGCTGGCAATTGAAGAAAATGACTTTCAAGAACTGCCAAGCGATTATTATTTGCGGACGTTTATTCGACAATATGCTGACGAGGTAAAGCTTGACGGCAATCATTTGATCGATGTTCTGGATGGCAAAGATCGACCGTTGCCCAGCTATCCGGAATTGGAAACCGTGGATGAGCTTAGAAAAAATAAGCACGCTGAAAATCCTACCCGCGCTCGATTTAGAGCAACAATGCCGATGGTCGTTTTAGGACTTGTGGCGTTAGCGATTATTGCTGTGGTAGGCTACATAACTTGGTTGGACCATCAAGAAACCGCAATTATTCCAGAAAACAGTTCTGTACAAGTTGAACGTTCGGATGTTTCATCCTCTTCGGCAGAAAAGGTTTCGTCATCAAAACCGGAACCAACGACGGAATCGTCAAAAAAACCGGAGAAGCCTAAGATGGCATTTGCAATGGAGAACAATGCAACGAATGCGGCAACGATGAAGGTGGACAATGCGGAAAAACCTTTAAAACTCACTTTTACCGGAAAGGAACGTGTCTGGGTTGGTGTGCAGATCAACGGCGCTTTGACGTATCAATATACGTTACAACCAGGAGAATCACAAACCACCGAATTACCCGCCGATGCTGCTCAAGCAGTCATTACGGTCGGTATGGCGAAATATGCTGAAATCAAAGTGAATGATCAAAGCCTTGATTTTCAACCAGGAGATTCGTTACAGCAAAAGAACGTAACTCTGAATATAGCCTACGCATCTTAAAGGGATGCGTAAATAGAATTAGGAGGAAACAACAATGAATTTACCCAATAAATTGACTGTCATTCGAATCTTTATGATTCCAGTGTTCATGATCGTTGTTCTAGCCCCATGGGACTGGGGAACATTACAAATCGGAAATACGAGTTTAGCGGTGACCCAGTTAGTCGGAGCGATAATTTTCGCGGTAGCTAGCTACACGGATCATCTAGATGGTAAAATTGCCAGAGCACGCGGCTTAGTCACGAACTTTGGAAAGTTCGCGGATCCGTTAGCGGATAAAATGCTCGTGATGACAGCCTTCATTATTTTAGTAGAGCAAGGCAAAGCCCCTTCATGGGTGATTGCTATCATCGTTTGTCGTGAATTAGCGGTAACAGGTCTGCGTTTATTGATCGTAGAGCAGGGCGGTGGTGTTATGGCTGCAGCCATGCCTGGAAAAATTAAGACAGCGACACAAATGGTAGGGATCGTATTGCTTTATCTAAATAATGTTCCCTTCAATTTTATTGGTATTCCAATGGATCAGATTATGTTGTATATCTGCCTATTCTTTACAATCTATTCAGGTTACGATTACTTTGCTAAAAACACATCGATCTTCAAAGGTTCGATGTAATAAGAAATGGAACGATGCTTTCGGTGTCGTTCTTTTTTTTGCGTATGTTTGAAGAAAACATCGAGATAAAAGCGCCTTTGTCGGGTGTAACAGTAAATAAATTTGCCAATCACTCCTTAAATTTAGCGTTTTCTGTTATAGTTGAGGAAAAATGGCGTATGTTAAGAAAGAAGAGAGAAAATGAGAGCAGAAATTATTGCCGTGGGCACGGAACTTTTATTAGGACAGGTCGTAAATACGAATGCGACATTCTTATCAGAGAAATTAGCGGATAGGGGGATCGAGGTTTATTTCCACACAGTCGTAGGGGATAACCCTCAACGATTGGAGGAGTTGCTTCAATTAGCAGATACTCGCAGTGAATTGATCATTTTATGTGGTGGTTTGGGACCGACAGATGATGATTTAACCAAAAATGTATTGGCGGATCATGTAGGGGTACCACTGGTTCAAAATACAGAAGGGCTAGAAGCATTAAATGCGTTCTTTGCGCAACGTCAAAGCACTATGACGCCGAATAACTTAAGGCAAATCGAAACTCTCCAAGATGGTATTCCTTTACCGAATCGGACAGGATTAGCAATCGGCTGCTTATATAAAGGGGAGAAAAACAATTACATTCTACTACCAGGGCCACCTAGTGAATTGAAGCCGATGTTTTTGGAGCAAGCACGTCCATTACTAGAAAAAGAATTTCCAACAACGGAAAAATTAACTTCACGTGTGTTACGTTTCTTCGGAATCGGAGAATCAAAACTAGTGACAGATTTGGCAGAAATGATCGAACAGCAATCAAATCCAACGATTGCACCTTATGCGAAGCCGAACGAAGTCACGTTGCGGATCACTGCGAAGACAGAGGATGAGCTGTCAGCCAATGCTCTATTGGATCAGACAGAGGCTGAAATCATGGCTAAAGTCGGCGAATTCTTTTACGGCTATGGAGAAGAAAATAGCTTAGTTGAAGTCGTCGTTGATCTACTAAAGGAAAACAATTTAAGTATCACGGCGGCAGAAAGTTTAACTGCTGGGGAGTTCCAAGCAACGCTGGGGACAATTCCAGGTGTTTCTGAAGTCTTTCCTGGAGGCTTTGTCACCTATTCCAAGGAAACAAAAGTAAGCTTCTTAGGGCTCGATTCTACGCTGCTAGACCGTGTTGGTGTAGTTAGTGAAGAATGTGCAAAAGAGATGGCAGAAGCCGCGCTGCGTCTTGCTGGAACCGATTATGCATTGTCCTTTACAGGTGTGGCTGGTCCTGATGAGTTAGAAGGAAAGCCGAAGGGAACAGTCTATATCGGATTGGCACAAAAAGAGGGTGAGACCCTGATTACAGAAAATCATTTTACCCGTGACCGTTCGTATGTTCGCCATAGTTCAGTCATGAAGGGCTTAGATATGCTGCGAAGAGCAATTCTAAACAAAAATTAAAAATGCGAATGTTTGTTCGTTTTTTGCTTGCTTTTTTGATTTCAAACCGATAAACTAGGGATATTGAAAAAGCAATAATGGTGTGGAAAGCATATTTATTATAGGAAATAGGAGGATCAGCTATTGGCAAATGATCGCAAGGCAGCCTTAGATGCTGCAATGAAGAAGATTGAAAAGAATTATGGTAAAGGTTCGATCATGAAGTTAGGTGAGAAGGTCGATCAACAAATTTCAACGATTCCGAGTGGCTCTTTGGCATTGGACGTTGCGTTAGGTGTTGGCGGGTACCCTCGCGGACGAATCATTGAAGTATACGGACCAGAAAGTTCTGGTAAAACAACGGTGGCATTACATGCCATCGCGGAAGTCCAAAAGCATGGTGGTACCGCAGCCTTTATCGATGCTGAACATGCGTTGGATCCTCAATACGCACAGCGTTTAGGTGTAAATATCGATGAGCTGCTGCTTTCACAGCCAGATACTGGGGAACAGGGTCTAGAGATCGCTGATGCGTTAGTTTCCAGTGGCGCTGTTGATATCATCGTTATCGACTCAGTGGCGGCTTTAGTACCGCGTGCCGAGATCGATGGAGAGATGGGAGACGCTCACGTTGGTTTGCAAGCACGTTTGATGTCTCAAGCGTTACGTAAGTTGTCTGGTTCTATTAACAAAACCAAAACAATCGCGGTCTTCATCAACCAAATTCGTGAAAAAGTCGGCGTAATGTTTGGGAACCCAGAAACAACTCCTGGTGGACGTGCGTTGAAATTCTACGCAACAGTTCGTTTAGAAGTACGTCGTGCAGAGCAATTGAAGAACGGGACTGACATTGTCGGTAACCGCACGAAGATCAAAGTTGTTAAGAACAAGGTAGCGCCGCCATTCAAGGTAGCCGAAGTCGACATTATGTACGGACTTGGGATTTCACAAGAGGGCGAATTGCTGGATATGGCTGTTGAACAAGACATCATTGATAAGAGTGGTGCTTGGTATGGCTATAAAGAAGATCGTATTGGTCAAGGGCGTGAGAACGCGAAGAAATATTTGGCTGATCATCCAGAAATGATGGCCGAAGTTGCTACTCGTGTCAGAGCTGCGTACGGTATTGGCGACGATACGGCAGCAGCAGATGCTGAAGAAGCAGGACAAGAAGAATTGCCTTTAGATGAATAAAAAACGAAAAACGCTAATGACAAAATGAGTCATTAGTGTTTTTTTGCGCAGTATTTTGAAATAAATCAAAGCGCTTTATTTGTGGATTTAGCAAAAGAGAAATAAAGTTGACACGCTATCAGACAAACATTAGAATAAAGTTGTGTGACTCTCACACATATGCAAGTAGGCATATTGATAATTTGACATTCGTTTATCAAAAAACTACAGATAGGTAAATAAGATAGTACGGAGGTGGATTTAATGTTAGTTCCTATTCTCCTCGCTATCATCGGTTTAATT
The DNA here is from genome assembly GCF_051710765.1 of Enterococcus sp. DIV0170. NCBI lineage: Bacteria > Bacillati > Bacillota > Bacilli > Lactobacillales > Enterococcaceae > Enterococcus > Enterococcus sp. DIV0170. The sequence goes on from NZ_JBIOLG010000001.1 coordinate 154,862, forward strand.
GTCGGTCTTGGTTTGGGTTTCATGGTAGCAAAATCACGTCATGAAAAAGAAATTGATGGGGCACAAAACACAGCTAGAGGGATCATCACGCATGCAAATAAAGAAGCGGAAACCTTGAAGAAAGAAGCTTTGTTGGAAGCCAAGGAAGAAAACCAGCAGTATCGCGCACAAGTTGAAAGTGAGTTGAAAGAAAGCAGACAAGAATTAAAATCGCAAGAAAATCGCTTGCTTCAAAGAGAACAGACTTTAGATCGTAAAGACGACTCTCTCGAGAAGCGTGAGCACTCACTGGAAGAAAAAGAAACAAAAATCAGTGCTAGACAGCAATTAATTGACGAGCGAGAAAAAGATGTAGAACAACTGATTGAAGAACAACAAACAAAATTGGAACAAGTTGCTTCTTTAACGAAAGATGAAGCAAAAGAAGTAATTATGAAGAAGACGGAAGAGGAATTGAACCATGAGTTAACAGTAATGGTCAAGGAATCTGAGCAACGTGCGAAGGAAGAAGCCGATCGCAAAGCCAAAAATCTTTTGGCAATGGCTATCCAACGTTGCGGCGCTGATGCTGTCTCTGAAACGACTGTTTCGGTTGTTACACTGCCAAACGATGAGATGAAAGGTCGCATCATTGGACGTGAAGGTCGGAATATTCGCACATTGGAAACATTGACGGGCATTGATTTAATCATCGATGATACGCCAGAAGCAGTCGTTCTATCCGGATTTGATCCAATCAGACGGGAAATTGCCCGTATGACGTTGGAAAAATTGATTCAAGACGGTCGGATTCATCCGGCACGGATCGAAGAAATGGTTGAAAAATCTCGCAAGGAAATGGATGAACGTATTCGTGAATATGGGGAACAGGCAGCCTTTGAAGTAGGCGCTCATACCTTGCATCCAGATTTAATCAAGATTTTAGGTCGTTTGCATTTCCGGACCAGCTATGGTCAAAATGTGTTGAATCACTCGATCGAAGTTGCCAAGTTGACCGGCGTTTTAGCTGCAGAGTTAGGTGAAAACGTTCAGTTAGCGCAACGGGCAGGCTTGCTGCATGATATCGGTAAGGCGCTGGATCATGAGATCGAAGGATCTCACGTTGAGATCGGTGCAGAACTTGCTGCCAAATATCGTGAAAATCCTGTTGTGATTAATGCGATTGCCTCTCACCACGGGGATACTGAAGCAACATCAGTCATCTCTGTTTTAGTAGCTGCTGCCGATGCAGTTTCCGCTGCTAGACCAGGCGCTCGTAGTGAATCATTAGAAAACTATATCCGTCGTTTAGAAAACTTAGAAAATATTTCGAATAGTTTTGACGGAGTAGACTCAAGCTTCGCTGTTCAAGCAGGACGTGAAGTTCGTGTAATGGTTAAACCAGAGGAAATCTCTGATTTAGATGCAACTCGTTTGGTTCGCGATATTCGTCGCAGAATCGAAGATGAACTGGATTATCCAGGGCACATAAAAGTAGTGGTTATTCGAGAAACACGAGCAACCGATTATGCAAAATAGTAAAAAGCCTCCTATTGAGGCTTTTTCTTTTTGCCAGATGCAATCTATAAAAAATAACGAATTAATTTTTAAGGGAATCCTAAATTTAAAAGGATAGCTTCAAAGTAAGAATTCATTTAAAATAGAATACAAGAAAAGAAAGAATGGGAGTAGAAGGATGACGACTATCAGTCGCTGGTTCAAACGCTATGCCACCTTGCTGAAGATCATTTTCTTCGGGATTGTTTTGTTTTTCGTCGCAAATCAGGTGAAAAATATCGCCCACGGCATGAGCTGGCAAACCGTTTGGCAAACGATCAAACAACAGGATCAAAGGACATTATTAAGTATGTTTGGGATCGGCCTTTGCGGCGTTCTCCCCATGCTTTTATATGATCATGTGGCTATCACGACGCTGGAAGCAGCGGGCAGGCCGCATATGAATCGAAGAGAATGGCTAGTTTCAGCCTGGACCACAAATACCATTAATAATCTGGCCGGTTTTGGCGGAGTCGTTGGGGTAAGTCTGCGATCAAGCTTTTACGGGAAAGGAATGGAGAAGAAGAAGGTATTAGCTGTGATTTCGAAGATCGCTATTTTCATGTTGGCGGGTCTTTCGATTATGGCCTTCATCACGTCTTTAGATTTGATCTTCTTTCGAACGCAAAATCCCTTTGTTCGTTACCGGTTTTGGTTATTAGCTGGCGGATTCTTTGCGCCGATTTTATTTGTTTTTGTTTACGGACGCCGCCGCACGATTTTTAAAGAGTTTCGCTTAAAGCAAATCCTTGAGTTGTACTTAGCATCTTTAGGTCAATGGCTAGGTGCTTTAGCTGTCTTTTTAATTGTAGGGTATCTCATGGGCGTGAAGTTAAACATTGGAGAAGTTTATCCGATGTTCGTAATTGCTACAGGCTTGGGAATGCTGACAATGGTTCCCGGAGGTGCAGGAACCTTTGATGTCATGATGATTTTAGGATTAGGGCATCTCGGATTGAATCAAAGTACCGCAGTTGTTTGGATCTTATTTTATCGAATCTTTTATTATTTGCTGCCCTTTATAACGGGGATCGTCATTTTCTTGACCAACACAAGTGTCAAAATGAATCGTTACTTTGATAATTTGCCGCGGCTGTTATCACAAAAAGTGGCGCATGTCTTTATGGTAAGTGCCGTTTATTTTGCGGGTATCATGATGATTTTGTTGTCAACGTTGACCAATTTATCGAACATTAGCCGGCTATTTCAAGTTTTATTGCCCTTTTCGTTTGATTTCTTGGATCAGACACTAAATCTCTTGATCGGCTTCTTGCTGCTGGGGTTTGCTCGAGGCATTTCGCAAAAGGTGAAGCGGGCATTCTGGCCGACGATTCTGCTACTGATTTTTGGGATCGTCAATACCGTGGCGCGAACAGCATCGGTTCGCTTAATCGTGGTTTATCTAGTGATCCTGCTGATTGTTTGGATGTCTCGGAAGGAATTTTATCGGGAACGTTTTGTTTATTCTTGGGGAGCGTTGGCTTTCGACGGAATTCTGTTCGGCTTGCTCTTTATATTTTATGCAGTGGCAGGCTATCACAGTGGACAAATTTGGAGCACAGAACGCTTGTCGATGAAATATTTCGCCTTTCCATCAGAAGAGATTTGGTTCTCTGGGCTGATTGGCTTGATTTTATCTATTCTGTGTTTATCGATTCTTTATCAGTATTTGACGCAAAGCGAAACGAAGCTTGGAGCGCCTTGGGATGAAAAACGGTTCAATTATTTGATTAGTCGCTATGGCGGAACACCAGCTAGTCATTATCTGCGGGTGTCCGGGTATCAGTATTTCTATTATCAAGAAAACGGCAATGATCAAATTCTTTTTGGCTTTCAAACGCGGGCCAATAAGTGTTTTGTTTTAGGAGACCCCGTAGGAAATCCGAAGAAATGGCAGGCGGCTACGTTTGCGTTTATGGAGCATGCCGATCGCTTGGGCTATCAGTTAGCCTTTTATAAAATCTCTGAAGACTATGTGCTGCTGTTACATGATCTTGGTTTCCATTTTGATAAGATTGGAGAAACTGGGGTGACAGATTTCACGGAACATAAGCTGGATGTTTTCTCAGATCGCTTTGAATTTAAGCGATTAACGAATGAAGGCTATCAATTCATCTATTTTGAAAGGCTTCCTGAAGAGGTATTTGATGAGTTGGAGGAGATATCGGATGAATGGTTGAATGGAGAAAAGGAAAAATGTTTCTCTGTTGGACGTTTTGACCGTTCTTATATTGAGACCAGCAATGTCGGGATTGCTCGAGATCCGCAAAATCAAATTGTCGGTTTTATCACGGAGCAGCCCATCAACCAGGAAAAAGCCTCCTTTGATCTCCTGCGTTTTCGAAACGATGTTCCCAATGAATTACCGACGTTTTTAAAGCTTCATTTAATGGATGAGCTGAAAAAGCAAGGCTATGGGGAAGTTTATCAGGGGATGGCACCGCTAGCCAAGGTTGGAGAGACCTCTTTTGCCTTCTTAGGCGAACGAATCATGAACCTGATCTATAAATATGGTCATTCCATCTATGCCTTTCAACAAGTGGCGGAAGAAAAAACCATTTATGTCGATCAGTGGCGGCCGAGATATTTTGCTTATAGGAGAGACAGCAGCTTCCTGTTTTCTGCACTGCAATTATTGTTGCTGATCGGTCGCGGAAAAAACAAAGGTGTAACCATTTCAGAGGAAATGATCGAGCTGTAAAAAGACGAGCCAAGTCTGAAGTCCATGCAGAAGTGAACACTTTTGCATGACAGCTTCAGCTAGCTCGTTTTTTTGGCTCTTTGTCAAATAGGACTGATAGAGTGAGATAAGAACATCTAAGGTAGAATTCCTTTTCTACTTTAGATGTTTTTTGATTCATAGGTAATCAGATTATTTAGTAAGAAAATTCTGGTCTTCATTTTCCGAAAGCTTCGAAAGCCATAAGCGACTCGTTTCAATGCTTTGATGTGGGTATGCAGATTTTCTATTTTGGCATTTGAATAAGGCAATTCGAGGGCTAAACGAATGCCGGATTCATAGTTTATAAAAGCTTTTTTTATAGAATGCAGTTCTTTTGGAACGGAATTGGGCATCGTTCTTACAAGTTTAAAGAAAGTGTCCGCCTCTTTGTCGTGAAACGCTTGAAGAATTTCTTGATAGTAAAAATAGGCGATTCGTAATTCGTCAGAGATCGAAAGCAGACGATCCACCACTTCACTTTCGGTGAGATACGCCCAACCAAAATTGCGCCATTTGGTCCATTTGTCATAAACAAGCTTGTCCTGTCGTTTGATCAGAAGTCGAGACAACGCCTTTAATTGTCGATAATGTTTGGCTTGTGTTGGATCGTTTCGATCCAAGCTTTTCATGATTCGTACGCGTATATCCTCAAATTTGCGAATGAGATGTTTGACAATGTGAAAACGATCCACAACGAGTTTTGCCTTTGGAAAACATTCCTTTATCAGAGAGGCATAAGAAGCATTCATGTCCGTCACGATGACCTTTACCTTCAATCGTGCGCGTCGTTCAAATTGCATAAAATAAGAAACGAGGGCTTTTTTCTTCCGTGAAGGAAGAATATCCAGTAATTTTCCAGTATCGCCATCCATACAAGAAAAGGAATAGGGACCGACTTGATTTTTCAGTGAACGAAATTCATCCATTAATAAACAACGCGGTAACCAATTTCTTTTTACTTTTGTCATGGGGATCAGAGAAGCGAGTGTCCGAGAAACGGTCGACCAAGAAACGGTCGACCAAGAAACGCCGCAATGCTTAGCGATTGTCGTCATTGCTTGTTTTTCCGTTAGCTCTTCTAAAATTTTATAGCGCACTTGTTTAGCGATAAAGCAGTTTCTATCGACAATGTAGGTATTCGCCGTAAAATAGGTGTGGCAGCCACGACAGTGGTAGCGTTGTTTCGCTAAAGCAAGATAAGTCAGTTGGTTCGCACATTTATTAAGTTGAATGAGCGATTTTTTCTTTCCGTTCTTGACGATCATGCCTTCATGATTCATCTGTTTACACAAAGGACAGCGGTAAATTTCTTTACTCAATGTCGCAGAAACAACAAGACTCTTAATCTTTTTAATCCTCTTCGATTCTACATTTGTGATGAGAATGTTTTTATCTTTGATTCCAAGTAGTAGTTTGATATGATGAAGATCAGGCATACAGAACGCTCCTTTGATTGTGTTGTGGTGATTCAATTCTAACGGAGCTTCTGTATGTTTTGTTTTTTCATGCTCAAAAAGGACCGATAGAATGATTTTCTATCAGTCCTAGAAATTATAGAGCCGTTTTTTTTTAATCAATCAATCGTAATCGCTTTGCCTTTTCGTTCTTCGTATTCTGCTTTTGGCAGTATTAAGGTAAGAACCCCATTTTCGAATTTCGCATTGATTTTTTCTTCAATAATATCTTTTACAGCAAATTGACGATGGTAGGCACTACTGGATCGCTCTCTGCGAACGAATCGACCATCGTCTTTAACTTCGTTTTCAGCCGTGTGTTCTGCATCAATTGAAAGGATATCGTTGTTGTAATGAACGGAAATTTCTGATTTATCAAAGCCTGGCAGATCCGCTTTGACTTCGTAATGATCATCTAAATCGCGGATATCTACGCTCATTTTTCGATCATCCCAAAACGTATTCATCAGCTTTCCAACCAAATCTTCTCCATCTAACCAATCATTTTTCGGTAGTAGATTCATACAGCTTCCTCCTAATTCGTAATGAATAACCTTCTGACAACACATAAATACATTACAGACCGATTCTTCTAACTTCATGGTAAAGCCTTAGGAGGAATTATTCAACTAATTTAGGGTGGCTATGCTAGAATGAATTATCTATACATTTAGGATAGGCTATGATAGAATCGTCTAGTGAAAAATTTGAACGGGTGAGAAAATGGAAATTATGGAGAAAGCCCCTGCGAAAATCAATTTGGGCCTCGACATTTTAGGCAAACGACCGGATGGGTTGCATGAGCTGGCGATGGTCATGGCGAGCATCGACCTAGCGGATCGTTTATATTTGGAAGAAATTCCTGAAGATAAAATCATTATTGAGACCAACAAGGCTTTTTTACCCACGGATAAAAAGAATCATGTTTATGAAGCGTTGGAACTGGTTAAGGAACGCTTTGAGATAAAAAAAGGCCTGCGGGTCAAAATCCACAAAGAAATTCCGGTGGCAGCTGGATTAGGCGGCGGCTCAACGGATTCGGCTGCGGCTTTGCGTGCAGTGAATCGTCTGTGGGACTTGGGGTTGTCCATTGAAGAAATAGCTAGCTTAGGTGCCGAAGTCGGTTCGGATGTTCCTTATTGTGTCTACGGGCAAACATCCTTGGTTGAAGGCTTCGGAGAGAAGGTCACGCCGATTGCACCGATGCCCCAATGCTGGGTTGTAGTAGTGAAACCACGAATGAGTGTTTCAACACGAACGATCTTTGCGCAAATCGTCATGGAAGATTTGTATCATCCGGATATTGCGGCGCTTGTATCTGCGATTGAAGCAAATGATTATCAGAAAATGACGGAAAACTTAGGCAATTCTATGGAGGTCGTAACGATCAGAAAGCATCCAGTTATTCAGCAACTGAAGGATCGGATGCTGAAATATGGTGCTGATGCTGCAATGATGAGCGGCAGTGGTCCGACCGTTTATGCCTTGTGCCACAAATACTCACGAGCGAAGCATGTATTTAATGCATTGAAGGGCTTTTGTGAGGAAGTCTATCTTGTTCGCACGTTAAAATAGATCCCGCGGGGTCTATTTTTTGTGGAATGAAAAGGAATTGAAGCTCCTTATAAAATAACAATGTAATAAAAATGAACCGGATACAGGTTTTGCTCTTCATATGAATGGTATGTCATCTATATTACGATTTAACAGCATTATTTTGAGTTAAATCGTAATTTTTACGTTTTAAGTTGACGGATAGAAAAACATTTGTTAAATTAATTCTTGTCTTTAAAAAGAGAAGAGAAGGTGCGTATATAAATGAAGATGCAAAAAGGACTGCTTTTAATCGGAACTGTGTTACTATCAGTTTTGCTGACTGCTTGCGGCGGTCAAGAGAAGAAAGAAGTCTCATCTAATGATAAAATCCAAGTGATGACAACATTTTACCCAATGTATGAATTCACTAAGCAGGTAGTAGGAAATAAGGGGGACGTGGAATTGTTGATTCCCGCTGGAACAGAGCCTCACGATTTCGAACCTTCTGCTAAAGACTTAGCAAAAATTTCTGATTCAGATGTGTTTGTTTATAATAGTCCAGAGTTGGAAACATGGACAGACAACCTGACGGACACGATTGATACGAAGAAGACAGCGATTATCCAAGCCTCTAAAGAGATTACTTTAATGGATGGTGCCGAGCACGATCACGAAGAAGCCCATGAGGATCATGATGCAGAGGAACATGAAGAACACGGACACGACCATGAGTTAGATCCCCATGTTTGGCTGGATCCTGTTCTAGCGATCAAAGAAGTTGAAACGATTCAGGACCAATTAAGCAAAAAATATCCAGATGACAAAGCGGATTTTGAAAAAAATGCTGCGAACTATATCGAAGAACTAAAAACGTTGGACAAAGAATATCAAGTGGCGTTTAAAGATGCGAAGAACAAAACATTTGTGACACAGCATGCGGCCTTCGGGTATTTAGCGAAGCAATACGGGTTAACGCAAGAAGCAATTGCTGGTATTTCCCCAGATCAGGAGCCGTCTCCAAGTCGCTTAAGCGAGTTGAAGCATTATGTGGACGATCATCAAGTGAAAGTAATCTATTTTGAGGAAAATGCTTCTTCAAAAGTTGCCGAGACATTATCGAAAGAGACTGGTGTGAAATTAGAAGTGTTGAATCCGTTGGAAAGCTTAACGAACAAACAAATCAAAGACGGTGAAGATTACGTTTCTGTTATGCGGGAGAATTTGAACGCCTTGAAAGAAAGTATCCAATAACAGCAAAACAATGATTAAAGGAGAGACGAACATGTCGTATATCGAGGTGGAAGACCTTTCATTCTATTATGATAACGAACCGGTTTTGGAAAATGTTTCCTACCATGTGGATCCGGGGGAGTTCGTCATTTTGACTGGAGAAAATGGTGCCGCAAAATCGACATTGATCAAAGCGACATTAGGCTTATTAAAGCCTAGCAGTGGAAAAGTGACGATTGCGAAAAAAAATGCCCAAGGAACAAAATTGAGTATCGGCTATATTCCTCAGCAGGTAGCATCCTTCAATGCCGGATTTCCCAGCACAGTGCTGGAGCTAGTATCTTCCGGACGCTACCCACAAGGGAAATGGTTCAAAAAATTATCCCCCCGAGATCATGAGCATGTACAAAAGGCATTAGAGTCAGTAGATATGTGGAACATGCGCCATAAAAAGGTCGGCGAGCTATCCGGGGGTCAAAAACAACGGATCAGCTTGGCGCGTTTATTTGCGAAAGATCCTGATCTGTTGATTTTGGATGAGCCGACAACAGGGATGGATGAAAAATCTCGGAACGATTTTTATGAATTGTTGCGACACAGCGCTCATGCCCATGGAAAGAGCATTTTAATGATCACTCATGACCATGAGGATACGAAAAAATATATTGATCGGCATATTCGATTGGTACGAAAGGAGAATTCTAAATGGCGTTGCTTTCATATGAGTTCATGAGACGTGCCTTTCTAGCTGCAATCTTTATAGCAGGAATCGCGCCTATGCTAGGTGTCTTTCTTGTCATTCGTCGTCAATCTTTGATGGCTGATACGCTATCCCACGTTTCATTGGCGGGAGTCGCGCTGGGCTTCTTCTTAAACTTGAACCCAACAGGTACAACACTATTAGTCGTTGTGATTGCTGCGATTATCATGGAATACCTGCAGAATATGTACAGTTCCTATTCGGAAATATCCATCGCCATTTTGATGGCGGCGGGTTTAGCAGTTGCACTAGTACTGATGAGTTTAGCGCCTGGCAGTTCGGCGGTCAGCATTCAGTCTTATCTGTTTGGTTCGATCGTGACGATCACTTGGCAGCAGGTAGTATTTTTAGGCATCTTGTTTGTTCTGGTAGGTATTTTGTTCTTGCTATTCAAACGACCAATGTATGTTTTGACCTTTGATGAAGATATTGCCGCCGTTGATGGGTTGCCCGTTCGCATGATGTCGATGATTTTTAATGTTGTCACTGGTGTGGCGATCGCTATTATGATTCCTATCGCAGGAGCTCTGCTGATCTCAGCGATTATGGTATTGCCTGCGGCGATCGGAATGCGCGTTGGCAAAAGCTTCAATATTGTCATCTTCGTTAGTGTGCTGGTTGGTTTTGTTGGCATGATCGGCGGACTGACGGGTTCGTATTATTTAGATACGCCGCCAGGAGCGACGATTACGCTTGGCTTCATTTTATTGTTTCTGATTCTTAATGGGATTCGTCAATTACGAATCCTGATTCAACGAAAACAAGTTCAAAAATAGAGGAAAGCGAAAGCTTTTCCTCTTTTTTTGTGTAATAATTAATAAATTCCGAACTTTTCGACTTTAAAACGAGAAAATGCTCGAATTTTATTGGCTAAACCCTTATAATGGGAAACGATAAATCAGAATCGGGGTCATGCGCGCTTCTTTTAAAGAAACGGTGCAAAAATCCGCGTTGAGAATCAAAATTATTTTTCCAAGTAAAAATGATTATACTAAATACGAAATAGGAGTGAATTACGTGAAAGTGCGTCGAAGCGAACGATTAATCGACATGACACAATATTTGTTGGATCATCCACATGACTTGATCCCATTGACTTTTTTTGCGGCCAGATACGGTTCAGCCAAATCTTCTATCAGTGAAGATTTAGCCATTGTGAAGAAGACCTTCAAAGAACGAGGAACAGGCTTCTTAGAGACGATTCCTGGAGCAGCAGGTGGAGTTGTCTTTACGCCGAGTATCACGGATGAAGAGGCGCAAGAATATATCGGTTCTTTGGCAGAACGTTTGTCAGAAGAAGATCGGTTGCTGCCTGGCGGCTACGTGTATTTATCAGATATGTTAGGCCAACCCGACTTGTTACGCAAGGTTGGTCGAATTATTGCGGCTCAATACTTAGATAAAAAGGTTGATGCAGTCATGACTGTGGCCACAAAAGGAGTGCCGATCGCCCAAGCGGTCTCTTATTATTTGAACGCACCTTTTGTGATCGTTCGTCGGGATTCAAAAATTACCGAAGGGTCAACGGTCAGCGTCAATTATGTGTCAGGTTCTTCTGAACGCATTGAAAAAATGGAATTATCAAAACGCAGTTTAAAACGCGGCTCGAAAGTTCTGATCGTAGATGACTTTATGAAAGGCGGCGGAACCGTCAATGGCATGAAGAGTCTGATCGAAGAATTTGAGGCGGAGCTTGTAGGGATTACAGTCTTTGCGGAATCTAAATTTAAAGGTGAACGCGCGATCGACGACTATAATTCATTATTATTTGTACAGGATGTCGATACAAGTACAAAAACCATTTCGGTCGTACCTGGCAACTGCTTCGATAAATAGATGAAAGAAATGCTACGCTGTTTGGACTCTCCCGAATTTTTAATGGAGAGTCTAACGGGCTAGCCTTTTTTGCGTCTGGCTAGTAAAATGGGATAAGCGTTTAAAATAGCAAGAACTTCATAAATGAAAATCCATTCTACAATCCAGTAGAATGATATACGGAATGAACATCAGAGATAATTTTTTTTAGAAAAATTATTTCATTAATATGAATGAGGATGTCAGTTCTACTTTGTGCTTTCAGCTCATTAGTAGAATGATATACGTGTTGAGAATCAGACTCATTTTTCTTTTGAGAAAAATGAATACATTAAAACGAAATAGGATGTCAGTTCTACTATGTATTTTTAGTTCATTAGTAGAATGATATACGTGTTGAGAATCAGACTCATTTTTCATCTGAGAAAAATGAATACATTAAAACGAAATAGGAGTGACTTCTTTTGGAAAATCGTTATGCGATTATTTTAGCGGCGGGTAAGGGAACTCGCATGAAATCAAAATTATACAAAGTGCTGCACCCAGTGGCGGGAAAACCAATGGTGGAACACATTATCGAACGAGTGGTTGAGACACAGCCGACAGATATCGTGACTATCGTAGGGCATGGTGCAGAAATGGTCAAAGAGCAGCTAGGCGAACGCAGTCAATATGCGCTGCAGGCAGAGCAATTAGGAACGGGCCATGCTGTTATGCAAGCGGCAGAATTTTTGAAGGGAAAAAAAGGAACAACATTAGTCATCAGTGGAGACACCCCTTTACTTACGACGCAAACATTAAACAACCTGTTTGATTACCACCAGGGTAAAAAGGCCAGTGCGACGATCCTAACTGCTCATGCAGAAGACCCAACAGGCTATGGCCGTATTTTACGTGACCATGTTGGTATCGTAGAAAAGATCGTAGAACAAAAAGACGCGACACCAGAAGAAGCGCGTACGCAAGAAATCAATACTGGAACCTATTGCTTTGACAACGAACAATTATTTGCAGCATTGGAAAAAATCGGTACGAATAATGCACAAGGTGAATACTACTTAACTGACATCGTTGAGATTTTAAAAAATGATGGACAAACAGTGGCGGCCTATCAAACAGAGGATTTTGAAGAATCCTTAGGGGTAAATGATCGGATCGCTTTAGCGAATGCGAATGAAATCATGCGTCGCCGGATCAACCGTCAGCATATGGTTAACGGTGTAACCTTTATTGATCCTGCAACCACTTATATAGATGCGGGTGTCAAAATCGGTTCTGATACCATCGTTGAACCTGGTGTGCAGATCCAAGGAAATACCGTGATCGGTTCCGATTGTATTATCGGTGCTCACTCAAAAATCGTTGATAGTACAATTGAAGACAATGTGGAGATCACCGCTTCTGTATTAGAAGAATGTATTGTTCGTAAAAACGCGGATGTTGGCCCGAATGCACATTTACGTCCACAAGCGGATATTGGTGAAAATGCTCATATTGGTAACTACGTGGAAATCAAAAAAGCTTCTATTGGTGAAAACACTAAAGTGGGTCATTTGACCTATGTGGGTGATGCGACGCTTGGAAAAGATATCAACGTTGGCTGCGGGGTAGTTTTTGTCAATTATGACGGCAAAAACAAGCACCATACCAATGTCGGAGATCATGTCTTTATTGGTTCTAGCACGAATATTATCGCACCAGTCAACATTGCCGATAACAGTGTAACAGCAGCAGGCTCAACAATTACTGATGATGTCGCTGAAGGTGATATGGCTATTGCTCGCGCTCGTCAAGTCAACAAAGAAGGTTATGCTAATCATCTGCCTTTTTAAGGGAATTCTCTTGATTTCTTAAATGGAAATGACTAGTATTTTATTTGAAATGGTATATAATCGGTAACGTATGCTTAAAAAGAAAGTGGAGGTCCCCATGTCGAAACATTATTTTGATCCAAGATTGAAAATTTTTGCTTTGAACTCAAATCGTCCCCTAGCTGAGAAAATCGCTGAAGAAGTTGGTGTTGAATTAGGAAAAAGTTCAGTTACCCAATTTAGTGATGGTGAAATTCAAGTAAACATTGAAGAAAGTATTCGCGGTTGTCATGTCTATGTCGTTCAGTCAACAAGCAGTCCAGTAAATGATAATCTGATGGAACTTTTGATTATGATCGATGCTTTGAAACGTGCGAGTGCAAAAACAATCAACGTCGTAATGCCTTATTACGGGTATGCCCGTCAGGACCGTAAAGCACGTGCACGGGAACCAATCACTGCTAAACTTGTTGCTAACATGATTGAAAAAGCTGGCGCGACTCGTCTATTGACGCTAGATCTACACGCTTCACAAATTCAAGGATTCTTTGATATCCCTGTCGATCATTTGATGGGTGCTCCATTGATTGCCGATTATTTCTTAGAAAATGAAATTTGCGGAGATGACGTTGTGGTGGTATCACCTGACCATGGTGGGGTAACACGCGCTCGTAAATTAGCTGAATTCTTAAAGGCGCCGATTGCGATCATTGATAAACGCCGTCCAAAAGCGAATGTTGCTGAAGTAATGAATATTATTGGGAAAGTCGATGGCAAAACATGTGTGATTATCGATGACATGATCGATACTGCCGGTACGATTACGTTAGCTGCCAACGCTTTAAAAGAAGCTGGTGCGAAACAAGTCTACGCTTCATGTACCCACCCTGTCTTATCTGGACCAGCAATGCAACGAATCCAAGATTCAGCCATTGAACATTTAGTTGTAACGGATTCAATCTACTTATCAGATGAACGAAAAATCGATAAGATTGATGAAATCAGTGTGGGTGAATTAATGGGGGATGCGATCAAACGTATCCACGAAAATAAACCAGTCAGCCCATTATTCGAAACACATAAAAATAATTGATTGATTCACTAGGTACTCTCCGTAGGGTACCTAGTTTTTTTATGCTAGATTCATTTTTTGGCAATGAATTATTTTCTAACAAACGCTTTCAGCGTGTTCCTATTCTGCTATGATAATAGATAGAAGAACAGTGCAGGAGGGCATTATGCAAAAGCGAATGAATGGGATTTCCATGGTAGCCGGCTACGGGATGTTAGTGATCGCGCTATTTTTTAAAATACTCGGCGGCGAACAGCAGCGATTCAGTTTAATAGGAGCTTGGTTTCGCAGCTTGATCAGCGGAGATTTTCTACATTTTTGGCAGACAGGCTTTTCTTCTGGAATGGGTGTTTTAGTAGGGACAGCAATGTTTTTATTACTAGCCATCCTTTATATTGCCGATGCTGTTTTAATCACCTGTCAGCGAAAGCTGTCTTTTTTGGACGCTGTTAAATCAGCGTGGCTCTATTTTACGATGTTTTTTTATTTTATCTTTATTCAATTTTACACAAGTAGTATGTGGTTGGTTTTATTCTTGATTGTCGGTGCGATGGAGTTCCTGTTGAATCGATATTTAGAGGATAAAATCGCGCGTGACCAGAAGTATGCGGCGTCACAAAAAGTTGAGAAAGCCTACAATGAGGATCGTAAGCGGCGTTTAGCCTTTCCTGGTAAGTATCCGCCAGAGTTTCACCAAATAATTCGAAAAAATTTTCGTTTTTATCATAAGAATTACGTGCTGCTGATTTTTGCTAACGCGCTGGTATTTTTTTCACTGATCATTCTTTTCTTTACGTATCGTGATTTTAGTGGGATGCATACACAGGAATCTATCTTTGATAAGACGGGACTGCTACGTATTTTTATCGAATCAGGCGGTGTTCTTTTATTATTGTTATTGCTATTTCTAACATTCATGGACGGATTATACGTTGATTTTAAGGCAAAACATATGGAATTGTTTATCCAGCTGGGCATTCGTAAGCGAACCTTTTTGATGATGCTTTTGGAAGAATTCGGCTTCTGCGCCTTAACGGGAATTTTGCTTGGTGGCACCATTGGGTTTGTACTTACTAGAGAGTTTGCAAGCTTTGGTTGGGCTCTGCCGCTTTATGCAGGTTTGGTCATTTTGGCGATGGCGTTCCATCAAGAAAAAATCCTTCGTTTAATTCAGTTTAGACCACGGGAACAAGCCAAACCGGATCAGCCCAATCAACGCTGGAGTCCGCTGTTTTTATTGGCGGGTCTGATCATGTTAACCATTACTTTTTTGTGGTTCCATCGGCGGAAATCGGCAGAAACATTATTAGTAATTGCAACACTGATCGCTGCCCTATGGGGACTATTCCTTGGCGGCGGTGGGCTTTATGTGAAACAGAGGCGGGGAAAGACCGACCTATTACTTTCTCGTAATGATTTATTTTATCGATTCCATAAGAGTATCAATGTTTTAACATTAGCGACCCTGTTGAATGTTTTAATAGTCGGCTTCTTTTTACCGCGGCTAGTGACATTTCAACAAACGACTGTGGAAAATTTATTTCCTTACGAGGTGGTTGCAAAGGTGAAGCAGCCAGAAGTTCAGCAAGTGGAAGGAATATTGACTCGAGAGAAGGCATTGTGGAAAAAGTACCCATTTTTTCCAGTCACTTCTATAGATGGTGATCCAGAATGGGAAACTTTCGGTACCAGTCGCCCGGTGATGTTTATTCAAGGACAGCATATCGGTATTTCTGAGACCACTTATCAACAGTTGCGACAGGCCAACGAGTTAGAAAATCATCCACTAGATTTAAAAATGGGGCAATGGCATGTGGTTTATCAACAGGCCATCAGTATCCGCGCACAGCCGATCGATTGGGATCCGCAAAGTGTGCGGCCGCGTTTGCGAATCGGAACCCCATTAGAAAGCTATAATACAAACAATGTCGACCTGATTTTTCCTATGCGAACTATCAAGAGTCAAGAACGCTTGATACTGACCGGAATGTTTCAACGGGGGTTACAGGAAAATATTCTTGTTTTTTCAAATGATGAATTTGAAAAATTGGCAAAAAAAGAAAAACCGCATCAATTATTCTTGATTAATGGGGATAAAAGCATCCTTCAATCATTGACTTTCTTGAAGGATACTTATCTTGAGGATAAGCGTTGGGATGCCACGATTGAGCCGATATATGAGCGAACACAGCGAAGAGACAATGTGGTTACTGAAAATTATCTGCAGGTCTTACTTTTGATCTTCACGTTAGCTGTCTGTATCTTCATGAATGTAGGAATACTCGTCGCAAAATTTGAGAGTGAACAAGAGCTGCTGATTTCTCGAAGAAGACTATTGGATCAATTAGGGATGAGAGGAAAAGAACAGCGAAGGGTTCTGAAAAAACAGGTAAGCTTCTTTATTGTGCTGCCAATAGTTGCTGGATTACTGGTGAGTGTTGTTTTTATTAGCATTATGGGCATGCTACGCTTCTTTTCAGTTGGAGAATGGCTGGAATTTGGTCGATTATTCTTAATGGATTACAGTATTTACTTAATAAGCTGGGGAATCATTGGGGCATTGATTTATCGCAGAATTGAAAAGTGGAGGTAACGAGACATGGAGCCTATTATCAAAGCTTCTGACATTACTAAAAATTATGGCCGACAAGAAGTGCTCAAGGGGATCAATTTATCCATCAATTATGGGGATTTTACGTGTATCATGGGGCGTTCCGGCTGTGGTAAGACGACATTATTAAAAATCTTAGGACTGATGCATCCGCCAACTACAGGGGCGGTCATGTTTGAAAAGCGGGCGATCCATGAACTATTTCCTGATGAAATTTCTGATATCCGCAGACGGCAAATCGGTTTTGTTTTTCAAGATTTTAACTTAATGGAAAGTATCACTGTTAAAGAAAATATTCTTTTGCCGGCAATTTTGGATAAGCAGGATACGAAAAAGGCAGAGGAGCGGATGAGTCCGTTTTTCAAAATTTTGCGAATTGAACATTTATTAGCGAAACTTCCACATGAATTATCTGTCGGTGAGAAACAGCGAGCCGCCATTTGTCGCGCCCTTATGAATGAACCACAAATAATTCTAGCGGATGAGCCAACAGGAAACCTAGATAGTAACGCAGGAGCAGAGGTCATTAAAATTTTTCAACGAATCAATCAAGAGCTAGGGATTACGATCGTTATGATTACTCATGATAGTAAGGTCGCTCAGGCGGCGAATGAGGTCATTTTTTTAAAGGATGGACAAATCTATGATCGATTCAGCAATAGGGTCGGCTCAGAGAGTCAGATCGCAGAAAAAATGCTGGAAGTCTAATCGAAGAAAAAGAAGCGTTCCTGAAAAAAGGAACGCTTCTTTGTTGTGTTCATGACAAAAAAAGAGCTCATCGGTGGGTGGCCGATGAGCAAAGGAGTTAAAAAATGAAAAAGTGTTAGGGTTGTTTGTTGGTATGCTTATATAATAGCAACTAGTTGTGAATTATTTGTGAACGAAGCTTGGCAGAAAAATAAAAAAAGTAGGTCAAAAAAAAGATGACTGGACTTTATTTTTTATAAAAAAAAGGAGCTCATCGGTGGGTGGCCGATGAGCAAAGGAGTTAAAAAATGAAAAAGTGTTAGGGTTGTTTGTTGGTATACATATATAATAGCAACTAGTTGTGAAAAAAGTGTGAACGATGATTGTTCGAAAATTAAAAAATCTATAAAAAAATTGAACAATAATTAACGGAATAATTTATTCGTCTTTATTTTTATAAAAAAAGGAGCTCATCGGTGGGTGGCCGATGAGCAAAGGAGTTAAAAAATGAAAAAGTGTTAGGGTTGTTTGTTGGTATGCTTATATAATAGCAACTAGTTATGAATAAAATATGATGAAAGACTAGCGAAACCATTAATTTTATAAAAAATAAAGCTCACTTATATACATGTATAAGGATAATTAACGCTGTGATTAAAAAAAATTGAATGAATCAACGATAAACAATAAAAATGAAAGTTGTTTCTATTCGATTTTTATAGATAATTGGATGCAGAGTCTTTATTGTTGAAAAGCTAGGACGGATTCTACAATAAAGAAGCAGGAGCGCATCACTCCTGCTTCTTCCTATTCATACACTCGATTTTTCTTGTCGTAAATATTTCGAAGTTCCAAATAAAGTGGGACCAACTCATTTTTCGTATAAGGGAAATCAAGCTGATACAGCTGAATGTTTGGTTTCTCCTTTTTCAGTAACGATGAGGAGCTAATAATCAAATCATAATCATCCTTCAAAGATACATCGTAAGGCTCCGCATCGATAAAACGCAGATCCTCTAAGAAGCGATATAAGTCTCGGACAAAAATCGCATTGTGTTCGAGAGCGATGCCCACCTTCAAATTTTGAGCATAAGGAAATTGATTGAAATACGGCAGCAACAATCGTTTGAAGGCTCGCGTAATCATTGGATGAACAGAGCTGATGAAACTATAGGATGGATTGTCCTTGTTCATCTGCATAAAGTTTTGGATATTTTGATACAAAATATATTCGCCGCGGGTTTGCTTTTCATTCGGATCCATGACCAGTTCAATAATACTTGGAAATGGCTGACGGAAAATAAAATAGCCAAAGGTAATATTTAACATGTTGGCGACAATCAGCGGGTCATCCATGACGGTAGGCCGATCTGGGAAGAGCGCCTTTTTCGCGAAATTACGAAATTCAGTCACAAAATCGTTGACCGGATTTGCTCGTACTTCAAAGTCATGAATCGTTTGTTTCATGCTTTGATCATCACGAATCGTGTAGAATGGGGAATAGTGAGCTAGGAAATAAATAAAGCTAGATTCGCCCTTTAACTGTCGTGTGGTCATCGGAACATCCACTAGATCGCGTAATGAAGTAAAGTCGTAATAAGGATTGTCCTTCATTAAGAAATTATAGCGGGGATCGTATTTAACAAATTTCTTATTATTGACACGAGTCAAATTAATACTGGTGAACAATTTAATTTCTTGTGTGCCAAAATAAGTTCGTGATAGCGGAAAATAGTCCTTATAAGTATCAATGATTCGCGTTAATTGTTGCTGGTCAACATTGATCGGGCATTCGATTCCTCGAGTTCCCAGCCATAGAAGATTGAAAAGAGCTAAGCGAATCAACCGTTCGTCTCCTGACATGCCGGCTTCTGTATATGTAAAGCGAATATTAAATCGTTTCAAATGTTTCTTCAGCTTATCGATTTTTCGAGAAACTGTGGAACGACTCACAAAATATTTCTCACAAAATTGTTCAATTGTTGGATTTTCTTCATTCAAAAAGTATAACATGAACTGGAATGGGACAGCCTGCTGGAGTAAATGGTAACGGTATTCATCAACAGTAGCAGTAAGGTTTTCCAAATTTACTTTTCCGGCACGCATCATGATGGTTTCGTGGTTCGGTCGGATTTCTGCCAATTCTTGATCTATTTCATTTAGTTCGATAACACTTTGTTGATAATTTAAATCCATATCTTCTGACAATTGGCTAATTGCAAGTACTTGTTTTGTGGATTGGTTTAAATATTTGAAGATATTAAAACGCAAGAGGAGCGACGCATCAAACATAAGTTCCTCATATAACATCTGTTTTCCTCCTTTATTAAATTAGGCGATTAATCTGAATTTTTTTAAGCATATTTCTCCTATATTGTACTTTATTTACAAAAACCTGTCAGTTATTAACTGGTAAAAAGTGAGTAAAATTATATAGAGAAAAACAATTTTCATGCTATTCTAAGAAAGAAGGTGAAAAAATGACAAAGTCACGTTTAGAGGCATTTACAGACGGAGTCGTCGCGATTGTTTTAACGGTTCTGGTATTGGATATTCAAATACCAGATGCGCCAACTTTGGCTTCTTTACTAAGTATTACGAATACATTATTTGCTTACGTGGTTAGCTTCATTTTTGTTGCAGTTATCTGGGTAAACCATCATCGGATGATGCAAATGGCAGAAAAGATTAATTATCGTGTTATTTGGGCGAATATTTTTTGGTTATTTTGGCTAACTTTATGCCCCGCAGTGACGAGTTGGGTAGGTCGTAATCCTGACCATTTTTGGCCTGAATTTTCCTATGTCGTCGTCTACACGATGTGGAGTTTTTCCTATGGGATTTTATCGAAGCAAATCATCAAAGCGAATGCTCCAGAAAGTCATGTAGTGAAGGTTTTGAAAAGAGATCAACGAAGCAAATTATCCATGATCATCAATTTGGCTGTTTTAGCAGGAGTCTTCTTTTTTCCTTCCATCGGTATCTTTGGACGATTTTTGGTCTCTGGCATTTGGATTGTTTCCTATCGTAAAGCCGATCAATACTATCAAAGAATCATTGGCAAAAAAAATCACGACAGAAGTTGAACACTTCCGTCGTGATTTTTTTTTTTTTAAGGTTCTGGATGCAATACACGATGTAGAAATTCTTTGGTTCGTGCTTCTTTCGGATTGCCGAAAATATCATCTGGATGTCCTTCTTCAGCGATGATGCCTTTGTCCATGAAGATCACGCGATCTGAGACTTCTTTGGCAAAAGCCATCTCATGAGTGACAATAACCATTGTAAGGCCGCTTTCGGCTAATTTTTTCATGATTTGCAGCACGTCACCGACCATCTCTGGGTCTAAGGCAGAAGTGGGCTCATCAAACAGCATCACTTCAGGGTTCATAGACAGAGCACGGGCAATTGCTACACGTTGTTTCTGACCACCGGAAAGCTGTGCTGGTTTCGCGTCAATAAAGCGATCCATGCCAACCTTTTCTAAATTTTCTAATGCGATTTTCCGAGCCTCTTCTTCTTTACGGCCTAAAACGGTGACCTGACCGCTCATACAATTTTGCAAAACGTTCATATTATTAAAGAGATTGAAGGATTGGAAAACCATGCCTAGATGTGTACGGTATTTTGGGAGATTATAGCCCGGAGCTAAAACATTCTCTCCTTGATACATGATTTTTCCATCTGTTGGTGTTTCTAACAAGTTGATGCAACGAAGGAAGGTTGATTTACCAGAACCTGATGCACCGATGATCGTTACAACTTCTCCTTTGTTGACGTTCATGCTGATATCTTTTAAGACGAGATTATCGCCGAAACTTTTTTTCAAATGTTCGATTTCAATGATACTGCTCATAATGATCCTCCTTGGATAAGTATTCTTTCATAGTAACAAACTGCGAAAAACGTATAGAAATTTCCTATTTATCCTCACCAACAGCTACATCTACATCGTCTAAACGGACATAAGCGGAGGGACCATCCATCTTTTTCTCTACCGCTCGTAGGATACGTGTGGCCGTGAAGGTCAATACGAAGTAAATCACGCAAATAATGAAGTAGGTCTGGAAGAACATGTAGTTTGTACCAGCCGCTGATTTCCCTTGGAAGAACAATTCAGAGACAGAGATGATACTCAATACAGAGGTATCCTTAATATTGATGACTAATTCGTTTCCGGTTGCTGGCAGGATGTTTCGTAAAACCTGCGGTAAAACGACTTTACGCATTGTTTGCCCGTGGGTCATCCCGATGGCATGAGCAGCCTCGAACTGACCTTGATCAACAGCGAAGATTCCGCCGCGGACGATTTCAGACATGTAAGCACCAGTATTGATCGAAACGATGAATAGCGCAGCTGCGGTACGATTTAAATCAATTCCGAAGGCCATCGCGATTCCATAATAGATAACCGCTGATTGAACAATCATTGGGGTACCGCGGAAAATTTCGATATACGCATTCAGCAGCCAGCCAAAGATTTTTTGCAGACCACGTTTTGCACGGTTGTCCGATTCTGGAATCGTCCGGAAAACGCCGACTAGTAAACCAATCAAGGTACCAACAGTCGTACCGACAATCGCAAGGAGTAAGGTCATTCCTGTACCGCGAAGAAACATCGAACCATTTTGTTTTAAGATACGAACAAAGACATTTTCCTTTTTACCTGAAGAGCTTTGTGTTTCGTCAGTCGCTGGCTGGTCTTTGATGGCTTGATCCATGATGTCAACACGTTCATCTTGTGGAATTTCAGCTAGGATCTGATTGACTTGTGCCATATCAGAATCTCCTTTGCGCATCCCCACAGATACTTGTACATCTTCAGGATTGGTTTGGAAACCATCGGCTTTATCAAACTCAACCATTTTTAAATCAGGGTTGACACTTTCAGCGGTCACCCCTTCAGGTCGTTCACTGACATAGCCATCGATGGTTCCAGATTCCAAAGCGACGCGCATCGCTGGAAAATTATCCATGGCTTCCTGTTTGTTTACGTCAGGGATCTGAGGAATGACATCATAATGGAACGTGCTCAACTGAGCGGTAATTTTTGCGCCAGCAAAATCCTTAATTGAAGTTGCTTTTGCATACTTTGTATCTTTACGAGTGACGATGACTAGTTGAGATTCGTAATAAGGATCAGAAAAATCGACTTCCTTCCGGCGTTCAGCCGTCGGGGACATTCCGGCGATGATCGCGTCGATCTTGCCAGATTGCAGTGCAGGGAGTAATCCGTCCCATTCGGTTTTTACAATGACCAGTTTGCGGTTCATCTTATCAGCGATTTTTTTCGCCATTTGAACGTCGTAGCCTCCGGCGTAAGCCTTGTCTCCTTGGATTTGGACAGCACCGTTCCGGTCATCTTTTTGTGTCCAGTTGAAAGGAGCGTAGCCGGCTTCCATGCCCACGCGTAATTCTCCTTCAGGGGTCTTTTCATCTGCCCGAGTGACTAGCGGGGCTCCTAGAAATGAAATAAATAAGGCAATGAGTGCGATAACTGAAAATTTTCTTCTATTCATAATTTCTCCCTTTCTTGAAATCACGAGATTGGGTAAGGGCTGTCTTTGAAAATCTGCAACAAAAAAAGCCGCCGATTTGTGTATAAGGCCGCTTGCAGATAATAAGAAGATGATGTTCCCTCTCACAAAAACATAGCGCAACTTAGCATCACTGCTAAGACAGTCCGCAAGTTATTCGCTTGCGTCCCAACATACAAAACAAAGAGAATTTTGTACATTTCGGCGAAACTTCCTAGACCTATTTCAACGTGTCTCTGCACTCCATAGGGTTAATAAGGTTCGCGACCTCTACCTCATTGTTCTGAGGCATCTCGTATTCAGTTATTATGTTTCACAGTCTAAAGCCTAGAAATGAAAAAGTCAATGGAAATCATTTGAAACGAACAAAAAACTTGTTCGTTTTTTTAATTACTTTGAATTATTTGTTCGAAAAGTCCAAAAATATTGGCAAATAATTTTTCTTTTAGTAAAAAAGGCCTTTTTTCGTTTGGATAAAAGTATTGCAACAGTACTATTCGTTCTGAATAATACGATTAAGCAGCCTCAGCACATAATTTTGCTTTCGGTACAATCATTTTGATTTTCAAAACGTAAATTGTACTGAAGAAGGTTCGATAATAAAACGGTTACACTCTATACTTTAGTCAGGAGGTGAGGAGAAAGTGAATTACAAAATGAGCTATCTCCTATCCAATTATTTTAATCGTTACGTAACATTAAAAGAAGCGACCCAGCAGACGGGATTATCTACTAATGAGCTCGCGACTCAATTAGCGGAGTTAAATTTGACCGTTGAAAGCGGAACAGCTTCAGAAGAACAGCATGTGTTCATTAAACCGCTCTCTATCGAGCAGTGGACACGAAAACTTGTGAATCATACGTATGAATACCTTGTTTATACTGAGGAGCAGCGTCAGGCATTGATTTATTTGTTGAGTTACTCTGCGTTTGAGGAATTGTCACTGTTTCATTTTCAAGATTTTTTAGAGATTTCAAAAGGCACGGCGATCGCTGACGTTAAAAAGCTCCGAACCTATTTATCCACCCAAGGGATTGAATTGGTGTATTCCAGAAGAGCAGGATTTTATCTAACTGGTGATGAACTGGAGATTCGGCGAGTGGCGCAAAATTTTGTTGCTCGTTTAGTACAGGAAACGACGGGGAAATTTGGTTTGTTCTATTGGTTGAATCAGTTTGATCTGACATTGTATGCGAGCATTCGTGATCATATTCAGAAATTAACGAGTAACCTAGGGCTGACCATTGTACCAAGTAGAATTGAGGAAGTCTGCTTATTGATCGGATTGTCCTATAAGCGTATCAATGAACAGCGTTTGACTCAATTGACTGATTTGGACATTTTACAGTCGTTAACGGTCCATCAAGCGAGTGAACAATTTTTTGATACTTTTTTTGAAAAAAATCATCCGATTGAAACAGGCTATCTGACGATGGTATTAATGACTATCGTACAAGGAGAAATTCGTGATTTACAACTGGATTTCTTACTAAGCTGTTCGGCAGAAATTATCCATCGGATGGAAAATTATTCAGCAATTCAATTTTCAAATTTTAGAGAATTATTGATGAATCTTTTTTATCATCTAGTTCCCGCTTATTTTCGCATTCGGTTCGGTTTTTACTTGCCTAATGTTTTGATTGAAAATATTCAACTGGATTATCCGGAGATTTTCGATTTTACAAAACAAGCACTTTATCCGTTAGAGCAAGTTGTAGGACAAAAAATTCCTATTGAAGAAGTTGGTTTCTTTTCCATCTTGTTTGGTGGAGCGATTACTAATCAGAAGGCTGAAGAAGCTGAAAAGGAAGTCCGGGCGCTCATTGTTTGTCCAAGTGGGATCAGCTCTTCTTTGATCTTACAAACAGAGTTAAAAAAAATGTTTTCGACGATTCGCTTCCAGGAAGCTGGCTCGATCGATCAGCTGCAGAATATTTCGGAGGAAAATTATGATGCGGTTTTCTCAACCATTCCATTGAATAGCAAGAAACGTGTGTATCTCGTTAAGCCGCTAATGTCGCAGCTGGAAAAAAATCAATTGATCAATCATGTTCAGGAAGAATTGCTTGTTCCTGGTTATTCACTGCCCAGTGCGGAAGAAATACTCAAGGCACTGAACCCCTATATTGATTTGAAAAAAGGGGTGACGGAAGAAAAGCTGTACAAAGTGTTAAATAAGAAAATGAATCGATTAATTGAGAAAAAGGAGGACAATCGTCCAATGTTAACAGAACTTATTACTCCGGATATGATCCAAATCAGCACAGAGGTTGCGGATTGGGAATCAGCGATTCGTTTGGCGGCACAGCCTTTGGTAGATAGCCAAAAAATCGAGGATCGTTATTCGGAGGCAATGATTGAAAAAGTAAAACAGTATGGACCATTTATCCATATCGGTAAAGGGATCGCTTTGCCCCACGCACGACCTGAAGACGGCGTGAAGGCACTAGGAATGTCGCTCTTAAAGGTGGAGAAGCCCGTTTTACTATTAAATGATGAAAAGCATGCCATTCAATTATTTGTTTGTTTAGCAGCAGTCGACAACGAAGCTCATTTGCGTGCATTGTCTAGTCTAACTAAACTATTATCCAATCGAGAGAACTTGGATGATCTATTGGCATCAACAACCAAAGAAGAAATCACAACTATTTTAACTAGAGGAGAGAATAACTAATGAAATTTGCAGCAGTATGCGGCTCAGGCTTGGGCTCAAGCTTTATGGTAGAAATGAATATCAACAGTGTATTACAAGAATTAGGGGTAAAAGACGTCGAAGTTGCTCATTACGATATGGGGAGTGCCGCGCCCGATCTAGCGGATGTCTTTTTTGTGGGGACAGACTTAGCAGATAGCGCGAAGCATCTTGGAGAAGTCGTTGTTTTAGACAGCATTATTGATATGGATGAATTAAAAACGAAGGTTCAAGCGGTTTGCCAAGAAAAGGGCCTGCTTTCTTAACATTTTTGCTAGATAGTAAAGAAATCTTGTTCTTAGCCATCTGAACGGATAGCAAAAGAATTACTTGAAAACGATATAGGAGGAATACAAATGAACGGAATTTTGGATATTTTGATCGATATTGCCAGTACACCGGCTTTATTGGTTGCATTGATAGCCATTTTAGGGAATGTTTTGCAGAAGAAAGATACAGCGTCTATTGTTAAAGGCGGAATTAAAACGTTTGTTGGATTCTTGGTAGTAACTGCGGGTGCTGGTGTAGTTGAAGGCTCATTGGCACCGTTTGGCGAGATGTTTCAAGCCGCCTTTAACATGCAGGGAGTAGTACCAAATAATGAAGCCATCGTAGCGCTGGCTCTAACGAAGTATGGCACGTATACAGCACTTATTATGTTAGTCGGAATGATTTTTAATATTTTGATCGCACGTTTTACGCGCTTCAAATATATTTATTTGACTGGGCATGCAACCTTATATATGTCTTGTATGATTGGTGTCATTTTAAGCGTAACGAAAATGGGTGCCGTTCCACTAGTGTTGTTTGGCGGTCTAGCCTTAGGGATAGCCAATACTATTTTCCCAGCGGTGGCTCAACCATTTACAAAGCAAATTACGAAGAATAATACCGTTGCCTTAGGACATACTGGAAACTTCGGCTACGCCTTGAGTGGTCTCATCGGAAAATATGTTGGCAACAAGGAAAAATCAACAGAGGATATTAATTTTCCGAAAGGCTTATCCTTCCTACGAGATTCTACTGTCAGTATCACGATCACGATGGCTGTTGTTTATGTGATTGTGGCTCTCTTCGCCGGAAATTCTTATGTTACGACCAATTTAAGTGATGGGACAAACTACATCATCTATTCTTTACAACAAGCTGGGTCGTTTGCAGCGGGCGTCTTCGTCATCTTAGCTGGGGTTCGTTTGATCTTAGCGGAAATTGTTCCAGCCTTCAAAGGGATTTCAGAGAAATTAGTCCCAAATTCAGTGCCGGCATTAGATTGTCCAATCGTATTTCCATATGCGCCAAATGCTGTATTGATTGGGTTCTTGACTAGTTTTGTTGGTGGGATTGTAAGTTTGGCGATCATGGTTCTTACTGGAACGACAGTGATTATTCCTGGTGTCGTACCTCATTTCTTCTGCGGAGCAACAGCTGGAGTTTACGGGAACGCTACTGGGGGTCTGCGAGGAGCGGTCGTTGGTTCTTTTGTTCATGGAGTAATTATCAGCTTTATGCCGATTCTTTTAATGCCGGTTATGGGTGATTTAGGCTTCCAAGGGTCCACCTTCTCAGATACCGACTATGGTGTCGTGGGTATCTTCTTAGGAAACTTAGCAAATGCTGGTGGACAAATCGCAGTCATTTCTGGAATTGTGGCCGTTTTAGCAGTATTGATTGGATTAACGGCCATAGGCAAAAACAAAAAATCAAAAGCTGTCTCAGAGTAAGAGGAGAAGTGTGGAATGAAGAATGTGACAATCAAAGAGTTAGAGGATTTGGCGACAAAAATTCGAATCAATAGTATTGAAGCTATTCGAAAAGTCGGGGCGGGGCATATCGGGGGTTCGCTATCAATTGTTGAACTATTAGCTGTGCTTTATGGGAAGCAAATGGTTTATGATCCCGAAAATCCTCAGTGGGAAAAGCGTGACCGCTTAGTATTGTCAAAAGGGCATGCGGGTCCAGCTTGGTATAGTGCATTATCGGCAGTTGGCTTCTTTCCAGAAGCATGGTTATGGACATTGAATGAGGGAGGAACCAAGTTGCCCTCACATCCAGACCGAAGAAAAACTCCTGGTGTGGATGCTACTACAGGTTCACTAGGACAAGGAACCTCTCTAGCGGCAGGGATAGCTACTGGATTGAAACTGCAAAAGAGCGAGAGCTATGTCTATCTAATTGTCGGGGATGGCGAACTAAATGAGGGGCAATGCTGGGAAGCTTTTCAATACATCGCCCATTTCAAATTGAATCACTGCATCGTAATCATTGATGAAAATAAGAAGCAATTGGATGGCACGACACAGGAAATATTGAATCCGTTTGATCTTACAGAAAAAATGCGCGCGTTTGGTTTTGCTGTACAAAAAGCCAAAGGAAACGATCTAATCGCCATTGATCAAGCGATTGAAGCATGTAAAAAAATTGAAGACCAAGCAGTTTGTATTGTTTTAGATAGCGTAAAAGGGCAAGGGATAAAATATTTTGAAGAAATGGCGGCCAACCATTCAGTAAAATTTGATAATGATGCCGTTCAAGAAGCTACAGATCAAGCCCTAGAGGAATTAAGAAAGGGGCGTGCCTAATATGTTCACCTTAGCAGATAATCATGAGGTTGGTAAAGAATTGCGGGCAACGGTAGTAGATGCCTTGAAAGCGGCGATGTCAGTAGATGAGAAAATCATCGCACTGGATGCGGACCTGGGCGGCGCAAGTAAGTGGACAGAGCTTGCTCAAAGTACACCAGAACGTTTTATTAATGTTGGAATTGCTGAAGCCAACATGATCGGGGTGGCAGCAGGACTTAGTCTGACTGGCTACACACCATTTATCCACACCTTTGGTCCTTTTGCGACGCGTCGTGTGTTAGATCAAATCTATCTGTCTGGTGCTTACGCAGACAACACGATAAATATTTATGGTTCAGATCCAGGCTTTACTGCGGGACATAATGGCGGGACACATACCACATGGGAGGACGTCGCACTATTGCGTTCGATCCCAGAAGTCATCATATGCGACGCCGCCGATGAAGTGCAGATGGATTGGATCATCAAGGAATTCGCTAGATTAAAAGGCGTACATTATGTTCGCGGTAATCGTAAAGGCGTAAAAAATATCTATGCACCCGGTTCGACCTTCAAGCTTGGTAAAGGCAATGTATTGCGAGAAGGACAAGACTATTTGATTGTTGCCACAGGTCAGCTTGTTTCTGAAGCATTAGAAGTAGCGAACGCCTTAGAAGCGAAGGGAGAATCAGTCGAAGTCATTGATATGTTTACTATCAAGCCTTTAGATAAGGAATTGCTGCTGGAACGATTCATTGGAAAGAAAGCCGTTATCACGATTGAGAATCATTCGATTACTGGTGGCCTAGGTAGTGCTGTGGCCGAAGTTTTAGCCGATAACGGGTTGGCGATACCATTGAAACGAATGGGTGTTGATGAGCGTTTCGGTCAAGTAGGAACGCCAGCTTTCCTACAGGAGGAATTTGGCTTGACGACGACAAAAATTTTAGAACAACTAAACAGCCTATAAAAAAGAATTCCCTCAATTTGATATGCTACCCCTAACTAGGACAAAGAAATAATTAAGTCCTAGTTAGGGGTATTTATTATGGGAAAAAGACAGATGAAACTTACTGTGGAAAAACGAGTACAGTTTGTTAAACAGTATTTGAATGGAGAACGAGGATCAGCTCGAACCGCTAAAGAAGCTGGAATTAGTTCCACTACGTTGAAACGATGGTGCGCAATTTATGAAAACGAAGGTCCTGCTGGGTTGATTGCCACAAGAAAGAATAAGGGATATTCAAAGGAACTAAAACTTGAAGCCGTTCTTGATTATCTGAATGGCTCAGACAGCCTATTGAGAGTAGCTAAAAGATACGAATTAAGAAGTACAACTCAACTTCGAGACTGGATTAAGAGATATAATACTCATGGAGACTTCAAATCAGAAAGTGGTGGAAGCAACGTGAGACAAACAAAAAAATTCAGTTTGGAAGAACGTGTAGAAATGGTCCTGTATTGTATCGCAAATGACTATGATTACAGCGGGACCGCAGTCAAATACCAAGTGAAATATGCCAATCTCTACAATTGGGTAAAGCGTTACGAAAAAAAAGGCAAGGCCGGTTTAGAAGATCGTCGTGGACAACGAAAAGCCAAACAAGAAAGTCGCACCCCAGAGGAAGACGCGCAAATCAGAATCGCTCAACTCGAAGAACAAGTAAAATACCAACAGATGGAGATCGACCTGTTAAAAAAAGTAAAGGAATTAGAAAGAAGGGATCGCTAGGACAAGTCAGAAAAGTAGTTGCTTACGAAGCAATCAAAGAACTTCACGAAGAAAAAGCCTATGCCATCTTACCCATGTGTAAAATCATGAGTGTCACTCGTTCGGCTTATTTGCGATGGATCGAACATCCCTATAGTGAACGGACGCTAGAAAACATGGAATTGGCGAAAGTTATACGGATCATTCATAATGAACATCCTGAAAAAGGGTATCGCGGGATTAATAATGACTTGCTTCGAGAACACGATATTCATGTCAATGACAAACGCGTGTTGCGTATCTGCCGACATGAAGGGATTCAGTCGACCATCAAACACTCTGCCAACAGTATTACAAAAGGAGCGAATCATCCCTACCACACCGCCGAAAACATTTTAGATCGTAAGTTTACTGCCGAAGCGCCGAATCAAAAATGGCTAACGGATGTAACGGAATTCAAATATTATGAGGGACCAGAAATCCACAAGGTTTATTTAAGCGCGATTTTAGACCTCTATGATCGTCGGATTGTTTCTTACGTCATTAGTGATACCAATGACCTGAATATTGCCTTTGATACCTTCGATCAAGCAATCGAAACAGAACCTGATGCTCACCCGCTCTTTCATAGCGATCGTGGATTCCAATATACGCATCAGAATTTTTATAACAGAGTCATTGAAGCTGAAATGACGCAAAGCATGTCTCGTGTTGGAAAATGTATCGATAATGGTCCGATGGAAGGGTTTTGGGGAATGATCAAACGAGAAAAATATTACGGCAAGAAATTTACGAGTCGTACAGAACTAGTCACGATGATTGCGAATTATATGGACTATTACAACAATGGGCGCTATCAACGAAAATTACATGTGTTGACACCGATGGAGTATCACAATCTGTATTACGAAGCAGCCTAATCATTCGTGCGTTTCAAACATAAAACGTCCTTTGTTTTGTGTTTGAAACGCATGACCAACCAAGCGGCAGCGCGGTAGTTGTTTCTTAGAAAAGTTAAAAACTACTCTTCAAGAAGCGAAGAGTAGTTCTAAAAATCATTCATTATTTCATTGTCCTATTGACGGGTAGCCCACCAATTTTTAATTGGGGGAACTCTTTTTGTTTTGTGTTGAATTTATACTATACTGATTCTTGAGGTGATAGAAATGGAAATCACAGTTGATCAAGCTGTAGAAATGATTCAACAAAGCAAAAGTATTACATTTCTAACAGGAGCAGGTGTTTCAACGCCTTCTGGAGTCCCTGATTATCGTTCGCTGCAAGGGGTGTATCATGGACTTGAGGTGCCAGAATATCTTTTAAGTAATGCGTGCTTGGTTCATGAGCCAGAAAAATTTTATCAATTTGTAAAGCATTTATACCATGAAGAGGCGCAACCCAATAGTATTCATCTAGCAATGGCGGAAATGGAAAAAACGAAAAAAATCTGGGTCGTATCGCAAAATATTGATGGTTTGCATGCAGCAGCAGGAAGTCGGCATTTAGTGAATTTCCATGGTTCGTTATATGACTGTTATTGTCGTAATTGCGGAGAAGCCGTGCCATGGGAAGAGTATTTACAAAGTGATCGGCATCGCGTATGCGGTGGACAGATTCGGCCAAACATTGTTTTATACGGTGAAGGATTTGAAGAGAAGGTGATTCAGCAGGCAATCCAAGCAGTTGGAAATGCTGAGCTTGTGGCTATCGTAGGAACAAGCTTTCAAGTTCATCCGTTTTGTGATTTAATTTATGAAAAACAACAATCTGCGAATGTTTTAGTAATAAACCAGACACCGATTCAATTGGCAGGCGAGTATAATTTTGTGCAAACAAATGGTGTAGCAGTTTTTAGTAAATTGTAGATACGTATCTGTTCCATCTGCAGTTTTTAAGAGAATAGAAGAGTATTGTGACATAAAAGCTAGGAGGAAGATGAGTGGAGTTAACAGAAAAAGAAAAAATGATCGCAGGCAAATTATATTTTGCGGGTGATCCTGAATTAGTAGCCGACCGTAAAGATGCACGAGTAAAATTGCATGCAATTAATCAAGAGATGGATAAGAAAAAACGCGAGGAACTGGTAAAGGCGACTTTTGGCGGGACTAAAAACCGTGTATACATCGAGCCGACGATCTCCTTTGATTATGGCTACAATATTTTTGTTGGAGAGAATTTCTATTGTAATTTCCATAATGTTTTCTTAGATATTTGTCCAATTACCATTGGTGACAACTGCCTGTTTGGACCGAATGTTCAATTGTATACAGCTAGTCATCCGTTAGAGCCAGGAAAACGGAACAGCGGACAAGAACTTGGCAAACCAATTACTATTGGGAACAATGTTTGGATCGGCGGCTCTTCTGTCATCATTCCAGGTGTGACTTTGGGTGATAATGTTGTTGTTGCTGCGGGTGCAGTCGTGACGAAGTCCTTCCCAGACAATGTCGTGGTAGGGGGGAATCCAGCGCGGATTATCAAGACGATCGAGGAAGACAAGGAAAAGGACGCCTTAACTCAAGCGCGTGAAAAAATTGATCAAATTGATCAGGCGCTCGTGAGTCTATTAGAAAAACGAATGTCGGCAGTTAGTGAAGTGACTGCTTATAAAGCGCAAACAAAAAAAGCGGTCTTAGACACTAATCGAGAAGAAGCAGTGTTGGAAAATGTCGCGAATTTGGTAAAGGATGAAAACTATCGAGAAACGATTGTAGAGACATTTAAGGATATTATGAAACAATCACGGAATTATCAAGAAAGGCGGTTGAAATAGCATGATGGATGGGGATAAACGTAAAGCTGAAATATTACGCGCGCTGCAGCAAACGGAAAAGCCAATCAGTGCCACCAGCTTTGCAAAAGAATTTGGCGTGAGCCGTCAGATCGTAGTTGGTGATGTCGCATTATTGCGAGCCTCAGGAGAAAATATCATCGCAACTGCCCGCGGTTATCTGTTAGAACGTGAATCTGGAAAGCTAATTAGTAAGATAGCAGTACAACATACGCCACAGCAGACAGAGGAAGAACTGCGAACGATCGTTGAACATGGCGGTGAAGTGATTGATGTCGTCGTAGAACACCCTTTGTATGGTGAACTTGTCGGAGGCTTGCATCTTACAACGCAGCAAGACGTGGATACGTTTATTAAAGAAGCGAATGAGCTGCAAGTAACCCTCTTATCCGAGTTGACAGCGGGGATTCATTTACACACGATTGCCTATGAAACGTTAGAAGATTTAGCAGAAATCAAACAGGCGCTTTCGGAAAAAGGGATTCTATATGAAGAAAAACACCATTCGTAGTGAATGGTGTTTCTATTCGATGACTAAAACGCCATCTTTTAGTTGTAACGGATTCTTTTCATCGATATGATCGTAGAACATAACGCCATTAATATGATCAATCTCATGCTGTACAACAATTGCGTTATAGTTTTTCAAACGTACTTTATGTTTCTCGCCCTCTGCATCAAAATAAGAAACAGTAATGCGTGCAGCACGAACAACATAACCTGGTACTTCACGATCAACCGATAAGCAGCCTTCTCCTTCGCCTAAGCAGGCCTCTTGGACCGAGTGGCTTAAAATTTTCGGATTGTACATCACTGTACTGATTCCGTTCTCAGGTTTTTCTGGATCAACACTCGGAACATGAACAGCAATGATCCGTTTTGAGATGTCTAACTGGGGAGCGGCCAAGCCGACACCGCCTCGTAGATTTAATTCTTCTGCTTTTACGGGGTCTTGACTGTTTTTAAGAAACTGCAGCATTTCTTTGCCAAGCTCCACATCTTCAGCGGTTGGAGGAATCGGGACTTCTTTGGCAACCGCCCGCAAGGTTGGATGGCCTTCCCGAATAATATCATCCATTGTGATCATTAAAAAGTCTCCTCTCAGACATGATTTCATCACGTTAGTTTAACACAAAAAGTAAGTAAGGTAAAAAAACTGTTTCTAGAGAAGCCGTTCTTTAAAAAAATTGTAATGATTGTAAAAGACTTGCTTAAATTGCTGTACAGCTTGATTTTTTAGAGTAAATAAAGTAAAGTGTTAGAGTGTGCAAAGCGCACCACCTATCACTTGGTTGGGCGATTCACCAACGCTCTACTCAGTCGTAGGAAGAAAAAAGGAAGAGGTGAAAACCATGGCATTATCAAAAGAACGTAAAAACGAAATCATCAATGAATATGCTCGCCATGAAGGAGATACTGGTTCTCCAGAAGTACAAATCGCTGTATTAACGGAAGAAATCAATCAACTTAATGAGCATGCACGTGTCCACAAAAAAGACCACCATTCATATCGCGGTCTAATGAAAAAAGTTGGTCATCGTCGTAACTTGCTAGCTTACTTACGTAAGAATGAAGTACAACGTTACCGTGAATTAATCCAACGTCTAGGACTACGTCGTTAATTCGTACTACTATGAAAGTGAGGTTCCTAGGAATCTCACTTTTTTTGACAGTTTCACTTCGTATTTTCAATACGTTAATGAAATGTTATGCGAAGCGAGAATAAGTTCATTTTTCTGGTTTGTAGAAAAAATGAGCTAGCTGCTAGTTTATCATGCAAACGTAGAAAATATTAGTAGGCGATCGTTTATATCTAAGTGAATCTATTACCGAGGCTTTCTCGGAAAAAATAAAAGACCTTTGATTAGCGTGTTGTCACTCTACTAACCAAATGCAAGTAGAGGTTGAAACAGAAGTGTTCAGCTTCAAGAAATAAGACAGGCAATCTGAAAACAGCTTTTCGTGTTTTCGAGATTGACGGACTTATTTCCGTAGAAGCTACTTCTGGTACACCGTTTATTGGCAATTTCAGTGTACGCATGTTTCACCCGCTGTTTCCATTTGTTTAGTAGCGTCGCACTGGTCAAAGGGAAAAGGAGAAATTATGTCAGAAAAACAAGTTTTTAAAACCACTTGGGGCGGACGCCCTCTGCAAGTTGAAATTGGTCAGCTTGCTAAACAAGCGAATGGCGCAGTATTGGTTCGCTATGGAGACACAGTTGTATTAAGTGCAGCGGTTGCTTCAAAAGAAGCGAAGGATACCGACTTTTTCCCATTAACGATCAACTATGAAGAAAAGATGTATGCGGTAGGTAAAATTCCTGGAGGCTTCATTAAGCGTGAAGGACGTCCAAGTACAGATGCGACTTTAACCGCTCGTTTGATTGACCGCCCGATTCGTCCGATGTTCGCTGATGGCTTCCGTAACGAAGTTCAAGTGACAAACGTGGTAATGAGTGTGGAACAAGATTGCTCCCCTTCAATGGCGGCGATGTTTGGTTCTTCATTAGCATTAGCTATTTCAGATATTCCGTTTGACGGTCCTATCGCAGGAGTTGATGTGGGACGTGTGAATGGCGAGTATGTGCTAAACCCTACGACGGAACAACATGAGGCATCAGATATTGATTTAACCGTTGCCGGTACGAAACAGGCTATCAACATGGTTGAATCTGGTGCAAAAGAAGTCTCTGAAGAAGATATGTTAGGGGCATTATTGTTCGGTTTTGAAGCAATTAAAGAAATGGTCGCTTTCCAATCTGAAATCGTCGCAGCAGTCGGTAAAGAAAAAATGGAAGTGTCCTTATTACAAGTCAATCCAGAATTGAAAAAAGAAATTTTTGACGGCTATTACGAAACAATGAAGACAGCTGTAATGACGATGGACAAATTGGCTCGTGAAGATGAAATCGAAAAAGTTAAAGAAACAGTGAAAGAAGTCTATGGAGAAAAATTTGCGAATGTTGAAACCGAAGACTTAGTTCAAATCACAAAAGAAGTGAAACAAATCGCAGAAGATCTTGAAAAAGATGTCGTGCGCGAATTAATCACGATTGACAAGATTCGTCCGGATGGTCGTAAATTAGATGAAATCCGTCCATTGGCAGCAGAAACAAGCTTATTGCCACGGGTTCACGGATCAGGTTTGTTCACTCGGGGACAAACACAAGCATTGTCTGCTTGTACCTTGGCGCCTTTGGGTGAGCATCAAATTATTGATGGTTTAGGAACAGTTGAAAGCAAACGATTCATTCATCATTACAATTTCCCACAATTCTCTGTTGGTTCAACAGGACGAGCAGGATCTCCTGGTCGCCGTGAAATTGGACATGGAGCATTGGGTGAACGTGCTTTGGCTCAAATTATTCCAAGTGAAGAAGATTTCCCTTATACAATTCGTCTAGTAGCGGAAGTATTGGAGTCAAACGGTTCGTCTTCACAGGCAAGTATCTGTGCGGGCACTTTAGCATTGATGGATGCGGGTGTTCCAATCAAAGCGCCTGTTGCCGGGATCGCTATGGGATTAGTTTCAGATGGAGAAAACTATACAATCTTGACAGATATCCAAGGGTTGGAAGACCATCTTGGCGATATGGACTTTAAGGTTGCTGGAACAAAAGATGGTATCACTGCTTTGCAAATGGATATTAAAATCCAAGGGATCACAGAACAAATTCTTTCAGAAGCGTTGACACAAGCGAAAAAAGCGCGGATGGAAATTTTAGAAGTGTTGACGGATACGATCGCTGAACCGCGTGAAGAATTAAGTCCTTATGCACCGAAGATTGAAATGATCCAAATCGACCCAGATAAGATCAAGACAGTTATCGGTAAGGGCGGCGACACGATTAATGGCATTATCGAAGAAACTGGCGTGAAAATCGATATTGATCAAGAAGGCAATGTCAGCATCGCTTCTTCCGATGCTGAGATGATTAAGAAAGCTATCAAGATCATTGAAGAACTAACAAAAGAAGTAAAAGTCGGCGAAGTTTATCTAGGTAAAGTAGTTCGTATCGAAAAATTTGGTGCTTTCGTAAACTTGATTAAGGGCAAAGACGCGCTGGTTCATATTTCTCAACTTGCTAACGAACGCGTTAATAAAGTGGAAGATGTTGTGAAACTAGGGGACGAAGTACTCGTTAAAGTCACTGAAATCGACCGTCAAGGACGTGTAAATGCTTCTCGTAAAGCCTTGCTGAAGGAAGAAGAAAGCAAAAAAGAAGAAAAATAGTTTCTATTTTGAGGTTATTCTTTGACAATTCTCTCTGGAAACTGGATAATACGGATAAGTTTTAGGGGAGTAGCGACATAGAGAAACGTTCTATGCTTTTAGATCAACAACTAGTGCATAGCACTGGTCTAAGAGGTAATTTGCAAGACCTAAACAATAGTGAAAGCTGTTGTTTAGGTCTTTTTTTGCAAGTTCTTCTTCGCGTTTTCGTGCGATTAGAAGGATGGTATGCGTAGCGAGATTCATGGTTTCGGAGCAATGAACTTCGCACTACGAAATAGCAGCGAGTTTCACTTCTTACTTCAGTAGGGCTAGTGGGATCGTTTTTCGAAAGCTTTGTCTGCCTAAAACGTTTTAAATAAAAATCACCACCGATTCAATGAGAACCTGTAACAGGAGTGTGCAAAATGGAGAAGAAGAAAGACCATATCAAGAAGCTTTCAGCGGCAGGTCTGCTGATAGCGATGGGCGTTGTATATGGAGATATCGGAACGAGCCCACTATATGTAATGAAAGCTATTTTAGAAGAAAATGGCGGATTAAATACCGTTACTCAAGATTTTGTCCTTGGTGCGGTTTCGCTAGTGTTCTGGACAGTCATGCTTCTGACGACCGTCAAGTATGTATTAATTGCCCTGCGTGCAGACAACCATGGAGAGGGAGGAATTTTCTCTTTGTATACATTGGTGCGCAGAGATGGAAAATATTTAATCATCCCGGCGATGATTGGTGGGGCGGCATTACTAGCCGATGGCGTATTAACACCGGCTGTAACAGTAACCACTGCCATCGAGGGATTGCGGGGGATTCCTAATTTCTATCAAAAGTTCGGGAACAATCAAAACGTTATTGTAATTATCACATTAATCATCTTGTTATTCTTATTTTTAATTCAACGATTTGGAACTGACTTTGTTGGAAAAGCCTTTGGGCCGATTATGTTCTTGTGGTTCTCCTTTTTAGGGTTAATGGGTCTGATGAACATTCCCTATGATTTTAGTGTAATCAAAGCATTGAATCCTTATTATGCCATTCATTTGTTATTCAGTCCTGAGAATAAAATGGGTATCTTTATTTTGGGGAGCATCTTTTTGGCGACAACCGGGGCAGAAGCGCTCTACTCTGATATGGGCCATGTGGGGAAGAAAAATATTCATTTTAGCTGGCCCTATGTGTTGATTTGCTTAATGTTGAATTATGCTGGCCAAGCAGCGTGGATTCTTCACGCGAAAGGAGATGCTTCGATTGAAGCCATTGATAACTTAAATCCATTCTTTCAAATTTTACCGGATGGCTGGATGATTTTTGGTGTAGTTTTTGCGACAATCGCGGCAATTATCGCTTCTCAGGCACTGATCTCCGGTTCGTTTACATTAGTATCTGAAGCGATCAAATTGAAGCTTTTACCAAGAATGCGCATCATTTATCCCGGTAAAAGTATCGGACAGATGTATATTCCGGCGATTAACCTGATTTTATGGGCCGCCTGTTCATTGATTGTTCTGACCTTCCGAACCTCTACGCACATGGAAGCAGCCTACGGACTTTCAATTACAGTGACGATGCTTATGACGACCTTCTTGCTCTATCATTACTTATTGCAAAATGGCACCTCACGTGTTTTAGCTACATTAATGCTGCTCTTTTTTGGTACGCTAGAAGGATTTTTCTTTATCTCGAGTGTTACGAAATTCTTCCACGGCGGATTTGTTGCTGTTGCGATGGCGTTAGTGATTTTGAGTGTGATGTACATCTGGCACCGCAGCAATCGTGTTCAAGAAAACGCAAGTCAAGATGTTCGATTTAAAGATTATCTGCCGCAACTTCAGGAGCTTCATGATGATGAGAAGATTCCGTATTATCAAACAAACGTGGTCTTTTTGGTGCCGCGGTTAGAGGAAGATAGTATTCCGCAACAATTTATTTATTCAATTTTGGATAAACGGTTGAAACGTGCCAAAGTCTATTGGTTTGTAAATGTGGAAGTTACTGATGAACCATATACAGAAGAATATAGTGTGGATATGATGGGAACAGATTTTATCGTGAAGGTAAAATTGTATTTAGGTTTCCGAATTGCGCAAGATGTGAATGTTTATTTGCGTCAAATTATTCATGACTTAATGAAGCAAGGGCGTTTACCAAAACAACCGCAGCACTATTCGTTAACTCCAGGTCGTCAAGTTGGAGATTTCCGTTTCGTGATGATACAAGAAGAGCTGTCAAACATGACGCGAATTGATAAATGGGATCGTCAGGTTATGCAGGCGAGGTTGGCGATCAAACGGCATACAGTTACCCCAGAGCGTTGGTTCGGTATTGAGTATAGTGAGGTTACCTATGAGACGGTTCCACTAATTGTTGGTGAAACAAGAAAAACCTGGCTAAAGGAGAGAAAGTCCTAGCTACTCATTGACTAGCGTTACCCCATTCACTCAAAAAGTTTAATTAGACTAAGGACTTTTGGCTCAAATAGATGCCAAAAGTCCTTTTCTTTTTATTTGAAATGCGTTAAATTAAGATTAAAAAAGAGTGGAGGTGAGGGTTGCAAGATGGAAATGACGATTTCGGGATTGCGGGAAAAACTAGGCGAGGCGAATGATGAACAGTTAAGAGAACTGATTTGTCAGCTATACAAACAATCGGAGGTTGCTCAGCAGATTGTGGATTCACGTTTTCTAGGGGATGGATATGGACTACGGATCGCAAAAGAAACCAATCAAAAGCTGGAACAAGCTTTTTTTCCACATCGAAAAATTGATCGTTCTTTATCCGAGGCAAAGGAGCTACTGCGAAAGTTTCGTAAGAGCTGTCAAAACCAACGGGCATTGATTGATGTAGAATTGTATTTTGTTGAATGTGGCTTGGATTTTATTGGTATTTTTGGTGAATCAGATAAGTCGATCATTACGTTGATGAATACAAGCTATGCATCAGCGATTGCTCGAATTTTAGAAGATGACTCGCAAGTATATTTTCACGAGTATTTTTCTAGATGCAACCAAATTATTGATAATGCTAGAAAATTTCAATCAGAGTTCTCGCAACAGATGTTAACGATCTACCATCAGTTAGCCAATGAGTAAGAGACTGTTCGATTGTTCAAACCAATGAGTATAAGAGAAAAAGGCAAAAATCCAAACGGATTTTTGCCTTTTTAATGTTCGAAGCTTATTTCTGCGGCTTCAAGGGTTTGTTGATTATCCAATTGTTTCAATCGGCGTATGGCCTTAAAATAAGAGGCCAACAAGACAAGTGTTGAACCAATCCAAGCTAGCGGAGAAGCGAAAGCGGCGCCAGCAAAGCCAAAGGAGTGGGTCAAAATAATGGCAGCAAATGAGCGCATAATCAACTCCATCATTCCGGCGATTGTAGGGATTTTTGCTTGCCCCAAGCCTTGCAATGTGTAACGCAGAATTAGTAAAGTTGCTAGCACCCAATACAAAGAACCATTAATTGTGAAATAGGTTTGCGCTAAATCAAAGACATGCGTTTCGCTGCGAGCAACAAATAAGGCAATGAATGTGCGACCGCATGTAATAACTAGCAGACCAGCGAACAAGCTAAATGCACCACTCATTAGTAGACCATACTTCACTCCTTGCAGGATACGTCCGTATTGTTTTGCGCCTAAATTTTGTGCCGTGAAAGTAGTCATGGTAATACCAAAGGACATCATAGGAAGGATCGCGAATTGATCGATCCGACTAGCCGCCGCCTGAGCAGCAACCACATCTGTCCCTAACGTATTTAGCGCAGATTGTAAAATCACAGCACCGATAGCAATAATGGATGATTGGAAGCCCATAGGTAGAGCTGCTCGTAAATGCAGCGCCAACTCCTTTTTATCAAAGGAAAAATGTTTACGGCTGATTTGCAGCAAAGGAATTTTGCGTCGAATAAACCAAACACATAAAAGGCTAGCAAATACCTGCGCAATGACTGTTGCATAACCGGCACCGGCGACGCCCATATGGAAATAGATAATGAAAATCAAATCCAAAACAACATTAACTACAACAGCAGCGGCTAAGAAAAATAAAGGTGTTCGACTATCGCCTAAAGCTCTTACCATGTTTGACAAAAGATTAAAACTCATGGCCGCAAAAATCCCAGCTAAAATGACAGAAATAAAATCTTGCGCTTGATTTAAAAGTTCAGGCGGTGTTTGCATCAACAACAACAAGGGACGTAAAAAGACTAAACTTAAAATCGTTAAAATGACAGTGACAACTAAGCTGATTACAATGGAAGTAGCAAAACTTTTACGAACGCCTTGCAAGTCTTTTGCACCGAATCGTT
Source organism: Enterococcus sp. DIV0170 (assembly GCF_051710765.1). Classification (NCBI taxonomy): domain Bacteria; kingdom Bacillati; phylum Bacillota; class Bacilli; order Lactobacillales; family Enterococcaceae; genus Enterococcus; species Enterococcus sp. DIV0170. The sequence continues at coordinate 195,925 of NZ_JBIOLG010000001.1, forward strand.
GTGCGGTAATAATTGAGAGGCCTGAGGTTAGACCTTGTGCAAATCCAATAATTAAAAAGCTGACGCTGCCTGTTGCACCAACAGCAGCTAAGGCATCTTTACCTAATACCTGACCGACAACTAACATATCTATCATGCTATAAAATTGCTGAAAAACATTTCCTACGAACAAGGGCAGTGTAAATAATAAAATCAATTTTGCTGGATTTCCATGAGTTAATTCTTTCATTCTTTTCCCGCTTTCTATTAAAATTTTCTGATTGATATTACCACAAAATTTTCTGAAAGCAAGAATAAATTTTCAATTATTAAGAAAAAAAGACATCCCTTAAGAAAAGGAATGTCTCGTGAATTAACGTTGGCGAATTTCATTTGGCAACAAAATTGTTTGGCGGTTGCCATCATCGTAAGCATATACTTCTTGTGGGAATTCACTAGAATATCTAAAAGGTAAATCAATGCCCATTTCAACACTACTGTCTTCTTGAGAGAAGTGCATGGTAACGTGGCCGTCATTATTGATTAAATCAAAACTCAAAATATTTTCTAATGGGATTAGTCCCTTTAAGTCTAAGTCAATGATATACCAGATACTATCAATCAGCTCGCCTGGCAAACTGGATACCACACCGACAGAGGCATAACGACTTTTTTTAGAATCAAATGTTTCAAACATAGATTTTCCTCCTTTAGTTGGAATCACTTACTTTAAGTACAAATAAGCTTTGTAGTGACTTATTGTAATTCTTTTTTGCTAAAAAAACCACTCATTGTACTTAGTATATAAGAAAACGTAAAAATTTACAGAAGCCAAGGCTTGTCAGATTTCCTGTATTGGAAGATAAAAAGACATATCGAAAGTCATTCGATATGTCTCGTTGGTTTGTTTATTCTTCTGTTGATTCGCCGATAACTTCTGGTTCGGCACCTTCAGAAGCTTCGTCTTCTTCAGGAAGTTCTTGTGCTTCTTGGACAGCTACAATTTGTTCTTCTGAATCCGTAACGATTGTGTAATCATCATTTTTAGGTAGATCACCAACAGATAGTGATTGACCAATTTCTAATCCAGAGATATCGACTTCAATACCTTCTGGTAATTTTTCTGGTGTAGCGGAAACCGTTGCTGTATAAAGTGTTTGTGTCAACACACCGCCAGCCTTCACACCAACAGATTCACCAACTAGGTTGATCTCTGTTTCGGCTTCTGTTTCTTCTGATAAGTTTACAGATAATAATTCTACATGAGTTAAGCGATGGGTAAAGGTATCCACCTGTGAATCACGCAATAGGGTATTCACTTTTTTTCCACCGATTTCGATAGCGAAAACAGTATTTGCACCATTTTCACGCAATAATTTAGAAAATTCACGTTCGTCGAATGAGATAGGGGTACTTTCTACTTTATACCCATTAACGACTGCAGGGACTTTTCCTTCGTGACGTAGCTGGTTGCGAATGGAACGGGGACGAGTTGCTCTTTCTTCTACTTTCAATGATACTGCCATAACCAAATTCCTCCTTAAAATGTGACTGTCTGTGGTTAAGCAGACAGATTTTATTTAAGTGATGGGTTATTCTCAGCACAATGGCTTTGCGAAAAAAACGCAAAAAGACAGTCGTATACACAACTGTCCAAAAAAAGTCTAAGTTCAACTTTCTCTACCAGGTCATAACGCTGTGTATGAGAAACCTTTGACACCGGAGTGTCGATTCACTTAATCATACGAATCTCTGACTCGTATAATTAAATTCTAGGGCTCATCTAATCAAAATGCAAGTATAAACTACTTGCACCTATTAGAAGAGTGTGGAATTTTTCCTGAAATTGCTTTAAGTAAAGGGTTTGATTAAGGAATTAATTTTTTCAACGGTTAGCTAATGAACGTAAAAAAAGCACTGTATGAAGTAGAAATAATAGGAAGAGGAGTTCTAGGGTTTTGACTTTTTTTAAAATTCGGTATAATGAGTCCGATAGATTTAAAGGAGTATCAGCATGCGGCTAGATAAGATCATCGAAGAAAACCTAAAAACGACTCGAAAAGAAATGAAACGTTTATTTCTCATGAAAAAAGTTTTAATAGACAACAAAGTGGAAATGAACCCACAGAGAAATGTGGATAGCAAGCTTCATAAAATTCAAGTCGATGGGCAAAAACTGCAGACGAACCACGTATACTATTTATTGAATAAGCCTTCAGGTGTCGTAACAGCAAAAAAAGATACGAAGTTTCAAACGGCAACAGAATTAGTAAAAGAGTCAGAACGTCCGGAAGCTCTCTATCCGGTAGGGCGATTAGATCGTGATACGACTGGATTGTTGCTTTTAACAGACAATGGACAGTTGGGTTACGACCTTTTGCAGCCGGAATCCAAAGTTACCAAGACCTATCGAGTGATTGTCAATGAGGCGGTAACAATGGAGGACGTGGAGGCGTTCAAAGCGGGGATCGTTTTTCATGGAGGCGTTCGCTGTCAACCTGCGAGATTAAGTATTGTAAGTTCAACGTCTAGGCATTCTGAGGTGCTATTAACGATCAAAGAAGGCAAGTTTCATCAAGTGAAAAAAATGTTTCTAGCATGCGGGAAAAAAGTTATTGCATTAACGCGAGTTTCTATGGGACCGCTAGTATTACCAGAAGATTTAGCAGAGGGGAAGTATCGATCTCTAACGATTACAGAGCTTCAACAATTAAAAACATATTTTAGATAGAAGGTATAGAAATGGGATACGAAACAATTTTATTTGATATTGATGACACCTTATTAGATTTTAAAGCCGCAGAGGAACAAGCCTTAAGCTGGTTATTTCAAGACATGGGTGTAGAGCCGTCTTTAGAGGTAAAAAATCAGTATAAGAAAATGAATCAAGGCTTTTGGCGAGACCATGAAGCAGGCTTGCTTTCTCGTCAAGATTTATTAGATAATCGTTTTCGCTTGTTCTTTGAACAATATGAAAGAGAGGTTGATGGACCGAAGACGGAGGCACGCTATCGTCATTATTTGAATCAAGGACATCAATTAATTTCTCATAGCCTAGAAGTTGTAGAGAATTTAAGTCAGAAAAAAGATCTTTATGTGGTCACTAACGGGGTTTCTGCGACACAACATGAACGCTTGACAAAATCAGGTTTAGCTCCGTATTTCAAGAAATTTTTTATTTCTGAAGAAATGGGTGTCCACAAACCAATGAAAGAATTCTTTGATATCGTTTTTGCTGAAATTCCTTATATAGAAAAAGAAAAAACAGTGATTGTGGGAGATTCTTTAACCTCGGATATTAAGGGTGGACAGGTTGCCGGCATCGATACGATTTGGATGAATCCTCAGGAAAAAGAAGCCCAAGAAATAAGACCAACATTTCAGATAAAAGAATTAACCGACCTCTATCAAATTTTAGAAGAATTTTAAGTTTTTGATAGCAATTTAACGATGATTCGCTATAATAGGACTAATGAAAAACGAAAGAGGTTTTAGTTGCATGGAAAACAAGCCGATCATTATTGGCGTAACGGGCGGTTCAGGTAGTGGGAAAACTAGCGTCAGCCGCGCAATCTACAATCGGTTTCCCAATCATTCAATTATGATGTTGGAACACGATTCTTACTATAAGGACCAAAGTGGTATCAGCTTTGAGGAACGTTTAAAAACGAATTACGATCATCCGTTTGCGTTTGACACAGATTTATTGATCGAGCATTTAAAGGAATTAACGAAATATCAATCGGTAGAAGTACCGATCTATGATTACGTAAAACATACACGCAGTGATGAAGTTTATTTGCAAGAGCCAAAAGAAGTCATCATTCTAGAGGGTATCTTAATCCTAGAAGATGAACGGCTGCGTGATCTAATGGATATTAAAATTTATGTAGATACAGATGATGATATTCGGATTATCCGCCGTATTAAACGGGATATGAACGAACGAGGCCGGACATTGGAATCGGTAATTGATCAATATTTAACAGTAGTAAAACCAATGTACCATCAATTTATCGAACCAACGAAACGCTATGCAGACATCATTGTGCCTGAAGGTGGCGAGAATCACGTCGCCATTGACTTGATTGCTACAAAAGTGGCAAGTTTCTTGAATCATGATTAAAAAGAGCAAGACAGAAAACTTCTGTCTTGCTCTTTTTACAGCTTGTATTATGCGGCCGAGAAGACTCGAACTTCCACGGTATTGCTACCACTAGCGCCTGAAGCTAGCGCGTCTGCCAATTCCGCCACGACCGCAAAGAAAGTACTTATTTATTTTAGCACAAAAAGACCAATGTGCCAGATATAATGCAACGAAGTATAAAAAAATCCCGACCCATTAAAAATGAGTCGAGAGAAATTTTATAGGTAGTATTTTTTAGCGACAGTTAAGTCATCATTCAAGTCATAAACAAGAGGTTGACCTGTTGGGATTTCTAAGTCCATGATGTCTTCGTCAGAAATACCTTCAATGTGTTTAGCCAATGCGCGTAGTGAGTTACCATGTGCAGCCACTAAAACAGTTTTTCCATCTTTCAAAGCAGGAGCGATTTCGTCTTGCCAGAAAGGTAATGCACGTTCCAAAGTAACTTTTAAGTTTTCGCCTCCAGGAATATCGCGAGGGTCTAACATTGCGTAACGACGATCTTGAGCTGCTGAACCTTCGTCAGTTGCTTCCATCAATGGAGGTAATACGTCGTATGAACGGCGCCAGATGTGAACTTGTTCGTCACCGTATTTTTCAGCGGTTTCTTTTTTGTTCAATCCTTGTAATTTACCATAATGACGTTCGTTTAAGCGCCAAGATTTAACAGTTGGTACCCAAAGTTGGTCAGAGTATTCTAAGATGTAGTCGCAAGTTTTGATCGCACGAGTTAAAACTGATGTAAAAGCAATATCAAATTCAATTCCTGCTTCTTTAATTTTGCGGCCGCCTTCTTTTGCTTCTTCGACACCTTCTGGAGCCAAATCAACGTCTGCCCAGCCTGTAAATTGATTCAATTTGTTCCATTCACTCAAGCCGTGACGAGAAAAAACTAATTTTGGCATAACATTCTCTCCTTTTGAAATTTCTGAAATTTTCAATTCCTGATTCATTGTACAATGTTTCGGTCGCGATTTCCATTAAATTGAGTGTGTTTTTTATCAAATCACAAGCTTTGCCAGGAATTTAGAAAATTATTTTGCTGGAACCTCAAGAATTTTTGGTCCCTCAGGAGTACCAACAATAACACGTGAGATCATATCAATAAATAGCCCGTGTTCAACGACACCAACGCAAGTGTCTAACTCTGCTGCAAGCGCGTGAGGGTCTTCTATTATGTCTAGATGTAGATCAATGATGTAATGACCGCCATCGGTAGTTAGAAGTTCTCCTGCATCGTTCAATCGCCAAGAAGGATGATATCCTTTTGCTTCAAATAATCGAAATACGTTGTGGCTGCCGAAGGGAACAACCTCGACTGGTAAAGGGAATTTTCCGAGCTTATTAACCATCTTGCTTTCATCAACGATCCAGATACATTCTTTTGAATAAGTTGCTACGACTTTTTCAAAAAGCAGGGCAGCACCGCCGCCTTTGATTCCTTGGAAGTCCTCACTAATTTCATCTGCGCCATCAATTGTGAGATCAACAGACGCTACCTCATCGATAGCTTTTAGGGGAATACCTAATTCTTTTGCTTGTTCTTCTGTTTTAATAGAAGTAACAACACCTGTGATCTTCAACCCTTCTTCATTGACACGGCGACCCAATTCTTTTACTAAGTAATAAGCAGTTGATCCTGTGCCTAATCCAACAATCATTCCATCTTTGACAAATTTTGCTGCTTCGATCCCAACTAACTCTTTCAAATTCATTGAAAAATCCCACCTTTTGCTAAGTTACGTTTATTGTAATCGCAAAAAAAGAAAAAAGATAGCCTTTTAAGTAAAAAAGACCAAAAAAGTGAATCCGCTTTATTTGCTGATATATAAATCATCAAGAGAAACTGCTTAATCTAAATAAATTTTTTTATTCTAATTATAAAATCTAAACGCTGATCCAAAGTAAAAAAACTCTAGATAGTTTGTTGACAGCGAAAATCAATCATGGTATGCTATCAAAGGTGCTTTGTGAACAGGTCTCTCAATAGAGACGTGCTGACTGTGTCAAGGTACGCTTGATAGAGAATGCAGGGATGCATTATTTTTTATCGCTGAAAAAGAACCACCAGGATGTGTGGTACTAGAAAGCGGATCGAGGAAGGAGGAAACAAGGAATGCCTACAATTAATCAATTAGTACGTAAACCTCGTAAATCAAAGGTGGAAAAATCAAATTCACCAGCATTGAACAAAGGATATAATAGCTTTAAAAAAGCTCAAACAAACGTGAACTCACCACAAAAACGTGGAGTTTGTACACGTGTGGGGACTATGACACCTAAGAAACCCAACTCAGCATTGCGTAAATATGCTCGTGTTCGTTTGTCAAACTTGATCGAAGTAACAGCTTATATTCCAGGTATCGGCCATAACCTACAAGAACACAGTGTTGTTCTATTACGTGGTGGTCGTGTAAAAGACTTACCAGGGGTACGTTACCACATCGTTCGTGGTGCACTAGATACTGCCGGTGTTAACGATCGTAAACAAAGCCGTTCTAAATACGGTACTAAAAAACCTAAAGCTTAATCAAACGAATAGATAAAGACATATTTTCGGAAGGAGGAGTTACGTATGACTCGTAAAGGAACTATCGCAAAACGCGACGTTTTGCCAGATCCTATGTATAACTCTAAGCTAGTAACTCGTTTAATCAACCGTGTAATGGTTGATGGAAAACGCGGAACTGCTTCAAATATCGTATACAACGCTTTTAACACTATCAAAGAATCAACAGGGAATGATCCATTGGAAGTTTTCGAACAAGCAATGGAAAATATCATGCCTGTACTAGAAGTTAAAGCTCGCCGTGTTGGGGGTTCTAACTATCAAGTGCCCGTTGAAGTACGTCCAGAACGTCGTACTACTTTAGGTTTGCGTTGGGTTGTTAACTTCGCTCGTTTACGCGGCGAACATACAATGGAAGAACGCTTAGCGAAAGAAATCATGGATGCTGCTAACAACACTGGCGCTTCTGTGAAAAAACGCGAAGATACACACAAAATGGCGGAAGCCAACCGTGCATTTGCTCATTATCGTTGGTAAGATTTTTTCTGCTGGCGAAGGTCAACAGAAAACTGACCAGACAATGCTAAATTTAATTTAAGAGAGGAGCAAACAAAGAAATGGCAAGAGAATTTTCTCTAGAAAATACGCGTAATATCGGGATCATGGCCCACGTTGATGCAGGTAAAACTACAGCAACTGAGCGTATCTTGTACTACACTGGTAAAATCCATAAAATTGGTGAAACCCACGAAGGTGCTTCTCAAATGGACTGGATGGAACAAGAACAAGAACGTGGTATCACGATCACTTCTGCTGCAACAACTGCACAATGGAAGGGTCACCGCGTAAATATCATCGATACCCCAGGACACGTGGACTTCACAATCGAAGTACAACGTTCATTACGTGTACTTGACGGTGCAGTAACTGTATTGGACTCACAATCAGGTGTAGAACCACAAACAGAAACTGTTTGGCGTCAAGCGACAGAATACCAAGTACCACGTATTGTGTTCTGTAATAAAATGGACAAAATTGGTGCTGACTTCCTTTACTCAGTAAGCACTTTACATGATCGTTTACAAGCGAATGCTCATCCAATCCAATTACCAATTGGTGCTGAAGATGACTTCACTGGTATTATCGATTTAGTTAAAATGAAAGCTGAAATCTATACAAATGATTTAGGAACTGAAATCCAAGAGACTGAAATTCCTGAAGAATATAAAGAACAAGCTGAAGAATGGCGTGAAAAATTAGTAGAAGCTGTGGCTGATACTGATGAAGACCTAATGATGAAATTCTTGGAAGGTGAAGAAATCACTGACGAAGAATTAAAAGCGGGTATCCGTAACGCTACTCTATCTGTAGACTTCTACCCTGTTCTTTGTGGTTCGGCCTTCAAAAACAAAGGTGTTCAATTGATGTTGGATGCAGTCATTGACTATCTTCCGGCACCAACTGACGTAAAAGCTATCCAAGGGTTTAACCCTAAAACTGATGAAGAAACGGAACGTCCAGCTGATGATTCTGCACCATTCTCATCACTAGCGTTTAAAGTAATGACTGACCCATTCGTAGGTCGTCTAACGTTCTTCCGTGTTTACTCAGGTGTTCTAAATTCTGGTTCATATGTATTGAATGCTTCTAAAGGCAAACGTGAACGTATCGGACGTATTTTGCAAATGCATGCAAATACTCGTAAAGAAATCGAAACGGTTTACTCAGGTGATATCGCCGCTGCTGTTGGATTGAAAGATACAACAACTGGAGATACACTTTGTGCTGAAGATGCACCAGTTATCTTAGAATCAATTGAATTCCCTGATCCAGTTATCGAAGTTGCTGTTGAACCTAAATCAAAAGCTGACCAAGATAAAATGGGTGTTGCTTTACAAAAACTTGCTGAAGAAGATCCTTCATTCCGCGTTGAAACAAACGTTGAAACTGGCGAAACAGTTATCGCTGGTATGGGTGAACTTCACTTAGACGTGTTGGTTGACCGTATGCGTCGTGAATTTAAAGTGGATGCAAACGTTGGTGCCCCTCAAGTATCTTACCGTGAAACATTCCGTTCTGCGACAAATGCAGAAGGTAAGTTTGTACGTCAGTCTGGTGGTAAAGGTCAATACGGTCACGTATGGATCGAATTTACACCAAACGAAGAAGGTGCCGGCTTCGAATTCGAAAACGCAATTGTCGGTGGTGTGGTTCCTCGTGAATACATTCCAGCAGTTGAAAAAGGATTAGAAGACGCTATGGCAAACGGTGTGTTAGCAGGTTATCCATTAGTTGATATCAAAGCTAAACTTTATGATGGTTCATACCATGATGTCGATTCAAATGAAACAGCCTTCCGTGTAGCTGCGTCTATGGCGCTACGTGCTGCTGCGAAAAAAGCGAATCCATCAATTCTTGAACCAATGATGAAAGTTACAATTACTGTTCCGGAAGATTACTTAGGTGATGTTATGGGGCATGTAACTGCACGTCGTGGTCGTGTGGAAGGTATGGAAGCGCATGGTAACGCGCAAATCGTTAACGCTATTGTGCCGTTAGCTGAAATGTTTGGTTACGCAACAACGCTTCGTTCTTCTACTCAAGGACGCGGTACATTCATGATGGTCTTTGACCACTATGAAGATGTACCAAAATCAGTTCAAGAAGAAATTATTAAGAAAAACGGCGGCAAAGCTGATTAATTCTTAAAAGTCAATTGTTTTTGACTGCTTTTCCGAAAAGAACTGTATTTTTAGTAACGTTTCATGTAAAATAATTAACTGATGATATGGGCTCGCATCGCTTGTGTGGTGCGGACCTATCAGATAAAAAACTAATCTCATTTACTTAGGAGGAACATTTTAAATGGCTAAAGAAAAATTTGACCGTTCAAAACCCCATGTTAACATTGGTACTATCGGACACGTTGACCATGGTAAAACTACTTTAACAGCTGCAATTACAACTGTACTTGCTAAACAAGGCGGAGCGCAAGCTATGGACTACGCTCAAATCGACGGAGCTCCTGAAGAACGCGAACGCGGAATCACTATCAACACTGCTCACGTTGAGTACGAAACTGACAACCGTCACTATGCTCACGTTGACTGCCCAGGACACGCGGACTACGTTAAAAACATGATCACTGGTGCTGCTCAAATGGACGGAGCTATCTTAGTAGTATCTGCTGCTGATGGCCCTATGCCTCAAACTCGTGAACACATCTTGTTATCTCGTAACGTTGGTGTTCCTTACATCGTTGTATTCTTAAACAAAATGGATATGGTTGACGATGAAGAATTACTAGAATTAGTTGAAATGGAAGTTCGTGACTTATTAACTGAATACGACTTCCCAGGCGACGACACTCCAGTTATCGCAGGTTCAGCTTTGAAAGCTTTAGAAGGCGACGCTTCATACGAAGAAAAAATCTTAGAATTAATGGCTGCTGTTGATGAATACATCCCAACACCAGTTCGTGATACTGACAAACCATTCATGATGCCAGTGGAAGACGTATTCTCAATCACTGGTCGTGGAACTGTTGCAACTGGTCGTGTTGAACGTGGACAAGTTCGCGTTGGTGACGAAGTTGAAATCGTAGGTATTGCTGAAGAAACTGCTAAAACAACTGTTACAGGTGTTGAAATGTTCCGTAAATTGTTGGATTACGCTGAAGCGGGCGACAACATTGGTGCATTATTACGTGGTGTTGCACGTGAAGACATCCAACGTGGACAAGTATTGGCTAAACCAGCTTCAATCACTCCACATACAAAATTCTCTGCAGAAGTTTACGTTTTAACTAAAGAAGAAGGCGGACGTCATACTCCATTCTTCACTAACTACCGTCCTCAGTTCTACTTCCGTACAACTGACGTAACTGGTGTAGTTGATCTACCAGAAGGTACTGAAATGGTAATGCCTGGTGATAACGTAACTATGGAAGTTGAATTAATCCACCCAATCGCGATCGAAGACGGAACTCGTTTCTCTATTCGTGAAGGCGGACGTACTGTTGGTTCAGGCGTTGTAACAACAATCAAAGCTTAATTAGCTTTATAGTTTAATTATTATACTCGGACGCAAAGAGTCACTGGAATTCCAGTGACTCTTTTTTTGGATCGAATATCGATATCTGGTTTGATCTTGATTTATAGGCTCTTTGTCAATGAGTGTTGGTGAAGAAATTCAATAGAATAATCAAGTCATTCACACGGCTAGGCAGCTCTTCTGTCTAGCCGTGTTGTCGTTCTGGTCTTGTTCATTTGGATGGTTTTCTTGAAATACTTTTCGCGATACAAAAAGATTCGTTCTCGGTAATTTTGGAAGTTTCTAAAGCCATTAGGCCATTCGTTTTAGTACTTTGATATGGTTGTTCAAACATTCCAGTGGCCCGTTGGAATAGGGAACCCGCAACGCGCGTTTGATTTCTGTTTGGTACTTTTTGAAGGTCGTAATCACTGGTTGGTAGTGTTCTGGTAACTCTTTGTAATTTTCCTTTAAAAGCTTCGTGAAATCAGGAACATCTCGTCTTCTGATAGCGGACAGAAAGTGTTGGTAGACTTCGTAGCCTTGCTTTAAGGAGTCATCGTAAGACAACAGGCGATCGACGATTTCTGCTTCCGTTAGATGTGCCCGAAAAGAAGGTCGCCAGTAGCGGTGTCTCCCCTTCAATTCCCACGCATTCTTCTGAAGCAGTTTCCAGTATTTCTTTAAATGTTTTGATCGACTGTCGCCTTTTCTAAAGGACTTCATCACTTGAATTCGGTGGTTGGTAAAGGCTCGGCCAATGTGTTGACTGATATGAAAGCGATCGGCGACGATTCGGGCATTCGGAAAACAATCTTTCACCAATGTACGATAGGGTGTATAGAAATCTGAAACCACTAGACGTACTTGTTCCCGTACCTTTCTGGGATAACGCAAGAAATAGTCGCGTAAAGGATCGAGTTGACGATTTTCCACAATGTCGATCAGTTGATGGGTTTTGCCATCCATCATGACAAAGCTCATAGCACCCGAGACATTTTTCACTGATTTGAATTCATCAAAACACAACACTTCTGGCAGTGGCTGGTTCAAAGAAATGGTTTTAGGCCGAAGGCTGCGAAGGATCCGAATAACCGTTGTTGGAGAAACGTGTTTCATGCGTGCAATCAAGGACATAGAAAGAGGCTCACTTAATAGTTCGAGAACGGCTTGTTTGACTCTGCGGGCAATGGAGCAGTGACGATCACTAACCGAATCTTCGGCTAAAAAAGTTTTTCCACAATGTTTACACTTAAAGCGTTGTTTATTTATCCGCAGAATCGTCTTGTAATTACTGACGTCATTTAATAGGATAGAGACTTTTTTCCAGCCCCATTTAATGATCGTTTGATCATTTTCATAGCGGCAATGAAAGCATTCCTCTGGTCGATAGGTTAATGTGCCATCAAAAACAAAACAGGTCTCGTCATTGATTCGCTCTTTGCGAAAGGCATTCTCATGAAAGGTAAGATTTAGGTCTAGAATATCTAGTAACTCTTTGGTAAACTCTGAATAGGACATCTTGAAACACTCCTTTGAATGGTTTTCGTCGACTTTATTCTAAAGGATTTCAAGGTGTCTGTTTGCGTTTATTAGAAAAAAAGAAAAAGTGTTGGCAACAGAAGGTGTCACCAACACTAGATATTATAGAGCCGATTTATAAAGATTGAAGAATCTGTCGCTAGTTATAGGTGATAAAGTGAAATGCTATATTATATAGTAGGAAACATATCAAGCAGGTATTTTTTAGGTTTTCTGAAAACGTAATAGAAAATTCAAAAAAAACTGAGAAAATCCTTGCAATCATTGATGCCATATAATATAATCATAAAGGTGCTGTTTGCAGAAGTGCAACTGACACTGGGGGGTTCTGAAAAGAATCCGTCGGCTTTGAAACGAGAGGTTGCGACACGCCCGGACGCTTTGCCACGAACGAGCGTGACGGAGATTTTCGTGGAGCTATGTCTACTTTTTAAAATAGGCGAAGGAGGGAACAAGATGGCAAAACAAAAAATTCGTATCCGTTTAAAAGCGTATGAACATGGTATTTTAGATCAATCAGCGGATAAAATCGTGGAAACTGCAAAAAGAACTGGAGCTAGTGTATCTGGTCCAATTCCATTACCAACTGAACGCAGTCTTTACACTGTAATCCGTGCGACTCATAAATACAAAGATTCACGCGAACAATTCGAAATGCGTACTCACAAACGTCTGATTGACATTGTGAACCCAACACCGAAGACAGTTGATGCTTTAATGAAGCTTGACTTACCATCAGGTGTGAATATTGAAATCAAACTATAATTAAGAAGATGGAGGTGTAATCATGACCAAAGGAATCTTAGGGAAAAAAGTGGGAATGACTCAAATCTTCACTGAATCTGGCGAACTTATTCCAGTTACTGTTATCGAAGCTACTCCAAACGTTGTTTTACAAGTGAAAACAATGGAAAATGATGGCTACGAAGCTGTTCAATTAGGTTACCAAGATATGCGTGAAGTTTTGTCTAACAAACCTGCGAAAGGTCATGTTGCAAAAGCAAACACGGCTCCTAAGCGCTTCATTCGAGAATTCAAAGATGTTGAGCTAGGAGACTATGAAGTAGGTAAAGAAGTGAAAGTTGATACTTTCCAAGCTGGAGACATTATTGATGTTACCGGAACGACTAAAGGTAAAGGATTCCAAGGCGTTATCAAACGTCACGGACAAAGCCGCGGCCCAATGGCTCACGGTTCTCGTTACCACCGTCGTCCTGGATCTATGGGTCCTGTTGCACCGAACCGTGTATTTAAAAATAAACGTTTAGCTGGCCGTATGGGTGGCAATCGCGTGACAATTCAAAATCTTGAAGTTGTTCGTGTTGACGCTGACCGCAACGTTATCTTAGTAAAAGGAAATGTTCCTGGCGCTAAAAAATCTTTAATCACTATCAAATCAGCTGTGAAAGCTAAATAATTAGTTAGAGGAAAGGAGGAACTAAGGAATGCCAACTGTAGCATTATTCAAACAAGATGGAACTCAAAACGGTGACATCACTTTAAATGAAGAAATCTTCGGAATTGAACCAAATGAAAGTGTTGTTTACGATGCAATTGTTATGCAACGCGCTTCATTAAGACAAGGAACACACGCTGTGAAAAATCGTAGCGCAGTTCGTGGCGGTGGTCGCAAACCATGGCGTCAAAAAGGAACTGGGCGTGCTCGTCAAGGTTCTATCCGTTCACCACAATGGCGTGGAGGTGGCGTTGTCTTCGGACCTACACCACGTTCATACAGCTACAAACTTCCTAAAAAAGTTCGTCGCTTAGCAATTAAATCTGTATTATCAGAAAAAGTTGCTGAAAATAACTTAGTTGCTGTTGATGCTTTAAGCTTTGACGCACCTAAAACAAAAGAATTTAAACAAGTTTTAACTAGCTTGTCTATTGATTCTAAAGTATTGGTTGTATTAGAAACAGAAAACGAAGTTGCAGGTTTAGCTGCTCGTAACTTATCAAACGTAACTGTTACTACTTCAAACAACGTTACTGTATTAGATGTAGTCGCTAATGACAAAATCTTAGCAACGCAAACTGCTCTTACTCAAATTGAGGAGGTGCTTGCATAATGAACTTACTAGACGTAATTAAACGCCCGGTGATCACTGAAAAATCTATGTTAGACATGGACGAAAAGAAATATACTTTCGAAGTTGACACTCGCGCAAACAAAACTTTAGTGAAACAAGCAGTAGAAGCTGCTTTCGACGTTAAAGTAAAAAACGTAAACATTATGAATGCTAAACCAAAAGCAAAACGTATGGGTAAATACCAAGGCTTCACAAAAAAACGTCGCAAAGCTGTTGTGACTTTAACTGAAGACTCAAAAGAAATCCAACTTTTCGACGCTGAATAAGCGTTAGAAAATCACTAGTAAATAGGAGGGAAACTAGACGTGGCGATTAAAAAGTACAAACCTACCTCAAATGGTCGTCGTAATATGACAAGTTCTGATTTCGCTGAAATCACTACTTCAACGCCTGAAAAGACGTTATTACAACCATTGAAAAACAACGCCGGTCGTAACAACAACGGTCGTATCACTGTACGTCATCAAGGTGGCGGACATAAACGTCAATACCGTGTTATCGACTTCAAACGTAATAAAGATAACGTGGTTGCTACAGTTCAAACGATCGAGTACGATCCAAACCGCTCAGCAAACATTGCATTAGTTCATTATTCAGACGGAGTGAAAGCTTACATCTTAGCCCCTAAAGGCTTAGAAGTAGGTATGACAATCGTTTCTGGACCAGATGCAGATATCAAAATCGGAAATGCATTACCACTAGAAAATATTCCAGTAGGTACTGTGATCCACAATATTGAAATGAAACCTGGCAAAGGCGGACAATTAATCCGTTCAGCTGGTACAAGTGCTCAAGTACTTGGTAAAGAAGGAAAATACGTATTAGTACGTTTAAACTCTGGCGAAGTTCGTATGATCTTAGCTACTTGCCGTGCGACAATCGGTTCTGTTGGTAATGAACAACATGAATTGATCAATATCGGTAAAGCTGGTCGTTCTCGTTGGATGCGCAAACGTCCAACTGTACGTGGTAGCGTAATGAACCCTAACGATCACCCACACGGTGGTGGTGAAGGTAAAGCTCCAGTCGGACGTAAAGCTCCAGTATCTCCTTGGGGACAACCTGCATTGGGTTACAAAACTCGTAATAAGAAAGCTGCATCTGACAAGCTTATCGTACGTCGTCGTAAGACTAAATAGAACCATTGACTATGTGTCGCATATTTTGAGAGGAGGTACACCATGGGTCGTAGTTTGAAAAAAGGACCTTTCGTCGATGATCATTTGATGAAAAAGGTTGAAGCGCAACAAGGTGTTGAAAAGAAAAAAGTTATTAAAACTTGGTCTCGTCGTTCAACAATTTTCCCTAGTTTTGTAGGATTTACAATTGCTGTTTATGACGGACGCAAACATGTACCAGTTTACATCCAAGAAGACATGGTAGGACATAAATTAGGTGAATTTGCACCATCAAGAACTTATCGTGGACATGCCGCCGACGATAAGAAAACAAGACGTTAATTTTGAGGGGAGGATATTAACATGGCAGAACAAATTACATCAGCTAAGGCAACTGCAAAAACAGTTCGCACTTCTCCTCGTAAAGCACGTTTAGTAATGGATCTTATTAGAGGAAAAAGCGTAGCAGAAGCAATTTCAATTTTGAAATTCACACCGAACAAATCTGCAGGAATCATTGAAAAAGTAATGATGTCAGCAGTTGCTAACGCAGAAAACAACTTTGACTTAGATGTTGAAAATTTGGTAGTTTCTGAAGGATTTGTTAACGAAGGACCAACAATGAAACGTTTCCGTCCACGTGCAAAAGGATCAGCTTCACCAATCAACAAACGTACAAGTCATATTACCGTTGTGGTATCAGAAAAATAAGGAGGGATAATCAGTGGGTCAAAAAGTAAATCCTATTGGAATGCGTGTAGGCATCATCCGTGAGTGGGATGCTAAATGGTATGCTGAAAAAGAGTATGCTGAATTTCTACACGAAGATTTGAGAATCCGTAAGTTCATCGCAACTAAACTTGCTGATGCCGCTGTGTCAACTGTTGAAATCGAACGCGCTGCAAACCGTGTAAACATTTCAATTCACACAGCCAAACCTGGTATGGTTATCGGTAAAGGCGGATCTGAAGTTGAGAGCCTAAGAAAAGAATTAAATAAATTAACTGGTAAACGAGTTCACATCAACATCGTTGAAATCAAAAAACCAGATTTAGATGCAAAATTAGTCGGAGAAGGAATCGCACGTCAATTAGAAAACCGTGTTGCTTTCCGTCGTGCACAAAAACAAGCGATCCAACGCACTATGCGTTCAGGCGCTAAAGGAATCAAAACTCAAGTATCTGGTCGTTTGAATGGTGCGGATATCGCTCGTTCAGAAGGATACTCTGAAGGAACAGTTCCTCTTCATACATTGCGTGCCGATATTGACTACGCATGGGAAGAAGCAGATACAACATACGGAAAACTAGGAGTTAAAGTGTGGATTTATCGTGGAGAAATTCTTCCTACAAAGAAAAACACTGAGAAAGGAGGGAAATAATCATGTTAGTACCTAAACGTGTAAAACACCGTCGTGAATTCCGCGGTAAAATGCGTGGGGAAGCTAAAGGTGGTAAAGAAATCGCATTTGGAGAATACGGCTTACAAGCTGTTGATTCACATTGGATCACTAACCGCCAAATCGAAGCTGCCCGTATTGCAATGACTCGTTACATGAAACGTGGTGGGAAAGTATGGATTAAAATTTTCCCTCACAAATCTTATACTGCCAAAGCAATTGGTGTACGTATGGGATCTGGTAAAGGTGCTCCTGAAGGCTGGGTTTCACCAGTTAAACGCGGCAAGATCATGTTTGAAATCGCCGGCGTTCCTGAAGAAGTTGCTCGTGAAGCATTACGTCTTGCTTCTCACAAATTACCAATGAAGACTAAGATCGTAAAACGTGAGGAAATGGGTGGTGAATCGAATGAAGGTTAAAGAAATCAGAGAATTAACCACTGCCGAAATGCTAGATCAAGAAAAACAATTGAAAGAAGAATTGTTCAATCTTAGATTCCAATTAGCAACAGGTCAATTAGAAAACACTGCACGTATTAAAGAAGTACGTAAATCGATTGCACGCATCAAAACTGTGTTGCGTGAACAAGCTGACAAATAGTGGAAGGAGGCCATTTCCAGTATGACTGAAGAAAGAAATCAACGTAAAGTTTATCAAGGACGTGTGGTATCTGACAAAATGGACAAGACGATCACTGTTGTCGTTGAAACCAAGAAGAACCATCCAATCTACGGTAAACGTATGAAATATTCTAAAAAATACAAAGCTCACGATGAAAACAATGAAGCAAAAATTGGCGATATCGTGAAAATCATGGAAACTCGTCCATTATCAGCTACCAAACGTTTCCGTCTGGTTGAAGTCGTTGAAAAAGCAGTGATTATCTAATCACACGAGATTTTCCTATATAGATGTTTCTTAAATCTGAAAGGAGGATACACAAGTGATCCAAGCAGAAAGCCGTTTAAAAATCGCGGACAACTCAGGCGCTCGTGAAATTTTAACTATTAAAGTTCTTGGCGGATCTGGTCGCAAAACTGCAAATATCGGTGATGTGATTGTTGCTACGGTTAAACAAGCAACGCCAGGTGGTGTTGTCAAAAAAGGTGACGTTGTAAAAGCCGTTATCGTTCGAACTAAATCAGGCGCTCGTCGTACTGACGGTTCTTATATCAAATTTGATGAAAATGCAGCTGTTATCATTCGTGATGACAAGAGCCCAAGAGGAACACGTATCTTCGGACCTGTCGCTCGTGAACTACGCGAAGGCAACTTCATGAAGATCGTTTCATTGGCACCGGAAGTATTATAATCGAAAGATTCAACCAAAGGAGGTGCGCAACAGTAATGTTCGTTAAAAAAGGCGATAAAGTAAAAGTTATCTCTGGTAAAGACAGAAATAAAGAAGGCGTAGTATTAGAAGCCCTTCCTAAAAAAGACAAAGTCGTTGTTGAAGGCGTCAATGTCGTGAAAAAACATAAAAAAGCCTCTCAAGAAGCTCCTCAAGGAGGAATCGTTGAGGTAGAAGCACCAATTCATGCTTCTAATGTTATGGTGATCGACCCTTCAAATGGAGAAGCGACACGCGTTGGCTACAAAGTGGTTGACGGTAAGAAAGTCCGTGTTTCTAAGAAAACCGGCGAAGCTCTAGATAAATAATTAAACAAGGAAGGAGGATCTTATAGATGAACCGCCTAAAAGAAAAATTTGTAAGTGAAATTACACCATCTTTGATGGAAAAATTTAACTATAATTCAGTTATGGAAGTTCCTAAAGTTGAGAAAATCGTCATCAACATGGGTGTTGGTGATGCGGTATCAAACGCAAAAAACTTAGACAAAGCTGTTGAAGAATTAGCCTTGATCTCTGGTCAAAAACCAATCATTACAAAAGCTAAAAAATCAATCGCTGGTTTCCGTTTACGTGAAGGAATGCCTATTGGTGCGAAAGTAACACTACGTGGAGAAAGAATGTATGAATTCTTAGACAAATTAGTGTCTGTATCACTTCCCCGTGTACGTGACTTCCACGGAGTAAGCAAAAAATCCTTCGACGGCCGTGGTAACTTTACTTTGGGTGTTAAAGAACAATTGATCTTCCCTGAAGTAGATTATGATTTAGTTGATAAAGTTCGTGGTATGGATATCGTTGTGGTTACAACTGCTAAAACAGACGAAGAATCTCGCGAATTATTAACACAACTTGGAATGCCATTCCAAAAATAATCAAGGAGGCGAAAAAATTGGCTAAAAAATCAATGATTGCTAAAAACAAACGTCCTGCAAAACATTCAACGCAAGAATATACTCGCTGCGAACGTTGTGGACGTCCACATTCAGTTTATCGTAAATTTCATCTTTGCCGTATTTGCTTCCGCGAACTTGCCTACAAAGGTCAAATTCCCGGCGTGAAGAAAGCTAGCTGGTAAAATAAACTCGCATAAAGGAGGTAAACAGTTCAATGGTCATGACAGATCCAATTGCAGATTTTCTAACTCGTATTCGTAACGCCAACATGGTAAAACACGATTCAGTGGAAGTACCTGCTTCAAAAATCAAACGTGATATCGCAGAAATCCTTAAACGTGAAGGTTTCGTACGTGATGTTGAATATATCGAAGATGACAAACAAGGCATGATCCGTGTTTTCCTTAAATACGGTAAAAATGACGAACGTGTTATCACGAACTTAAAACGTATTTCTAAACCAGGCTTACGTGCTTATGTCAAAGCTGACGAAGTACCAAAAGTATTAAATGGTTTAGGTATCGCAATCATCTCTACTTCTGAAGGTTTAGTAACTGATAAAGAAGCTAGAGGTAAAAACGTCGGCGGCGAAGTGCTAGCTTACGTTTGGTAAGAACAAACAATCCATGAGGAGGTGTCTTTAAGTGAGCCGTATTGGTAATAAATTAGTCGTTTTACCTGCAGGAGTTGAAGTAACTCAAAACGGAAATGACATTACTGTTAAAGGACCTAAAGGTGAATTAACTCGTACTTTTTCTTCTGATATCAAAATGAGTATCGAAGGAAACGAAGTAACATTTACTCGTCCAAACGACAGCAAAGAAATGAAAACAATTCACGGAACAACTCGTGCAAACTTCAATAACATGGTTGTTGGTGTTTCAGAAGGGTTCCAAAAAGCATTAGAATTAATCGGGGTCGGATACCGTGCGCAATTACAAGGATCAAAACTTGTTTTGAACGTTGGTTATTCACATCCAGTTGAGATCGTAGCTCCAGAAGGTGTTACAATCGAAGTTCCTGCAAACACTCAAGTAATTGTTAAGGGATCTAATAAAGAAGTAGTAGGCGAATTAGCTGCGAAAATCCGCGGAACTCGTCCTCCAGAACCTTATAAAGGCAAAGGTATCCGTTATGTTGGCGAATACGTACGTCGTAAAGAAGGTAAAACTGGTAAATAGTAGGTTGACCCTACACGCGGCTTAGGCCAGCTTAATTAAAGAGGTGACAATTGTGATTACAAAACCAGACAAGAATAAAACACGCCAAAAGCGCCACATGCGTGTACGTAACAAAATTTCTGGTACTGCTGAGTGCCCACGCTTGAACGTTTTTCGTTCTAACAAAAACATCTACGCGCAAGTAATTGATGACGTAGCGGGTGTGACGCTAGCAAGTGCCTCTGCCTTGGATAAAGAAATTTCAGGTGGAACAAAAACTGAACAAGCACAAGCTGTTGGGAAATTAGTGGCAGAACGTGCTTCAGAAAAAGGTATTAAGAAAGTAGTCTTTGACCGTGGTGGATACCTTTACCATGGCCGTGTAGCAGCTTTAGCTGAAGCAGCTCGCGAAAATGGACTAGAATTTTAGGAGAAGGAGGAACACCATTCATGGTTTATATCGATCCAAAACATTTGGAATTAGAAGACCGCGTTGTAGCGATCAACCGTGTTACTAAAGTTGTTAAAGGTGGACGTCGTCTACGTTTCGCAGCACTTGTTGTTGTCGGTGACAAAAACGGTCACGTAGGCTTTGGTACAGGTAAAGCACAAGAAGTACCTGAAGCAATTCGTAAAGCAATCGAAGACGCTAAGAAAAACCTAGTCGAAGTACCAATGGTAGGAACTACGCTTCCTCACGAAGTTATTGGTGTATTCGGCGGTGGCCGCATCTTGATGAAACCAGCCGTTGAAGGTTCTGGGGTTGCTGCTGGTGGACCAGTTCGTGCCGTCTTGGAATTAGCTGGGGTTGCCGATGTAACTTCTAAATCTTTAGGTTCAAACACACCAATCAACGTTGTTCGCGCAACTGTTGAAGGTTTAACTCAATTGAAAAAGGCAGAAGAAGTGGCACAATTACGTGGCATCTCTGTTGAAAACTTAGCTAATTAAGGAGGACGAATGACATGGCTGAATTAAAAATTACTTTAAAACGCAGTATTATCGGACGTCCTCAAAACCAACGTGACACTGTTAAAGCGTTGGGTCTTAAAAAAATGAACAGCACTGTTGTTAAACCAGCCAATGATGCAATCAAAGGTATGGTTAACACTGTGTCTCATTTAGTGGACGTAGAAGAAGTTTAATAAACAATGATGATTAAAATCTAAGGAGGTGCCCAATATAATGAAACTTCATGAATTACAACCTGCCGAAGGTTCACGTAAAGTTCGCAACCGCGTTGGACGTGGTACTTCATCAGGTAACGGAAAAACAGCTGGACGTGGTCAAAAAGGTCAAAAGGCTCGTTCAGGCGGTGGTGTACGTTTAGGTTTTGAAGGTGGTCAAACTCCTTTATTCCGTCGTTTACCAAAACGTGGATTTACTAACGTGAATCGTAAAGAATATGCTGTTATCAATTTAGATGTCTTAAATCGTTTTGAAGATGGAGCTGAAGTAACTCCAGTTGCTTTAGTCGAAGCTGGAATCGTGAAAAACGAAAAAGCTGGAATCAAAGTTTTAGGAAACGGATCATTAGATAAAAAACTAACCGTTAAAGCAGCAAAATTCTCTAAACATGCTCAAGAAACAATTGAAGCTGCTGGTGGTTCAATCGAGGTGATTTAATGTTCAAACTTTTAAAAGATTCATTCAAAGTTCAGAACATCCGATCACGGATCCTGTTTACTGTCATGATGCTATTAGTCTTCCGATTAGGTGCGCAAATCACTGTACCGGGAGTTGATGCACATGGATTGCAAGGCCTGAGCGAAATGCCATTTTTCAGAATGTTGAATATGGTCAGCGGATCAGCTATGCAAAACTTTTCGATCTTCTCGATGGGGGTTTCTCCATATATTACGGCTTCAATTGTGATTCAATTGCTGCAGATGGATATCATCCCTAAATTTGTCGAATGGTCAAAACAAGGGGAAGTTGGACGTAAAAAGTTGAATCAAGCGACTCGCTATTTAACTTTGGTTTTGGCTTTCATTCAGTCTGTAAGTATTACAGCTGGATTTGACTATTTTGCACAATTCGGTTTTGTACCAAATCGTAATGTTCAAACATTTGTTACGATCGGTATTATTCTTACAGCAGGTACCATGTTTGTTACTTGGTTGGGAGAACAGATTACTGAAAAAGGAATCGGTAATGGTGTATCAATGATCATCTTTGCGGGTATCATCTCTCGATTGCCGCAAAGTATCAAAGATATCTATGATGATTATTTCGTAAATATCGATCCTAGTGATCTATGGAAATCAGTTATTTTTGTTGTGATTTTACTTATTGCTATTGTATTGATTGTCGTTTTTGTAACGTACTTTCAACAAGCAGAAAGAAAAATTCCGATACAATATACAAAACAAGTCGTTGGTGCGCCCACAAGTAGCTATTTACCATTAAAAGTGAATGCTGCGGGGGTTATCCCAGTTATCTTTGCCAGCTCATTCATTGCGACACCAAATGCGGTGTTACAAGCATTGGCTAGCAAGTATAGCGCGGAAGGCTGGTACGATGTTTTAACCAAATTATTTAGTTATAACACAGTGCCTGGTGCTGCGATTTATACGGTTCTTATTGTTGCCTTTACTTTCTTTTATGCCTTTGTTCAGGTTAATCCTGAAAAATTGGCTGAGAACTTACAAAAACAAGGAAGTTACATTCCTCGTGTAAGACCAGGTAAAGGGACAGAAGAATATGTTTCTGCAATTTTGATGCGTTTAAGCGTAGTCGGAGCTATTTTCTTAGGTTTGATCGCTTTGATTCCAATTATTGCGCAAATGGTTTGGAACCTGCCTCAATCAATCGGTTTAGGTGGTACAAGTCTTTTGATCGTAGTTGGTGTAGCACTCGAAACAGCAAAACAATTAGAAGGACTCATGTTGAAACGACGTTATGTCGGATTCATGGATGAAGAGTAGATTCGCGTGTTGAGGGTTTCCTCAACGCCGTTCTCACTTCAAATACTTAGGAGGGAAAGCAATGAACCTGATCTTAATGGGACTGCCAGGAGCAGGAAAAGGAACACAAGCAGAAAGAATTGTTGCGACGTACAATATTCCACATATCAGCACGGGGGATATGTTCCGAGAAGCAATCAAGAACGAGACAACACTCGGATTGAAAGCAAAATCTTACATGGATGCAGGGGATTTGGTCCCAGACGAAGTTACTAACGGTATCGTGAAGGAACGTTTAGCTCAAAAGGACACTGATAAAGGGTTCTTGTTAGACGGCTTCCCTCGTACTTTAGATCAAGCCAAAGCATTAGCTGAAATGTTAACGGACTTGAATAAAAAGATTGATGCTGTGATTGAAATTCAAGTAGCAGAAGAAGTG
The DNA here is from genome assembly GCF_051710765.1 of Enterococcus sp. DIV0170. Taxonomy (NCBI): domain Bacteria; kingdom Bacillati; phylum Bacillota; class Bacilli; order Lactobacillales; family Enterococcaceae; genus Enterococcus; species Enterococcus sp. DIV0170. The sequence goes on from NZ_JBIOLG010000001.1 coordinate 219,492, forward strand.
TTAGTTGAACGTTTGGCAGGACGCTTCATGTGCCGAAACTGCGGTGCAACTTATCATAAAATCTTCAACCCTACAAAAGTAGAGGGAACTTGCGACCGTTGCGGTGGTCATGAGTTTTACCAACGTGAAGACGATAAGCCAGAAACAGTTAAAAATCGTTTATCTGTAAACATTAAAAACAGTGAACCAATTTTAGCTTATTATGATGAAGAAGGTCTGTTATATCCAGTTGATGGAGATCGTGAAATTGATGCCGTATTTGCGGATGTAGAAAAGATTATCGAAAAATAATTTGCCTACCGACTTGAGATGCAGTTTATCTTGCCAAGTTCGATGTTTTATGATAGAATTTGTCAGTCCGACTTCTAGCTTTTTTTGGAAGTTAACTTAAGAATTAGGGTGGGAACTGCAGTTTCCGCCATTTTATCGTGTGAAAATGCGAAACAACTACAAGGAGGTACTCTGCGTGGCAAAAGAAGATATGATTGAAATCGAAGGAACAGTCGTCGAAACTTTGCCGAATGCAATGTTTAAAGTCGAATTGGAAAACGGACACGAAGTTCTTGCACACGTATCTGGTAAAATCCGGATGTATTATATTCGAATCTTGCCTGGAGATAAGGTTACAGTTGAACTTTCTCCATATGATTTGAGCCGTGGTCGCATTACCTATCGCTTTAAGTAAGTTGTACTCCGTAAAACTTCAGGAGGTATAATCATGAAAGTAAGACCATCAGTAAAACCAATGTGTGAACATTGTAAAGTAATTCGTCGTAATGGACGTGTTATGGTGATTTGCCCAGCAAACCCAAAACATAAACAACGTCAAGGATAATTGGAGGTGTAATTAAGTATGGCTCGTATTGCAGGAGTAGATATTCCTCGTGATAAACGCGTGGTAATTTCACTTACTTATATTTACGGTATTGGAAATACTACAGCGAAACAAATTTTAGCCGATGCAGGCGTTTCTGAAGACGTTCGTGTACGTGATTTAACCAACGAACAAACAGACGCTATCCGTGCTGAAGTTGATAAATTAAAAGTTGAAGGCGATCTTCGTCGTGAAACTAACTTAAACATCAAACGTTTGATGGAAATCGGTTCTTACCGTGGAATCCGTCATCGTCGTGGCTTGCCTACACGTGGACAAAACACTAAGAACAACGCTCGTACTCGTAAAGGCCCAGCTCGCGCTATTGCCGGCAAGAAAAAATAATTAGTGAAGGAGGTTTAAATCTTCATGGTAGCAAAGAAAGTCAACCGTAAACGTCGTGTGAAGAAGAATATCGAAACTGGTATTGCTCATATTCATTCGACTTTCAATAACACAATCGTCATGATTACTGATGCAAGCGGAAATGCTTTAGCATGGTCATCTGCAGGTGCATTAGGGTTCAAAGGTAGTAAAAAATCAACTCCTTTCGCTGCTCAAATGGCTGCTGAAACTGCAACAAAAGCTGCAATGGAACATGGATTGAAAAGTGTTGAAGTAACTGTTAAAGGACCTGGTTCTGGTCGTGAAGCAGCGATTCGTTCATTGCAAGCAACTGGTTTAGAAGTAACTGCAATTCGTGACGTGACTCCAGTACCTCATAATGGATGCCGCCCTCCAAAACGCCGTCGTGTTTAATGAGTGCCCCACTCTATGAGTTTTACAGGAACGTCATTGAACAAGACACTTTTCGTTTTGAAAGGGGTAAAAGACAAGAATGATTGAATTCGAAAAACCAAGAATCACAAAAATTGATGAAGACAGAGATTATGGCAAGTTCGTTGTTGAACCTTTGGAAAGAGGTTATGGAACTACTTTAGGTAATTCTCTACGTCGTATTCTACTTTCTTCTTTACCAGGCGCTGCCATTACCAATATTCAAATCGATGGGGTGTTACACGAATTTTCAACCATCAAAGGTGTAAGAGAAGACGTTGTACAAATCATCTTGAATATCAAAGGTTTGGCTTTGAAATTATTCGCTGAAGAAGAAAAAACCCTTGAGATCGATATTACTGGACCAGCTACGGTAACTGCCGGCGATATTATTGTTGACAGTGACGTTGAAATCTTGAATAAAGATATGTACATTTGTACTGTTGCTGAAGGAGCGACATTCCATGCTCGCTTAACAGTAAAACCTGGTCGAGGCTATGTTCAAGCAGACGAAAATAAAAAGGAAGACATGCCAATTGGTGTCCTTCCAGTCGATTCTATTTACACACCAGTACGTAAAGTAAACTACCAAGTTGAAAATACACGTGTTGGCCGTCGTGATGACTTCGATAAATTAACGATGGAAATTTGGACTGATGGATCAATCATTGCTCAAGAAGCATTGAGTCTTGCAGCGAAAATTTTGACTGAACATTTAGATATTTTTGTAAATCTTACTGATGAAGCGAAAAACGCTGAAATCATGGTTGAAAAAGAAGAAACGCAAAAAGAAAAAATGTTAGAAATGACCATCGAAGAACTAGACTTGTCTGTACGTTCGTACAATTGCTTGAAACGTGCTGGAATTAATACGGTTCAAGAATTAACGAATAAGTCTGAACCTGAAATGATCAAAGTTCGTAATTTGGGTCGCAAATCACTTGAAGAAGTGAAAGCTAAATTGCATGATCTTGGTTTAGGATTACGTAAAGACGATTAATATTGTTTACAAAGGAGGGAAACCTACGTGAGTTACCGTAAATTAGGACGCACATCTAGCCAACGTAAAGCGATGTTGCGTGACTTAACAACTGACTTAATTATCAACGAACGCATCGTTACGACTGAAGCTCGTGCGAAGGAAGTTCGTTCAACTGCTGAAAAGATGATTACCTTAGGAAAACGCGGGGATCTTCATGCACGTCGTCAAGCTGCTAGCTTTGTACGTAATGAAGTCGCTGATGTTCGTGAAGAAAACGAAGCAATCGTTGTTGAATCTGCATTACAAAAATTATTCAACGATATCGCTCCTCGCTACGCTGAACGTCAAGGTGGATACACTCGTATCTTAAAAACTGAACCTCGTCGTGGCGATAACGCGCCTATGGTCGTTTTAGAACTTGTATAATAATCACTCTTCACTTTATAGATGATTCTTTTAGAGTGTTATGATGTTGGAGATTTTCTCCGAGTCTAGCTCAGCGCCGCTTCCCAGATTGACTGGGAAGCCGGCACTCATCATAAAGTGTTTTTTTATACCCAAAAATACTGTCAAGACAGATCGGTATACAAAAGCATTTTATCGAGTATCAAGGATTGATAAAACATAGCTTTTTTGCTAGGCTTAGAACAGATTTGCAAAGAAGTGGGAAGGTGTAACCATGAAGCCAATTATTGAAATCAATCAAATTGAATTTAGCTATCAAGAAGATGCGACACCCGCTTTGAAGGATGTCAGTTTTTCAATTAACAAAGGAGAATGGATCGCTATCGTTGGGCATAATGGTTCAGGAAAGTCTACATTAGCCAAAGCGATCAATGGTCTTCATTTACCGCAAAAGGGAACGGTGACTGTTGGAGGAATGGAACTGTCTGAGGAATCTGTATGGGATATTCGTCGAATGGTGGGAATGGTCTTTCAAAATCCTGATAACCAGTTTGTTGGAGCAACAGTAGAAGATGACGTTGCCTTTGGATTGGAAAACCAAGGAATTGAACGAAGCGAGATGCAAAGTCGTGTACAGGATGCCTTGGAAAAGGTAAAAATGCAAAATTTTGCAACACGAGAACCTGCACGTCTATCAGGTGGACAAAAACAACGAGTAGCTATTGCCGGTGTTGTTGCCCTCCGACCGGATATTATTATTTTAGATGAAGCGACTAGCATGTTAGATCCTGAGGGTAGAGATGATGTTATTGCGACAATTCGTAAGATTAAAGAGGAAAGTGATTTAACAGTCATATCAATCACTCATGATATTGACGAAGCAGCCAGCGCCAATCGAATTCTAGTAATGAGAGAAGGCGAACTATATCAAGAGGGGACCCCTGAAGAAATTTTTTCTGCAGGACCTGAGTTAGTTTCGTTGGGATTAGATTTGCCGTTTCCTGAAAAATTAAAGGCTGCATTAAAAGCCCGTGGTGTAAATGTGCCGTTGAATTATTTAGATGAAGAAGGGATGATGGACTGGTTATGGACATCCGTTTTGAAAAAGTAAGCTACGTTTATCAACCGAATACTCCCTTTGAACAACGAGCACTTTATGATATTGATCTATCTATTAAAGAAGGGTCATATACTGCATTAGTGGGACATACTGGTAGTGGAAAATCCACTTTACTTCAGCATTTGAATGCGTTATTAAAACCAACTGAAGGGCAAGTGAAAATTGGTGATCGGATGATTACACCGACTACAGATAATAAGAATTTGAAGCCTGTTCGGAAAAAAGTAGGAATTGTCTTTCAATTTCCGGAAGCTCAATTATTCGAAGAGACGGTGGCAAAAGATATTGCCTTTGGACCGAAGAATTTTGGTGCTAGTGATGAAGAAGCTTTCGTTTTAGCAAAGGAAAATTTGAAATTAGTTGGCTTGGATGAAGAATATCTTGAGCGATCTCCTTTTGAGCTCTCAGGAGGGCAGATGCGACGTGTTGCGATTGCAGGGGTGTTAGCCATGGAACCTGAAATATTAGTCTTAGACGAGCCAACAGCAGGTTTAGATCCGCTTGGACGTAAAGAAATGATGGAAATGTTTTTGCGGTTGCATCGGGAAAAAAATATGACGATCGTTTTGGTCACTCATTTAATGGATGATGTTGCCAATTTTGCCGATTATGTTTATGTTTTAGAAAAGGGTCATGTGGTGAAACATGGGACTCCTCAGGCAGTCTTTGCTGATGTTGCATGGCTGAAAGAAAAGCAATTAGGCGTCCCTCAGGCAAGTGCTTTTGCTGAAAAGATGCAAGCACGCGGAGCTGCCTTTAGTGAACTACCATTAACAGAAAACGAATTGGCTGATTGGATCGTTAAACAAGCAGGAGGTCCTGCTCATGATGAATAAATTGATCTTTGGCCGCTATATTCCGGGGGATTCCTTGATTCATCGTCTGGATCCACGGGCTAAATTAGTTGCGAGTTTCTATTTTATTGGGATTATTTTTTTGGCGAATAATTGGCAAAGCTATGTTTTTTTAGGAGTGTTTACATTATTCGCAGTCTTTTTGTCAAAAATAAATATAAACTTCTTTTTAAAGGGTGTTAGACCCTTGATTTGGTTGATCATCTTTACTGTAGCATTGCAAATGTTGTTTACACGCGGTGGAACTTTGTATTGGTCATGGGGAGTATTTAGTCTTTCCTCCTACGGGATTCAGAACGGACTATTTATCTTTTGCCGTTTTGTGTTGATCATCTTTATGTCAACATTGTTGACTTTAACGACACCGCCATTGTCAATGTCCGATGCAATTGAATCTTTATTGAATCCGTTAAAAAGATTCCATTTACCAGTTCATGAGATTGCTTTGATGCTGTCGATTGCTCTGCGGTTTGTTCCTACATTGATGGATGAAACGGAAAAAATAATGAACGCGCAACGTGCTCGCGGCGTTGATTTTAATGATGGCAATTTGATCCAAAAGGTTAAAGCAATCGTGCCTCTATTGATACCGTTGTTTGTTAGCAGCTTTAATCGTGCGGAAGATTTGGCGACTGCGATGGAGGCCCGTGGGTATCGTGGTGGTGAAGGACGTAGTAAATATCGTAAATTACAATGGGCATCACGAGATACGATTGTCCTTGTTGTTTTTGGGATAGCAACAATTCTTTTAATATTTTTACGCAGCTAAGCTTGGAGACATCCAAGCTTTTTTTGTACGCCAATTAGTTTGAATGCACAGAGCTTATTTTGTAGTTTTTATGTTAGGATGAATAAAGGAATAAGATGGAGGGGAAAGATGGCTGAAAAGCGACCAGATTTACACGCAGGGATGAAGATAGAAACATTTAGCGAATATTATTATTTAAAAGAAGAACTGCAAGCCTTTTGTCAAGCTCATGGTTTGGCAAAATCAGGAAGTAAAGCGGAGTTGAACCAACGAATTGCAAACTTTTTGCGCACGGGGGAAAAGCTAGTTCCTAAAAAGAAACCAACAAAAATTGCGCGTACGGAAGAATTAACACTGGATAGTTTAATCGAAGAGAATATTGTTTTTTCTGAGAAGCATCGTGCTTTTTTTAAACAAGAACTTGGCGAGTCTTTTCGTTTTAAAGTAGCCTTTCAAAAATGGCTGAAATCTAACCCAGGAAAGACTTATCGTGAAGCGATTCTGATGTATCCTGATGTTGCAGCGAAGAAGCCTGAAAAAATTGATGCGCAATTTGAATACAATACTTATATCCGTGATTTCTTTATAGCGAACAAGGATCGATCATTACAAGAAGCGATCGTATGTTGGAAGCATAAAAAAGCATTGCCAGGCAGCAATAAGTACCATGTTTCAGATTTAAGTGTGTTGGAATCCCGATAAAAAAGCTGTTATAATGACTCCGGTTAAGAATATCTCTCTATGTTTAATTTAAGAGATATTAGATTAAGATTCGTTTGTTTTTAAAAGGAGAATTAGGATGGTTAGATATAAGGCAGTGATTGCCTATGATGGAACAAATTTTAACGGATTTCAGCGACAACCCAATGGTCGAACAGTACAAGAAGAAGTAGAAAAAACGTTACAGAAAATGAACAATGGAATCCCTGTAACAATTTTTGGTTCAGGTCGGACAGATGCTGGAGTCCATGCGATTGGACAAGTCATTCATTTTGATTATCCGCAGGAACGGCCGCTAGAACGTATGCGGTTTGCGTTGGATACACAAACCCCCGAGGATATTGCGGTTTCCTCAGTTGAGGTTGTGGCTGATGATTTTCATGCACGTTATCACGTTGTAGAGAAAACTTACCATTTTAAAGTTCAAATTGCTAAACCCCGAAGCCCTTTTCGGCGCCACTATGCTGCGTATTATCCGTATCCTTTAGATTTGGATTTGGTTCGCCGAGCATTGCCGGATTTATTGGGAACTCATGATTTCACTTCATTTTGTGCGACAGGTGGAGCGATTGAAGATAAAGTTCGGACGATTTACCAAGCAGACCTTGAGGTAAATACAGCAGGAACAGAACTGACTTTCATTTTTCGCGGAAACGGCTTTTTGTACAAGATGATCCGAATTTTGGTGGGAACTCTGCTAAAGATTGGAAATGGGCGTATTCCTGCAGACGGAATTCCAGAGATTCTTTCAGCGATGGATCGGAACGCTGCCGGACCAACAGCGCATCCAGAAGGATTGTATCTTGCAGAAGTCAAATATAAATAAAAAAAGGATCAAACAACTGAAGACTCAGATTGTTTGATCTTTTTTTACGGTCTTTACTAAGAATGACGATGTATTTTTTTGGGTTTAAGTACTCTTAGATAAAGAATGAACATACCAATAGCAATTACAAAAGAACATGCACCAGCGATGAAGCCTTTAGGTAGGTAACTAAAGGTTACTTTGTGCTTGCCTTTCGGGACGCGAATACTGACAAAGGCGTTTTGGAAGGCTTTTGTCTCCACTTTTTTGCCATCGATTTTGGCAGTCCACCCTTCATCGTAAGGAATCGTTGTAATTAAAGTCTTGTCTTCTTTCGTGTTTACTGTTCCTTCAGCACTACGTTTGCCGACTTGCATATCTACACCATTTTCTTTGATCTTATCGACAGCTAATTGATAGGCTACGGTGTCTAATGCTAAGACTTGCGGGTTTTGGAAGCTAATCGATTTTGTACCATAAAAACTTGCGGTGAAGGTAACTGTTGTTGCTTTTTCATAATAACCTAAATCATAATATTGTCCGCTGATTCCGATTTGCGCTTGGCGTGTTTGTCCATTTGCTGTAACGGTAGCGGTCGAACTTTCTAGCTCAGCAAAATCGTAAGGATAGAGACTTAAGTAGGCTTGAGTGTTTGCTGGGACCTGTACTTTCCAGGTGACATCTTTCGCTACATTTCCTTGTTTTTCAGTAATTGTTGTAATATTGCCAGCGTTAGTAACGTTGGCATTTTTTGTGTCTACTTGTGTGATAGGCAGAAATTGATAATACTGAAATTGTTCTTGCGACAATGCGTTGAATAATTGTGTCTGTGTGCCAAGGTTATCATTTGGCAAGGCCTTTAATTTATCAATACTTGTTGGAGCCGTAAAAGCTAATGGCAAGGCGTTATTATTTTCAAAAAGATTATACTCGCCAACGCTTTGCGTTTTCGTGAATCCGTATTTATTTAAGTCTTTCGTTTTCGCTATATTGTATTTAATCCCTGTGAAGGCATCTGCTAGCAATGTATTATTTTGATAACGAATGTTTAGACTTGTGCCTCTTGAACGAAATCCTAATTGATCCATATAACCAGAAGAGTGTCGATTACGAATTGAAGAGAACATGCTGACACCGCTATAGCCATAATTAAAGGCATCGTTAGAGGAAACGGGGTCAAGGTTCTCCATTCGATAAAACGTGTCGTTATCACTCTTGGTTTTATCAACTAATGCTTTGATTGAAGGATAGGGCTCAGTATAGAGGCTGCGGGAAGCATAGTTCCAATCTTTCAACACGCCACGTACCATAAAGTCACTATTAATAAAGGCTTCTGTAGACATCAGTAATAAAAGTAAAATGCTGAGTGCTTTGAACGGAATCTTATTAAAATGGTGGGCGGTAAAGATCAACGCATATACCGCTAAAAACCCTAATGTGATGTAAAGCGAAATATTTTTAAGGTAGTCGTAATCTTTGCCCTTCATTCCCCAGAAAATGGCAAAGAGTGCGATTAGCAGCAGACAGGAAGCTACCAGTTGTAAAATATTCTCTCTGTCCAATTTTTCCCAGCCCCACGCCGCTAGTGTGATCACTAAAAATGAAAGTAAATACGCGTAACGGAATAAGAACATGTTTGGCGCATGCATCCCATGCCAAAATAAATTCATCGGCTGAATATAAAAACTTGCAATCAGGATTGCACCAATCACACCATAAGCAAGTTTATTTTTCCAAGGAATCTTTTTGCAGATAAAGAAAAACAAACACAGAGCTAATGGTAATAGACCGATATATATAAATGGAATCGAACCGTATTTCGTTGTATCGTAGGAGCCAATCAAATTTTTTGCAATAAAATCCCACCAGCTTGTCGCTTCCGTTTTAAAGGTAGTGATTTGCGTTAGTTCTTCACCATTTGTCCGTAAATCAAGGATCGAGGGTAGAATTACAATCATTGAAGCAAAACCGGCTAATAACGAAGTGGCTCCATAGGGAATAATGCTTTTTTTATACAGCTTCCAATTGGTAACCAAACGGGCAATAAAGTAAAGAACTGAAAAAACACCAATCATAAATCCCATATAAAAGCTCGTTAGAAACAACATTAAATAGGAGACAAACAGTACAGTCGGCTTTTTCAAATCCATCACACGATTGATTCCTAAAATAATCAATGGTAGATAAACAAAGGCATCCAGCCACATGATGATTTCAGAATGTGCAATAGCAAAGGACATCAGAGCATAGGTGACACTCAGTGCTACACGAGACCAGTCGGGCAATTTAAAACTCCCCTTGGCGTAAAACCAAAAGGCTAGTCCCGCGGAGCCAATTTTGATCAGAGTTAAGAAATACAGAGCATCCGGCATCAATTGATTTGGAAAGAAAATAACCAACGGTGTAAAAAATCCGCCGAGGTAGTAGGAAACTAATGACAGATAATTCAGCCCCATAGAGGCATTCCAAGTATAAAAAAGGCCTTGCTTACCTAAAAGCGTATTTCGAAAACTTGCGTGAAAATTTGAAAATTGGGAGAAGGCATCACTGGCTAAAACACTACGACTTGATCCAGGATAGATACCAATCGTTAGATAGACGATCACCATGAGGGTGAGCGGCAGGAAAAAGCTGGCTAATAAATACCAACGGTTTTCTTTAAGATAGTTTTTCATATAAAAATCACCAAACTTCTTTCAACAGACTATCCAAATTTTACCATAAACGCAGCAAAATATTGTGAAAGAGCTATGAAACTCAAGCAAAGATTTGAAATTTGTGTGGAGAAGTGTCTATTCAAAATGAGAAATAAAAAAACGAGCCGATACGATCGACCCGCAATTCTTATTCAAAATATGTAAAATAGAAAACTGTCAAAAAAAACCGTTCAGAATTGAACGGTTTGACTTAGTTGGATAATATTAAACGCGCTCAACTTTTCCAGATTTCAAAGCACGAGTTGAGACCCAAACTTTTTTAGGTTTTCCGTCCACTAATACGCGAACTTTTTGTAAATTAGGTTTTACAGTACGTTTAGTAGCGTTCATAGCGTGAGAACGGTTATTTGCACTTCTTGTTTTACGACCAGTAAAATAGCAAACTTTTGCCATGTGTTGTTTCCTCCTTTTGCCTTGATATTGGAGCGCTTCTTTGGCTCATACTAAAATAAAATAGCACAGATTAGCAAGATTAGCAAGTGAATTTTTTTAGAAAGATTGACATTCTATGGATTTGCAGGTAAATTATACTCTGTTAGCGTAAAAATTTTTTAGTAAAAGTTTTGATGCAAGAAAGTTGGTACAATTTGCGGCAAGCAGGCAGCGCCCTATCAGCAAATCGCAATGGAACTTTCTTTTATTTGTCATAGGGCTATGATAAACTATTATAGTAGAAAAAATGGGCGAGTGTGCCTATTTAAGGAGGCTAACAACTATGGCTGTGAAAATTAATACACAGACTGGTATGATCGAAATTTCAAACGACGTCATCGCGACGGTTGTCGGCGGTGCAGTTACTGACGTGTTTGGTATCGTCGGTATGGCTAGTAAAAATCAAATCAAAGACAATATCACAGAAATTTTAAGAAAAGAAAACTATTCACGCGGCGTCGTAGTACGTCAAGAGGAGAACGGGATCGCAGTCGACGTCTATACGATCGTCAGCTACGGCACGAAGATCTCAGAAGTGTCGCGCAATGTCCAAGAAAAAGTGAAATATAATTTGGAAACGATGCTTGGGGTTACAGCCAACTCAGTGAATGTCTATGTTCAAGGTGTACGTGTTCTGCCTGATTAAGGGCAGCGTTCTTAAGGAGGACTAAGTAAGTGAAGGTAACAGAAATCAGCGCGAGTCAATTCCAAGAAATGGTAGAGGCTGGCGCTAAACGTCTGCAAGTCAATGCAGAATATGTCAATTCATTAAATGTATTTCCAGTACCGGATGGTGATACTGGGACCAATATGAATCTATCTATGACTAGCGGTGCAACGGCCGTTGTCAATTCTGCTTCTGAAAAGGTTGGAGAGTTAGCTAATGTTTTAGCAAAAGGATTATTGATGGGCGCTCGCGGAAACTCCGGGGTTATTTTGTCACAATTATTCCGTGGTTTTTCTAAAGAGATTTTAGAGGTGGATACATTAAATGCGCGAGATTTAGCAGAAGCATTAGTGCATGGTGTAGAGACTGCCTATAAAGCAGTGATGAAACCCGTAGAGGGGACGATCTTAACTGTGGCTCGCGAATCAGCAAAAGCTGGTGAACGTAAAGCGAAACAAACAGATGATGTGGTTGAAGTCATGTCCGCTGTTGTTAAATATGGAAAAAAAGCATTAGATAAAACACCTGACATGCTGCCAGTATTAAAAGAGGTTGGTGTAGTTGATAGCGGTGGACAAGGGTTATTGTTCATTTATGAAGGCTTCTTGAGTGCGTTAAATGGCGAATTTCAAGCAGATGATACGTATGAGCCAAGTCCAGCTGAAATGGATGAAATGGTGAATGCGGAACATCATCGCAGTGTTCAAGGTCAATTAGCGACAGAAGACATCAAATTCGGCTATTGTACTGAAATTATGGTTCGTCTAGGGGAAGGTCCAACCGTTGATAGTAAATTTGATTACGATACTTTCCGTAACTATTTGGATGGCATTGGCGATTCACTGTTGGTGGTCAATGATGACGAGATCGTTAAAGTACACGTGCACACGGAACATCCTGGCGAAGTCATGAATTATGGACAAAAATTTGGTGCGTTGATCAAAGTTAAAGTGGATAACATGCGTCAACAGCATGAAACGATCTTAGAACACGATGAAGAGGTCGCAGCTTTTGAAGCAGCACCAGCAGAGCATAAACCTTACGCAGTGATTGCTATTGCAGCCGGTGAAGGAGTCCAAGAATTATTCAAGAGTCTAGGAGTCTCTTATGTCATCAGCGGCGGTCAGACCATGAATCCAAGTACAGAAGATATTTTGAAGGCTATCAAAGAAGTCAATGCGGACCAAGTCATTGTCTTGCCGAATAACAAAAATATCTTTATGGCGGCAGATCAAGCAGCGGAAGTTGCGGAAATTCCAGTTGCAGTAGTACCAAGTAAAACTGTTTCTCAAGGAATGACAGCGATGTTGGCATTTAATGGGGATCAAAGCCTAGAGGATAATAAAACATCAATGACTGAGATGCTGGATTCAGTAGTTAGCGGTCAAATTACGAATGCGATTCGTGACACAGCGATTGATGGTGTTGAGATTCATGAAGGCGACTACTTAGGGATGATCGATGGGAAAATCGTTCTTTCAGAAGCAGATAAATACCAAGCGACCTTAGATACCTTGAATAAAATGATCAGCGAGGATATCGAAATCATCACGATCATCGTAGGTGTTGAAGGTACCCAAGCAGAAGCTGAAAAAATAAGCGAAGCAATTGAAGCAAGCTATCCTGATTTAGAGGTTGAGATTCACGAAGGAAACCAACCCGTTTATCCATACTTGCTTTCAGCAGAATAAATTAGTAAAAGTCGGAGGGAGTGGGCCAAGAATATCTGGCTCACTCCTGTTTTTGTCAAATTGAATTTTCGCTTAAACACAATTAGCGGAGTCGTATGCTGAGCGAGAATAAGGTGATTTTCGAAAAATAGCGCTATTGACTCCGAGACAGCAGAAAGCCAAAAACGAAAGGGGGATTACGATGACGATCCAAGAATCTGTTTCGGTATTACTAGGTGTAGGGCCGAAACGTGCGCAAACGTTAGCTGACTTAGGGATTTTAACGATTGAAGATCTATTAAGCTATTACCCTTTTCGTTATGAAGACATTCAAGAAAAAAATTTATTAGAGATCAACGATCAAGAGAAGGTTACATTAAAAGGTGTCATTGTCTCGGCACCCGTAGTTAGCCGCTTTGGCTACAAAAAAAGCCGTCTTCAGTTTCGGATGATGCAAGATCACGCCGTATTTATGGTTTCTTTTTTTAATCAGCCTTACTTAAAAGATAAAGTTGAAGTCGGTGAAGAGCTAGCCGTTTATGGAAAATGGGATGCTAAGCGTAAGTCATTAACTGGGATGAAGATTTTAGGCGGCAAACAAACAGAAGAATATGCCCCCATCTATCATGTGACGAAAGCGATTCGACAAAGTACCTTGATTGACTTAATTAAGGCTGCTTTTGAAAAATTTGGTGATCAAGTGATGGAAAACCTGCCTGAATATCTTTTGGAAAAGTATCGCTTAATGCCAAGAAAGCAAGCGATGCGAGCGATGCATTTTCCTAAAAATCCGGCAGAAAGCCAACAAGCCAAACGGCGAGTTGTTTTTGAAGAGTTTTTCCTATTCCAAATGCGAATGCAGGGATTAAAGAATAGTGAGCGCAGCGAAAAAAACGGAATCGCAATTCGTTACGATGTAGAGCGATTAAAACAATTTACTCAAAGGTTGCCTTTTGAGTTAACAGACGCGCAAAAACGGGTAACCAATGAAATTTGTTATGATTTACGAAGTAAAAAACATATGCAGCGTTTGCTGCAGGGAGATGTTGGGAGCGGAAAAACAGTAGTGGCCGCCATTGCTTTATACGCGACAATGACAGCAGGGTTTCAAGGAGCTTTAATGGTGCCAACGGAAATTCTGGCGCAGCAGCACTTAGAAAGTCTGAATCAACTGTTTGATCCGTTGGAGCTGACGACAGCACTATTGACCGGTTCAACGAAAACAAAAGAGCGACGAGCGATTCTCGCAGGCTTACAAAATGGCGAAATAGATGTGGTCATTGGGACACACGCTTTAATTCAAGACGATGTCCAATTTGCTAATCTGGGATTAGTTATCACGGATGAACAACACCGATTTGGGGTAAATCAGCGGCGAGTCTTGCGAGAAAAAGGGCTACACCCTGATGTTTTATTCATGACAGCGACACCGATTCCGCGGACATTGGCGATCACAGCCTATGGAGAGATGGATGTTTCTGTTATTGATCAAATGCCTGCGGGGCGAATTCCCGTCAAAACCAGTTGGATTAAGCCTAAACAATTGGAGCATACCTTAGATTGGGCGAAACAAGAATTGCAGGCTGGTCATCAGTTGTATGTGATTTGTCCTTTAATTGAGGAGTCTGAAGCGTTGGACGTGAAGAATGCGACTGAAATTTATGAGCATTTGAAGGAGTACTATGCACCGACTTATCAGGTTAGTCTATTACACGGAAAAATGAAGAATTCCGAAAAAGATGCGATTATGGAAGCATTCAAGGATAATCAAAGCCAAATTTTAGTTTCTACCACCGTTATTGAAGTGGGAGTCAACGTTCCAAACGCGACTGTGATGTTTATCATGGATGCGGATCGTTTTGGTTTGGCACAGCTTCATCAATTACGTGGTCGTGTGGGCCGTGGTTCAGATGCTTCTTATTGTATTTTAGTTGCTAGTCCTAAAAATGAGCTGGGCAAGGAACGTATGAAGATCATGACTGAAACAAATAATGGATTTGTCTTAAGTGAAAAAGATTTAGAATTACGCGGGCCTGGGGAGGTTTTTGGCTTCCGTCAATCCGGGCTGCCGCAATTTTTAATTGCGGATCTGGTAAATGATGCCAACGTATTAGAAGTAGCGAGGGACGAGGCCAATCAGATTTGGCAAGTAGATAATTGGCGTGAGCAGCCAGCCTTTGCACCATTAGTAAAGACCTTAAAACCGACTGAAACTGGCGAAACATATTTCGATTAGTATGCTATACTGTAGAAAAATTTAAAGACTCCCATTGCTATTTTGGATGATATAAAAGGCAAATGGGACACGGATTAAATATGAATTTATTGAAAAAAAAGGAGAGAGTGTTCTCATGAAAATTGCTGTAGATGCAATGGGCGGAGATTTCGCACCTAAAGCTATCGTGGAGGGTGTGATGTTAGCACAACAAAATCACCCGGAAATCGAGTTCCAATTATACGGAAAAGAAGACGCCATTCGTCAATATGTAACTAACGAAAAGAATATTACGATTATCCACACAGATGAAAAAATTAATAGTGATGATGAGCCTGTTAAAGCTATTCGTCGCAAGAAAAATGCTTCAATGGTTTTGGCAGCGCAAGCGGTCAAAGAAGGGAAGGCAGATGCGATTTTTTCTGCAGGAAATACAGGAGCGTTGTTAGCTGCTGGGCTATTTGTAGTAGGAAGGATCAAAGGAATCGAACGTCCTGGGTTGATGTCTACTTTGCCTGTTTTAAATAGCAACAGTGGTTTCGACATGCTGGACCTAGGAGCGAATGCAGAAAACAAAGCAGAGCATCTTCACCAATATGCGATTTTGGGTTCATTCTATGCAAAACATGTTCGTGGTATTGAAAGCCCTCGTGTCGGACTTTTAAACAACGGGACTGAAGAAACAAAAGGCAGTGAATTAACAAAAGAAGCATTTAAACTATTGCAAGCTGAAGAGAGCATCAACTTTATCGGCAATGTGGAAGCTAGAGAGCTGTTAAATGGTGCCGCTGATGTCGTTGTTACAGATGGCTTTACAGGAAACGCGGTTTTAAAAACAATCGAGGGAACAGCAATGGGTCTGATGAGCTTGATTAAAGGCAGTATCAATGAGGCAGGTGTCAAAGGGAAATTTGGAGCACTGATGTTAAAAGATACGCTTTATGGCTTAAAAGACAAATTGGACTATTCTTCTCATGGCGGTGCAGTATTGTTTGGTCTGAAGGCACCAGTGATTAAAACACACGGTTCTACCGGTCCAGAAGCAGTAGCTAATACGATTGATCAAATTCACACGATGCTTGAAACGAATGTGGTTGGGCAATTGGTCCAGTTTTTTGAAACACCTAAGGGCGAATAAGCAGGGTGACAATTTACCGAAAAAGGTAGACAAAGGGCACAAACATCAGTAAAATGAACTGTGACCTTCTGGTAAAACATAGACGAATATTAGTTGATCAAGTGGAGGTGAATGTTGTTGACTCGTGAAGAAGTATTTAGCAAAGTTGCTGAAATAATTTCAAATCACTTTGAAATTGATAAAGACAAGGTAACACTTGAATTGAGTATCAAAGACGATTTAAATGCAGATTCAATCAGTATTATGGAATTTGTTCTAGAATTAGAAGATGAATTCGGAACAGAAATTTCTGATGAAGATGCTGAAAAAATTGAAACAGTTGGAGCTGCAGTTGATTACATTGTGGAAAACAACCAAGCTTAACAAAGTGGTACACCGGCAATTGCTGGTGTATTTTTTTTGTGTAATAAAAGAGAGGTGAAGGTCGATCATTTTTTGAAAATTTCTTACTATCATGACTTCTGATTTAAAAATCCTAGAAAAAACAGTATAATAAAGCGTGATGGAAATCTCAAAAAAAGGAATGAGCCCATGGATACACAGTTGATCAATGAATTGAAAGAAAACTACGGCATCGTTTTTCACGATGTGAACTTATTAGAGCAGGCGTTTACCCACTCATCATATGTGAATGAACACCGTAACATGAATATCTCAGATAATGAACGGTTAGAATTTTTAGGGGACGCTGTCTTAGAAATTCAAGTATCGGACTATTTGTATCACCATTATCCAAATTTGCCAGAAGGCCGCTTAACTCGGCTGCGTTCGGCAATTGTAAGAGAAGAAAGTTTATCAAAATTTGCGAAAGAATGTCATTTTGATCACTATATCCTGTTAGGAAAGGGCGAAGAGAATTCTGGCGGTCGTGACCGTGCAGCACTCTTGTGTGACTTGTTTGAGGCATTTTTAGGTGCTTTGTATCTAGATCAAGGCTATGATGTGGCTCTACGTTTCATTCAAACCGTTGTCTTTCCGAAAATTGAGGCAGGGGTCTTTACGAGAGAAATGGATCATAAGACTCGTTTGCAGGAAGTTTTGCAAAAAGGTGGAGACGTATCGATCGATTATCGATTAGTGAATGAAGAGGGACCAGCCCATGAGCGGATTTTTACGATTGATGTGTATGCTGATGATGAATTGATTGGTTCAGGTCAAGGGAAATCTAAAAAATTGGCAGAACAAGATGCAGCGGAAAAAGCATTAATAAAAATTGCAGCTAAATAAGACGTTGTTCTCTACGTATCAAAATAGATGAGGCAGACGTAGAACTACGACATATCTTAAAGGTAAAGTCAGCAGTTATATCTGCTTAACAAAAGGGATGCACAGCAACTGTCGTTGCTGTGCAAGTTCGTATAGCTCTTTTTATGAAAGTATAGGAGGAACATTTTGTATTTAAAACGAATTGAGATCGCTGGTTTTAAATCCTTCGCCGATCGAACAAAGATCGAGTTTGAAAAGGGCGTAACGGCGGTTATTGGACCAAACGGCAGCGGGAAAAGTAATATTACTGAAGCGATTCGCTGGGTTTTAGGCGAACAATCTGCAAAGAGCTTGCGGGGAGGCAAAATGCCCGATATCATCTTCGCCGGTTCAGAATCGCGAAAACAGTTGAATATCGCTGAGGTGACCGTAGTGTTGGACAATACGGATCACTATTTACCGTTAGCCTTTAGTGAAGTCAGTGTGACGAGACGTTATCGACGAACGGGAGAAAGCGATTTTTTCATTAATAAAAAAGCTTGTCGTTTAAAAGATATCCAAGACCTTTTTATGGACTCTGGGTTAGGAAAAGAATCCTTCTCGATTATTTCTCAAGGAAAAGTAGAGGCGATTTTTTCCAGCAAACCGGAGGATCGTCGCGGAATTTTCGAGGAAGCCGCAGGTGTCTTGAAATATAAGCAACGAAAGCGTAAAGCTGAACAAAAGCTTTTCGAGACGGAAGACAATTTAAGCCGCGTTCAGGATATTATTTATGAATTAGAGGATCAGCTGACTCCTTTAGCTGCTCAAAGTGAAGCAGCCAAGGAGTTTTTAGCGCTAAAAAAAGAATTGACAGCTACGGATGTCAGTTTGATGGTAGCCAAAATTAAGCAAACGCGAGATTCTTGGCAATCAGCTAAAACTGATTTTGATACATTGTCCAAAATAGTCGAAGAAAAAAGCCAGTTTATTCAACAAACAGAAGTGCAATTAGGCACACTACGAGAAAAACGTGGAACTTTGGATGAACAGTTGGAAACTGGACAGCAGCAATTACTCCACTTGTCAGAGGCTCTGAAGCAAGCAGAGGGCCAAAAGGAACTATTGAGTGAGCGTTCAAAGAATACCCAAAAAACTAGTGCGGAATATCGAACAACATTAGAGGAACAGCGCAAGAAAAAAGCAGAAGCACAATTGAACCTGCAGGATGTTCAAGCGCAGCAGAAGGATAAGCAAGCCGAAAAACTGGCGTTAGAGGAAAAGATTCAAGAATTAACTTCGGAAGCTGAGAAATATCAAAAATCTCCCAAAGAATTATTAGAGGATCTACGTGGCACTTACGTAGAATTGATGCAAGAATCAGCGAATGTCAGCAATGAATTGAAATATTTAGAGCGCCAATACTCGCAAGAAAAAGCAAAGAACCAACAGAGCATGAGTCGCTTTGAAGCGTTAAAAGAGCAATTGGAAGCATTGACAGCACAACAAACAACCGCACAAACTAAGTGTCAAGACTTAGAGACACAATTGAAAGAAGAGCAGGAAAACTATCGACGGTTAGCAGAAGAAAAAAATGCGGCGCAGCAGCAACTGCAAAAAGAGCAGCAGCTGATGTATGATTTGATGAGTCAGGTCCAGCAAGCGCGGGCACGACAAAAGAGTCTGCAAGAAATCCAAGAGAATTATAGCGGCTTTTATCAAGGGGTACGTAGTGTCTTGCAGCACAAGGACCAGCTAAGCGGAATTGTTGGTGCAGTGGCAGAATTGATTCAAGTCCCCAAGGAGTATACTTTGGCGATTGAAACAGCTTTAGGTGCATCAGCACAGCATATCATCGTAGAAAATGAAAAGGATGCCCGTCAGGGTATTACTTTTTTAAAGAGACAACGCAGCGGCCGAGGAACCTTCTTGCCGTTAACGACGATTAAGCCACGAAGCTTAGGAGCTCATCAATATCAGGCAATTAAGGATGAAGAAGGCTTTTTAGGAGTTGCAAGTGAGTTAGTATCATTTCCTGAGAATGTTGCACCTGTTATGCAGAATCTCTTGGGCGCTATTGTAATCGCCAAAGATCTAAACAGTGCCAATCAGCTTGCTCGGCAATTAAGATATCAAGTTCGAGTGGTCTCATTGGATGGCGATGTGATGAATGCCGGCGGCTCCATGACTGGTGGTGCGACGAAGCAAGGGAACCGTGGGAACTTATTCAACCAAGGACATGAATTGGAAGAATGGACGAAACGCTATGAGGAAATTAATCAAGCGTTGCAGACAAAGGAAAAATTTGTTCAGGAGCTACAAACAAAAGTAGCGGAGCAAACAGACACACTTGAAACTTTGCGAACGCAAGGGGAGCAAACACGGTTAGCCTATCAGGAAGCACAAAACAACGAAGAACAGGTTAACACTGAGTTGGCGCGTTTGCAGAAAGAGCAAGCGTTATTCTCGTATGAAGCTAAGGAATTAGAAAGCTTTTTGAATGATTATCAAACACAAAAAGAGGCTTTAGAAATTCAACAGGTTGAATTGAAGACGCAGCAAGAAAGAATCAATCAAGAAATTCAGCAGATGAATGAAGAAAGCGATCAGTTAGAAGAAAAACGCGCAAATATCAATGCTGAATTAAGTCGTCTTCAAGCGGATTACGCTGTATTAGATGAGCGGTTACTGTATCTAGAACGACAAGCTATAAGCTTTGAAAGTCAGATGAATGAGTTGACGGGTCAGATTATGAGTCTGGAAAACCAAATATTAGCACTCTCTAGTGATTCGTCAGACCATGAGGAAACTGAAGAAAGCTTAAATCAGCGCCTAACAGAGTTGGCCACGGCGAAAGAGCATTTGCAGGAGCAGTTGACTTTGTGGAAGGAATCGCGTCAGGACTTACAGAAACAAGTGGATCAGTCTGATAGCGCATTAACTGAAGCCAATCGGGAACAAAAACAATTGCTTGCAAGACAATCACAGGCAGATGTTCAAAAAAACCGGTACGAGCTGAAATTGGATAATGCATTGACCTATTTACAAGAAGAGTATAGTTTGACCTTCGAAGGGGCAGAAGCGCAGGCGGACCCTGAAATTGATCAACAGATAGCGCAAAATGAAGTCAGTCGCTTGAAACAAGCCATCGAAAAATTGGGTCCAGTGAATCTGAATGCGATTGAGCAATATCAACAGGTTGAAGAACGCTATGATTTTCTTACTACACAAAGAGATGACTTGTTATCAGCGAAAGAGCAACTATTTGAAACGATGGACGAGATGGATGATGAAGTCAAAACACGTTTCTTCACCACATTCCAAGCGATACGTGAAAAATTCAATGAGGTCTTCCCTAATATGTTCGGCGGGGGTCGTGCGGAGCTAGTATTGACTGATCCTGATGACTTGTTGAATACAGGAATTGAGATAGAAGCGCAGCCCCCAGGGAAGAAATTACAAAGTCTGTCGTTGCTTTCTGGTGGAGAACGCGCATTGACGGCAATTGCCCTACTCTTTTCGATTATTCAGGTTCGCCCAGTACCATTTTGTGTCTTGGATGAGGTAGAAGCTGCTTTGGATGAGGCGAACGTTACTCGCTTTGGTCGTTACTTGAGTGCTTTCCAAAATGATACGCAGTTTATTGTAGTTACTCATCGTAAAGGAACAATGGAAGCCGCTGATGTCCTATATGGAGTGACGATGCAAGAATCAGGTGTATCAAAAATTATTTCAGTAAGGCTTGAAGAAGTGAAAGAGGATGGGAAATTTCAAGTGAAGGAAAGGGAATTGTTGGAATGATAAAATTAATTGCGATTGATTTAGACGGAACATTGTTGACGGATGCGAAAACAATCTCCGATACAAATAAAAAAATGTTGGCTGAAGCAAAGGCACGAGGGGTTAAAATCGTGATTTGTACAGGACGTCCACTGATTGCGATCAAGGATTATTTAGCCGAGCTAAACTTATTGGATGCAGATGATTACTCTATTACATTTAATGGAGGATTAATCCAAACAAATACAGGTGAAATTTTAGGAAAGACAGCAATGGATTTGGCTGATGTACAACATATTCATCAGTTATTGACGAATCTTGCTCTGCCGATGGACGTTCTATCAGATGCTCTATGTTTCCAATTTGAAACAGCAAAAGATCATCCATCAATTTATCCAACATTGAACAAAGCATTAACGTATGTTCCAAAGACGATTGAGGCATTGGATGAGGATACGTTGTACAATAAAGTGGTGGCGGCAATTGATGCAGCATACTTGGATCAAAAAATCGCCTTAATTCCGAATGAAGAATACGAGCGCTTCGAAATTTTCAAGACGCGTCCTAATTTATTAGAATTTATGCCAAAAGGTGTGACAAAAGCTTTTGGACTTTCAGTCTTAGGTGAGCATCTTGGTATCGATGCTCGTGAGATGATGGCATTAGGGGATGAAGCGAATGATCTGTCGATGATTAATTATGCTGGAATGGGTGTCGCGATGGAAAATGCGACAGATGGAGTGAAATCAGCAGCTAATTTTGTGACGAAAACCAATCAAGCGGATGGTGTTGCTCATGCTATTCAAAAATTCGTATTTGATGATTTGAAGGAATAATTGAAATGAGGGGGGATATTCATGGGACTATTTGATCGAATAAAAAAGGCTTTTTCTAGTGAGCAAAAGGAAGAAACGGAAAAACAAGAGGCGCTTTTAGAAGATAAAGAAGTCTTAGATTCAGAAGCTGCCACTGACAATGAGGAAGAAACAGTCGTTAGTGAAGATACTGCTGATGATGCAATAGAACAAAAAGAAGAATCTCAGGAAGAATCGCAGGAACAAGCGACTGACGAAGCACCAGACACTCCTTTGGAAGAGATACCTCCACAGGGATCTGACAATTCTGATGCATCTGATGATTTAGTGACGATTGAAGAGGAGCAGTCTGACAAACAAGCTGAAGTTATCGAGGAACTCGTTGAAGAAACTGTAGAAAATTCCGAAGAGGCTGAAACAGAGACGGAGATCATGGATTCAGCAGAACCTGTTCAGGCAGAAGAGACGGTTCAGGAAAAATATGACAAAGGGTTGGAAAAGACGCGTAAATCATTCGGTGAACGAATGAATGAACTGTTTGCTCGCTTCCGCCGAGTTGATGAAGACTTCTTTGAAGAATTAGAAGAAACCCTGATAGGCGCTGATGTTGGCTTTGATACGGCCATTAAATTGACGGATTCCTTGAGACAAGAGGTTAAGTTAAAAAATGCCAAGAAACCAGCTCAGATCCAAAATGTAATTATTGAAAAGCTGGTAGAAATTTATGAGGCAGAGGGCGTCAACGAAAACAACAAACTCAATCTACAAAATGATGGATTAAGTGTGATTTTATTTGTTGGGGTCAACGGTACAGGGAAAACCACCAGTATCGGAAAATTAGCCAATCAGTATAAAAATGAAGGCAAAAAAGTTTTACTAGCTGCAGCAGATACATTTCGTGCTGGCGCGATTGATCAGCTAGTGGTTTGGGGTGAGCGTTCTGGAGTAGAAGTTGTTCGCGGCAATGCAGGTGGCGATCCGGCGGCAGTAGTTTTTGATGCGGTGGATAAAGCCAAGAGAGAAAATTATGATGTTTTGCTGATTGATACAGCAGGACGCTTGCAAAATAAAGTTAATCTAATGAACGAGTTGGAAAAAATCAAACGAGTGATAAAACGAGAGTTTCCAACAGCTCCACATGAAGTTCTGCTAGTAGTTGATGCAACAACTGGTCAAAACGCGTTAGTTCAAGCACGCCAGTTCAAAGAAACTACGGATGTTACAGGATTAGTTTTAACTAAGCTAGATGGAACGGCGAAAGGCGGTATCGTGTTGGCGATCCGTAATGAGCTTCGTCTGCCAGTTAAACTAGTTGGGTTAGGTGAAGGAATCAATGACCTTGAAGCCTTTGATCCAAATGATTTTGCAGTCGGACTCTTTAAAGGTCTGTTGAAGGAAGAATAAAAAAAGAACTGTTGAGAAAACCTCAACAGTTCTTTTGCATAGTCTGAAAATATGGCGGAACGTGCAGACTGACGTTGCTTTGCCGAGCATTGGCATCCATTATTCGATGAACCTCGTTGCAATGGAACTGATGTTGGTGGTGCGGTTTTAACATTACAAACTCTTTTGGGGTCGTTTCTTGTTGTAAATGAGTGGTATCTATCATTGAACCATTTTTTTGTTGCATGAGCGAGGCCTCCATTCTTTTAATAAAAGCAAACTAAAACTGTAGTTTGATTAGACTAGTTGTTATTAATATTTAATCATATTTTCATTTAAAAGGCTATTTCTTTTTCAAGCATTTCCGTTCTGTTTCTGGTTATTCTTCTATATAATGTAGCTTGGGAGGACTATGGACAAATGAATACAAAAAAAATGATGGCACAAGAAAAGGTAAAACCATTCTTGCTGCAAGCACGCTATGGGATCGAAAAAGAAAGTCAACGGGTAACCTTAGATGGTGAACTTGTACAGACGGATCATCCAGCCCCTGTGGGGAACCGGAGCTTCCATCCCTATATCCAAACAGATTTTTCTGAAACACAATTAGAGCTGATCACCCCAGTGACGGAATCAGTGGATGAAGTTTTAGCATATTTAGAAGCAATCCATGATGTTGCACAGCGAAGCATGTCAAAAGATGAAATGATGTGGCCGTTTTCTATGCCGCCAGTACTTCCCGAGAAAGAGGAAGATATCCAGATCGCGAAGTTGGAGCGACATGCAGATGTGTTGTATCGGCGTTACTTAGCGCGGGAGTATGGCAAACGTAAGCAGATGGTCAGCGGGATTCATTTTAATTTTGAATATGGCTTAGATTTAGTAAAGCAGCTCTTTTTAGCACAAACTGAAGAAGCTTCTATGGAAGATTTCAAAACGCGATTATATATGAAAATAGCCCGTAATTTTTTGCGTTATCGCTGGCTGTTGACCTATTTATTTGGAGCGAGTCCGTTAAGTGAAAACCGCTACTTTGATAGTGAGGATCGTCCAAAAGAACCTGTCCGAAGTATTCGGACTAGTCATTATGGCTACGTAAATAAACCAGATGTACAAGTCTCCTATGAAACCTTGACACGTTATAGTGAAGATTTAGCGGAAAATGTTTCGCAAGGCCGATTATCGGAGGAAAAAGAGTTCTATGCACCCATCCGCATGCGTGGTGGAAAAAAGGTGGCCGATCTTTTCCATACAGGAATTCGTTATGTAGAGTTGCGGAATATTGATTTGAATCCCTTTGATCGTGTGGGGATCAATGCAGAGGAGATTGAATTCATCCATTTGTTCATGTTGTATTTGTTGTGGACCGATGAAAAAATGTCAGCTGATGAGTGGGTAGCGGAAGGAAATCGCATAAGTGATGAGGTCTCTTTAGAGCATCCAATGAAACCAACTGCACATTTAGCAGAGGGACATATGATTTTTGCTGAGATGCTGCAAATGGTTGACGAGCTAGAATTAGAAGGTGCTGAACTAATTAAAAAATATCAAGCCTGGATGGATCGACCTGAAGAGACGTTAGCTGCCAAAATTCTTGCTTTGGATGAAACTGAAGGACAGGCAGCAGTGGCAACCATGTTGGGACGTAAGTTCTATGATCAAGCGTGGGCACACCCTTATCAATTAGCAGGCTTCCAAGAAATGGAATTATCAACACAAAATTTACTGTTCGATGCTATTCAAAAAGGAATCGAGACGGAAGTATTGGATCGGCAAGATCAGTTCGTGAAACTTCAGCATAATGATCATCAAGAATTAGTAAAAAATGGAAATATGACCAGCAAAGATACGTATATCGCACCGTTGCTGATGGCAAATAAGACGGTCACTAAAACGGTCCTAGCTCGAGCGGGCTTCCGGGTACCAGATGGCGAAACCTTTGGCTCGATCGAGACAGCGAAAAAGGCATATCCACGATTTGCTCAAAAGGCTTTCGTGATTAAACCAAAATCTACGAATTATGGCTTAGGGATTACCATTTTTAAAGGTGAGACCTCGGTGACGGATTTTAATAGTGGTTTGGCGCTTGCTTTTGCTGAAGACGATGAAATCATTATTGAAGAATTTTTACCTGGAACAGAGTATCGGTTCTTTGTCATCGATCACCAAGTGAAGGCCGTTTTACTTAGGATTCCTGCGAATGTTATAGGCGATGGGGATCGTACGATTGAAGAGTTAGTCGCTGAAAAGAACGCAAATCCTTTACGGGGAATGAATCATCGGTCGCCTTTAGAAAAAATTCAATTGGGTGATTTAGAACAATTGATGCTGAAGGAACAAGGATTACGGATTGACAGTATTCCCGACAAAGATCAACAAGTCTTCTTGCGGGAGAACTCCAATGTTTCTACCGGCGGAGATTCTATTGATGTAACGGATGAAATTCATGAAAGCTATAAACAAATAGCAATCGAAGCAGTGGAGGTATTGGGAGCTAGTATCAGTGGTATTGATTTGATCATCCCAGACAAGAACAAGCCTTATGAAACACACGATGACTACGGGATTATCGAAGCGAACTTTAACCCAATGATGCATATGCACATATACCCCTATATCGGGAAAAGTCGGCGATTGACTCTGGACGTATTGCGCTTCTTGTATCCAGAAATGACTATCTAAAATACTCCACACGACTTGACTCAGTCGTGTGGAGTATTTTTATAAAAGCATTGTATGAAGTTGTCGATTTCGATTAATGAGTCAGAAAATAAAACGAGCTGACGATCCTCCGCTGACAAAAAGTGTTGTTCCACCATTTGATCAAAAAAATCACGCAGAAGACGATAATAATCATTCACATCAAAGAAGATACAGGGATTATTATTTTGCCCAACACGAGCCCAAGAATAAGCCTCGCTGATTTCTTCTAATGTTCCGACGCCTCCAGGCAAAGCCAAACAAACATCTGCGTGTTGCATCATCATCTTTTTTCGTTCGTCTAAGTCATTTACGGTGATCATACGTGATAAACCGGTGTGAACACGTTCGCGATCCTGCAGAAATTTCGGCATGATGCCAATCACAGTACCGCCGGCGTCCAAAACACTGTCTGCGACCACACCCATTAACCCAAGTTTGCTACCTCCATAAACAAGTTCGTGCCCATTCCTTACGATCCAATGTCCCAGTGCTTGTGCTGCAAGAGCATAGGCAGGGTCGGCCCCAAGGTGTGCACCACAATATACAGCTATTCGCATCAGTGTTCTTCCAATTCGAGCGTTTGCTTCGTTGATTCCACGATTAACCCTGTCTTCTCTTCCCACCATAGCTTCATTTCATTTTCATAGGTATTAGGGAATTTATCAACAGTGTTCATTAAAGGTTCTTCCTGTAGTTTGGCGTAAGGATAATTCATTGCCAGATTCAATTTCAGTTCTTTTAACAAACTATAATATTGAAACATCATGTAATACATTTCTTCATCATCGCCGCTTGCTAAAACTAATGCTGCCCGATCAAGCATGAAGCCCAAGCTGCGCATCATAAATAAAAAAGCAGGAATCTCTTCTGTTTTAATATCGTTGACTTCTTTTAAAATATCCACGTGTAAATCAAGCGCTTGCAATAAATCGGTTTGAAGATTTTGATAAGTAACCATTCTGTTCTCCCCCTTAAATTCTTTCTTTGAAATAAGTATAGCACAGACCTGAAATATCCTACGTGCGGATTCAGCTTTTGGCTCGCATTATTACAAGGATTTGTGTAAAGTAGACGGGTAAGGAGGCAGTATGATGGGAAAATTAGCAGTGATCACGGACCTACATGCAGATATTAATCACTTTGGCGAGACTGAGCTGTCAAAACTTTTTGCTTTACTGAAAGAGCAAGAGGTGACACGCTTACATTTTGCTGGAGATACTGCGAATAAGATGGATCAGACACTAGCGGTCAATCATTTTTTTCGTCAACGAGAGCTTCCGACAACCTTTAATTTAGGAAACCATGAGATGGGAAATGTTAAAGGAGAACAAATGATTGAGCATTATCCAGACAGTCATTTTCTAAATCTCCGTTATTTGCCCCTCAACCAAAAAACGGTTCTATTAGGGTTTAATGGCTGGTATGATTATGGCTTTTCTGAGTTAAAAGATCCAAAACAAATTCGTTCAATCAAAAATATTTATTGGTTCGATCGGATCATCGAACGTTTTTCAGATGATCAGACGGTGAATCAAGAGATTTTACGTCAATTGCGCAATGTACTGGATGATTTAGCTAGAAAAAATTATCAGGTTATTTTGGCAACTCACTTTGTTCCGAAAGAAGAGTTTATTGTACATTTAAGTGGGAAATATCAAATTTGGAATAAATTGAATGCTTTCTTGGGGTCGAAGGCATTAGGCGAACTGCTGGACCAGTATCCCAATGTTCAACAGGTTGTATTTGGGCATACACATCGCCGGTTTGGCGATCGTAAGATTCATGACACCATTTATAGCTGTCGACCATTCGGGTATTATTATGAATGGTCGATTACAAAGAATTTTGTTTTAGATAATCATTTAGCAGAAGTTTTCATTCCTATGAAAATGCGCGGCTTATTGAATAAGCATCAGGAAGATTTTGCTGCTTATAAAGAGGATCATTTGATTGAAGAATTTCAACAAGCGATAACGTTGATTTCTTATTAGTGGAAGGATAATTTTAATGGAAGTAATAAAAAAATTTTTAAGACAATTTACGCAAACAACCCCTTTTGTTTTAGCCAACACGATGATTGTTATTCCATATCTATTATTTATGCACTTGGTAGATTCGCAGTCGTCTGTTACGGTTCTACCCTTTGTTTTCTTTTATACGTTTCGTGTGACTGGAATTTTTCTGATTCGCGGATTATATCGGTCGATTGATCAGTATACGCTATTAATGGTTTCTCTTTTGGTCGGTGGGATTGGTTCTTTTCTAACCTTAATTGGAGCATTGCATTTTACTTTCTACTTATTTGGCAGTATCTTTTTAGGATTAAGTGCGGCTTGGTTGCCGCCAGCAAATGCCAGTGTTAATTTTTTTGAAAAATCTAAAGGCTTTCAAACG
Organism: Enterococcus sp. DIV0170; assembly: GCF_051710765.1. Taxonomy (NCBI): domain Bacteria; kingdom Bacillati; phylum Bacillota; class Bacilli; order Lactobacillales; family Enterococcaceae; genus Enterococcus; species Enterococcus sp. DIV0170. The sequence continues at coordinate 247,876 of NZ_JBIOLG010000001.1, forward strand.
ATGAGCAGCCGTCGCTATCTGATCGCTTTAATTGTTCTGGCGCCCTTATTTTATGGAACAACACTTGCATTTCCTATTCAATCAGTTATCGTGCCAAGTGTCGTTACCCTTTATTTTATTTGTGCTTATCATACGGTGAAACATTATCCGCATTACGAGATGGATTTTAAAGAATTAACGAAGCATGTTTTTTCAATTTCTGAATTGATCTGGTTCATTTTATTCTTTGTTGCTCTCTTTTTATTACGAAGTGGTCGATTGTTGTTTAATGAATCTTTGTTGAACAATGCCATTATTTTGTTTGCGGGAATATTTATGGTGGCTATCGTTGTGGTTAATCAAGTGAAAAGTCGATGGAAGCTGCCGCTTTGGCAGAATGCACTAACGTTTCTTAATGGCATGTTAGGAAATTTTATTTTTCTTTTCGGTGCATTTTATGTTGCGGTTTATAAAGGGGCTGCTTCACAAGGCCTGTATCTATTTTTACCTTATCTTTTAGGGGTTATTAGTTCCTTAGTATTGGCAGGAAAGGTGCGTCAATCGTTTAAAAATGAGTTGAATGTACAACTGGCTGGTTTAGCGGCGGGTTTATTACTATTAAGTATTCGCTTCTTATTTCCAGTTGCCATCTTTGTACTAACCTTTTTTCAAAAAGGAACCAGCGCTTGGCTAAATCGTTTGTACTATCAAACAGAGAGTATTGAAGCGCAGCAGCGCCTTACTGCAAAGTATTCAACATCTAACAAAGGGAGCATCACGCATCAATTTATCTTAATGTTGTTGATGCTTGTCACATTGCAGGCGAAAAATTTACCAATGAAGGATATTTTTCTGCTGCGCAGCTTGCACTCCTCAGAAATCCTTGCCACAATGGACATAGTTAAATTTCTCTCGATCATTATTCTATTGGTTGGGCTTGGTCTAATTAGAAGGGTTGGAAAACATGCGTTTAATTATTGATGGCGATGGGTCGCCAGTAAAAGATACCACGATCGCGGTTGCAAAAAAATATGGACTGCCAGTTGTGATCGTTACAAGTATTGATCACTATTCAAAAAAAGAATATCCAGATTTCGTGGAGTTTATTTATGTGGATCGTGGTGCCGATTCCGCCGATTTTAAAATAGTTTCCGTTATTCAACCAGAGGATATTTTAGTGACGCAGGATTATGGTTTGGCGTCATTGACCTTGGCGAAGGCTGCACATGTTTTACATCAAATAGGGATGGAATATACGCAAATGAATATTGATGCGCTCCTGACACAACGTTTTATTGGAGGCAAAATGCGTCAAGCGAAACAACGTACAAAGGGACCGAAACCTTTTACTAATGAGGATCGGACACATTTTCAAGAAGTTCTGGAAAGCTTGATCCAACAGTCTTTGTTGTAATCTAAATGATAAGCTTTGTAATACTTGTAAAATTTCTTTTTGGGGATTTTGATTTTTGTGCTAAAATGTTAGGGATCAGAAAGTAATGGAGGACATTCAGTTGAAAATTATTTTACTTTATGGTGGGAAAAGTCCAGAACACGATGTAGCGATTTTATCGGCTTTTTCAGTTATTTCTGCGGTTTATTTTGACTATTATCAAGTACAACTTATCTATATTGATAAAACCGGACAATGGGTTAAAGGCCCATTGTTAACGGAAGCGCCAGAAACAGATGAAACGCTGCGCCTAACTTGGGACCCAACCGGTCATGAAGTTGAGGGATTCAGCGGCAAGGTAATCGCTCCCGGTGATATTAAGGAAGACAATGCGATTGTCTTTCCAGTTTTACATGGACCGAACGGAGAAGATGGAACCATCCAAGGCTTTTTAGAAACATTGGATATGCCGTATGTCGGTGCAGGTGTGATGACGAGTGCTTGTGCGATGGATAAAATTATGACGAAATATATCCTGCAAGCAGCCGGTATTCCACAGGTTCCCTATGTTCCCGTTTTGAAGAACCAATGGAAAGAAAATCCAAAACAAATCTTTGATAAATGCGAAGGGACCTTGTTGTACCCAATGTTTATCAAACCTGCTAATATGGGTTCGAGTGTAGGAATCACACGAGCAGAAAACCGTGAAGAGCTGCAAAATGCACTGCAAGAAGCCTATCGCTATGATTCTCGTGCTTTGGTAGAGCAGGGAATTGATGCTCGTGAAATCGAAGTAGCTGTTTTAGGAAACGACGACGTGCGGACAACATTGCCTGGAGAAATTGTAAAAGAAGAAGCTTTCTACGATTACAACGCTAAATATATCGACAACACGATTCAAATGGCGATCCCGGCAGATATTCCAGAAGAAGTGATGCAGAAAGCTCGCGATTATGCCAAGTCAGCCTATACAATGTTAGGCGGTTCAGGACTTAGCCGAATCGACTTTTTCCTAACGAATAAAAACGAATTATTCTTGAATGAATTGAATACGATGCCTGGTTTTACTGAATTTAGCATGTATCCATTATTATGGGAGAACATGGGCTTGAAGTATGGCGATTTGATTGAAGAATTAATTCAATTAGGTACAAAGCGTCATGAGCAGCGAGCTGCCCTTGAATAATTTCGCTTCTGTTTAACAACCGAGTAGGGCTTGAGACATGATTCGATTGAATGATGTTTCAAGTTCCTTTTAACGTCTGGCGTATCAAAGGAGTATTATTTGGAGGATACTCAGGCACATGAAAATTTCACTGTAGTCAGAAACAAAAATTTGGGAGGAACACCATGAATTTTACAACGACAATCATCAGCAAGGCCGTTCAAGGTAAAGTATTGGCGGAAAATGAGGTGACCGTTACTGGTGTCGAATTCGATTCACGAAAAATTGAAGCTGGCGATTTATTTGTGCCTTTGCAGGGAACAAATGATGGCCATGAGTTTGTATCAAAGGCAATAGAAAATGGAGCGACTGCAACACTATGGAGCAATGATCCAGAAACAGCGCCAGAAGGTATTGCTGTCATTTTAGTTAAGGATACGCTGCTAGCCTTTCAAGCTCTAGCAAGCTATTACTTATTGGAGGAAAATCCAGACGTGATTGCTATTACAGGCTCGAACGGAAAAACCACAACAAAAGATATGACTGAATCGGTCCTTAGCCAAAAGTTTCGGACATATAAAACACAAGGGAATTACAACAATGATATTGGCTTGCCTTATACGATCTTGCACATGCCAGAAGGAACTGAAAAGTTAATTTTGGAGATGGGCATGGACCATGCTGGTGAGATCAGTATCTTATCAGAGTTGGCTGAGCCGGATGTTGCAGCAATCACGATTATCGGTGAGGCCCATATAGAAAACTTAGGTTCGCGCGACAAAATCGCAGATGCGAAGATGGAAATTACAACAGGTTTAGCCTCAGACGGTCTACTAATTATCCCTGCCGATGAGCCTTTATTAGAAGAACGCATTAGTTCGTTGTCTCAAACGGTCGAAACCGTGGGCATTCAAAAAGGTGACCTATCTGCTACGATTCTGAATGAAAACAAAGGCGCGACCGTTTTTTCAGTTGATGATAATGGGTACCAAATTCCTCTGCCAGGAAGCTATAATGTGCAGAATGCGTTGATTGCGATGGCAATTGGTCGATGGTTCGACGTTAGCAATGAGCAAATTTTTCAAGGACTAGCCTATGTACAGGTGACTCAAAATCGCACCCAGTGGTTGAAGGCGAATAATGGCGCAGACATTTTGAGTGATGTTTATAATGCGAACCCAACAGCAATGGGACTAGTGCTGGATACTTTTGCAAAATTACCAACAGAAGGCCGCCGCCTAGCTGTTTTAGCGGATATGTTAGAGTTAGGCGCGGATTCCTATTCGCTACACGCGAGTATGGTAGATCATATTAATGACCAAGACTTTCAAGAAATCTATCTTTACGGAGATGAAATGAAGGGACTAAAGCTTGCTTTGGCGGATCGGTATCCATCATTGACAGTGCGGTACTTCAATAAAAGTGATAAATCGCAAATGATTCAGGCGATCAAAGAAAGTTTGCAAACAACAGACAGCATTGTTTTGAAAGGCAGCAACGGCATGGGCTTATTCGAAGTCGTTGAAGCTTTGCAGCAATAGTGAAAACTTGCAGAAAATGAAATGATGTGCTAAAATGAGCCATTGCCGAGAAATGAAGTAATGATTGAATGAGTCATCCAATAAATTAAAGATTCGCTAGCGGTGTATCGCTGGCTTACCAATTATTTTTGAGAAGCGGTTGGGGCATTTTTCAATTGAACGATGTCTCAACCACTTTTTGTGAGAGATGATCCTTCCGCCTGACTTCGCGGAGCGGTTTTTCGGTAGTATCGCCAAGGACGGCAACTAAAGGGACAGTTGCAGACCAAACGCAGATACCAAACCATACGCTCTAAATGATAAGGTCAACAGACATTAGGAGGATATCATTTGAAATTCAAAGAACTAAAATTATCACCAGAACTATTAGTAGCGATCGAACGCTCAGGTTTTGAAGAAGCAACACCGATTCAAGAACAAACTATTCCTTTAGCACTAGACGGAAAAGATGTTATTGGTCAAGCACAGACAGGGACTGGTAAAACAGCCGCTTTTGGTCTACCGATGTTAGACAAAATTGATACGACGAAGAATGTTTTACAAGGTCTAGTAATTTCACCAACCCGTGAACTTGCTATCCAAACACAAGAAGAATTGTATCGTTTAGGCCGCGATAAAAAAATTCGTGTACAAGCTGTCTATGGCGGTGCAGACATTGGTCGTCAGATTCGTGGGTTGAAGGATCGTCCACATATCGTCGTTGGAACACCAGGACGGATGTTGGATCATATCAATCGTCACACCCTAAAATTAGAAACAGTCGAAACGCTTGTTCTAGACGAAGCAGACGAAATGTTGAACATGGGCTTCCTAGAAGATATCGAAAAAATTATCAGTAAAGTCCCTGCAGAACGCCAAACATTGTTGTTCTCAGCAACAATGCCTGATGCAATCAAAAAAATCGGCGTGAAATTTATGAAAGACCCTGAACACGTGAAAATCAAAGCGAAAGAAATGACCGCTGATTTAATCGATCAATATTATGTTCGGGCGAAAGATTATGAAAAATTCGATATTATGACTCGCTTGTTTGATGTTCAAACACCAGATTTAGCGATTGTCTTTGGACGTACTAAACGTCGCGTTGATGAATTAGCACGTGGCTTAGAGGCGCGCGGCTACAAAGCAGAAGGAATTCATGGCGATTTGTCACAACAAAAACGAATGAGTGTCTTGCGTTCATTTAAACGTGGCGATCTTGATATCTTAGTCGCAACAGATGTTGCTGCTCGCGGATTGGATATCTCAGGTGTCACTCATGTGTATAACTATGATATTCCACAAGATCCAGAAAGCTATGTTCACCGCATCGGTCGTACAGGTCGTGCTGGTAAAGGTGGTATGTCTGTAACTTTCGTTACACCAAACGAAATGGGTTACTTGCATGTCATTGAAAACTTAACGAAAAAACGTATGAATCCAATGCGTCCGCCAACCGAGAAAGAAGCCTTCAAAGGGCAACTAGGAGCGGCGATGGAACAAATTCAAAGCCAAATGGAAGAAAATTCTGATAGCTTAGAAAAATACAATGAATCAGCACAGGAGTTATTAGCAGCTTATTCTCCAGAAGAATTAACTGCAATGCTGTTGAAGACGGTCGCTAAGGACCCAGCTGACTCTGTACCTGTTAAAATTACACCAGAACGTCCATTGCCTTCAAATAAAAAAGGCGGCTTTAATCGTGGCGGTAAACGCGGCGGAGGAAACAACCGTGGCGGCGGACGCGGAAAAGATAACTACCGCAAAGATCGCGACCGTAACAATAACAAGAACAAAAACTACGGCGGAAACAAACAACGCAGCAACAATAAAAATTCAAACCGTAGTAACGACAAAAAGCGCGGGTTTGTAATTCGCACTAACACAAACGATTAATTCGTGCATAACTGTCAAAGCCATCAATCTTTTTGATTGATGGCTTTTTTCTTGATATAAAGGACTTTGCGCGGATTATTAAAAAAAAATCATAGCATTTAAAGAAGTCTTTGGTAAAATAAAGATGTTACTTGAAAGGGTTGAGAGTATGATCAAAGGAATCGGGATTGATGCGACTGAACTTGAACGAGTCGCAAAAATCATTGAGCGCCGACCGCATTTTGTGGAACGAATATTAACTCCGGCGGAACAGACCCTTTTTGCTAGCCATTCGCCTCATCGTCAGGTAGAATTTCTAGCAGGACGGTATGCATGTAAAGAAGCTTTTTCAAAGGCGTGGGGGACCGGCATTGGAAAAGTCAGTTTTCAGGATTTAGAGATTTTACGAGATGATAACGGTGCACCCGCCTTTACAAAATCACCTCATCAGGGAAAAGTTTTTGTCAGCTTGACCCATACGGAGGATCTAGCGATCGCTCAAGTATTGCTAGAAGAATAGAAAGAAGGATACTTAGTTTATGGTTGTAACGTATCATCGACCTACAAGAGCTATCATACATAAGAAAGCATTGAGAGAGAACATCAAACATGAGGTTGAGCGTTTGCCGGAAGGCGTGGAATTGTTTGCGGTAGTGAAAGCAGACGGCTATGGTCATGGAGCGGTTGCTACTGCTCAAACGGCTTTATCGGTTGGTGCTACAGGTTTTTGTGTGGCGACACTGGATGAAGCAATCGAGTTGCGAGAAGCGGGGATTACGGAGCCTATTTTAGTTTTGAGTGTGGTATTCCCAAGCTATCTATCATTGGTTATTGATTATGATTTGTCAATCACCGTGGCGACAAAGGAATGGCTGATCGAGGCTCAAGAAGTTTTAAAAGATTTAGAAGAGGCAACAAAACCAATAAAGATCCATATCAAAGCTGATTCTGGAATGGGACGAATTGGTTTCTTAACACCAGAAGAAGTAAAGGAAGCTGCAGCAATCATTGATGATTCACCAAATATGATTTGGGAAGGTCTATTTACCCATTTCGCTACTGCTGATGAGAAAGACGCTTCTTATTGGCATAAGCAAGCAGAGCGGTTTAACATGATGATTGAGGCGCTAGATCATTTGCCACGCTACGTTCACTCAAGCAACAGTGCGACGGCCTTATGGCATGACAAAGAAATGCCTGGAAATATGATTCGCTATGGCATTGGAATGTATGGGTTGAATCCATCAGGTCATGAATTGCCAGAGACCTATCCATTAAAACCTGCAATGGAATTAGTTTCTGAGTTGATTCAAGTAAAAGAATTGGCTGCCGGTGAAGGTGTGGGATACGGGAAAACCTACGACACACCTAAAAATGAATGGATCGGGACGATTCCGATTGGTTATGCCGATGGTTGGTTACGGAAGATGCAGGGATTTTCATTATTGGTAGAAGGCGAGTATTGTGAGATTGTTGGTCGTGTGTGTATGGATCAATTAATGGTTCGTCTGCCACGAGAGTTCAAGGTCGGTACAAAAGTCACATTGATCGGTAAAAACAACGGAAAAGAGATTACAATGCAAGAGGTTGCGGATCATTTAGGGACAATCCATTATGAGGTTTGCTGCATGCTTTCAGAACGTGTTCCTAGAATTTATCAAAACTAAAGGCAAGAAATACTTAGAGGAATGATATACGGCAAGAACATCGGGGGCATTTTTTGATAAAAAAATGCCTATATTAAAAGGAGTAAGGATGTCAGTTCCTCTTTTCGCAGTATACATCGATGACTAAAGTAAAATAAGATGAAACAAGAATAAGGCAAGAATACTTAGAGGAATGATATACGGTAAGAACATCGGGGGCATTTTTTGGAAAAAATGCCTACATTAAAAGGAGTAAGGAGATTATTATGGTTAAACGTGGTGATATCTATTTCGCGGATTTATCGCCAGTCATTGGTTCTGAACAAGGTGGCATTCGGCCGGTATTGGTCATCCAAAATAATTTAGGAAATCATTTTAGCCCGACGATCATCATCGCTGCGATCACAGCGAAAATGGCTAAGCCTAAATTACCAACACATATCGGAATCAAATCAAACGGTACCGGAATTGAACGAGATTCGGTTATCTTATTAGAGCAGATTCGCACGATTGACAAATCACGTTTGAAGGAAAAGGTTTGTCATTTAGATCGGTGCTTGATGGCAGAAGTGGATGCTGCCTTACGTATCAGCGTGGGTATCGAGACGATGTCTGCTGTGACATCGAATCTTACATAAAATCAGCTAGATTTACAAGGCTTGTTTCTTATCTTAGGAACCAGCGTTTAAGCTACAGGAAAATTTCTCAAAATGTGCTAGCTAACAAGGACACAACGATTCGTTGTGTTCTTTTTTTCATGGTTCAACGAATCATCTATCAATGATTTATAGTAAACTTGGAGGTTAGCATTGTATAATACAGGTATAGAAAAGCACTGGAAATGAGGGAGAGCAATGGTTGATATCGGAGAACAGCTTCGGTATTTTCGTCAAAGAAAAAAGATGAGCCAAAAACAGCTTGCCGAGCTGCTGCATGTTACACCGCAAACCATTTCTAAATGGGAATTGAATAAAAGTGCACCAGATTATGATCAGCTGATTGCCCTTAGCAAAATTTATCGAAAAAGTATCGATGCGCTTTTAGGTCAGGCCAAACCTAGTCTTTTGGATTATTTGGCAGATTCGCAGAATTTTAGAAACCAGTATGGGTTGCCCAGTATGAACGGAGGAGAAGATGATGGAAGAAAGGATTCGTAAAATCAATAAGCTACTTTTAATTACCTATAATTTAGGCGGAGTGTGTTTAATTGCGATAGGCCATCTGAGAGGCATCGGGGCTTCACCAGGGTATATTCCAACAGGAATAAAGATAGTCGCTGCGCTTGTTTTTTCTACTATGTTGATAGCTCATCTTATTCGCTATATTATGGAGCGGACAATAAAAAAGTAGGCTGGCACACAAAGTGTCAGCCTCTTTTTATGCTTGCGCATAAACGATCAGATTGACGGTATCGCTGAGACACGTCTGTAAGGTAATACGTTCGCCTCCACCAGCAGAGGTAATCTGGTCCCAATTATCTATTCCAGAAGCGATGTCTCTGCCGCCATCATCGACTTGAATCAATCCGTTTACTATATAAGTGGTTGCATTGCCTGCGTTATCAGTAACAGTAATGGCATCTCCTCCACCAAGGGCTAATAATGGCGAGAAGATTCCAGGATTGTGCCCAATAAAATGAGTGTTTTGATTATCCATACCAGATTGTGTAGGGTTTCCACCCCAAGTTGCAGCAACCGCACTACCATTGATAACCCCCTGGCCGCTGCCTTGCCCAGCATTTACATAAGGAAGAAACTGACCGTGAAAAGAAATTTGATTTGGCTGTAAAGAAGGTGTTTGTGGAGCAGTAACTTCTGTTTGAGTTTCCTCTGGGACTACAGGCTGTATTTCTTGTTCATTGTTGAGCTGTTCTTGTTGTACTGGAGGTTCGACAGGTGCTTGTTCTGTTTCTGAAGAAGTAGTAGGTTCTGCTACTTCTGACGGATCGGGAGTTTCAACAGGGGCTAGGACTGCCTCTTTTTGCGAAGCAACAGCGGTAAGAGTTTTATCTTCTTTTTTTTCAGAAGGAGCAACTTTTTCTTCCTCAACAATAATAAGGACTTTCCGCTTATCGTAATCCTGTTTGTTTTTTGCCGATAAGGTTAGTGAGTGGCGTCCAGGTTTGCTTGTATTAATTTTAGAATAGTTGAGTTTGATAAGTTGATAGTTATCATCAACGGCTTTGTAATACTGTTTTGGGTGAAAGGAATGGTTCGCAGTGATCGTGATCGTGTCTTCACCATAAATCTTTACTTGATTTTCATAGCTATCTTCCTTTTTATTATTGGATCGAGCATCTGAAATGGAAGAAAAAATAAGTGGGACAAATAATAAGAGGAGACATACAATAACAGCTGAAAAAATAGTTTTTTTCCTTCGTGCTGATTTCATAAAAAACACTCCTTTTTCTTATTTGCCTAGATGATAAAGTATAAATGATTAACAAAAAATAAAAATAACGTAATTGTTAAAAGGAGTTGTTATATGTGGATTTTAGTTAAATAAATATCAATATTTTTCCGCTTTTATGGAGTTATTTTATGATATAATGACCAAAGAATGTTATAATCCAAAAAAATAAAAAAGATTATTGAATTTGAAGAATAGTGACAATTGGCTTAAGGGGGGACTTTTGTGCGAAGATTATTAAAAAATACAACACAACGGCGGCTAGCCATTATTGGTGTTTTAAGGGATTTGATTGGATGGCAGAATCCAGAAATGATTGCTGATCTGTTAGATTGCTCAATGAAAACGGTTATCTCTGATGTTGAAGCAATCAATGATCATTGGGGAGAACATGTTGGGGTAGAATATTCTCGTACAAACGGCTTTCGTTTGAATGATGCACTTCATAATAAGACACGACAGCTAGCGCGAAATTTGATGGAAGAGTCTGAAGCCTTTACTTTTTTGGAACGAATCTTCTTCCAACCAAATGAAGATATGGATTATTGGATCAAGGAGCTGTACATTAGTGAAGCGACTTTTTATCGCATGATCAAGCAAATTGATAAGGTTTTAAAAGAAAAAGGGCTCGTTTTGGAACGAAGGCCCTTTCGAGTAAATGCGAAAAACGAACGGTGGGTCCGTGTTTTTTATGTTCAATTATTTTTAGAGAAATATGGATTGAACGAATGGCCATTTGTATTAGAACGCCAACGAATGATTGAGTTTATCAAATGTGCGAATCGTTCTTTTGATATTGTTTATAATGATCGTGAAGTTCTAGAGAGCAGTTACTTATTGGCGATCATTATCGAGCGTACGTCACAGGGGTTTGTATTATCAGAGCGAGAGAAAATGAGCTTGAATCAAGCGTTGATTGATAAAATTTTGACCTTGAGACCAGCAGCAGATCGAATAGTCCAAAACTCGGAATATTTAGTGACAGATGAGTGGTATTATGAGGTGGCGAATAGTTTGTTTTGTTCGTGTTTCATTACGCGTTTTGATCCAACTTGTCAACATACACTCGGGTATTTAGATAGTTTTCTTGGAGAGCTGGAGCATGTTTATGAAATCCCTCTGTCTGATGAAAGACGTAAAGTTATCCTGCAAAAACTTTTGCAAATACAAGCAGCATATCAGGTTTGTCCCTATCCACGGTCAATTTTATTTGACTCGGCTGCTTATTTTTCACGAAATGCAAAACAGCAATACCCGCATTTCACAAAATACGTCCATCAATTATTACTGCGGATGGAACGAACACTCGGAGACCCTTGGTTTAGTCAATTTTATTTTTCAGTTCTGACAGTTTTATTTAAAGAATGGGAGGGATTGGCACACTCTTTAGATACTCATTCGACAAAGGTTAAGATTTTGGTGATGAGTGATTCTGGTAAAAGTCATGCAGAATTGCTTGCAGAACTCATTAGGAGTCGGTTTCATTCTCGGGTATGGATCGAATCCCATCAAGGATCAGCGTTGAATTATCGGCAGGATGTGAACTTCAAAGATTATGATCTAGTGCTTGCTAACTACCCAATTAAGAATTATTCCTATGGTAATTTGAAAATCGTTGATGATTTTTTGACAGAGAGTGATTTGTCATCGATTGGTTCTGTGATAAAAGAGATTCGTTAGACTCGCTTTGAGTCTCTTTTTTTGTTTCTATTGCTCATAACTTTCGCTACAATGGGATTAACTGTTCTAAGTGAGGAGAAATTGATGAATCCCATACTATTAGCTGTAGGTATTGTTTTGATTGTTGCGATATTTTTTGTCGTGTTAGATAGTTCTTCCCAACTCAAGATTCGGGTTAGAACCCAGTGGGGAAAATTGCCACGTCAGACTCGTTTTGATAAAGAAGAAAGTTTGAAGGCTGTCTGGCAGCTTGAAAAGCAATTTCATGAATGGGATAGTGAAATTGACGATTTAACTTGGTACGACTTGAATATGCGTGAAATTTTTGAACTGCTCAATGGGACTTATTCTAGTATTGGATCAGAGGCGTTGTATCAACGCTTGAGAAACTATAATTTTCATCAAGCCGATGATTTAGAAGAGTTGATCCAGTTTTATCAAGCGAACCCTGAAATCAGAGAGAAGGTTCAGTATCATTTTGCTGGATTGGGAAAGTGGGACAATAATTTTACTAAGCAATATATTGCGAATGGTCAAAAAGAAAAGTTAGGGAATTTATGGTTATTTGTTTTACTGGGAGCTTTGCCGCTTGTGGGACTTCTTTCGCTTTTATTCATTGGACCAATAGGTATATTTTTGCTGCTGGGTTCTATTTTATTCAATATTATTTTTTATATGACAAAGAAAGCCAACTTGGAAACAGAATTAGAAAGTATGCGCTATTTGGTTCAGTCGATTTCTTTGGCTAATAGATTAAGTAAGTTAGCAACTCCACGTCAGACAGAAATCATGAAAAATGTAAAACCCTTAAAATCCATTGCTCGCTGGGGTTTTACCTTTCGAGTAAAGAGTACAAGTGAAGCGGATATTTTATTTGAATATTTGAATTTGGCTTTTATGATTCCTTTTATTGCCTATAATTTCGTGATTTCTCGCTTGAGTAAATATAGTCAAGAAGCAATTGCTTTGTGGACGGTGCTGGGAGAGATGGAGGTTGCCGCAGCGGTTCTGAATTTTCGGACGTATTTCCCAGAAAGCTGCCAGCCAGAATTTGCTGAAGGAGGAATTCAAGCAAAGGACGTTTATCATCCGCTTGTTGATTATTCAGTGGTTAATCCTGTTGACTGGCATCGAAATACATTAGTTACCGGCTCCGATGCCTCTGGAAAATCGACCTATGTCAAAAGTATTGCTATTAGTGCGATTCTTTCTCAGACGATCAATACAGCAATTGCTGAAGAATTTGTCTTACAGGCGGGACACGTTCTAACTTCCATGGCTGTTGAAGATGACATTATCGCAGGTGACAGTTATTTTGTCGCTGAGACAAAATCAATCAAAAGGCTTCTGGATCAAGTGGAACAAGGTGAACGATGCTATTGTTTTATTGATGAAATACTAAAAGGAACGAATACGATTGAACGAATCGCAGCTTCTTCTAGTGTTGTTACCTGGTTGGCAGATTACCCAAGCTTAAGCTTTGTAGCGACACATGAGATTGAATTGACTGAAATCCTGAAAAATCAATGTGATAATGTGCATTTTGAGGAAACGGTGACAGAAGAACAAGGCATCACGTTTGACTACTTATTAAAGAAAGGACCGGCAATTACTCGTAACGCAATCGCCTTGTTGAAGGTGATGGATTATCCTGAAAAACTGGTCACTCAGGCTCAAAATGAGGCGCGTTATTTCGATCAGCAGCGAAAGTGGCCGATTCTAAAAAAATAGGCGGACAAGTATGTTTTGTTTCGAAATGAAAGAGCCTCTTAAAAACAAGAGGGCTCTTTTTTATGAAAAAGGGGTTAATTTATTAGAACTTTTGTATAAAAATCTCTATACTATAGTAAGCAATTAGTTAGGAAAGGACGTGAATACATGCTGAAAAAATTACTGGCAAATATCGGTGAATATAAGAAGCAGAGCTTACAGACCCCTCTATTTACAATGGGGGAGGTTTTGATGGATGTGATCATGCCCTTGATCATGGCAGGGTTGATCGATCATGGCATCGAAAAAAGTGATACGAATACGATTTTACGTTATGGTGGTTTATTATTTTTGTGTGCATTGTTTGCACTGGCTATGGGAACATTAGGCGGGCGAACTGCCGCTATCGCCTCAGCAGGATTTGCCAAAAATTTGCGTCATAACTTGTTTGAACGGATTCAAAGTTTCTCCTTCTCGAATATTGATCGTTTTTCAAGTTCGAGTTTGATCACTCGTTTAACCACGGATGTTACCAATGTTCAAAATGCTTATCAAATGGTGATCCGGATTTTGGTACGCTCACCGCTGATCTTGATTTTCTCATTAGTGATGACCTTTCATATTAATCGAGAGCTATCCATGATTTATTTAGTGATTGTTCCGATTATGATTGTGGGGCTAGGTCTGATTATTCGCTTTGCCCATCCTTTGTTTGAAAAGGTATTCCGAACCTATGACCGATTGAACAACGTGGTCCATGAAAATCTGCAAGGGATCCGAGTGGTGAAGTCTTATGTCCGTGAAGGCCATGAAGAAAAAAAATTCAGTCGTGTATCAAAAATGGTTTTTGATAATTTTACGAAGGCACAACGAATCGTCGCTTTCAATATGCCGCTCCTGCAGGTAGCCGTGTATACGTGTATGCTGCTGCTTTCTTGGTTAGGTGCGGAATTGATCGTAGACAAAGGGAATCTGACTACCGGTGAGTTAGTCAGTATGTTCAATTATACAATGCAGATCTTGATGAGCTTGATGATGATGTCAATGACCTTTGTTCAGTTGATGATCGCCCGTACATCTGCGGAGCGAATAACAGAGGTGTTGACGGAAGAAAGTGATCTGAAAAATGGCGATAATCCTCTGACAGAAGTATCAGATGGTTCAGTAGAATTTAAAGATGTCTGCTTTAGCTACAAAGATGATATGGATAAACTAGTATTGGAAAATATTGATTTGAAAATAGCTTCTGGTGAAGTCATCGGAATTGTGGGGGGGACCGGGAGTTCAAAATCAAGTTTGGTCCAGTTGATTCCACGACTTTACGATGTTACGCATGGTCAAATCAAAGTAGGCGGTCATGATGTTCGCAGCTACGATTTAGAAACATTACGTGACCAAGTGGGAATGGTTCTCCAGAATAATGTTTTATTCAGCGGAACGATCACGGAAAATCTGCGCTGGGGCGATGAAAACGCCACAGAGGAAGAAGTTATCCATGCAGCAACGATTGCACAGGCAGATTCATTTATTCAAGAATTTCCTAATAAATATGACACAATGATCTCTGAAGGCGGGAACAATGTTTCCGGCGGTCAGAAGCAGCGCTTGACGATTGCCCGTGCTTTGTTGAAAAAGCCCAAAATTCTGATCTTAGACGATTCTACGAGTGCAGTAGATACGAAAACGGATCGGGCGATTCGCGAAGGCCTAGCTAAAGAGATTCCAGGGACGACGACCTTCATTATTTCTCAACGGATCAGTTCCATCCAAGATGCAGATCGAATCATCGTATTGGACGATGGAAAAATCAACGGTGTCGGAACGCATGATGAGCTGCTGGCAAATAATGTTATCTATCAAGAAGTCTTTGATTCTCAACAGAAAGGATTTGGTGACCATGATGAATAAAGCAACGATGCCCAAATCCAGCCCTATGAAAACAATCAAACGCCTTTTGAAAATTATGGCGAAGGAGCATAAAATGCAACTGATCATTGTCTTTTTCATGATCCTGATCAGTGCCTTTGCGAATGTGCGGGGCTCACTGTTTTTGCAGGTCGTGATCGATGATTACATCACTCCATTGATTGGACAAAGCAATCCTGATTTCACAGGTTTGTTGAAGGCGATTATGACGATGGCTTTGATTTACGTTGTCGGGATTATTGGGACGCTTTCTTATAACCTGATCATGGTAAAAGTTTCTGAAGGAACGCAAAAGAAGATTCGCGATCAAATGTTTAATCATCTAGAAACGTTGCCCTTACGCTATTTTGATTCAAATGCTGATGGAGACATCATGAGTCATTTTACCAATGACACCGATACATTGCGTCAGATGATCTCGCAAAGTATTCCGAATCTAATGATGGCGCTAGTCACATTTGTTTCCGTGTTTATTGCGATGTTTTCATTGAGTATTCCTTTAACTTGTTTTGTTATTGTTTCGGTTTCAATGATGTTTGTCATGCTTCGTTTTATTACCAATCGCAGCGGAAGGTATTTTGGTGAACAGCAGCGCTCTCTTGGAAAAGTCAATGGATACATCGAAGAGATGATGCACGGACAAAAGGTAGTAAAGGTCTTCAATCATGAAGAAAATGCAATGAAGGAATTCGACGTAATCAATGATCAGCTGCAAGAAAGTGCGACGAAAGCCAATGCTACTGCAAATACATTAATGCCCATTATGATGAATCTCTTGAATATTCAGTATGTTTTAGTGGCAATAATTGGCGGCCTCTTTGCAGTTTACGGTGTTTCTGCTCTGACTGTCGGAATGATTGCTTCGTTCTTACAATTGAGCCGTTCGTTGAATGGTCCTATTAGTCAAATTTCACAACAAATCAATTTCGTTATTATGGCTTTGGCGGGGGCAGATCGGATTTTCCAATTATTGGATGAAGAATCAGAAGTGGATGATGGCTATGTAACGTTAGTCAATGTCAAAGAAGTTAATGAGGATCTAGTCGAGACCAATGAACGGACTGGTATATGGGCTTGGAAGCATCCTCATGAAGATGGCACGACTTCTTATGTCCGTCTGACCGGAGATGTTCGATTCGAGGATGTGAATTTCGGCTACAATGACGATCAACTGGTACTGCATGATATTAATCTTTATGCCGAGCCTGGTCAAAAGGTGGCTTTTGTCGGGGCGACAGGTGCTGGTAAAACGACAATCACGAATCTGATTAATCGATTCTACGATATTCAAGAAGGTAAAATACGCTACGATGGTGTCAATGTCAAAAAAATCAAAAAAAGCTCTCTGCGTTCTTCTTTAGGGATCGTTTTGCAGGATACCCATCTATTCACAGGGACCGTTAAGGAAAATATTCGTTACGGAAATTTAAGTGCGACAGACGAAGAGGTTTATCAAGCAGCGAAGCTATCAAATGCGGATACCTTTATCCAGCATTTGCCAGAAAAATACGATACGGTGATCACTGGCGATGGCGAAGGTCTATCACAGGGACAACGTCAATTATTGGCGATTGCCCGTGCCGCGATCGCAGATCCCCCAGTTATGATCATGGACGAAGCAACCTCTAGTATTGATACTCGAACGGAAAGCATCGTTCAATCTGGAATGGATCGTTTAATGGAAGGGCGCACGGTATTTGTTATTGCCCATCGATTATCAACGATTCAAAACTCGGATGTGATTATGGTAATGGATCATGGTCGAATCATTGAACGTGGAGATCATGAAAGTCTGTTAGCCGAAGGCGGAATGTATTATCAATTGTATACTGGAAAAGTTGAATTAGATTAGTTGCTAAAGAAAAGGTGTGTCTTGCATAGGTGAGACACACCTTTTTGTTGGAACAACTGTAAAAGAATCGCTACAATAAAAATAAAGGTTTCTGGAAAGGAAGCGGTGGGATGAATGTTGAGATTTCAAGGTTGGACCTATCGGAATTATCTGAGGCGAAAAAATTGGTCAAAAAAGTATTTATGACATTTGAAGCACCAGATTATTCAAAGGAGGGCGTGGCTCATTTTTTGACATATTTGGATGAAGAGCTAGAAATGGAGCTTGCAGCGAATCAAGTACAGGTTTGGTGTGGGAAAGATGCCCAGCAAATCGTAGGACTGCTAGCGGTCCGTTTACCTGCTCATGTAGCACTTTTGTTTGTTGACGAAGCCTATCATCGTCGAGGGATCGCGAAGCAATTATTTCAAGAGATACTTTCAGAACTAATGCCGGAACAAGTAACAGTCAATTCTTCTCCCTATGCTGTTCCGATATATGAACGGTTAGGGTTTCAAATTGAAGGAAACGAAAAAACTGTTTCAGGGATAAGGTTTCAGTCAATGGTTTATAAATAATAGAAAGGACAGATGAAGATGAAACGTTTTGCAATAAAAGATTACGGTACGGCCAAAGATGTATTGATAGAAATCGAGGCAGAACCTCGAGCGGTGGATGCGAGCCATGTTCGGGTAAAGCTATTGTCTTTCGCGATTAATCCTTATGATATTGCTTTGCGGCAAGGAGCGATGCGTGATTTTCGAACACTTAAATTTCCTTACGTATTAGGCAATGATGGTGCGGGAATCGTGACAGAAGTTGGCAGTGAAGTTGCCCATGTAAAGATTGGCGATGAAGTGATTGTTCATGCGGTTGGAGGGACTTATGGCGAAGAAGTAGTCGTTCCAGGTAAAAAAATAGTGAAGAAACCAGCTTCAATGTCTTGGGAAGCGGCAGCAGGTGCTGTAACTCCGTGGTTAACAACGTACAATTTAGTCACGCACGTATTAGGTGATGATATTGGGAAGACAGTGATGGTACAAGGGGCATCTGGAGCAGTTGGCTCACTGCTAGTCCAATTTCTAAAGAAACAAGGAAAGATTGTTTTTGCTTCGGCTTCTAAACGGAATGAGTCCTTAGTTCGTCAACTAGGAGCGGATCACTTTGTTGCTTATGATGAAGAGGATGCTGGAGTGATTTTTGAAAATCAGGCGGATACAGTAATTGACGCAACTAAAGGCGGGCGTGCTGGTGAATCAGGGATGCAGATTATGAAAGAAGGCGGGAATTTTGTCGCCTTAAACGACCTGCCAGAGGAACAAAAAAAATCTGGGCATTACCTCTCTTACAGTCCTTCAAAGGATTATTCAGATTTTGAAGCGTTGACGGCATTAACAGAACTAGCGGACAATCTTCAGTTAACGATTGCAGAAGTATTGCCCTTCACTTTATCGAGTGTGATTCAAGGACATGAAGCATTAGAAGGTCACCCGTCAGCCGGAAAAATCATTATTAAAAGAGAGGCATAAAATGGATCAACGAAAATGGTTATTAATAAAAGCGAATTTTGATGGAACAGAAGATTTGGCAGATGGCTATTATCGCTTGCGTGAAATTGATGGAGGCTATCAGCTTGCGTTTTTAGTCGCGGGGCCTTGCGGAGACAAGATTCCACATCCAGAGGTGACGCTGCGTTTAGAAGGGAATCAGATGCAGCCGATTCGTTTACGGGATTTGGAAGCAACACCGATTTTGAACCTATCACAGGAAAATGATTTAGAAAGAATCGAAGCCTTGACAGATCAACTTCTAAATCGCTTTATCAAGGCCAAAAAACTCAGCCTTTAAGCATTTCTTTAGCTTTTCATAGGTGAAAAGGGATACAATTATGACAAATCGTTAGGAATGTCAAAAAAGGTCATTTCAGACCCACACTAGAATTGAAATTAGCCGAAATTCCGTGCTAAAGTGGTTCAGCGAGAAAAAATAGTAGGTGAAATCAATGAAAGTTTTACAATCTCTTAAACATACATGGAGTCTTTTTAAATTAGATTGGCGACGAATTTTCAAAAATCCGATCGCCATTTTTCTGATGGCTGCGTTAGTTATCATTCCATCCCTTTACGCCTGGTTCAATATAAAAGCCTTATGGGATCCATATTCCAATACCGGTGAATTACCAATCGCTGTGTACAGCGCCGATACAGGGGCGAAATTCCAAGACAAGGATGTCGAGATCGGAAATGAAGTCGTCAAAAATCTTCACAAAAATAAGCAATTAGGCTGGCGCTTCGTTGACTCAAAAGAACAAGTCGTCGAAGGCGTAAAGTCTGGTAAATACTATGCGGGTATTTATCTACCAAAAGAATTTTCGAAAGATTTATTGAGCTTCACCTCCGGAGATATAAAAAAACCAAAGATCGAATATTATCTGAATCAAAAAATCAATGCGATCGCACCGAAAATTACGGATAAGGGTGCCGGATCAATCCAACAAGAAATCAGTCAAGAGTTTATTAAAACAGCTAGTTCAACACTGTTGAAGGTTTTTAATGAGATCGGCTATAACATTGATGAGAACTTAGTAAGTATCAATAAGGTCAAAAATTTGATTCTTACTACGAATGATAATTTAGGTGAAATCGATAAATATACGCAGGAAGTTGTAGAGGTGCAGGGCAAGTTACCTGAGTTGAAGGAAAAATTAGCAAAAGCCAATGAATTGCAGGCTTATTTACCACAAGTCGATGAAATGGGCCAAAAATTGATCACGTTAAATCAAAAGATGCCAGAGATCAAACAGCAAGCTAGTGTTATCTTGACTCTACAGCAGAAGATTCCAGAAATTCAACAAGCTGGCAATCAATTAGCTCAAGTTGACGGTGACTTTGCTGAGATTCAAAAGACAATGAATGACGGCATTAATGAGGCCAAACAAGGATTGAACATCATTCATCAGGTTCAAACGATCCTGCCGGACATTCAAAAGCTTGGGAACCAAGTGGACGATTTTGCTGCAACAACAAAAGATGGCGCAGAAAAGCTGAAATCCGCGGTACCCAGTATTTCAAGCAGTGTTCAGGTGACGCTGCAGTCGATTGGACAAGTAGCGACGACGACACAATCAATAACTAGTGATTTATCTGCTTTATTAGATAAAGAAGAATTGACTGCAGATGAAAAAGCACATATTGCTGCAATCATTGGTGATTTTCAAAATAATCTTGCAGGACAACAAGAAGCCATAGATAAACTCAATCAATTTTTGACGGACTTAAAGAAAACAGCAGAAGATAACGGTAATACTGAAGCAAGTCAAAGTTTAGCAACAATTATAGGTCAACTTGAAAATGTGAAAAATTCTCTAGGCGATCTAAGCAATCGTTTTGGTCACCTTAATGATTTGGTTCAAAATGGTAGTACAGATGAAGCAAAAGAATATTTAAAGGAAATCAATACAGCTGCTGGAAATATTACTAATTTCGTTAACGGTATCAACGTTGAGCAAATCTCTCAAACGGTCAGCACGATTCTTGATAAATTAATCAATACAATTACTACAGCACAAGGGGTATTGAATCAAGCACAGCAAATTGATTTTGCTTCTTTATTAAATTCGACAGAAGGCACTGTCAGCAATGCGATCACCTTCTTAGAAAAATATCAAAAACAAATGCCAGCCATTGGTCAGGAAGTACATGATGCAAATGTGCTATTAAATGGACATATGAACGACATTGTTAATGGGATAAATACAGGTGCAGATCTTTACAATAATGAATTGCCAGTAGTAGAACAAAAGTTAGGCATGGCTGCGGACTTCATGCAAAATGATTGGCCGGGTGTGAAAAAGGACCTGACAGGCGGCTTGAAAGTCGCAAATGATAAAATGCCCGAGGTTGAACAGGCCTTAAATCTTGCGACGGATTTAATCCAAAATGATTGGCCGACTCTACGCAGCGGTATCCAAAAAGCGGCGAATGCGATTCAGCAAGGGGATAAGACCATTGACTTCGGTCAAGTATTGAAATTATTGAAGCTGGATGCACAAAAGGAAAGTGACTTCTTCACTACTCCTGTAGATTTACAAACCAATACGATGTATCCAATCGAAAATAACGGGTCAGCTAGTACGCCTTTCTATACAGCATTATGTCTGTGGGTTGGAGCGGTATTGTTCTCAAGTGTTACCACAACAGAATTTTTCTTAGATAAAAAAGATCGCGGCAAATACACGAAACGTGAACAGTTTGGCGCACGGATGTTAACCTATTTGGTCGTAAGCGTTGGACAAGCGTTGATTGTAACGCTAGGAAATATGTTCTTACTAGGCGTTTATGTGAAAAATCCAGTCTATAGCGTACTGTTTGCTGTATTGGTCGCTCTGTCCTTCATGATGATTGTTTATACGCTTGTAGCGCTCTTCGGAACTGTCGGAAAGGGGATCGCGATTATTATTCTCGTGCTTTCCATCTCTGGTGGAGGCGGGAACTACCCAATCCAGGTATCTGGGAAGTTCTTCCAAGCAGTCAATCCTTGGTTGCCATTTACCCATGCGGTTAACTTGCTGCGTGAAAGCGCAGGTGGGATCTATTGGCCAAATGCGACAGGAGATATCATTATTATGATCGTTCTTTTCATCGTGTTTGGTATCCTAGGAACTTGGGCATATCCAGTATTACAACCTCGTTTAACCAAACTTACAAAAGTTGCCCATGAAAGCAAAATTTTCCATTAAAAAAGTACAGGCAAGACAACAGCGTATCACTGTTGTTTTGCCTGTTTTCGTGTTTTACTAAAGGTATGAAAATTTGTTGGAAAAATCATTGACATTTGATAGGAGTGCGAGTAATATTTCGCTTGTTTGCATTTTTTAAAGAGAATGCTGATTAATAGAAATAGGGAGTGAGTCTAGTGGATTATCTTAAACGCTTGCTGGTTGGCCGGCCGCTAAAGTCTTCGGAAAACGATGATCAAAACTTGTCACGTTTTGCTGCTTTAGCAATGCTTTCCTCAGATGCGCTATCTTCTGTGGCTTATGGGACGGAACAGATCGTTGTTGTTCTGGTTACCTTGTCAGCAGCAGCGATTTGGTATTCATTGCCAATCGCAATAGTCGTTTTGGTTTTATTAGCGTCATTGATTTTATCTTATCGTCAAATTATTCATGCCTATCCTCATGGCGGCGGAGCATACGTCGTCAGTAGTGAGAATTTAGGGAAAAATGCTGGTCTGATTGCCGGCGGCTCACTTCTCGTCGATTATATGTTGACCGTAGCTGTGTCCGTATCAGCGGGGGCGGAGGCAATTGCTTCTGCAATTCCAGCCCTGTATCATCATCGCGTGTTGATTTCCGTTATTATTGTTTTATTATTGATGCTGATGAATTTACGTGGGCTGCGTGAAAGTGCGGGACTGTTGATGGTTCCCGTGTACAGCTTTATTGCGGTGATTACGATCTTAATTATTGTTGGTCTTGTTAAAATTGTGACAGGTGCAGCGCCTATGCATGCAACGGCTCAAGTCGGAGCAGTTGTTCCAGGAATTACTATGGCGCTCTTGCTGCGGGCATTCTCTTCCGGCTCTTCCTCGTTGACGGGGGTTGAAGCAATTAGTAATGCCGTTCCGTTCTTCAAAAAACCGCGCGCAAAGAATGCTGCAGGAACATTAGCAATGATGGGCTTGATTTTAGGGTTCTTCTTTACGGGAATTACTTTTTTGAACTATTGGTTTGGAATTGTTCCGACGGCGGAAGTGACCGTCCTATCACAAGTGGGAGAAGCCGTCTTTGGTAAAGGTATCATGTATTATCTATTGCAATTTGTTACAGCTTTGATTTTAGCGGTAGCAGCAAATACGGGCTTCTCAGCGTTTCCTGTCTTAGCTTACAATTTAGCAAAGGACAAATTTTTGCCTCACCGCTATCAAGATCGTGGCGATCGTCTAGGCTACTCAAACGGGATTATTACTCTGGCCTTAGGTTCCATTGTCCTGTTGTTGATTTTCCAAGGATCAACAGAACGCTTGATTCCATTGTATTCAGTAGGGGTCTTCATTCCATTCACGTTATCACAAACTGGAATGGTCTTGAAATGGCGTAAAGAAGGACATCACTGGATTCGAAAATCTATTGCTAACATTATCGGTGCTTTGATTTCATTTGCAATCGTAGTGATTCTATTTGTTTATCGTTTACCGGATATTTGGCCCTTCTTCATCATTATGCCGATTTTGATCTTTGGTTTTTACAAGGTTCATGAGCACTATAAAAATGTTGCCGAACAATTACGTTTAGTTGACGATGTTGAATTGCACGAATACGCTGGAAATACTGTGATTGTGCTAGTTGGAAATGTGACTCAAGTAAATATTGGCGCAATCAACTATGCGCGTTCAATCGGTGACTATGTCATTGCCATGCATGTATCGTTAGAAGAGAATGAAGAGAAGGAACGGGAGATACGTCATGAGTTTAGAGAAAAATTCCCGGATGTTCGTTTTTCAGTTATTCGTTCTCCTTATCGGTCGATCGTCAATCCAGTCAGTCGATATGTTGATCGGGTAAGTAAAAATGCCAAACAGCACAACTATACAACGACTGTCTTGATTCCGGAATTTGTTCCTAATAGAACATGGAAACGTTCCTTGCATAACCAAACGGCGTTGCGTTTACGTTTCCGCTTGTCTTATCGGGATGATATCATTATCAGTACCTATAATTATCATTTGAAAAAATAGAAAACTGTCAATAGCGGGGTGTCCAAATTGCATGGATACCTTGCTTTTTTATGCTTAAAAACTATATTTCTTAAGAGAAATCAAAAAAATTAAAAATAAAACGGATTCATCTGTTTTTTTGAGTAAAATGGGTTGATTTTAATTGCTATTAGCGGTAATATCAAACAGCATTAATTACTAACACTGTTAGGTATTAATGGACTGAAATTATTTTTTCGAAAGAGGGAGGAGTCTAATGACATTCGCAGAAGATGCTGAACGTGAACTGATGCAGCTGATGGTCCAAAATCGTCATGGCGCATTCAGTAAAATAGAAAAGAGCAGCAAAGGCGCTAATATCGTCATTAAGGTGCTGGATCGTTTAGGTGAACCGACAAATCCGAAGCATTTAGCCGATACGCTTAATCTGTCTACTGCTCGAATTGCTGCTGTGTTGGGGAATTTGGAAAAGCGCGGATTGATTAGCCGAACGATGGATCCTGATGATCGACGGCGAATCAATGTCAGTTTAACGGAAAGCGGAAAAAAAGTAGCCAAAGCTGAAAAGCAGGAGATGCGAAATAAAATTGTTCGAGTGTTTGAGCTTATGGGAGAAGAAGACACAAAAAAATATCTCGAATTAACTGCAAAGTTTGTCGACTACTCGCAAAAATTATCCATGGAAGGGGAAGGTGAGCAATAGTGAAGATTTTTAAATATCTTGGTAAATATTGGTATGCGATCATCGCCGTATTTTTACTTTTAATTGTACAGGCATCTAGTGATCTGAGCTTGCCAAGTTTAACATCGGATATCGTTGATGTCGGTATTCAACAAGGAGGACTTGAACAGTCGACTCCAGATAAAATTAGAAAATCAACGCTTCAAGGAATCGAAATCTTCATGACCGATAAAGAGAAGCAAACGATTAAAGACAATTATAAGGAAGCTACTCAAACCGTTGATGGAAAAAAAGTGGCTATCTATAAACTAGATCTTCAAGAGGGCATGACGAAAGAAAAATTAGCTAAAATCTTTGATCTGCCAATGATGATGATTGCTTCGACTCGTTCAAAAGATTCAAGCAACGCGAAAGAAGCAAAAGAAATCATTAATGATTACACAGCTATTTCAAAAGATGCTGCCAAAGCACAGACGTTAGGACAGGAAGCAAAAGCTTTAGGTGAACAGGCACAAGCTGCTGGACAAGAAGCCGCAGCGGCAACAGATGGCGCAACGGCTGCCGCTAAAGGCGCTGAAGCTCAAAGCTTAGCTGCTGAGGCCCAAGCAAAAGGAGCAGAAGCTCAGAAGCTTGGCGAAGCGATTAAAGCAAAAAATGATGAGATGCCAGCCAAAGTAAACGCTGCGCGTAAGGCGACGAAGGATAGCTTAGGTGATGTTGGTGAAGCTTCATTGAAGACTGTCGGTATCCAGTTGACTTTAGCTGAATACAAAGCCTTAAACGTCAACACGCAAAAAATTCAAACCGACTACATGATCAAAACAGGTGCTAAAATGATCGGTCTAACACTCCTATCAGCAGTAGCAGCGATTATTGTAGGTCTGATTGGTTCGTTGGTTGCCGCGACAGTGGGTAAAAACCTGCGGGTCGGACAATATGAACGCACATTGGAATTCTCTAACAATGAGATGGAAAAATTCTCTCCAGCTTCATTAATTACTCGAAATACCAACGATATCCAGCAGATTCAAATGGGGATCGTTATGATCATGCGTATCGTATTGTATGCTCCGATTTTAGGAATTGGTGGTATTTACAGAGTATATAAAACCGGGACTGGCATGGGCTGGATCGTTGGTGTAGCTGTAGCGGGTGTCTTAGTTTTAGTCGTGACCTTGTTACTGACCACGATGCCTAAGTTTAAAGCTTTGCAAACATTGGTTGACCGTGTGAACTTGGTTTCTCGTGAAATCATCACTGGGCTCCCAGTTATTCGCGCGTTTTCTCGTGAAAAGTATGAAGAAGAACGATTTGATGTGGCCAACACGAATTTGATGAAAACACAAATGTTTGTAAACCGTGCGATGTCACTGATGATGCCGATCATGATGCTGTTGATGAATGGTATCTCGGTCTTGATCGTTTGGGTCGGCGGACATAATATGGACAATGGTCAATTACAGGTCGGAGATATGATGGCGTTTATTACCTACACGATGCAAATCGTTATGGCCTTCATGATGTTGTCGATGGTATCTATTATCTTGCCTCGTGCCAATGTGGCTGCAGGTCGTGTGGATGAAGTTTTGAACACAGAACCTACGATTAAAGATCCAGAACAACCAAAAGACGACCATGACTTTAAAGGTGAAGTGAAATTTGAAGGTGTTCAATTCCGTTATGGCGATGCGGATGCTGATGTACTACATCACATCAATTTCACGGCTAAGCCTGGTGAAACGACAGCCTTGATTGGGTCGACTGGATCTGGGAAATCAACGATCGTTAATTTGATTCCGCGTCTATTTGATGTGACTGGTGGACGAATCACCATTGATGGCATCGATATTCGTGAAATGAGTATGCACAAGCTGCATGAAATCATGGGCTTTGTACCACAAAAAGGTGTTTTATTCTCTGGCGATATTGCGTCAAATATCAAATTTGGCGATGCGGATATCTCTGATGAGCAAATGAAAAAAGCGGCTTCGATCGCACAAGCTGATGAATTTATCAACTCGAACGAAAAAGGCTTTGATCGTGCAATTTCTCAAGGTGGTACTAATGTTTCTGGTGGACAAAAACAACGGTTGTCAATCGCTCGTGCATTAGCGAAGAATCCTAAGATATTGATCTTTGATGACTCATTCTCAGCTCTTGATAACAAAACAGATGTTGCATTGCGTAAAGCGCTAGCTGAAAATATCAAGGATGCGACGCAAATCATTGTGGCACAAAAAATATCAACGATCCTGCATGCAGACAATATTATCGTATTGGATGAAGGCCGTGTCGTTGCGCAAGGGCGTCATGAAGAATTGATGCAAACATCAGCTGTCTATCAAGAAATTGCTCAGTCACAATTAAGCAATGCTGAATTAGGCATAGAAGAAGCGGATTAAGGAGGAGCGAGAAGAATGGCAGAACAAAAACAAAATCGCCCTCATGGTGGCGGACCTGGCCGGGGAATGGCTGCGCCAGTAGAAAAAGCCAAAGACTTCAAAGGAACAATCAAAAAATTAGTTTCCTATCTTGGCGCATATAAAATCGCAGTTTTCTTTGTAATGATCTTTGCAGCAGCCTCAACGATTTTTAATATTTGGGGGCCAAAAATCTTATCAAAGGCGATTACAGAATTATTTAATGGCTTGATTAAGAAGTATCAAGGAACCGGCGATATTAACTTTGAGAAAATTGGTGGGATCTTAGTCTTCATGTTAGGCCTGTATCTAGTAGCTTCCTTATTTGGAGTTATCCAAGGCTGGATCATGTCGACGATCTCGCAAAGAATTACGTATCGGATGCGTAAGGAAATTTCTGAGAAAATCAATCGCATGCCAATGAATTATTTTGAGAGTCGGACGACAGGAGAAGTTCTTTCCCGTATCACAAACGATGTGGACACTTTAGGACAATCCTTGAATCAAAGCTTAACTCAATTGATTACTTCAACCTTTACGATTGTCGGAGTTATCGTTATGATGCTTTCGATTTCAGTGAAGATGACAGGGATTGCGATCTTAATCGTACCAATTTCTTTAATACTGATCTTAGTTGTTGTGAAAAACTCACAAAAATACTTCAAAACCCAACAGGAATACCTTGGAGTTATCAATGGGAAGGTAGAAGAAACCATCGGTGGGTATACAATCGTTCGTTTATTTAATGAAGAAGAAAACTCATTAAAAGAATTTAAAGAGCAAAATGATGTATTGTTCAAATCAGCTTGGAAATCACAATTTCTTTCTGGTTTGATGCAGCCTATTATGAACTTTGTCGGAAACTTAGGCTATGTCGGTGTGGCGATCGCTGGTGGGGTAATGGCATACAACGGTTCAATCACAGTCGGAGATATCCAAGCGTTTATCCAATATGTACGTAACCTGACACAACCAATTGCTCAGCTTGCGCAAGTATCTAACATGCTTCAATCAATGGCGGCAGCGGCTGAACGCGTCTTTGAATTCTTAGCAGAAGACGAAGAAGATCAACTGGCTGAAAACCCAGTTCAGATCGACAAAGCAGAAGGCATGGTGGACTTTGAACATGTTCAATTCGGTTACACACCGGATAAGATCGTTATCCAAGACTTTACTTCTCATGTTGATCCTGGTCAGACAGTCGCAATTGTTGGACCAACTGGCGCTGGTAAAACGACAATGGTTAAGTTGCTGATGCGCTTTTATGATGTAAATTCTGGTGCAATCAAAATTGATGGTCATAACATCAAGGATTTCAATCGTGCAGATTTACGTAAAAATATCGGGATGGTTTTACAAGATACCTGGTTATTTAAAGGCACAATTATGGACAACCTTCGTTACGGTCGTTTAGATGCTACCGATGAAGAAGTTTATGCAGCGGCAAAAGCCGCTCACGTGGATCACTTCATCAAGACATTACCTGGCGGCTATAATATGGAGTTAAACGAAGAGTCTTCCAACATCTCGCAGGGGCAAAAACAATTGTTGACGATTGCTCGCGCGATTTTAGCAGATAAACCTATTCTAATTCTCGATGAGGCGACATCCTCTGTTGATACACGGACAGAAGGATTGATCCAAGAGGCTATGAATAACTTAATGAAGGGGCGTACCTCTTTCGTTATTGCCCATCGTTTGTCAACAATCAAAGATGCGGATAAGATTCTCTATATGCAAGGCGGAGATATTAAGGAACAAGGAAGCCACGAAGAATTATTGGCTCAAAACGGGCTTTATGCCGCATTGTATAATTCGCAATTTGAAGAATTATCAGAATAATAGAAAATGGACGAGACATCCTTCTGATGTTCGTCCATTTTTTTAATCACTCAGTAATGATCTTTGTCTGTGATCATCATTGTCTCTTTATCGTAGTGAATGGTGATCGAATGACTAGTATACTCCCCATTTTTTAGTTTATTCCAAGTAGCCATTGCTCTTGGGGGCATTCCATAATCTTCTTTTTCCCAACTAGTCACCGTATCTGGTGGGCCAACAAGCTTTTCTAGTTCTTCATAGCTGGAGCCGCCTGTGAAAGAGTACTTTTCTTTATCATTATCGTAGTTCTCTGTCGCGACCTTTACCGAATCGTAAATACTTGATGTCCATTCTCCGGGAAATTCGGTTTTTTCTCCAGAATTTGCAGCATTAGGTTTAATTGGTTCGTATGTCGGTGTGCGAGTATCATTTATTTTTGTAACCAAAAAACTAAGCGGACCAATTAAGACAAAAATAGTCGAAAGAACCGACCAAATCAAAATTTTTGTCTTTTTCTTTTGGGGATTGGACGGCTCTTGAATTGGTTTTTCTGGTGTCTTCTTTCTTTGTTTTAAATAGAGCGTACCACAGTAATCACATTTCCAGCCATTTTCAACTTGATGAAATTTAGTACTTCCACAGTTCATACATTCTTTACTTTTCATGATAAAGTCCATCCGATCCATAATTTTCAGGAAAATCATCTGGATACTTGCCTAGTCCTGCGCGTGGACATTTTTCCGGTAATCGAGTAAAGGAGACATAGCGGACTATCGGCGTCACATATCCTACTTGATCATCAGTGAAATAGACATTAGGTTTTCCTTGTTTTTCATAAACGAATTGCTTCGTATAGCCTGCATAAGAATTATCTTGAACGAAGGCAATAAAAGCTCGTACTTCTCGCCAAGTCAGTTTGCCTTGCTGCCATTGTTCTCTAAGAATTTTGGCTTCGTAACTCACGGGGTTATTTTGATCATCGAACTCAAGGGTAAGATTTTTTTGAATTTCCTCTGAATTTGTGAGAATGTCATCAGGTTGTCCCCAAATGCGTATAATATCTGAACTTGAGTATTGATCAAAATTAGGACCATAAGCCGCAAGAAAACCTGCTTCGCGGTAATAGGTGGTTACAGCGAATTCAGAGTCTGGATTTTCAATAATCATATCCTCTTTCGGTGCTGTTTTAAGTCTCTTATTTTTTAATGACTCATGTTCCGCTTGGGCTTTCTTCAAACGCTCTTCGAAGTCCGCAGTTTTGTCTCCGCCGTATTCTTTGACGGATGCGCTAGCTAGTTTCAGTTCGGTTTGATTCAAAGAAAGCTCAGCAATTCGTACATTTCTTTCTGGATTTTTTAATTGACTAGCAGTATACGTTTCTTTCCCAGGTTTATCAATTGCTGCGGGATTAGTGTAAGAAGCTGTTTTTGTTGGTGTTTGCTCTTTCGTAATGACCAGAAAAAATCCGCTAACTAAAAGAAGGCCCAACATGATAAGCAAAGTAATCCGCGTAATAGGCATCCTTTTTTGCGGAAGGCTACTCGTTTTTTTCGGGTCCTCTTCAAATTCATAAACAGCATGACAATAATCACATTCATAGCCTTCTGCGGTTTTATTAAAGTGATTTCCACCGCAATATTTGCATACTAAACCCTTCATCTTTTCTCCTCAAACTTCTTTTTCATAAAAGTCATCTTCAAATAACTTGAATAAATGATAACACGGAGTAAATGGTGAGGAAAAGCACAGAATGAAGGATTAAGGGAAAGTTTATTGTGGTCTGTCTGCCTTTATCTTATGAACACAATTTCTGTGTTTAGATAATATGTTCATATTTGACTATTATTTGAAAAGATGATAAGTTTCAAATAGAGAATGTTTTCTAATTATAGAACATAATTTCAAAAAGGAGAGGAAGAGAAATGCTGGAAGGAGAAAAGAAGTCATTGGTGGAGTATGGAAAGAAGCTTATTTCCTCAGGGTTAACGGCAGGGACAGGGGGGAATATTAGCGTATATGATTCTGAGAAGAAGTTGATGGCTATTACACCAAGCGGAATCGATTATTTTGAGATGACTACAGAGGATATTGTCGTATTAGATCTTGAAGGGAATGTGGTAGAAGGAACACGAAAACCTTCAAGCGAGTGGCAAATGCATTTAATCAATTATCAAAAACGTGGTGAGGAAGTCCGCGCGGTTGTTCATGCGCATTCAACATTTAGTTCTATCCTTGCTACGTGCCGTAAGGATTTACCAGCAAGCAATTATATGATAGCGATTGCAGGAGGGAGTGAGGTTCGCTGTTCGAAATATGCGACGTTCGGGACAGCGGAATTAGCGGAGTATGCTTTTGATGCAATGAAAGATCGGTATGCCTGTTTTTTGGCGAATCATGGTTTATTAACTTGTGGTCCGACTTTGAAAGAGGCTTTTTCTATCGCTGGTGAAATCGAACGATTGGCTGGACTGCATATAGGCGCATCGTTACTAGGGGACCCAGTGATTTTAGATGATGCAGAGATGAAGAAGGTGCATGAACAATTTCCAAGCTATGGACAATAAATAGCTTCAGATTAATCGGAGAAGAGGCGAGAAAATGAGTAAGGTAATTATCGTGGGTGATACATTTGTTACAGTCGATACAATGAAAAGAGCTGTGGAATCTATGCTCCTTCCAAAACCATTAGAGGTTGTTGCATTGGAATGGTGTCCAGAAGATTCGCCTGAGATGTTTCAGCGAAACTTGAAGTTAATCGAGCAACATGGTCCTGAAGCAGTGCCTCCGCCTGAGGGAATCATGGAAGAACTGGTGGATGCAGACTATTTATTCGTTCATCTTGCACCGATTTCACGTAGGTTGCTGGAAAATGCGAAGCAATTGAAATTAGTCGGTACTTGTCGCGGTGGAGTGGAACATATTGACATGGAAGCGGTACACGAAAAAAGGATACCAGTTATTCATGTTATTCGAAATGCTGAACCAGTTGCAGATTACACACTGGGCTTAATCTATACAGTGACTAGAAATATCGCGCTTTCTCATAAGGCAGTGATGAAGGGTGAGTGGTCCAAAAAATTTCCGAATGATGGATACCGGACGACGCTTTCAAATCAAACAGTTGGATTAGTCGGGCTAGGTCATATTGGAAAAATGGTTGCCCAACGTTTAGTAGGTCTGGGAGTGGATGTGATCGCCTATGACCCGTTTGTTGAACAGGAAAAGGTTCTTGACTCAGGACTGTCTTTGACATTTGTTTCTTTAGAGGAGCTATTTACAAAAGCAGACATTGTTTCGCTGCACATGCGTGTCACACCGGAAACGGAGAATCTAGTGGATGAATCATTGTTAGCGCTGATGAAACCTAGCGCTTATTTGGTTAATACCGCAAGACCAGGAATATTAGTAAAGGAAGCGTTCATTAAAGTTTTGAAGGAGCGTAAAATTGCTGGGGCAGCGATCGATGTTGTTTGGGAGGAACCGATGGCATTAGATGATCCTTTGCGAGAATTGGATAATATAGTTATTACGTCGCATATCGCAGGTGATACAGTCGATGCGATACCGAATTCACCGTTCTTGTTAGCGAAAACAGTAAATGACTATATAAAAACTGGAGTCAGTGAATTTATTATATAAATAAGCGTTTCTGAGAGGTTATTTCTCAGAAACGCTTTTGTGTTATACCCGATCGTAATCTTCTAAACGAATGTCTTCTAGTTCTTCTTCTTTGAAGCCTAAGTCTTTATCTATTATTTTTTCGACAGCTTTTATTAATGAAGCGGCGTCTAGCCCGTATTTTTTTAATAAATATGGTTTTGATGCACCATGTGTCCATTCATCGTCAATTCCGACTTTGATCAAGGGTCTATGCAACTGATGTTCTAACATCACTTCGCCGACTGCGGTACCTAACCCGCCGATTTTCACGTGGTTTTCCATTGTAACAACACCGTGCTTTACTTTTTTGATAGATTCTACTACCAACGGATCGGTAAATGGTTTCAACGTTGTGATATGAACATGTTGAACAGAAACTCCTTGCTTTTCCAACCACTGGGTAGCTCTCATAGCCTCTTCTGTACAGATGCTGCTGGAGAACAAAGCGACATCGGTTCCCTCTGAAATGACACGCCCCTTATTGAACTCAGTCGGCTTGTCAGGAGAGAATAGTCGCGGCATTTGTCCACGAAGCATTCGAACGTAGATAGGACCATTTACTTCTTTGCAGATGTCTAATGCGGATTCAACATCTGTCGCATCGCCACAGTCAAAAATTGTCATATTTGGAATGGTTCTTAAAATTCCGACGTCTTCGATGGATTGATGAGTGACCCCCCCGGGAGTGGTAATTCCAGGAACGAATCCTAAAAGTGAGACAGGAAGATTCGGGTAGGCAATCGACATCTCCAATTGATCCAGCGGTCGACGATATAAAAAGACTGCAAAAGTGTGCAGGAAAGGACGGAAACCCTCTCGAGCTAAGCCAGCGGCCCAGCTTAACATGTTTTGTTCAGCGATCCCCATAGATAAGTATTTTTCAGGGAAAACTTTTGGAAACTCCTTTACCTCGCAAGAAGTACCAAGGTCGGCAGATAAAACTAAAACGTCCTCGTTTTCACGTGCAAATTTGATCATATTTTTTGAATGAACATCCGATTCGATTTTCATAATAAGACTCCTTTCTGATTTAGCTTACATTTCATTGTAAAATGTTTCGTATTTATCAAATTCTTCTCCCTGTTTTAAACGAACGAAATGCAAAATGGGTCTTCTTTCGTTTAAATAAGGGATTCCTTGCGTTGGATCAGTATAGCAAAGGATAACTAGTGGTTTATTCTTTTCACCTTTTTTTGTAGCTTCTTCAATCGCGTTGATGTCATGTCCATCGACAGAGACAGCTTTTGCTCCAAAGGCAGTGAAGCGATCTTCTAATGGTTCGATGTTCATGACTTTTTTTGTTTCTCCTTCGACTTGCTGTCCGTTGATGTCGACTAATAAAACGAGATTATCCAATTCATAAAAAACAGCTGCCTGTATGGCTTCCCATAATTGCCCTTCTTCCATCTCGCCATCGGACATCATCACGAATACACGTCCTTCTTCCCCGCGCAATTTTCTTGCGTGAGCAGTTCCGCCTGCGACACTGATTGCCTGATCTAAAGTCCCGGCAGCATTTTCGAATCCTGGTGTGTGATTGGCTCCAATCATTTCCATTGAGTAACCGTCGCGGTTGAACATCTCCAAAGCGTCTTCGTCTAGGCGATTTGCTTCGATCAAAGCTGCATATACGGGCGCAGCATAATGAGCCGGTGACACGAAGAAACGATCATAAGGTGCTTTTAATGATCCGTGATACTCAGCTCCTTGGATGTAATCCATATTGTCCTTCGAAGGGGTCCCTGGGAACTTTTCAGGTAGTCGGGGCGCTGTGCTTTCGCTAAGATTGAGTACGCGTAAATAAAGCGTTGCGAAAAGTTCGGCTGAAGAGCAGGCTTGTGAAAGGTAACAGCCATTTCTTTCAAGTGTCAATTTCAGTACGTGTTTGCGAATGTTTTTTGCAGCTTTTTCTACATCGGCGATCGTATAATTATTTGCCATGATAAAACTCCTTTTTTATATAATTGTATTTATTTTTGACCATAATTGTTTTGATAGAAGTCATATACTTCAGAGGTATAGGAAGAGTCTAATGGTTTTATTGCTCCATTTAATGTTCGAGCATAATAGACACTTTGAGCGGTTTCTTCAAGGATGACAGCATTTTTTAATGAATTTGTCGCAGATTTACCTACTGTAAAGACCCCATGATTTTTTAACAAAATTGCTGGGCAATTCGTTTCTTGATAACAACGTACGATTTCGGCTCCGATAGCTTTTTCACCTACGGCTGCGATTCTAGATAAAGGAATTTCTCTACCAAAAACGGCAGCGGAAGTCGTTGTATAAATAGGAAGTGGTTCTCCAGCAATCGAAAATGCAGTAGCGTATGGAGAATGTGTATGGGTGATACCAAAAACGTCCGGACAATGATTGTACACATAGAGATGTGATTCTGTGTCGACAGAAGGGGTTAGGTCTCCTTCTATCACATTTCCTGCTAAATCAACCACAATCATATTTTCAGGAGTCAAGTCCTCGAAATGAATCCCGCTAGGTTTGATGACCACATATTCTGTTTCCGGATCTTTTGCGCTGACATTTCCGCTCGTCCATAAAACCAATCCATTTTTAGGAAGCGCTTTATTTTCTTTGCAGACAGTCTTTTTCAATTGTTCAAGCATAACGATACCTCCAATATTGTTTTTTACATTATTTCATCATAAAGAACAAATGTCAATGCTGGATTTTTAAATTAATTTGTATAAAATCTATTTATAGTAATTAAAAACCACTGTAATCGTTTCCAATAAAAGTGTTGACAGAACGAAAAACCCGTGCGATACTTTTCATAAGTTCTAACAAGTGAAAAATAGTTCAATAAAAGGAGGAATTATTGTGGAGTTGTTACAAAATATCTTAAGTTCTTTTGGTGCCGCTGTTGTTGTACCGGTAATGTTGTTCATCGTAGCCTTATTTTTGAAGGTAAAGCCGAAAAAAGCCTTTCAATCTGCGTTAAATGCCGGAATCGGATTAACAGGTTTCAACTTGATTGTTAATTCATTTGTGCCGATTGTTACACCTGTCATCAATAACATGGTTGAACAAACAGGTGTTAAATTACCAGTATTTGACACTGGTTGGCAGGCAACCTCAGTTATTGCCTATTCTACACAGGTAGGTGTCGTCTTCTTAGTAGTGGGATTGGTCCTGCAAGTGGCTTTGTTTCTATTAAAGTGGACAGATGTATTTATGCCTAGTGATATGTGGAACAACTATTCTTTCATGGTTTGGGGTTCTATGATTTATTTGATTACTAGTAACATGGCTTTAGCCATGGCTTGCATGATCGTGCAAAACTTATACGTCATGCTACTTGGAGAAGTAATCGCAAAACGCTGGGCCAATTATTATAATTTGCCTGGTACGACATTAACTGCACCGCATCATGTAACTTCTGTTCCTTATGCAATCGTGATGAATTGGCTTTTAGATAAACTAGGTGCTGGGAAAATCAATTGGGATCCTGCCACTTTGAAAAAGAAATTAGGGTTTTTAGGAGAGCCGGTTACTTTAGGATTGTTTTTAGGTTTATTAATTGGAATTATGGGAAATTTGAATAATTTAACTTCATTAGATGGTTGGGGCAGTGTTTTCACAATGGGGTTAGCAGTATCAGCCGTTATGGCGATTTTCCCTCGGGTCGCAAGTATTTTCGCTTCAGCATTCACTAGTCTAACGAATGCTAGTAAGAAAACTGCGAAAGGCAGCGGTAAAAACCGTGAATGGATGCTCTCTGTCAATGACGCCGTCGGTTACGGGGAACCCGCAACTTTAATGACTGGGCTGATCTTGATTCCAATCATGGTATTGCTGGCGATGATTTTACCAGGAAATGAAACGCTACCTTTGGTTGACTTAATCGCTTTGCCATACATGGTAGAAATGATTATTTGTGTTTCGAAAGGAAATATTTTCAAAGGCGTTATATCAGGAATCATTTGGTTTACGATTGGACTATACGTATGTACATTAACAGCACCATACTTTACTGAAGTTGCTGCTCAAGTTGGCGTGAATATTCCAGAAGGCGCTATGATGATTACGAGCTTCGGAATTTTATACAATCCTGTGATGGCATTAATCTTTTTAGCCTTTTTATCAGGGAACTTTTTATGGATGGGAATCGTTGTTGTTCTTTATTTAGCAATGTATGTATTGTTCAAGAAAAATAAACAAGCTGTTTGGAGTTTCTTGGAAGGTGAGAAAAAGGGTGCTCCAGAAGAAAAGGTGGTTGCATGAAGGCGCTAGTCAAAACAGAACCTGGCTATAATAAAATGAAGTTGTTAGAAATTGAGAAGCCTGTACCTAAAGGAACCGAAGTATTGGTTAAAGTGATTTATACAGGAATTTGCGGAACAGATATTCATGGATTCAAAGGAGAATACGATCGCTTGAAGACACCGTTAGTGTTGGGTCATGAATTCTCTGGAGTAGTCGAAGCAATAGGAGAAAGTGTAACAAATGTACAGAAAGGTGATTTGGTCACTAGTGAGACGACGTTTGATACTTGCGGGGAATGTGAATCATGTAAAAATAAGGAGTACAATCTTTGTTTAAACCGTCAAGGAATAGGCAGTCAAGTGAACGGCAGCTTTGCGGAATATGTGTTGACTCGGGAAGAGAGCATCCATGTTTTAGATGAAAAAATCAGTTTATTGGCCGCATCGATTACTGAACCCATCGCTTGTGGTGTTCATGCAAGCCTTGAAAAAGCGCAAGTTAAGAAAAATGACGTGGCAGTGATTGTCGGACCTGGTCCTATTGGCTTATGCTTAAGTCAAGTATTAAAAAGTGTTGAGGCCAAAGTGATTGTTGTAGGAATCACTCAAGATGCAGAACGGTTGAAAACGGCAAAAGAATTAGGTGCAGATATCGTCATTGATTCCTTGACAGAAGACGCGGTTGAGATCATAAATACATTTACTAATGGAAAAATGGCAGATTATTGTTTCGAATGCTCTGGTGCAGCCCCCGCAATTAAAAATATTTTTGATTATTTGAAACAAAAAGGAACTTTAGTACAAATGGGGGTCTTTTCTAAAAGCTTAAATGAGTTAGATATGAATTCAATTGTACAAAGAGAAATGAATGTTATTGGTTCGCGCTCTCAAAAACCGTCTACATGGCGTTTGACTTTGGATTTAATGAGAAAAGGAAATATTGATGCGGAACGCTTGATAACAAAAGTTTATCCATTGGAAAAATGGGATGAGGCAATTGAACAAGTAATGGCTGGCAATGAGATAAAAGTTGTGTTACAGCCGAACAAACAATAAGGTGAGGATTAGTGATGGAAGAGAGAAATCTTGTAGAAAAAAATTGCATCTTGCTTGATCAAGATGTCCATTCGTTTGACGAAGTTATTCAATTAATCGGAGCGGAATTTGAAAAGGCGCAGATTGTGAAACCATCCTACGTGGATGCTGTGATTGCCAGAGAAAAAGTATTTCCTACAGGCTTAGCGGCTGACGGGCATAATATCGCGATTCCTCACACGGACCCGGAGCATGTCTTGCGTCCAGGGATGGGTGTCGTTGTTACGAAAGAACCGATTGAAGTTTCCATGATGGGAAGTCCAGATATTAAATTGCAAAGCAACATTTTTTTCCCGCTGGCAATGGAACACCCTAAGAAGCAGTTGGCCTTGTTGCGGCAACTAATGAGTGTTTTTAAAACGAAAGAAGACTTGGATTCGATCCGTATGGCTAAAACGCCCGAAGAAGTTTTAGCGGTAACTAGTAAAATAAAGTTTTAACAGACATCAATTGATGGAAGCGTTATACTATTGGTAGATAGAGGAAATGCTGTGTACCTGAGAAAAAATGAATAACAAACTAATGGGAGGTTTAGAAATGGCTGAAATTAAAGTTTTATCCGTGTGCGGATCTGGCACAGTTAGTTCAGCAATGGTTGGTGAACGGATCGTCGAGCTGTTAGAGGAGCACGGTTATGAAGTAGAGATTCAAGAAGTTAACCCGGGAATGGTAAAGGGAGCTGTAGCCAATGGAGATATTGATCTAATTGCCTTTACAAGTCCAATTGACCCAGCAGATGCGGAGGGAATTCCACAAATCAATTCTGTCGGATTATTGACGGGTTTAGATGAAGAAACATTCTTAGATGCAGCGCTAGAAGCCTTGAAAGAAATGGGAAAATAATAATTTGTAAGGCTGGATCAGAGTGTCCAGCCTTTTTTGAAAGGATAGAATAATGAAGTTAGTTGCTTTGGATCTTGACGGGACAACACTAAATTCCAGCGGAAAACTGACAAAAAAGGTTACTGAGGCGATTCGTTTAAGAGCAGAATCCGGTGCGTACCGATTTGCTTTTTGTTCTGGACGACCCATGTCTGGTGTTTTGCCCCATGCGGAAATTGCAGGCATCGCTGGCGATTATCACGTAATTGCCAATGGAGCAATAGTGCAAAATGGAAGCGGTCAGAAACTTGTTGAAAAGTTGCTTGATTTAAACGATTATCAGGAAGTGGTAAATTATTGTCAAAACAATGCCTTGACATGCATCGCTGTTAGCGAACGAGAAGTAACAACTCCTTTTCCAACGATCAATCTAGGAACTTTAGAATTTTGTTTTCTAACAAATAACCAGTTAAATGTCTGTCCAATCAGCGAACTTAACCCAGCGGACAAATATTCCAAATTGCTTATTTGTGATAACCCCGATATAATTAAGCAGAACAAAAGTAAGATAGAACAACGCTTTTCTAATCATTATTCTTGTGTTCAGGGATACCCCACAATGATTGAGTTTTCTAAGAAAAATGTCAGTAAGGGAGCAGCATTAGTAAAACTAGCTGACTATTATGGTATTTCCAATAATCAGGTATTTGTGATCGGTGACAATGGGAACGATCTCTCGACTTTTGAAAGATTTTCTCAATCAATCGCCATGGGAAATGCTACGATTGAATTAAAAAAGGCAGCGAAATGGCATTGTCCAACGAACGATGAAGATGGAGTAGCAAAAGCATTAGAGCTCATTGACGAATTTATTACATAATTACAGGATGTCGGTCCAGTATTCGAACTAGGAGGAAAAAATGGCGAATGATATTTCTACATTATTAAAAGTAGCAGAACTTTATTATTTAGATAGGATGAACCAAAATGATATTGCGAAAATAATTGGGGTATCCCGTCCATCCATTTCCAGAATGCTGGAAGAAGCCCGTGAAAAACAAATTGTCAAAATATCGATCGAAGCGCCCTTTGAGCGAAACAATAAACTGATGATGCAATTAAAAGAAAAATTTGATTTATTAGAAGTTATCGTTGTAAAGAGTTTAGGGGACTACGATTATGATCTAGACAACGTAAGTAAAGCTTCAGCAGATTTTATCAGCAATGCGCTATCAAATGATAAGATTTTAGGGATATCTTGGGGTGTAACGGTCGAAAAAATGGTGAAAAATTTCCCGGATCATGACTTAAAAAATGTTCATGTCGTTCAGCTGACTGGAAGTTTAGGCCCAAATCGAACAGTGATGGATGGAAATGAACTGGTTTTCCGCTTAGCGCAAAAACTAAACGGACGTCATGAATTTTTCAATGCACCGGCTTTTGTCAATTCCAAAAAGCTGCAGGAAGAGCTGTTGGCGCAACCGCAAATTGATTTGAATATCTCACTTGGACGGAAAATTGATGTGGCGTTTAGCGGAATCGGAAATATCGAAACGACGCGAAATACACTTGTTTCTTCAGGGATTTTAGATAATCGTGATTTGAATGATCTTGTAGCCGAAGGCGCTGTGGGAACGATGATCGGTCGAGCGTTTGATATTGAAGGAAAAGAAATTCAATACCGCAATCAATTTCCGATATCTAGCGGCTTAGACTCTTTACGCCTAGCCCCAATTAGTATTGGTGCAGTCTGCTCGAAGAAAAGAGCAACGGCAACTCTAGGAGCTATCAACGGTAAATTGATCAATGTGTTGATTTGTGATGAAGAAGTTGGGTATGAATTATTAGATAGTTAACTAAAAAAATGCTGCTGTTTGAATGTCTCTTCAAACAGCAGCATTTTTCATTTTATTTACTTGTTTTAGTAGCAGGGTCTAATTTCCGTTCGACCATCCCTAAAATCCAGTCAGTCATGATAGCCATTAAAGCAGTAGGTAAGGCACCTGCCAAAATAATGGCGGTCCCATCTGTTGCATTCGTACCACGAATGATAATATCGCCTAAACCACCCGCTCCAACGAATACTCCGATGGCAGTGATTCCGATGGCAACGACTAACGCATTTCGAATTCCTGCCATAATGACTGAAACGGACAGAGGCAGTTCGATCATATAAAGTCGCTGCCAATTTGTCATGCCCATGCCGGTTCCGACGTCTAAGGCATTTTTATCAACTTGCCGCATACCAGTGTAAGTATTTTTGATAATTGGTAGTAACGAATATAAAAATACTGTCAGGATAACAACGTTGACACCAAGACCCATTCCAATCATCAATACGGAAATCATTGCCAATGAGGGGATTGTTTGGATAACATTGGCTAAACGAATAACCCAATTGGCTAACTTCGTATGGCGCGCAATGAAAATCCCCAACGGAATTCCCACGATCGCGGCGAAGATAACTCCATAGATCGAGATTAAGAAGTGGCGTACAAATTGGGCAAAAATAATACTGCCATTCGTTTGATAGTATTGAATGAATTGTTGAAAAGTATTTAGATTTTCCACTACGCTCACTTCCCTTCGAAATAGTTATGTTCTTTTAGAAAATCTTCTGCAACGATTTGTGGTTCGACTAAGTCATTATCTGCGCGATAATTAAGCTTTTGCATCTCTTCAGTAGAAATCGTTCCTGCAAGACGTTCCAGTGCATCTTTTACTTTGGGATCAGATTTCAATAGCTTATTAGAAACGATTGGCGCAGCGTCATAAGGAGGGAAGAAGCGTAAGTCATCTTCCAGCATTACGAGATCATAGCTGGCGATACGTCCATCTGTTGAATACCCGAGAACAATATCCATCTTTCCAGCTGAGAGGGCATCATATACAAGGCTGACCTGCATCGGTAAGATTGAAGAAAACTCAAATCCATAGGCTTGCTTAAATCCTTCGTAGCCATCTCCTTTACGTGTAATCCAAGAAGTGTCTACCCCAGCTTTCAATTCTCCTGAAACTCGTTTTAAATCACTTACCTTTTTAAGATTATATTTTTCAGCGGTATCTTTTCTTACTAAAAAGACATAGGTGTTATCAAATCCGTAAGATGGAAACCAAGTTTGATCAAAACGTTTTTCAAATTCATCATGCACGATATTGAACGCTTTTTTCGGATCTTTTTCCGCAGGCAATTGCAAGATAGACGATAAATCTGTTCCCGTGTAGCGTGCGGAAGATATGGAAGCATCGTCTTTTAACATAGCTTGATGGTTAATCATATTGGTAGCTAAATTATTAATTACGGTGGTCTTTTTATCCGTATAATGTTCAACCATACCAGCAGTGATGCTCCCTAATATTTGCATTTCTGAAGT
Source organism: Enterococcus sp. DIV0170 (assembly GCF_051710765.1). Classification (NCBI taxonomy): domain Bacteria; kingdom Bacillati; phylum Bacillota; class Bacilli; order Lactobacillales; family Enterococcaceae; genus Enterococcus; species Enterococcus sp. DIV0170. The sequence goes on from NZ_JBIOLG010000001.1 coordinate 289,824, forward strand.
AATCCCGCCTGTAATCGCGATTGTGTCTTCATCATCATTGGAAGCTAATCCAGGAAAAGAACAACTACTTAGAAACAATAATGAAAGTCCGAGTAAAGCTAAAACTTTTATTTTTTTCACTCTTTACTCCTCCTTCCTTAGTGCTGCGGGTGTCATGCGATCCTCTAAGAAACCTAATAAGAGGTCCACAATTAACGCCATTAAGATAACAGGAACGGTTCCAGCGATAATCAAAGGGGGTTGGAAATTATTCAAACCACTGAAAATCATATCCCCTAATCCGCCTGCTCCAATATAAGAAGCCAGCGTTGCCCATGCAATTACATACACTGCGGCTAAACGAATACCAGCCATGATCGTTGGGACTGCGATTGGCAATTCTACCGTGAAAATTGATTGCAAATTGGTCATCCCCATGCCTTTAGCAACATCTCGGTAATTTCGATCTACGTTTTTCATTCCGATATAGGTGTTTCGTAAAATCGGCAATAAAGAATAGATAAACAACGCGATGATCGCTGGGAATTTACCTACGCCGAAGAAGGGAATCATCAAAGCAAGCAAAGCAAGTGAGGGAATGGTTTGTAAGACACTGGCAACCCCGATAACAAAATTTGATATTTTCGGCAGGCGAGTCAATAAAATGCCTAAAGGTACAGCAACTAAAATACCAAGACCTAATGCAATAGCAGAGATATATAAATGTTCAGCACTCTTTGTCAGCATTTGCCCACCATATTCATTGATGAATGCTTGCATAGTTATGCCTCCTCGCTTGTAATGCTTTCGGCCGCATCTCCGAAGGTTTCTTCTTCACCCCAAAGAACATCATAAATGATGTCTACAAGGGAAACTCTAGTTAAAATGCCGACAAGATGTTTGTTTTCATCTACGACGGGAACATATTTAACGCCACGTTTTAGAATTCGTTGTAAACTATCGCGAACCAAAGCTGCTTCCTTCACATAAAAAACGTTCGGATTAATAATATCTCCGATACTCGTAGCTTTACCGCGTCGACGTTCACGGTCGATAGTTTCCACATCGACAAATCCCTTTAAGACATTGTCTTCATCAACAATTAACAACGTATCTACACGTTTTTCACGCATTAAACGAATGGCATTTTGCAAGCTCTTTTCCGGTGTAATAGATACGGCGGTATGCATCATAATTTCGCCAACTGTTGTCGTATCCGGTTTTGCTTGTAATAATCGATCTTCACCCAAAAGCTCCTCTACGAATTCATTCGCGGGTTGCTGCAGGATGTTTTCCGGTGTATCAAATTGAATGACTTTTCCGTTGTCCATGATCGCAATTCGATTGGCCAATTTTAAAGCTTCATCCATATCGTGGGTAACGAAAACGATGGTCTTACCTAAGCGTTCTTGTAAATCCTTCACAAGGTCCTGTAAAGAATCGCGAGTGATCGGGTCGAGGGCACCAAAAGGTTCATCCATTAAAATGATGTCTTGATCGGCTGCGAGTGCTCGAACAACCCCAATCCGTTGCTGTTGCCCACCAGATAGCTCATGGGGATAACGATCCAGCATGTCCCGCGGTAATTCGACTAGATCAATCATTCTTTCTGCTGTTTTATTTTGCTCTTCTTTGTCTACCTTTAACAAACGTTGAACAAGATTAATATTTTCACGAATCGTCATGTGGGGCATCAATCCAATATTTTGGATGACGTACCCGATTTGTCGACGCAATTCAACAGGGTTTTTCTTTTGAATGTCTTCCCCGTTAATCGTGATTGTTCCTTTTGTTGGATCAATCATCCGATTAATCATTCGCATAGTCGTCGTTTTCCCGCTCCCACTTGTACCAATCAAACAAATGAATTCTCCTTTTTCAAAAGAGAGGTTGACGTCCTCAACGGCTACTTTGTTTCCATTGTAAATTTTAGAAACGTGGTCAAACTCAATCATTTTTTCACTCCTTCTTTCTGAATAAAAATCATCTTATTAGCGCTTTGTACACCAAGATTACGAACTTGCATTAGCAAGATCGTAATCTTAATAATTAGCATCTTAAATGTAGAAAAGTTAACAGACTTATAGTTTTAGTATGCAACAAAGGCCAATTAAAAACAAATAACTGGCTTGTTTTTGGTCAAAATAATGTATTAGAAACCGTTATCTATGGTTTTAAAATAACCGTTTCACCCTTAGTACATCACATTTTTCTCATCACAAAGGAGTAGAGAAGGGGAGAATAAAAAAACATTTTTATACTAATGAAAGAAATCAATTTTTAAATTTGTATTATTTTTTCTTTTGGTTCTTGAGGAAGAAAGCAGCACGGTGCTTTTCAATCAGAATTCCCCATGATAGAATAGCGAAGGAAAAGAGGAGAAGCTATGTTAACCACAGAGGATTTTGATTTTGATTTACCAGAAGAATTAATTGCCCAGACCCCTCTAGAAAAACGCGATAGTTCACGTTTGCTGATTTTGGATCGGGAGACTGGTCAAATTGAGGATAAACATTTTGATGAGATTATTGAGGAGTTAGCTCCTGGTGATGCATTAGTAATGAATGATACTCGAGTTTTGCCTGCTCGCTTATATGGAGAGAAGCCAGAAACCGGCGGTCATCTAGAAGTACTTTTATTGAACAATACACAGGGTGATGAATGGGAGACATTGATCAAACCAGCGCGTAGAGCGAAAGTAGGGACCCAGATTGTTTTCGGTGATGGGCGCTTACGTGCAGAAGTGAAGAAGGAATTGGAACACGGCGGACGGATAGTAGAATTTTCATATGAGGGAATCTTTTTAGAAAATTTAGAGTCGTTAGGTGAAATGCCTTTACCGCCTTATATCAAGGAACGCTTAGAAGATCCTGAACGCTACCAAACGGTATATGCGAAGGAAAATGGTTCGGCAGCTGCGCCAACTGCGGGGCTGCACTTTACTCCGGAATTGTTGGAAAAGATTGCAGCTAAAGGTGTGAAGCTTGTCTATTTGACCCTGCATGTTGGGCTTGGTACATTCCGCCCTGTAAGCGTTGATAATATTGCTGAACATCAAATGCATAGTGAATTCTACCGTTTGACAGAAGAAGCTGCGGCTCAATTGAATGAGGTTCGTGATAATGACGGAAAAATAATTGCTGTTGGGACGACATCTATTCGTACGCTAGAAACAATCGGAACGAAATTCAATGGTGAAATCAAAGCCGACAGTGGTTGGACAGATATCTTTATCACGCCTGGCTATGAATTCAAAATCGTTCAAGCGTTTTCGACGAATTTCCATCTGCCGAAATCAACACTAGTAATGCTAGTCAGTGCTTTTGCTGGACGAGAAAAAACTTTGGCGGCTTATCATCATGCAATTGAAGAACGTTATCGTTTTTTCAGTTTTGGTGATGCAATGTTTGTTAAATAAGAAGGAGACCAGTGAATGATTTCACTGGTTTTTTTGCACACAAAAAAGCCAGGCTCTCGACTGCCTGGATCGCTATGTATAAGTGTTGACATATCAATGGTTTTTAAGTATTTAAAAAAGATGGCTAAAATTTTGGCTAAAATTGTTCGTCCTTTACTATTCTTTTCGAGATGAAGGAAGTAAGGTGGTCAATGCATCTCGCAGTTGATCTTCTGAGCGTTTTGTGACATGTGCGTATGTTTTACCTATCATTGTTGTGTCGATGTGTCCCACACGATCAGCAATCGCTTTCAGCGACACTCCATTTTGAACCAAAAGTGAGATATGAGTGTGACGAAAGCCATGTATATCAATTCTTTTGAGAATTACGTCTGATTCTTCATCCATCAGATCCTGCACATTAATTTTCCATTTTCGTATGCCAGTTGTACTGAGAAATTTGGTACCATCAGAATCTCTATTGTTTGTAAACACAAGCCAATTATCGTTCCATTTTGGATACTTACTTTGTTGCTTTTCACGCCATTTTTTCAATACTTTAAGTGTTTCATCATCAATAGAAATTTGTCGTGTTGAAGATTTGTTTTTCGTCCGTTCAGCGATATATTCACCTTCTTTGCTCACTGTGACTGCGCGGTGAATGTACAAAGTCTTAGCTTCATAGTTTATATCTTTTTCTTGAAGTGCACGTATTTCCTGATTGCGCATTCCTGTCATTGACAATAACCTGAAAAAAGCATATTGTTTATAATTTTTTTCAGACAATCGCTCTGACATGCTTAAGAATAAATATAGTTCTTCTTCTTCGTAAAAGTCATCTGCTTTTGATTGCTTAGCGTCAGACCTCGGCCTCGGTGTATCAACATATTTTGATGGATTACGCTCTAACAATTCAAGTTTGTACGCAAAAAGGATTGGTGCTACAAATCGACTGTACACCAAATCACAACATACGAACTGTTTAGATAGTTCAACTGAATAATCGTTAATCATCAAAGGTGAAATGTCAGTTAGTAGCATATGACCAAATCTAGGTAAAAAATGATTATCAAACATCCCTTTTGCTTTTTTGCTTGTAGCTGGTTCGTGATTTTGTTCAAATTTTTCCATCCATAATTCATACGCATCTTTGTACGTTAAATTTGCTTTTTTTTCATCTTTCCAATACTCACCTGCTGCAACCTGCCGTTCAATTTCGGCAGCGATCAAATTAGCTTCTTTTTTTGTTTTTATACTTCGTCGTTTTGCTGTTGAGTAACTACCCGTTTTTGGATTTTTTCCAAGTGAAACTTGTACAGTGTATGTACCGTTTTTTTCCTTTTTAATTGATGCCATTATGCGCTCACCCTTTCGATGTAAGACCAGCCTTTAAAGGCTAATCCCTGTCGAAAAGTTGATAGAATGATTGTAGAATCATTTTCTTTGCTCCTTTTTCTTCTTTCTATAGTAGAGATTTTTACGGATGGTTGGTTTGATTGCTGATAGCCCCAACAACAACACCTTTTATCTCGAATTTATATGAATCATTATTAGTCGTCAAGATAATGGGTTCGTATTTTGAATCACGGCTATCAGAATCTAAGATTGTTGTGTTTTGTGTCGTATAATAGCGTCTAACATGTTGAATTCCGTTGATTTCGCACAAAATAATTTCCCCATTATTAGGTAAAATGTTAGGAGCAACAGCGACGATATAACCTGCCAAAATAGCATTGTTTATAACATCACTGTTCAATATGAGTGTGAAAATATCAGCGTCTTCTATTAACCAATCACGTGCAATAGATGTTACATCCAATTCACCAGCAGGGTGCAATCCATTTATATCATCAAAAATATACTTAATTGGAACGTTGTCAGTGTCAGCAAATAATCTACGATCAATTTCATCTTCGTAAGACACGATTGATTCGGTGCTAAGTTCTCTCGGATCAATATTTAATAGATTTGCTATTCGAGCAAGTGTTGGTTGATCAATATCTGTTTGACCGCGTTCGGCACGTGACAATGTTGAATGGTTCATATCAATTTGCTGAGCTAGTCCTCTGACGGACATATTATGACTTTCACGAGCGTCTCTGACTATCCTTCCGATTCTTTCTCTGTATGATTGTTTGTCAGTTTCACGATTTACCATTTAAACAGCTCCTTCTCGGTTCGAAATCGAACCTCTTTCTGTAATTTTAGCATAAAATGAAACAAAAATGAACCAAATAGGATGGATGTTAAATTGAATCGACTATTACTGTTGCACTTTTGAACCATAGGTGATATAATGAAATTGAGATAAGGAGTTGAAAAAGATGAAAAAAATAGGAAATATTAAGATAGCAAAACAAGTTTTAAAGCTATTTTGTTTGAATGTTGCAGATGATGGATTACTAGTTATTTCACAAGTAATAGCTGTTCAAATGCAAAAAAATATTGCATTTAATGATAAATTTTTTTACGCCTTGTGGTTCAAAAATGAAACGGAGGTGAAGTGTGATTATGGAAAATACATTAGATAAAAAATTGATCGATCAGTTAGTCAGACAGATAACAGAATTAGTGTTGAAGCAATTACCGCAAACGTTTGAACTGAATCAACTCGAAACTCATGTACATAAGAAAAGATACATGAATCAAAAAGAAGTATGCGAATACATAAATGTATCAGCACACACAATCAATAACTACATAAAACAAGGTTTACCGATTATCCAGATCATTGATGGTGGCAGAACATACTACGACAAGAACGACGTTGATGAATTCATGCAAAACCATAAAATAAGTACAAAAAGCTAACAAACGTTGTAAATGCAACGTACAAAAAATATTATGAAAAGGAAGTTTTTACAATGACAAAAACAAGCCAAGAAACTACACAATTAACTACAGAAGAAACCATCAAAAAAGGAACATTATATCAATCAGACATCATCGAAAAATTAGGTTACAAATATCTGTCAGTATGTCAACGCTGGTACATCAATTGGGATCGGAAGGGTATGTATGAACACACAATCGTCGTTTCTGAAAAAAATGACGAAAAAATAGTAGAAGATTATCTGCGAGGTCTCAATAAACACAAAAAATATCGTTTTTTCAAAGCATATACTTTAGAGCTAAGTAACCAAAATTTGAGACGTCTGTTTGATAACGATGATGAGTTGTTCAACAAAGAAGACAAAGACGTATCTGTTAGATTGAAGAAAATCATGCGTGAAAAGATCATCGAAGATCTCGGACCCGCGTATTTGTACAGAATGATGCTCAAATTCAATACTGTGGCTTATTACAGCTAATACACAAATAAACAACCGCAACCCGGTGGCAAAGGCAGGTTCAATTCCTGCCTGCGGTGTTATCGCAAATACAATGAGTTTTGAAAATGTGATAAATCATTAAACTAGAAAGGATTTTTTCATGAAACCAATTTTAGAATTAAAGACAGCACAATATTTACAAGAATTACTTAAAACGATTGACCCGCAAAAAATTTCTGATGAATATGTTTATGAATTTGGAGTGAAGGCTTTGCATGAACTTACAACTAATATTGAATTAGAAAACGAAGGTGTAGCTAAAAATTTACAAAAACGTCTTCCAACACAGTTAACCAGCGTTGATTGTGCAGTGCTTCTAGTTCGACTTTATGATTTTCGTAAAGTACATATGAGTAATAATTCGAAAGAAACGCTTCTTTCTGTTTACGACAGAAACACAGGATTGTATCGTAATGATAGAGAATATTTTGAGTATTTAATAAAACTGATATCTCCAAATAAAACTATGCGACAATGTGAAGAAGTCTTGTCGGATATTAAGACAGTGGTATCAATTGTACATAGAACTGATGATAAGAATTTGATTGCTGTCGAGAATGGTATCTTCAATAAGAAGACAAAAGAGTTAGAACCATTTACATCTGAATACATTTTCTTTTCAAAGTTGGCTATTAAGTATAATGAATCGATAAAATTACCACGTATTAAAGCGAATGATGGCTTTCGATGGGATGTAGAAAAATGGTTAACTGAACTTGCTAACGGTGATAAAGAGGTAACTACTCTTTTTTGGCAAGTAATTGCAGATTCAATTCAAGGCAATTTTTCAAGAGGTAAAGCGATCTTTTTTTATTCTCAATCTGGGAATAATGGTAAAGGAACCATTGGACAATTGATAAAAAATATTTTAGGAAAGGGGAATTATTGTAGCCTCAGCATTGATGATTTTCGACAACCTTTTTTAAGAGCTCAGCTTGTAAATACAATTGCAAATATTTGTGATGAAAACAACGTGGATCAATATATTGATTCTGTACGAGATTTTAAAGCAAGTATTACTGGCGATGACATAATAATTAACGGGAAGTTCGAAAAGCCTTTTCCATACCAATTTCGTGGATCAAACATACAAATGATTAATGGATTACCTCGAACGCGGGATAAATCAGATTCATTTTATCGTCGAATTATATTAGTACCCTTCTTAAAATCTTTTCAGAATAATGGCGAACGTAAAGAAATTAAGATCGATTATATTGCTAGAAATGATGTTTTAGAGTATGTTCTGAAGAAAGCTTTGTTGATGGATTTTGATGAATACATAATACCAAAAATCAGTTTAGAATTAATGGACGAGTATAAAGAAGTTAATAATTCTGTTTTAAAATTTTGGAAGGAAATGAAAACGGAATTAGTATGGGATTTCATTCCTAAAAATTTCTTGTATGATCTTTATAAATCATGGTTTTATCAGAATATACCATCAGGTCGCACTTATAGTAAGCAACGTTTTTACGAAAATATTTCAGGGATAATTGGAAATGATAACGAATGGACGCTATCTGATAATCCTGTATCTGTTCAAAAACGAATGGATGCTGATGAACCTCTGATAACAGAATATAATCTAGAAAATTGGCAAGATCATCGCTACACTGGAAATGAACAAACAAGGATTAGAAATTTTGAACGAAAAGATCGATATCGAGGAATATGGAAAGTATAGATGCGAAGAGGTACAGAAACTGTATCTCTTTTTTGTGTTAAAACACAATAGATATAATTTCAATTGTGTAAAAATGAAAGCAATAAAAGGTGATTTATTAGCGTTTAATACATGTTGAAATCTACAAACACAGAAAACACAGGTTAGATTGAATTCTTACTAACCTTATAAAAAATATTTTCCTTATTATATATTTGATTGTTTTAAACTTGTGCATACTGTGTTCTGTACTATTAAAGCTGATTTATCAATATTTTTAGAACACTGAATGCACAAGATATATTTGTGAAACACAGAAACTATAGGGAATAGAAGAAAAAGAGATGCTCTCTGTGCGTAACTGCTAATTACTGTAAGCATTTGATTTGAATTTTTAGTGTATGAGTATAGGCTCTAATTTGCAAAATGACTATACAATAAAATAATCCCTCACCGTTAGAAGGCAAGGGACAGGTATTAGTTTTTGTCGACCGTGACGTTTTTTATCTTTGAGTCAGGTTTATCAAAATCTAGCAAAATTTGTTTTTTGGTTCTAAACGCAATGATACGATCAGTATTGTTAACTGTAAAGATGTTGTAATTGCTATCATAAATCTCTGACCATCGCTCCAAAGTGGGGCCATCAATATTCAATGCTTTAGTGTGTTTTTCTACATTCATTTTATAGCGCTTTTCACTTATTGCTTCATCAATAGCATCAACTGATTGACTGTCGAATTGTGTGTAGGTATCTCCATCTTCATTTACAACGCCAGTGAACGATAGATCTGGGTATGTCGCGTCGTTATAGTCGAATGATAGTTCCTCACTTTGTGTTTGATTACCCGATGCGTCCGTTATAATATTGAACGATATTTTCGATTTGTACGGTTTTACTGATTTTACGTTGTTATCTTTTTCAAGATATTCTAAATATTTTTTCTCGGCAATACGTACATTTTGATCAAAATCAGATGACGCAGAGTCATCAATGTTCTCTTTGACGGTATCAAGCCTACTTGAAAAACTATTTATTTCGTGATCCTGCTTTTCCTTCCACATTGATTTTACTTTTTCTAAAATATCACCATCGGACATTTTTGCAACATCACCCATCGTCAATTCTTCACGCGATGATCTATCAACAAGATCATAGCACGTCACATACCCATTTTCAGAAACGAGCACAGAATAAATAGGGCTATCTTTACCAAAAACGTCTCTGCGGTCAACGTTCGTCACATAAAACAGGTTTGTTTCTTTTTTCTTAGAATTGAAATAGTCAGCGAATGTTGTTGATTGAACCTTACTGTTACCATTCGACACGTTTTCGGTTTCGTTTTTATTTCCATTATCATTCTCATTATTACTTGAGCAGGCTGTCAACGTAAACATCGACACAGATAAAACAAGTAACGTAACAAATTTCTTCAATTTTCAAAACTCCCTCGTCTAGTAAATAAAAAGCTGTGTTGCGTAAACTTCGTTCTTTTCAACATACAGACCTACACCAATAGTTGTAAATGTTGGGTGAATCATTGTGGCTTTATGTCCGGGGCTATTGAGCCACTGATTGAATAGATAGTTTCCTAGTTTTTCGCCATCGCGTATATCAGTGTGTCGTGCTGCGATGTTTTCACTAGACATATCGTATTCGATAGAATATTGATCTAGTATAGACATATAGCCTGATCCGTTAGGACGAATATGTTCGAATAATGTAGAAATTTCTTGTGCGCGAACATTTGCGGCTGTTGTTAATTGACTCATTTCGCTAACAGGCGCTAGGCTGTATTGCGCACGTAATTCGTTTACCTTTGTAATAATTGTGTTGCGACATTTTACTGTTTCTGCTGGTGATAATGTTTTGTAAGTGTACACATCGAATTCATAGTCGTAAGTTTTTCCACCGACCCAGTTTTTTACAGGATATGTGACACTACTTGATAGGTCATAGATGTTTTCGTCTAAGCCTAAGTTTTTGGTGGAAGGTTGATACGATTCACCCTTTTTGATTGTTTTTACGAGAGTTGTATAATACTCATCGTCAACGTAGATTTTAAGGTTGAAGGTATCGACTAATTCAACTTTTTTGTAATCGAAAGTGATGATTGTATCACTGTTTACAGTTACCGTTTTAACGTTGTATTCGTTTAATCCGTAGCCTTCGATTTCCTCAGCGAAAGCGGTGTATTGTTTACCTTTTTCAATCATTTCGCTGCGTGTTTTGATGACTTGTCCATCGCACATCGCGTTTACAGTTACTTTGTATTTCACAGGTGCAACTGGATCTTTTTTATAGTTGAAGGTAATAGTCGTATCTTTGTTTACAACTACGGTTTTTGTTTTGACATCATCCAGCGTGTAGCCTACGAATCCCGCAGTTGCGGCATTTGCTGTGTATGATGTTCCAGCTTCAACGATATCGCCTAGATTTCCGAGCAGTTTACCGTCTGAACCGATGTGTTTAATGGTTACAGTATATTTTACAGGTGCTACTGCATTTTTAGTGTAATTAAATGTAATCGTTTGATTGGCATTAACTGTCACCGTTTGAGAGTTGCTGCCTTTCAAGGTATAGCCGCTAAATGATTCAGCTTTGGCTGTATATGATTTGCCTTTTTCTACGGCTGTTGTCGTTTTCTTTAATTCTTTGCCATCAGATCCTTTATGAACGACGGTGACATTGAATTTTTGAACAGCATTTTTAGTGTAGTTGAAGGTGATTGTTTTGTTCGCATTTACGGTGACAGTCTGAGAATTATTACCTTTTAAAGTATAGCCACTAAAACTTTCTGCTTTTGCTGTGTACGATTTGCCTTTATCCACTTTAGTTGTTGATGATTTTAGTGTTTTACCATCAGAACCAACATGCTTGATTGTCACCGTATATTTTGTGACAGGGGTTGGTGCAGTCGTTTTCTTAATTCCATACCACGAGATTCCTTCGTTTCGCCAACCGTGTTTTAACAAATTCTTTTGTTCCGCATAATTTACTGTGTAGTTATGTGAGCCAGCTTTCGCATTTGGATTATACGCGCGGTAGAGCGGAATAGCTTTTTTTGTATCTGAATACCATCCGACGCCTTCATATTTCCAGCCAACTTTTACTAAATTATTTTTCTCATTTGCATTCATCGTGTAGTGATGATCGCCAGCATTTTTGTTGTAGAGGCGATAAACAGGATTACCAGAATTTGGTGCTATCCATCCGATACCTTCCGATTTCCATCCGACCTTTGTTAGATTGTTTTTTTCTCCTGTATTTGCTGTGTAGAAGTGTTCACCAGAATTTGGATTGTACAAACGGTGCATGTCAGCGGCATTTGCTTTGTCTGCAAAGGCGAGGGATGCTGTGGCGAGTGCAAAAGTTGAAACCATTAGTGCTAAAATCTTCTTCTTTTTCATTCATTAAATCTCCTTTTTGTTATTAGATTTTGGTGCAAAATTTTGGACAAATGATTTCAATACTGATATCAATGTATAATCAGCATCGAAAGAATACATATATAGCACATTCTACACTAGAATAATATATTTATCATCTGATTTTTGATGTTAATTAAAACTATCATAGATGATGAGAGGTGAGGTGATGTGCTATTTTAAATGATCAAATTTCAAGACAAATACGAATTTATAGAAAAGAACGGAAAATGACGCTCGCTGAATTGTCGGTTCGTACTGACATCGATGATACATATTTGGGTCGTGTTGAACGTAATGAGATCAATATTACGTTAAACACGCTTGAAAAAATTATTGCTGGGTTGTCTATGACGAGCAGCGAGTTCTTTTCATTTTTGGAAGTTGAGGAAAGATCGCCTGAAATTTTCAAAATAATTCAAGGAATACAAGAATCAAAAGAAAAAGAAAAAATCTTAGAATTAATAAGAGGTATCCTAGATTTATATCAGTCATAAAAAAGTTGCTTTTTGCCGAAGTAGCTTTTTTTTCTTTCCTCGAACTTCAAGCCGAAAAACAATAAAAAAAAAGACTCAACCGTTTAACGGCTAAGTCAATAATAATCAAGCATTTTTGGGTTGTAAATAGTAAGTGAGATCATGAATTAATTTTCGTTTTGTGAAAAATTCTTGTATAAAATTAATTTTAACATACGTGTCAAATCATATCATTTTTTTCTCGATTTTCCTGCGATTTTTTTGATTTTATTCGCAAGGTGATACATGTATACACGTACAACAACCTCTGGAATATTCTGATGTGCTGGATTTAAAAGGTTGAGTGCTACCAGAATTTCACCTGCTCGGCTATAGTCATTTATGGATTCTTCGATGGTTTCGTTTTTATCTATGTTCATCATGATGTCGTAGATTTCTTTTTCTAATTTTGTTCGTTCAGCAGTTGTTAGCTTTTTGGTCATATGTAGTTTACCTCCGATTTTTTTTTCAATTATACACTATTGTTAAAAAGGATATTCATAGTCGTCGATTGATGAGGGTTCATCGAGTTTGAATTTACCGATCATTTCATCAAGACGTCGTTCATATTCAAACACGTATAGCCCCGCGACGAACTGAATGAGTGTCGAATCGCCCGCGTTTGACAGATTAAACGTTCCATGACATACATAAAATTTCGTATTTATCCGGCTGCGTACAGCCAAAATGTTGGTCGCAAAATTTAGTTCAACTGAAAACACATGAGTTCCTTCGCATGATTTTTGCGACCAAAAACATTTTTGTTTCAAATAATAGCATTTGAGCAAATCAACAGTTTCGTCATCGTATCTGCTAATATATTTATCTGCAATGAGATACGACAAATACAATGTTCGGTTTTGACTCATGATCTTTTTGATTTCACGCGTTGTCAATACGCTTACATTACTCATTACAAAATCCTCGCTTCTTCTTTGTATGAAAAATACTTGCTAGAATCGGTTACTATGATGTGGTCGAGCAAGTCGATTCCAATAATTCCACAAGCGTTCGCGATTCGTTCGGTAAAGCTGTCGTCGTTTCGCGATGGTGCCTGATGTCCTGACGGATGGTTATGAACAATGGCGATCCGCGCCGAATTCGATAGCAAAGCTCGCTGCAAGATATCTCTTGGATGTGCGACGGATTGATTTAACGATCCAATTGAAACCGTCGCGTAACTGTTAATTTGATTTTTAGTGTCTAAACAAACAACGATCAGATGCTCTTGACACTCGCTTCCAATTAGCTTTGACATCCATTGTGCAAGGGTAAACGACGACGTAATCTTTTCTGGAATGTCCTTATTTTTACGCTTTCTTTTCACTTGTTTCAACGTCATGATCTCTTCGCAGATTACGTTGTCGTTCATTTTCTATCAGCCTCTTCTCTTTTTATCTTTTCGCTTTTTTCGATACGTTGTCTCCAATATTTGCGATATGCGTCTCGTTTATTTTTATAATCCCGATATTTTCCTGACACAAACTTGTACGTTGTATAAAAGATAATAGCTAGAATAATGAGCGCATACGTTTCAGCAGATATCGCTTCAAGAATTAGTTGTAATAAAGTCAGTTGCATCATTGATAATTCCTCCTTTTTTGACATACATCTAATAGTCGACATTTATGTCGAAAAAAGCTCTTAAAATAACGCGGCGCAAGCCGATGGAGCATCCGAATGCTAATGAGGACAAGGAATATCACGGCTGAGTGATTTCCGCAGTAAGGGGTGGGGCCGGCCACTGCCGGATGGAGAAAAATGCGGCGGAGCATTTTTAGACATACACACCCCTTATGCTCTTTCCCCGATGGGCCATCGATAGCGTGTCAAATGTACCACACCCTAGGGTACATACGCTAAAACCCTTTCGCGGCGGGATTTGTGAGCAATATGAATTTTCAATTTTGCCGAGAGGTATGGTAACATGGTTACCACACCCCTGTCGAAAACCTTTCGTACCAACAAAGGTGTGGAGACATGCCCCCATGATTTTAGGTATTTTTTGTATGTCATGGGTCTTGTGGGTCATGAGTGTGGTGATTTGCGGTTTGGGGCATTGGGGAGTTAGCGTGCAATAGATGAATTTGCTGCGTTTCTGCGCAAGAGAGGCCGTCGGCGAGACCGCACAAATAACAATCTCAAAAAGGTGGTGGGGCGAAGTGAGCAAGATTTTCTGGGGTGAGTTAAAAGACGAATTTCGCGAATGGAGCGGGGACCCATCAACTTTTTATGTTGCAGGAAAAAAATAAGTTGATTGGCTGCACGAAGGTGCAAGCAAGGTTTTAGCAAATTGCTAGCAGAATGATTAAAAGTTTTAGCAGATTGCTAGCAAAAAGATATACGAGAGGAATCAGTTAACAAAGTGCTAGCAATTTGCTGTCAACGTGCTAACAAATAGTTTGCAAATTGCGCGTAGAAAAAGGAGAGCCACACAGCAGTTTGTTAACGATCAGAAGTTGATTTTGAATGTAACACAAACGGATTGTGTAACATTCGACAAAATAGCTCTATCCCTTGCGGCTTTGAGGAAAGCTTGTTTTTCCTTTGGCCGATTGTCACTTTTATTTTTAATTGGCGGAAATTTTCCTATTTATATGGCGTGGTTACAATGCATTCACAATAACTCCTTTAGAGGTACTGTGAATGTTCTGTCCTTAGCTCCATTTTTTATTAAACGGGGAAATAAAATTAAATTTATTCAAAGAATAGAAAATAAGTGGAGAGATTCTCTTCTTTAAGAGAGAAAGAAGCATTTAATAAAACCTATTCTGAAAAAGAGAGGGTTTGATCGCGTGCTATTTCTCCTCTAGCGCGTCAATGTACTATACTCCTGCCATATTTCCTTGATGGTAAAATTTCGAATAAACACTGGAAACGACTAACTTTCGTTTGATAACTCTTGATAAAAGGACTTCTTTTTGAGGTCCTTTTTTTGTTTTTATCGGTTTTCCTAAAAATGTACTTTTAAAGTACATTTTTAGGAAACCACTTAAAGCATACGCATGCTAAACTCCATTCTCTAAGAACTCTTGTTTGGGAAGAGAGGGATTCTTAGAGAACCGCTAGACATAGGAGAAATGATTGGATGAATAAAAAAAAGCATCTCCTCGAAGTGAGGGGATGTTTTTCATAACTTATAAATTCAAATAATTATTAATTGTAACCATCAAATCTCTTGGTTTTAACAAAACCAAGGGAACAGCTTGTTGTTACAGCCTATAAATAACGGTGTATATACATTTATTAATTATATTGTAATCGAACGATACAGGAAAATCAACTTAATTTTAATAATAACTGTCGCATTTATTCTGAATCTCGTTTGTTATAAGCAATTAATAGACACTCGAATGTTCCAAATCACAATAAACGGGAAAATGACTCGCTGCTTAGTACGTCATTTTCGCCGTCAAAATAAAAGGAGAAAGATATGCGTAGAGGAGAAAATATTTATCAAAGAAAAGACGGTCGTTGGGAAGGCCGCTATCGTAAAGGACGAAAAGCTGATGGACAGGTGAAATACGGCTATGTCTATGGGAAATCCCTACGGGAAGTACGAATGAAACTGTATCCGTTAAAGGTTCGTTACCAGACCATTCAGTCCATGCAAGGAAGTTCATGTATCCCTTTGGAAGAATGGGGCTGCCAATGGTTACGTGCCATCAAAAAAGACGTAAAACTATCCACCTATGCGAATTACCACTACAAGTTGACCAAATATGTCTTTCCATTTATTGGCGATCGCTCGTTAAATGAGCTGACGCACGAAACCGGGAACTACTTGGTTCAACAATGGAGTCTGTATGGATTAAAAAGCTCGACCATGAAGGTGATTATGCAGATCTTAGGCCAGTGTTTAAACAAGGCGAAGAAAGGTGATCATATAAAGGAGAATCCTTTTTCTTCTATTAAATTACCGAAGGAACGGAAACAAAAAATTCGTTCACTGACCGAAAAAGAACAAGAAAAGCTAGAAACAGCGGCGATAAACGTAGGCGGCGTCCGCGGATTACCCACGTACTTAGCCTTGAATACCGGCTTACGTATTGGAGAAATCGCTGCTTTGTGTTGGACAGATATTGATTTTGAGCGAAATCTGATTCAAGTTTCTCATACGTATCAACGAGTGGCGTCAATGGATGGGCTACGGAAAACCCAACTCGTGTATGACACCGTGAAAACGGAAGCGTCGACACGTCTCGTTCCTTTCGGAACGATAATGAAGAGAAAACTGCTACGATTAAAAAGACAATCCACGAGTCAATATGTCTTTTCAACCAATGATCGCCCAATGGAGCCACGTTTGTTAACGTACTACTTCCATCAATTACGAAAAAAAGCAGGGGTTCAAGACATCCATTTCCACCAATTGCGTCACACGTTTGCGACGCGTTGTCTGGAAGCACAAGGAGATATTTTGTCTGTTAGTGCGATCCTTGGGCATACCTCGACACAACTGACCTTAGATACCTATGCAGATTCAATGATCGAGCAGCGGATGCAGGTGATTGTTCAATTGGAGAAACACCTTCAAAGAGTAAATGAATAGCTAAAAGCAAAAATGAAAAAATTTTTTAAGGAAGAATTTTCGGTTATTCTTTTTTTGTTTTTCAAGAAAGCGCTTACTGAGAGAGCGAATTGTTTCCTTTGAATAAATGTCAGCTGTTATTAAAAGAAAAACGTTCGTCAAGCGTGTTTTTTCACTATTTGCCGTCAACTCTCGTCAAGCCCTCATAAAAAAGAGCATGACATCAATGATTCTAGCATTCAGCTTGGTTTTGTTAAAACCAAGAGAAAAAAGGACATTCTAAAAAAAGAACGGTGTCCCTTGAATATATTTATTGTACGACTTGTTTCTTTTAATATCAATTGTGCGTTTTCGCACATGTTAGATATATTAAACTATTTTATTACAAGGAGAGAAAAGAGATGAAGAAAAAATTATTGGCAGGTTTAGTAACAAGCGCAACTTTGGTCGGTATTTGTGTGGCAGGAGGTCTGAATGTGTCGGCTGCAGAAGTAGACAACGCGGATACTGAAGTAGGGATCGGCTTTACTGGACATGGACCTGGGACAACCCCTGGACCATTAGAAATTCAATGGGCGCCATTGAAACTTGATTTCCACAATGCAAATACGGTGAATACGGTTGTTGCAGATTTCCCAGAGATCACAGGGAATAAAAAATATGCCGTGATCAGCGATACACGTGCTGGGGCAACAGATGAATGGAAATTAACGGCTCAATTAACTGAATTGAAAAATGCGGCTGCTACTCAGACCTTGACAGGCGCTATTTTGAAATTCGATTCTGTTCTTCAAGGATACCAAGGCACAAACGCGCCAGAAGCACCTGGTTCAATCATTGCAGCTGGGGCACGCACAGCAACAATCTCAGCGGCTAGCCAAACAGTCAATGCTGGCGGAACAGCAGTGACTGTGATGCAAGACGGCACAGGTTCAGGGACATTCCAAGGTCAATCGGCTATGGAAATGGATAACATTGAATTAGAAGTACCTGCAAATGCCGCACAAGTGGGCGAACAATACCAAGGGACATTGACTTGGTCATTGGATGACACGATCTAATTAAGAAAGTAACCATTTGGGGGAGGAGTGAAACTCCTCTCCCTTTTCATCTTTGGATGAATAGTTAGGAGGCCACCTGTGAGACAAAAAGTCATGTATTCAACACTTGTATGTTACTTTCTTCTGTGTCTGCTTTTATTTCCAACACGGAGTTTCGCGGACGAAGCAGGGACGGAAGAAAAGATGGGATTTTCAGTGGAAAGTATCATTCCAGAGAATCAAGTGGATCGGACAAAGACCTATTTTTATTTATCGGTCATGCCCGAACAAACACAGACCATTCAAGTCAAGCTCAAGAGTTTACAAGAAGCCCCTGTGACTGTTCAAATCAACATTCATGACGCGGTAAGCAGTTCGATCGGCGCCATTGATTACGCCCAAGAGAAGCCAAAATTGGATCAAAGTTTGACCGATCCAATCACGAAGGTAGTTCGCATGAAAGACGATGTGAAAGAGGTCACCTTAAAGAATAAGGAAGAGAAAGTCGTCGAATTTGAGATCACGCCACCGAAAACACCTTTTACTGGTGTGAAGCTGGGCTCTCTTCGTTTCTTGAGAAAGAACGAAACGGCAGACAAACAAACCTCCGGTTTGATTCCACAATACGCGCGAGTGATTGCGGTCATGTTGACGGAAGACGAGGAGCCCTTTAATCAGGGGGCAGAACTTCATTTGAAACGAGTGGGGTTACAGCTGTCTAATGGACGAAAAGTGATCGCTGCCCGCATTCAGAACGATCAACCGAAGGTCCTGCAGGAAATGACGATTCAAGGAAGCGTTCGTCGAAAAGGGGAAAAGAAGTCACTGGCAAAACAGAAACTTGAGAATTTTTCTGTCGCCCCGAATTCTAATTTTGATTTCGAGATCCCTCTAGGGCTGGAACCCTTTGAAGCTGGAACCTACATATTTACAGGAAAGGCGGAAGGAGACGGCCGTACTTGGCAATGGACCAAAGAGTTTACAATTGGGAAAGAACACGCGGATAAGATCAATGAGGAAACCGCCTATAAAGTGGTCATCCCGAATTGGGTGCCTTGGACGGCACTTGGCTTGATCGGTGCGTTAGCTGTCTTAGTGAGCTACCTTCTGTCTCGTCAACAAAAATGGAAAAAGGAAGGGAAGTGAGGATGTGAATCGATGGAAACGCCTAGTTCTCTTTGTTGGACTGTTTCTTTTCTGTCTGCCACAACTAGCCGTTGGGAAAGAAGTAGATACTAGTGAAGTAGGAATCGGTTTTGTGTCTGAAGGCGGTCAACCCGCGCCGAAACCAACAGAACCGACTGAAAATGTGATTCCTCTGACCACGCGGCAAGCAGATCAACCTTATCAGGGCACACGTGCCAAGAGCCTGCCTCAGACCGGGGATCAAACAGCTGGCATTCTGCGAGCATGGGGAGTTGCATGTATAGTCGCGGTCTTTTGGCTGTTCCTCTTCAAGCAGCTGCGAGAGGAGGAGGACTATGAATAGAATTCTACGTCTTTTCTTTTGTGTCAGTCTGTTGGCTGCACCGTGCTTAGGGGCTGGCGCTGCAACAGTCGTTGCAGAAACCGAGGTGCCAGAAGAAACTGTTGTATCTACGATTCCAACGATGGCCACTGAGCCAGCGGCGAGTCAGCCGGAGGATTCAGCAACTATTCCTGAAAAGGAAACCGAACCAAGCAAAGACAAACTGGAAGATGTCCCAGAACCGGAAGCGACCAATGAGTCTGAAGAAAAGGAAGAACAAGCCGACAAACAACCCACGACCAAAGGTGCCAGTCCTTACGCGGTCACGTTGATTGAAGGCGTAGATATCGATGCGGAGTTTGCACAACGTTTACGAACGCACAATTTGTCTACAAATAAAGGAGCTGCTTGGTCTGGTCGCGGAAAAGGGCAAGATCAATTAACCAAAGCTGACATGGAGGATTTAACTCACATTCAGGTGGATATGCGCAACTTTTCCAGCTTGAAAGGAATCGAATATGCGATAAATCTTGAATCCTTATCCTGTGCTTACAATAAGCTAACAACTCTGGATGTAAGTAACAATCCTTTGTTGACTTTTTTATCTTGTGATTCAAATCAATTAACAAATCTAGATGTTACTAACAACCCGAAATTAGACCTGTTGTGGTGTAAGTATAATAAGTTAACTAGTCTAGACTTAAGTAGCAACGCTTTGCTGACAGATTTAGATTGTTCTGGAAATCAGTTAACAAGCCTTGATATAAATGACAATTCTCCGTTTGTAAATTTGAGGTGTGCATCTAACACTTTATCGACGTTAGCGTTAGATGTGAATAATCGTCTTTCATTGACTACTTTAGACTGTAGTAATAATCAGCTAACAAGTTTAGATGTGAGCAACTCACCTAAGTTAATTTCTCTTGCCTGCTATTCAAATAAGATAATCAGTTTAGATGTAAGTGATAGTCCTCTTTTGGAAATTCTATCCTGTGGATATAATTATACGTCAGGGCAACCGTCACTGTCCTCTTTAAATCTCAGTGCTAATCCTCTATTGAGGGAGTTGTTCTGTGAAAATAATCGGTTTGGCGACTATAGCTTGGATTTAACGGATAATCCATTGTTAGAGGTTTTACATTGTTCCGGTAATAACATTAGCAATCTAGATTTGTCTAATAATTCTTCGTTAGAACAACTAGTTATCGTTGGTAACAAATTTACAAATTTAAATTTAATTAGCGCGAGTGCCAATCCGTTATTGAAGACTTTGTATTGTTCTGACAATCAAATAACTGACATAACAGGCGCATTTGGGTTGACTAATTTAACTCTTTTTTCTGCTTCGAATCAGTCAATTCAGGCGGGTATACCACCAATTGTTGGAGGAAACGCGACAGTTGATTTACTAAAAACCTCTGCGAGCACTGGATTAAGTCTCTCTAATATATCTCTCGGCGGTTCACCTATTCTCACACCTAATGGAGATAAAATTGAATTAGGCAATGTAACATACGCTGATTTAGATAATAAAGAGTTACAGTTTAATTATTCCGGAAGTGATTTAACAGAGGGGGCTTCATCTGGATCTAAAAGTTATGATGGAACCATTCGTTTTGCTCCGGTTAGTGACTTGGAAAGTCAGCTTGTTTTAGTTCCAGAAGATGAAAAGAAAGTAGAATCCGGTGGTACCGTTAATTGGAAGTGGACAATCAAGAGTATCAATCCTCTTAAAGCAGAGAATGTTCATGCGACTCTCACTTTACCTACAGGTCTTGTGATCGATCCCAGCAGTATTAAACGTGACGGAGTACCAGCGTCACTTTCAGATATTGATGGAACGACCAACTTAGGGGATTTAGCTCTTGGGGAAACGCTTACCGTTGAATTCAAAACTAAAGCAAGTGGTAATGTAAATGATTGGTTAAAAGCTATCGGACGATTAGATTGGCAAGACTCACAATCAAGAACAAACCAAACAGATTGTTCTGTTCAGATCAAAGATGACGAACAGACGTATACACCGAAAACTCAAGAGGACATGGCTTTGCTGTCGGTTCCGGAATCTTTTCGCTTTGGTGTTTGGGATGTGAAGAATACCGCACAGACTTTCTCACTTCATTCATCCAATTATCTGACGAATACTGAAGTGGTGTCTGAAGGGTTTTATACACGATTGCGAGACGATCGAACAGTCAATAGCGGCTGGAAACTTAGTGCACAACTATCTGATTTTAAAGATAGCACAAGTGAGCTTATGCCAAACAGTGCCGGAACTTCGTTGCGAATGCAAGATATGTCGATCGAGTCCATTGTCGATCGGGACACACCAGCTGAAGCAATTGATCCAACACCTACAGGTGTGCCATCTACTGTGTTGGCTGATGAAACCTTAGTCGCCGGTCAAACGGCAAAACCTTTAGTCACGGCAGGTACAGGAGAAGGAGCAGAAACTTGGCAGCTTCGGATTCCTTTCGATAAGGTCTCGTTACAGTTACCGGCGAATGCTGGAAAGAAAAATACGTATTATTCCGCGACCTTAACGTGGTCCTTGGATGATACGCCATAGGGGAGAATGCTATGTCAATACAAGTATGGATCGGAGTATTCGGGATCGTCGCACTTGTTTCAATGAGTGCTTTTGCTTACTTTTTTATTAAAGACAGTCGCCTTTCCGCAAAAGTGGGACGAAAAGGAACGACGCTGCTGGTGGATTGCGGGTTGCTGTTTGTTTCGTTGCTTTCAATTATAGCGGGCGTACTCCTTTATATGAACTGGCAAGAACAATTGAATTACTTCTTAAATCGATAAATAGTGAAAAAAGACGGAGGACGATCATGACAAGAATACTGCTGCTAACGAAAAATATAGATAACGAAGACAACTTTGAAAAACAATTAAGACAATTGGGAAACGAAGTGTTCACTTCCATTTCTTTGATTGAGGGTATTTTGTCTGATCGTGTGCCGAACAGCTTTTTATCGATGTACCATCAAGTGATTTTTAGTGAAACCATTGATACGAAATTAGTGGCCACTTTAGTTTCAACCTTAAAAAGACACGCGCTGATTCTTATGAGAAAAACAGATGAGCAATTGAATGAAACGCAAACACTCGAATGGCAAGAGCTGGGGCTGACGGATTGGATTAAGTGTTGCCCAACGTTAGAAACACTCCGAGATCAATTGACTTGTGATCAAACAGGATTAGTGAATACGGATGTTTCACCTGTTCACCCGAAAAAGAACCTAGCGATATCAAGTCTTCCATTGAGCGCATCTGAAGAAAGATTGTTGACGATTTTGTATCAACACCAGACCGTTGTTACTTCTCGAGAAGACCTCTGCAGAGAAATGTGGAGGAAACCCAAAACGCACTCGACGATGTCTCAACTCTCGACCTTAGTCAGTAAATTGAAGCGGAAGCTAGAAGAAGTCGGTCTAACTGGAGAGATCATTGAAACCTCTTGGGGGCAAGGGTATCGCCTGTCGGAACAAACCTATCAACAGTTGTACATGGAAGAGCATTAAATGTAGTGTTACATCAAGGTCTTGATCCTAAAAACGCGACAAATTTCTTCGTTCAACTTCTACAGATGTCTCGAAAGTAAAATAAAGGAGACTGTTGCTGCTATGTTTGAGGTATTAGCTGAATTACTAGCTGAATTAATTTTTGCTGGTTTGATTGAGGGTCTCCTTCCCTCTTCTTCTGCGACTAGCTCAAAAAAAGTGAAAATATGGCATGCTTTTTTTCGCACAACATTTTATCTTTTAGCAACTGGACTATTTGTTTTATTAGCCCTAGGGGCTACAGATCGGAAACAGCTGATTTATGGTTTGATTGGAGTCTCCTGTTTTGGCGCTATGATAAAAACAAATTGGACATCTTACCAACGTCATAAAAAGTGGCAAATGAGACAAAAGAACGTTAATACCCACAAAGCGTCGGAAAAAAAGGGCGCTTAATTAAGCATAAAACAGCTATGAAACGCAAATATGAGCGTTTTATAGCTGTTTTAAGTCTTTTACACGAATAAAAAAATGGACCTAATAGGATTTTGTTCTTTTCACTTATCACGAATAGCTATACACTCCTACAAAAAAAGCACAATAGGGTACACTCTATCTTGCCTAAGATTATCTTGGAGTAATGATTGGTTCGATCTAGCACAATAGAGTTGTTCAAAACTTGAAAGTCAGGATTTTCTTAGTATCCGGCAATGAAGAAAAAAGTTGGGAACAAGTCGAAAATCTTAGAAATATGAATGTCACACAAACAGATTGAGTTACATTATTAAAAACACTTATCCCTTATGAATCTGAGGAAAGTTCGTTTTTCCTTTAGTTGCTGATACTTTTGAATGTTACTAATATATGTGGTACTCCTGCTACATTTCCTTGATTTTGACTTTCGAATAGGCAATGTCAAAAAATAAACAGCACTTGGTTACTCCCCGTATGAGGACATCTTTTTGATGTTCTCATTTTTTGTTTTTCGTAGCCATTACAAAAAAGTGCACTTTTAAAGTACATTTCTAGGAATCTCCTCGAATCACACGCATGCTAAGCTCAAATAATCTGAGACACCTTATTTTTGAATATAAAAGGTTTTTAGATAATTCGTTGGATATAGGAATAACCGATAAACAAAAAACCTCTCCTCGAACGAGGGGAGGTTTTTCATAACTGACAAATTTGAGCAACTATTAATTATAACCTGTAAATCACTTGGTTTTGCAAAAACCAAGATGATGAGCTTTCTGTAAAGATTATAAATAATATTTTATAGGGATATATTAACTGTATTGTAATCTATTAGGACAGAAAAATCAACTTTATTTTAATAATATCTGTCGAATTTCTCATGAGTCTGGTTAGTTACATGAAATTAAAAAAATGTCAAAAGGCCAAAATCAAAATATTCGGTGAAATGACTGTTTGCTTAGTACGTCATTTTCGCCGTCAAAATAAAAGGAGAAAGCTATGCGTAGAGGAGAAAATATTTATCAAAGAAAAGACGGTCGTTGGGAAGGGCGCTATCGTAAAGGACGAAAAGCTGATGGACAGGTGAAATACGGCTATGTCTATGGAAAATCGTTACGAGAAGTACGAATGAAACTCTATCCGTTAAAAGTGCGTTATCAAACCATTCAGTCGATGCAAGGAAGCTCATTCATTCTTCTTGAGGAATGGGGCTGGCAATGGTTACGGGCGGTTAAAAAGGACGTGAAATTGTCCACCTATGCCAATTACCAATACAAGTTGACCAAATATGTCTTTCCATTTATTGGAGATCGCTCGCTGAATGAGCTGACTCACGAAACTGGGAATCACTTGGTTCAACAGTGGAGTCTGTATGGGTTAAAAAGCTCGACTATGAAGGTGGTTATGCAGATCTTAAGCCAGTGTTTAAACAAGGCAAAAAAATGTGATCATATAAAGGAGAATCCATTTTCTTCTATTAAATTACCGAAAGAACGGAAACAAAAAATCCGTTCACTGACCGAAAAAGAGCAAAAAAAGCTGGAAACCGCTGCTATAAACGTAGGTGGAGTCCGCGGATTACCCACGTACTTAGCCTTGAATACCGGCTTACGCATTGGAGAAATTGCTGCTTTGTGTTGGACAGATATTGATTTTGAACGAAATCTAATCCACGTTTCTCATACCTATCAACGACTGGCCTTGGTAGATGGGCTACGGAAAACCCAACTCGTATACGACACCGTAAAAACGGAAGCGGCAGCGCGTCTTGTTCCTTTCGGAACGATATTGAAGAAGAAACTGCTTCGATTAAAGAGACAATCCACGAGTCAGTATGTTTTTTCAACCAATAATCGCCCAAAGGAACCACGCTTGTTAACCTACTACTTCCATCAATTACGTGAAGCAGCAGGGATTCGAGACATCCATTTCCACCAATTGCGTCATACATTCGCGACTCGTTGCTTGGAGGTACAAGGAGATATTCTGTCTGTCAGTGCAATACTTGGGCATACATCTACACAACTAACCTTAGATACCTATGCGGATTCCCTGATTGAGCAGCGGATGCAGGTGATTGTTCAATTGGAGAAAAGGCATCAGAGAGTAAATGAATAGCTAAAAGCAAAATTTTAAAATTTTTAGGAAGAACAATTTTGGGTTATTCTTTTTTCATTCTGCAAGAAAACGCTTACTTAAAAGGGTGAATAATTTCAATTACTAAAAAGCTGCGTGTTCCTAAAAAAATCGATTACCAATCGGTCTTTTTTTATTATTCGCCGTCAACTTTCGTCAAGTGCTCCTCGATAACAGCTTTGTATCAATGATTCTAGCTCTCAACTTGGTTTTTGCAAAACCAAGAGAAATTGTATTGTTAGGCTAAATCTATTCGAGGTATCACTACTAGATTTTAACAGAAAATAGTCCATTTGCTAAAACAGAAAGCTCCACTTTCTGTTTAGAATAAAAAATCAAAAAAAAGGAGAGAAATAGGATGAAAGATTTAAAAGGAAAGTTAGTCGTCAGTTTAGCTAGCCTATCCGTTTTGGGGTTGGCATTTGCAGGAAGTATTGGAGGGTTTGCGGATACCTTGGATACGCCGGTAAGGGTTCAATTCGAATCAGAAGGACATGTTACAAATCCAGATCCAGATCCAGAAGTATTACAAATGCGTTTTGTGCCAGACCTTGTTGATTTCGGGAATACGCATACTGCAGGAAATGCCTTAACACAATCTATCGGAACAACTGGAAAATATGTGGCCCTATATGATGGCAGAGACAGCAGTGTGACAAACAATGAATGGACATTGTCAGCCAGTGCGTCTAACTTAACGAACCCAGTAGCCTCTTCTCAAGTCATCAACTCAGGGAAAATTAAGGTTTCTGTTGGAGATATGAAGGATTGGGCTGCTCCAAGTGCACCTACGGCAGCGAATACAACAACCAATGCAGCGAACATTACTGTAGGGAGTGGAATCGCAGCGGGTGTTGCAGAATTGACATTAGATGGAACATCTACAGAACTCGCAAAAACAGATTCAAGTATTAGCGATCATGGGTATGCGTTACCGATTAATTCCATGACTTTGGAATTAGCCGCAGGAGATTCAACCACTGCATTTGCAGGTCAAGCATTTTACGGCAATATCACGTGGG
The DNA here is from genome assembly GCF_051710765.1 of Enterococcus sp. DIV0170. Lineage (NCBI taxonomy): Bacteria > Bacillati > Bacillota > Bacilli > Lactobacillales > Enterococcaceae > Enterococcus > Enterococcus sp. DIV0170. The sequence continues at coordinate 316,319 of NZ_JBIOLG010000001.1, forward strand.
CGCTAACTGATTCATTCTAATCATTTTATTGAGTGAAAGAGAAGAGGATTGTTCTCTTCTCTTTCTTTTATTAAGGAGAACCATTTATGGGAAAACAGTTTCTCAAGAAAGATTTTTTATTCCTATTAAAGAACATTTTTTGTTGTCTATTGGTCGTTTCTAGTTGTTTCCTTTTCGTCACCTCCGGTTATGCGGAGGAAACAAAGGAGACGGGCGGAAAAGAAAGCCAACCCCAAAATGATGTGGGATTTGCCGTTGAGCCTGTTCAAACGACCACTCAAATAGACACACAGAAAGGATTTTACTTTATTAAAGCAACACCTAATGAACCCCAAGAATTAACGATCAAAATAAGAAGTACGAATGTGCAACCAGCAACGGTGTCTATTTATGTGAAGAATGCGTACACGAATCAAAATGGTGTGATTGACTACGATAATGATGAGTATACAAGGGATAAGACCTTAAAACAGTCCATTGAAGAACTCACCTCCGTTTCTGAAAAGAAAATCACGGTACAAAATTACGAAGAAAAAAAGGTGACGATCACCGTTACCCCGCCGGGGGAACGATTTGAAGGGGTAAAAGGCGGGGCCATTTGCGTGATGAACGCCGACTCCTCAGAAACAAAAGAAGGCTTACGTTCTACTTTTGGCTATCGGATTGGTCTTTTGGTCACCGAAGATTCTGAACGATACGATGATGGTTCGTCCCTCAATCTTTTAGACGTAAAGCCGACCGTTCATCAAGGCAAGCGTGTGATTCAAGCGCGTCTGCAAAATCCAGAAGCCAAAATTCTAACTGATTTAACGGTTGAAACGAAGCTGTACAAAAAAGGCAGTCGTGAGATTCTTAAGAAACGAACGGCAAATAATATGCGGATGGCTCCAAATTCGCAATTTGATTTCGCCACCAATTGGGGAATTGATCCTATTAAAAGTGGGGCATATACACTAGCTATCAAGGCGAAGTCAGGAACCAACACTTGGGAATGGAAACGAGATTTTAGTGTTGGTGAAAAGCAAGCAACAAAGATAAACGAAGAGGCGAGTTTTACCATTACTTACCAAGGGTGGGTGCCGCTTGTAGTAATCTTAATCGGTTTGACAAGCATTATTTTAATCGGTTGCCTTTATGTACGCAGCAAAAAATGGGAAGCCTTATAAATAACTAAGAAGGAAGGTGCAGAGATGAAAAAAAAGAAACGAGGAACCTTCTTATTAATCGGTTTGGTAAGTAGTGTGTTTCTTCTGATGTCTCCTACAAAAACTTGTGCAGACAGTACCTCTACGACCGCTTTCTCCGTCACATTTTCTGCTCAAGAAGCAGCTGGTGATAACGATCACTTAAGTGATCTGCCGGTAATCAAAACAGTCACGTCGAAAAAAAGTTACGCGGTTTCTTATGGTGTACAAACGAAGCAGAAAAGACTCCCAATGACTGGAGAAGAATATAACGTGGTTCTTTACCGGCTTGGTTGGATCACGCTATTAGGTGTTTTCCTCTTTTTCTTCATCGGTAGTTATGCGCGTAAGGGGGAGAAGGACCGTGGGTAAAAAAGGAAGTTCATTTATTTTAATCGTGAGTCTTTTATCGAGCATGGTGATTCAACCCGCGATTAGTGTTGCCATCTCGCAAAACTCAGAGGAGCCGCAACAGACGGAACAGTCTTCTGGTGGATTGACCACTTTGTCTAGTGATGTGTTGGGAAATCCAAACGAACCAATGGTCTCGGAAGAAGAACCAGCCAATGACGAGAAAGAAAAAGACGTTTTTGCGGAGGAAACCTACGAAGCGCGAGACTTATCAAAAAAGGATGAAGACAACGCTTCACATCCAATCGTAGAAGTACAAATGAGTCAAGAAACGCTCAAAGGAGAAATCGTTTTGGGTTCTGACCCACCGAATGGCACCAAAACAATTTTGAAAACAATCGCGTTGCAAACAAAAGATGAAAGCACTGAATGGCAAGAAGTGAAGGTGTTTGAGGATGGGAAGGACCATGTATTAAACGATTCCTCCTTCAATTTTGAGTTTTCAGATAGTTTGAACGATCAGGACTATCGAATCATTTCAGAATATGTCATCGAAGAGACAGACGAAGAACAACACGTCGTACGCACGTTTCATAAAGGGCAAGTTCTTCTTGATCCAGTCGAACCCACAGAAAAAGGGGAAGAGCTCCCAAAAACAAAAGTGGGCACCGATGAGACCCAAGTAGCTCCAACAGAACCGGAGAATGACGTGGTGAACAAGAGTTCTGAGTTTATTGGTCCACGAGCTGTAAATGATGTTGTGTATAACGGAACTTCAAATGGAATAAGTACTTATGTGAAAATACATGATATAGGAACTAGAGAAGCATCTATTGAATACAAACATCAAAGACATAGCAATAGCGCTAGCACTTATAAACGGTATGTTTACTGGAGTACAGATGTTGCTCGTATGACTTTCCTTTGTAGGGGTCTAACAAATGCTGATTACTTACCAGCCAATTTGTGGGCTGAATTGAAGGCAGAAGGTACGAATGTAATGATCCCGCTAAAAAGTACTTGGGACGATGGATCGGCTACTTATGGCCCTGCGAAAATGACAAACCTAGAACCAAATAAGACATATTATGTTTGGCTTTTTTATGAAAATCCAATTGCATTAAGCGCAGAATGGCAGAATCCAGCAGGGACTACCACTATTGGAGCTAAATATATTCCTTATCCCTATCGGTTTACCACAGAAGCTGCAGTTCCACTGTCTATTACTACTCCAACGTTCACTCAGGGAGATGCCACGCATAACACTATTCCCATGGTTGGAAAAACATACACCGGAGAGATTTTCCAAACTAGTGGACAAGGAAAGGTTCAAGTAACTTCCAATGATGGAACGACCGTTCAAGATAAAGTAACGAATTTGGGGCATACAACGACACATGGCGGAACTTATAATAGTGCAGCAGTAACCGGTTTGACAGCAGGGACACGGTATAAAGGACGAACCGCATTAAAGGATTATGGAGGAAACTGGAAATATTCAGGCTGGAGCAGCTATTTCTATACGGCGAATACCGTGAATCAACCCGCAGCCCCGACTTTGAATACGCCAACCGCTTCAAATAATGCGACGGCCGCTGTTACGGCAACCTACAACGCAGGAGACGTGGCGGCTCATCCGACAGCTGTTGAGGTTCAGGCGAGTACAAACAATTCTGCATGGTCAACACTGAGTACGAGTAGTACGCCAGCAACCACAACTCCGACGATCAATACCGGAAACAAGAGTGTGAGCTTTACTCTGTCGAAGTTAAATTCAAAAACAAAGTATTATGTTCGGTATCGTGTACGAAATGCCAGTAATGTTTGGTCTGGTTATTCGACTTCTCGTGAGTTTACTACGGGAGCTATGACATTAACACTTAATACGCCAACATTTACCCAAACTACTGCTACACACAACGCTATATATATGACAGGTACTACCTATACAGGAGATATTTTTCAAACGAGTGGACAAGGAAAAGTACAGGTGACTCCAGATGATGGAACAACCATTCAGGATAAAGTAACAAATTTAACGCATACAGTATCTCAAGGAGGAAATTATCATAATATAACAGTCCCAGGTCTGACTCCAGGAACACGGTACAAAGGTCGCGTTGCAATAAAGGATTACGGAGGCACATGGAGATACTCTGCTTGGAGTAGTTACTTCTATACAGTTAATACCGTGAATCAACCAACAGTAACGAACTTGAATACGCCGACTACGTCAGCCAATGCGACAGCCGACATTACAGCAACCTACAATGCAGGAGATGTGGCGGCGCACCCTTCAGCTGTCCATATCGAGGTAAGTACAGACAATTCTACATGGACGACACCTAGCACGACGAGTACGCCAGCAACCACAACTCCAACGATCAACGCCGGAAACAAGAGTGTGAGCTTTACCTTGTCAAAACTTAATTCTAGAACAAAGTATTATGTTCGGTATCGTGTACGAAATGCCAGTAATGTTTGGTCTGGTTATTCAACTTCTCGTGAGCTTACGACAAAAGGGGTACCATTAGTGATTTCACCACCTGTTTTTGATCAAGCGACTGCCACGGCCACAAGTATTCAATTGAAACCAGGCAGCTATACTGGGGATATTTCCCAAACTGGAAATCAAGGAGTCGTTTTTTCTGAATCCTATAACAGTGGCACGAATGACAAAGACTGGACAGCGCGGGTGCATAATTTACAACACACCACAACAACCAATGGGACCTACTCATCTACTCAGATTACCGGGTTAACTCCTGGGACTCGGTACCGAGGGTGGGTACAAATAAAAAATGCAGAAGAGGTAGTTGTTGGTCCAGTGGGACAACCAGCAGGGGCAGAAAACGAATATTTTTACACGAAGAATGCGTTATCTAGTTTAAGTGCACCTACACTAAACACTCCCGTTGCGGAGCATGGAGCCACTGCCGAATTTTCAGTGGATTATCAAGCGGCAGGCGATCATCCAGACCAACCTGCAGCCCATCCAAACAACGTAAAAGTGTATTTGAGTACTGATGGTGTAGCCTTTTCTGAGATTAGCTCTCATCAGACATCTCCCTCAATCGATACATTTGATATTGATATGACAAATAAAAAAGCTACTGTGAAAATCAAGAACTTGACTGCCGGACAAACCTATCATGTGAAGTGCAGTGTGGTTAATCAGGGCGGCGAGTCTGAACAGACACCGGCCCGAATGTTTACGACCAATCCACGGCAAGCAGGCTTATATATTTCTGATACACCGACCTTTAACTTTGGTGTTCAGTCGGTCAACTCAATTGGAACAAACGCGAGACTATCGAATACTCAAGGAACCACTGATTTTGGAATTAAGATGGAAAATGTTGGCATAAGTTCAAATTGGTCTTTTGCGGCTCGTCTTTCTTCTTTACGAACACAAGATGGCAGCAATCAAGAGTTAACAGGCGCACAGCTTTCCTTAGGAAAGCAGCTTCAGAAAACAACCGATGGCACAACGTGGCAAGATGTAACACAAGATTTTGAAGGATTGGGCGAAACGACTGCGATACTTCCTGCCGATCATTCGACGACGCAATTATGGAAATCGACGGACATTTCTGCAGGACAAGGAAAATTCAGAACAGCAATTGCCTTTGACTCGGTGAATCTATTGATTCCAGGAAACACGGCTCAGAAAGGCGCGTTTTATGAAGGGAAAATTGAATGGTTGATGGTGAATGAACCGTAACGTTGGGGTGATTTCAAATACAATAACTCTTTTTTCTCGTTAAAAAGAGGAATAGTGAGAAAACAATCTTCCTCACTATTCCTGAAAGGATGACAGAGTTGGAACGATATAGTTGGATGATCATTTTAGCGATAATGGGAATGATCAGCTTGATTGCTTTTTTCTATTTCATATTTAAAGATATGAAGAAAATAAGCACATTGAAACTGTCAAAAAAGAAGTATCTTTTAAATTATGCGTTGTTGCTCGTTGTTGTTGTGTGTATCATTTTGGCGGTCTACTTATATTTTGATGTACAAAAACAACTTCGAATACTAGAGGGAATCTTGTGAGGTGATAGAAAATTAGACTATTAATATTGACCCATAATATTTTGAATGAACGATCCATGCAGGAAAATTTACAGAATTTTAATTATGAGGTATTTGTTTCAAAGACAATGTTGGATATGCTTTTGTATAGTGACGATCCGTGGGATAGTTCGTTTTATCAGTTAATTATCCTTAGTGAATCCCTATCGAATCGGGAATTGAAACGAATTGTTCCAAAATTAAAAGAAAGAAACGCAGTGATTTTTAGAAAGTATGTCTGTGAACCTATAAATAAAGAAAAAGGGGTTCTGGAAGAGTTAGGAATCGATCAATGGATCCCTAGAGAAATCGGGACAGATGCGTTGCGAGAATTAATCAGTGAGTGTACGACATCAATGAATGAAGCAGTAAAAGTAAAGAAAGCAACAGAAACTTTAGCAGAACTCACTATGGAGTTCACTAAGAATCAGAAGAAGTGTTTTTCAAAATTGTATGACGCCGAAGGGGCGATTGTCTCACGAGAAGAACTTTGTATGTCTATTTGGAATGATGAACCTACTCGGTCCAATTTGGCACAACTTTCAGTATTAACGAAGTCGTTACGCCAAAAACTAATGCGAAAGGGATTTGCGTCAGATATTATCGAAACCGTATGGGGAAAAGGGTACCATCTCAATAAGGAGTTTTATACTGTTTATCACACCCCTTATCAGTAATAGGCAATGTAAGAAGTAGATGAATGACCATTAAAAGAGGAATGCTCTAGTCGGATATGTTCTCGATTAGGGCATTCCTCTTTTATAAATTGGGATAAAGCAACCATAAACGACAGCTTATGAGTTAATTAAATGCATTCTTAGAATGAAAAAAATACGACTAAAGTCCCGCTTGAAAAACAATAAGAATAAATTATACTTATATTATAGTAAAGTAACTAAATGGAGGTTATTGTTATTAGCATGAAGAATATTAAGTTAATTGTTTTAGGTATGGTGACTTTAGGAGCGGTAGCAAACGTTACGTCTGTGGAAGCCGCCACTACCCCATCAAAAAAAGAGGTTTCTGTTTCTGTAAAAGAAGCAATAAAAGTATTCCAAAAAGAGTACCCTGATACAGATATAACTTCTATTGACCTGAATAGTTCATTTGGAAAATATTTTTATGAAATTGAAAGTATGGATGATTCAGTAGAATATTCAGCTAAAATTGATGCTAAGAGTAAAAAAATTAGTGATAAAGAAAAGGATCGTTTGGATGCAGACGATCGAGGAGCAAATAAAAGAAAAGAAGAAAAATTAGATACAAAAGATATTATTAGTGTCAAAAAAGCTTCTGATTTAGCGATAAAAGAAGTAGGCAAAGGAAAAGCAACTGATTGGAAATTAGATAGAGAATTAGATACGACTTATTGGAAAGTGACAATCAAGAATAAGAGTAAGTCAACTGAAGTAATGATTGATGCTAAAACAGGTGACGTATTATCTACTGAAATAGATGATTAATAAATAGAAAAGAAGCTTCTAGAAAACAGAAACTTCTTTTTTTGGTCAACTAAACTGTGGAAGTTAATTAGTTAAGTTTTCTAGCAAATAACCTTTCATAGTATTTTTAAGCAACTAGTAGAAAACTATTTGAACGTATAGTTAAATAAACCTGCCTTTATGGAAGGTAAATGGCATACTTTTCAATTCGAGAAGAGACGGTTTCGTTGACCATTAACTGATTGAGCACTATAGCCCAGTTTTGGATACGACCGCCAGCCCACTTCGTGTGTAACTCTTTCGTACGTAAATAAAGCAACTTAAGGAGCGCATTCTCATTAGAGAACGCTCCTTTTTTGGTGACTTTTATATAGCTGGAACGGATACTCTCCAGCATGACAGGTTTTAGATCATTACTTGGAGATCTTTCTCAACAATTGTTTTACTCTACAGTTATTGCCTTTGTGGTTATCGGTGTACCGTTGATCATTCTAGCCTATATTTTTCTTAAAAAAGTTATTCCAGTGTTAATTCTAGTTTGGGCACGCTACATGATTATTCAAACCAGGAGAGGGAAAGTATTCTAGTTGATCTTTAGACATTTAGTTATAAAAGATAATAATATCGCAAACGCGATAACTTGGTTTAATTTAGATTATGTCTACTAGCGAAAAACTAACGAAAAGGAGAGACCATGCAAAATACATTATATGAAGAATTTTACATTTACTTACAAGGAGTAGAGCTAAAGTTTGAAGGAGAGGATGCTCTAGTTGTAAAACAAGCATATTATGGCGCAAAAAGAAGGAAGTTTGAGGAAATTGAATTAGATAACTTAACTTTTAAAAAGGAGCGGATTGAGTGAAATCTATGTATTAAAATGGACAAAATGTTGTACACTGAGAGCTACTTTCGGAAGTATTTGTAAGTTGGAGCTATCATTGATCTATCTAAGATCCCTTATTTGGAAGAAAAAACCTCAAAAAGAAATTATCTTCTTGAGGTCATTTTGGAGTTTAGTATTTTTTCCATAACAGAAAAACGGATGTGCTCAAAAATATTGAACCGAGTATCAAATATAATGGATTTCCCTTTTTCATATTAGTTCTCGGGTAGCTACCCTTTTCTGCCCCATATATATGGGAATAGGACGAAACGTTTCTATATTTTACGTCATAGGTAGAGTGAGTATCTTTACTATTTGTTGATAGTGAATTAGATTCTGTAGTTGAACTAGGTTCTGTAGTTGAACTAGGTTCTGTAGTTGAACTAGGTTCTGTAGTTGAACCAGGTTCTGTAGTTGAACTAGGTTCTGTAGTTGAACTAGGTTCTGTAGTTGAACTAGGTTCTGTAGTTGAACTAGGTTCTGTAGTTGAACTAGGTTCTGTAGTTGAACCAGGTTCTGTAGTTGAACTAGGTTCTGTAGTTGAACTAGGTTCTGTAATTGAACTAGATTCTGTAGTTGAACCAGGTTCTGTAGTTGAACTAGGTTCTGTAGTTGAACTAGGTTCTGTAGTTGAACTAGGTTCTGTAGTTGAACCAGGTTCTGTAATTGAACTAGATTCTGTAGTTGAACTAGATTCTGTAGTTGAACCAGGTTCTGTAGTTGAACTAGGTTCTGTAATTGAACTAGATTCTGTAGTTGAACCAGGTTCTGTAGTTGAACTAGGTTCTGTAGTTGAACTATCTGGACTTATAGGGGGTGAAGGAAGAGACTCATCAATAGTAATTTCTACAGGCATTCCTTTTTTACCTTGTCCATTGCTATTCACAATATAAAAAGTCACAGTAGCTCCGCCTTCTGCAATATGATCAGGTGCAAGATCTATGGCCCAATTTGGAGCTTGCAATATAGTCTCCCAATCGTCACCTTTACCTGTAGCATTGGGATTAGAGGCACCTATGATTGCGGCGTATAAAACATAAAGATTCGTGTTTTCTGTTATAGGTCCAATCGTCAACCAATCGTTAAGGACTTCGCCTTGAGCGTTGTATTGATCGCCAGGATAGGAATCACTTTCTGAATTTCCATTTAGTTGTACGTATTTTTCCCAATTGTAGTAGGCATCTTGAACTTCAGGATCTTCCCAATGGTCGATGATACTTGTGTTATCTTCAGTGATTGCCAAAGTTCTCTGGTTTAAAAGTAAACTAGAACCAATAAGTATGCTGAGTACTAGAGAAATTCCGATTATTTTTTTGAGTAACATATTTTTCACTCCATTAAATGTTATGTTATCGATAGTAAGACAATTGGATGAATAAGACAAAAAATAGGTTTGAAAAGTAAAGAACTCTAACTATTTTAATAAAAAATCAAAATCTCAGAATTGTATTTTTAGTTTTGAATGTATTTATCGTGACTATTTATTAATAAAAAAGTTCTTCTAATGACGAAACAATATATCTTAGAATTTAAGTGATACTCATTTTTTTCAGCTACAGTCGGCGTTCAGGTTCATTTTCGAGTATCGATTTTTGGATACTCAGAATTCCGCTCAATTGTGAAGATACTGGAGAAGAAATAACTCTCAGTGAATATAAAGAAGCGACATACTGTTTAATGTATGCTGCTTCTTTATTTGGAACTATGACATCAGTTTACTGCTTGAGAGCAGGCATTCCACCTTTGATGTATTCTCTAGTGGGTTCTATATCAGGGATAAAGCGATCAATTTTTTCTTTTTCGATGATCACTGGCATACTATCATGAACTTTTGATACAGATGTGTTAGGACTGGTTATTATTATAATTGATTCTATTTCATTGCCGCTGTCTGAGTGGAGAATACGATAAAAGCCATCAACATAAGTTACTTTTCCTTTTGAGAACAAATGTTTTTGTTTACTGGAATCCCATTCGTGTTTTTCATTGTCAACAACTAGTTTCAAGTAGTAGCTTAATCTATCCCTCCCCTCTTCATACTCTGTTTGCTCACCGCAAAGTGAAAAAGGTTTCTTGATTGATGCACTTTAGCTCATACAGTTTGATCATGCTGAGTTCGTGTAAAACGAATATAATGATCTCATTCAGTCTCATGACTTTCACCTTCTGCATCTTCATAGAATGGTTGGTAAAACGCATTATCTTTTCCTGATTGATTTACTTGATTCAATTCTGCTTCAGTAGTTGATAAAACTTTTTTGGGATTTTCGAACATATCAATTAATGTTTGTTAAGAAAAAATAATTACCAAATTTATATGGATTTATTTAGGAAAACTAACAAAAAGGTTAGTGGCTTATCCCTAGGGTCAGAGCGTGTTTATCTGAGTAGATCATGAAGTTTATTTTCATAATATTACTAGTAACATTAATCCGAATATGCTATGATGTTGCTGTTAATGTTACTGGTAATTTAAAATTAGGAGGTGATAAATATTGAATATCAATGATGCTTCAGATTTGTTAGAGAAAAATGGCGTTACAAATAGTAAACAGATGTTACGCCGGTGGATTAGGCAAGGGAAAATTGAAGCTACTCTACTTTCAAAGAAACAAGGTTACCAAATCGATGAAAAAAGCCTGGACCAGTTTATCAATGAGAAGAAAAATGACGTCCAAAGATCGGGTAGTTATCAAGAAGGGTTTTCAGCAGGTTATGCAGCAGCAAAGGAAGAAATTTCTGGCCGCTTCAGGAAAATGATGCTTTTAGGTATGTATGAAAAGCAATTCCCTATTAGGCGCGGTGAGTTTAGGGAACACTGCTCTGATAGGATTTCTGAGCGAAATCTAAGGAGTTTTCTTGAGTTTTCTGACAAAACCTTTTTTAGTAAAGGAGTCAGCAACCCAAGACAAAAAATTTATTGTAACCAAATTGGAGATTATTTCTATTTTGAGAATACTGGTCTTACCATTGACCGGCTGCAGTTTAATTGTGACCAAGAAATATCTTTAGAGGGCAACGCATTAGATATGTTGATACAAGTGCTACTTGAAGATTTCAGAAACAGATAGTATAGCGTTTAAGAACATTTAAGAGTTGTTAGACTTTTGGAGGTGAGTATGCATGAATGAAGAACAAAAAGAGGCTTTCGAACAAATCGAAAAGCAAGTAAACGTTATGGGATTTACACCAATAGCAGCTTTAACAATGATACTTTCCTATCATAAAGGTGGCTATTACGAAAAACTGAACGATAAAGACTTTGAAGTCGTAGTGAAACACTTTGTTGAAAGATACATGTAGCTTGATTGAGTAAATGAATTTGAAGAACTGTTTTATTTGCCATACCAATTGTTAGCGTAAAATAATTGTTGGAAAACAAAAAAGAGATTTCTCCATGTGTGTTAAAATCAAGGTGCTTAAAACCTTAAAACATCAGCATGGAGGAATCTCTTATGAATATTGTACAACAAGCTGCAGAGAAAATCAGTCAAGAAATGCTAGAACAATTTGTTGGAATTCAAAATCATGATGTTAATTTTTCGGAACTTGTAGCGAATATTCAATCATGTGTTCATGAAATCGGTGTTTCTATGATTGAGACATTGATCATAGAAGCTGATTCTGCCTTGCGGCAGTCGCCTACAAGAAAGCGTGAGTGGCATATTCAGCGGAATGAAGATTCAAAGAGCTGTGCGACAACTCTGGGTCCAGTTGAGATTAAGCATACGTATTTTAAACATAAGAAGGATGGCCACTTTTCTTACTTGTTGGACGAGTATTTAGATATTTTACCTTACGAACGGATGGATATAGGATTAGAATCACAGATACTGGAAACAGCGTCAGAAAGATCTTACCAACAAACAGTTAAACAATTCCAACATTCTGGGATTACAAGTAAAGAAACGGTGAAAAATATTATTCACCGGCTAGAAACTGAAAAGCTGAATGTTCCTGGAAACACAAAAGCCAGCACACCTAAGGTGCTATTTATAGAAGCCGATGAGGATCATGTAGCTTATCAAGATGGTAAAAATCGCTTTATGAAGCTTGTTTATGTCCATGAAGGCTATGAAGAGAATCAAGGAACAAATAGTCGAACTAAACTAAAGAATATTCATTATTTTAGTGGCTTGTATTCAGATAATTATTGTTTGTGGGAAGAAGTTTCCAGCTATCTAGCTGTAACTTATGACTTAAATAAAGTAGAAAAGATTTATCTTTCTGGAGACGGTGCTGCTTGGATCAAAGAAGGAGTGGAAACTATTCCAAATGCACTATTTGTCTTAGATCGTTTCCATATGATTAAATATGTCCGAAATTCTTGTACGGGAATGATGAACTGTACATCCACCTTGTTAGGTTGGATTGATCATGGTCATAAGTTGTTCGTTCAAGAATTCTTTTCAAGTCGATTGAGCGATAAAAAAATAACTAAATCGCAAAGAAAGCAATTGAAGCAAGCAAAATCTTATCTCTTAGGTAATTGGCAAGCGATACAACGGCAACAAAATAGAGACTATATTGGTTGTAGTGCAGAAGGTCACGTGAGTCATGTTCTTTCGGCCAGATTAAGTTCTAGGCCGTTAGGCTGGAGTAAAGTTGGGGCAAATAATATCGCAAAGATGCGTGTATTTCTAAAGAACCAAGGAAACCTCATGGTTCACTTAGAATTGAGAAATAAAAAGATACAGAAAAAATCTAGAATTAATAAATTAGATAAACGTGTAAATAGTCCCAAAATATTGATAGATCAATCCTTTTTAGCAACACTACCAGTGTTGAAAGATGGTCGGGCAACTGGCTCAAAAACTAAAATTAAGAAAATGATCGATTATTAATTGATTACACAATCCTAGTTATATTTAGTACACACTTGGGAGAAATACAGTTTCCAACAAATTCTTGACGCAATGCTTAAAAGTTGGGAGTTGGAATTTGTAAAAGAATCGTGTTACAATGAACTTGCGAAATGTGAAGATTTCGAATATCAGGAACACGAAAGCCCTACTCGGCCAGGAGTAGGGCTTTTTTTAACACTGGATGCGACGGCCAGCGCGTGGGTTGAGTGACAGCTGCGTTCAGTTGTCGTCCCGATCATTCAACCAATGATCGACTAGTGTTGTCACTAGAGCCACAAATAGAGGTGCAACAACTAATGTGAAGAAATCTTTCATACCAGGAACACCCCCTCTCGGGGCAGCTGCCTTTGTTAGTATATCACAGGGCTTTCTTTTGTGTATGGTTACCCGCTATGAAAGCTGAAACGTTGTTAGAACGTGTTCTGACGCATGAAAATTCACAGAATTACCTTTTTTTGAAACAGCAGCATAACTTTCGTTAAATCAGCGTACTTTATTTAGAGGTGAATAGTATGCTTTATATTTTAGTTACCAATGATCAGGATCTATCAATCAGTCTTCACTTTGCTGATAGTTTTGAATTATCGTCATTCTATGTGTATGAATCCCAACAATCTTATCTAGCAGCAGTGGATCTATTCTTAAAAACGATTCTTAAATAATTTAGTAATCGTTCGGATTTGCTGCTGACGTTTGAGCTGAAGTAACTTGATTTTCCTGCAAATAGAATATTAAACAAGAACTTTCGAGCTTCCGATTGTTCACTAAAAATAATGATAGTAAGTTTGACTGTGTCTATTTATTCGGGATATAGTAATAGAAATTGGAGAGTTGGAGGTATTGATATGCCATATTATTTTACAAAGGGAAGAGCATACAATATTAATTATTCAGATCTAAAAACCGAACTATTAAAACTATTAAGAGGAACTGTCTTCAACTCATATATATACTGTGATATATATATAGATAAGTGGCTAGTGTGGTTAAAAACTTCTGATGATATGACGTTTGAGCAAATGGATACTAATCAGGAATATTACGCCAAAGTGATAAATAAATTTCGAATATTTAACCAGAATATTGAACTTGGGAATCAGATGATGAAAATTCATTTTAACTCTGAACTTTTTGCTGAAGCTATAAAAAATAAGAAGAATGTATCAAACGTTATCAGCTATAAACAGTTTGAAGGATCTCAGCCGTACTATACATGGTCTCCACCTGATGATGGTGAAAAATCTATTTCAAAGGGGCCAATTCTAGTTGTACCATTTAAGGGTGCTGGTGGAGCCTATTTAGTTATCGATGGAAATCATAGAGTATTCGAAGCAATAGAAAAAAAAGAAGATATTAAAGTTATTTACATTGATTTATCCGACAAGAGGATCAGACAAGCGTTATTTACTTCAGTATTTGATGAAGTTCTTTACGATTTCTATTTTGAAATGGCGTGTCTGTCAATTTATAAAGAAGCTAATCCTGAAATCAGTGATGTACTATTGCTAGAAAAGTCTTTTGTTTCAGGTGCATCCATTGATTATGAAATGTAGTTTAATTAGAAGTCTTAAGTTTAAATCTAATTAGCAGCATACATTTAAAGTATGCTGCTTCTTTATATTTTAGTCTATCATTCCGCCAAACTCAGAAGTTGGGACTTTAGATACTCAAAAGAGGAGTTATGTTGGGAAAACCCATACGAAAAGAGGGAGGATATCTTTGGCAACTATCAGATGAGTTCTTCGTGATAATACTAGGAGTATGCATTTTACTTGGACTACTGCTAGACTGCACAGGTTACGAAGGGTCAATTACTGTAGAAGATAGTGAAAGTTCTTCAGGGATATTAACTAATTCGGCCTCAGTCCTTTTTGGAATTGCCTTTTGGTTGCTAGGTGGGGTCAATTTTAAAGTCGCAACATTCAAGAAATCTTTTTTCACCATTCTTGTCAGTATTATTGTGGTAGATCGAGCCAGTTGTCACTTTTATTTTTAGTTGGCGACAATTTTCATTAAACGGAGAAATAAAATTAAATTTAATCAAAGAATAGAAAATAAGTGGAGAGATTCTCTTCTGTAAGAGAGAAAGAAGCATTTAATAAAACCTATTCTGAAAAAGAGAGGGTTTGATCATGTGCTATTTCTCCTCTAGCGTGTCAATGTATTATATTCCTGCCATATTTCCTTGATGGTAAAACTTCGAATAGACACTGGAAACGACTAACTTTCTTTTGATAACTCTTGATAAAAGGACTTCTTTTTGAGGTCCTTTTTTGTTTTTATCGGATTTCCTAAAAATGTACTTTTAAAGTACATTTTTAGGAAACCACTTAAAGCATACGCATGCTAAACTTGATTATCTGAGCACCTTTGTATGGGAAGAGAGGGATTCATAGAGGACGGGGGATCTGGAACAGTGACACAGAAAATAGCGGTAGAAATACAGACTATATCAAAATCATATTTTAAGAAGTTCGCTTATTTAAGTCTAAAGATTTCACATAATGTGATCATGTTGCATTCGTTTGGAACTCCTCCCTTATTCAATTAATTGTAGAAATGTATTAAGCAATTTCTGCAAGTCACTTTATTAATCCCTGACAATTACCTTAAAATTGTAAACCAATAAGTAATATTGATAATGTATATTTAAAACTATATCTAAAAATAAGCTTTTATATCTATAAAATTACAAGCAAACATGTTCTATCATCATGTAAATATATGTATTCAATTCAAGAATAGGTATCAATGCAAGAAGAATTAAATGTTGACAACTGTGTTCTTTTGTACAAACCGCGCAAACTTAATCCTAACATATCCTTAAAATCACCATGAAATGTTAGAGATATATCATCCATGAAAGCCATCCCAAATTCAAATTGGCGAAGAAATTATTGATTATGCAATTGAGTAGCTCTTTTTTATTTTCGAAGCTTTAATAAAATGATTAGAAAAAAGCGACTCTAATCTAAGAAAAACACAAGATATAAAAGTAAATTATCTATTATCATTTTTTTTTTGTGAAATAAAATTTCTGATAATTTTTCGTTTTATCCACCAACATAGAGAAATCCCTATATTGTACTATTTAGTATGTTCTTAAATTACAACTTTATAAATTAGGAGGAACGCTATGGGAAGGATATTGATACTGACGAAAAATCTATTGGCAGAGCAAGAATTACAATTAACTTTGCAAAGATCAAATGAGGAGGTTTATTGTTCATTCAATTTATTAAATAGTGTAGAAAAACATCAACAATTCTTTTCTTACTTCTCAGTTATTATATTTAGCGATACTGTATCTACACAAGAATTTGCTAAATTTCACTCTCTATTCAAAAAAACGAATCAAATTATTATTAGAAAAGGGAACCTGAGTATACTAAAAAATTCTGAACATTCATATTTAACGGATGTAGTTGATCATTGGATTGATTTAAATGGAATCAGCATTGGTGCTAACAACAAAATAAGCCTGTTGACAGATACAATTAGCGAGACAGAAAAAAGGATGGAATCCAAAAAAGAAGTGAATAGTTCAAACACTAAAATAGATTTGTTTTTTTCTAAGTTGTCTAACAATGAAAAAAAACTGTTGTATCATTTGGCTAAAGCTAATGGGAGAGCAGTATCGCGATTTGAACTTAGTTATATTTTGTGGGGAACAGAATTAAGCAGCTCACAAATGAGTCAACTTTCTAGTCTAAAAAAGCGTATCTGTAAAAAATTAGTAGAGACTGATTTTTCAGAGGACGATTTAACTATTTTGTGGAAAAAAGGATACTTGTTAAGCAACAAATTATTAAGAGAATTAATGAGTATTCCCTATTTTAAGAATTGAGATAAGAAAAAAAGAGAGAGGAAAAGTATGTTCATCCGAAAAAATAAACATATTATAAGAGATAAGATGAAAATTGGGAAATCAAAAAATGAAGACTCAGAATTAGGTGAGTGTATTCATGTAATTAATGAAAGCAAATTGGTGAAATTCTTTATCTTTATTGGAGGAATTTTGATGGGAACCTGGGTTTCATATTCATATTTTTTCTTGGGACATGTTTGGGTATATGGAATTTTCTTTGCAGAATTACCGGATATAGTGATACTAATTTTAAGCGGAGTGTTACTTCTAGTCGGAATTTCTTCTTTATGGAGTATGCGAAAAAGAAACGATATTCAAATTTATCAAAATGGGTTATTAATAAATGGGGAAAAAGTTACATATGCAAACGTCATTTCCATGGAATTAAAACGACGTATGTTTGTAAGTATAATTGTACGAACATTGGAGAATGAATTCATATATACAGCCTCTATTTTCACGCATAAGGATCAAGAAGCGATAAATCAAGTAATGAAAAGGCTATAGGGAATATTAGTTACATCTTTATTTTTATGTAAATGTCTAGATAGGTTTATTAGGTTCTAGATTAATATTGTTGAACGGGAATGAGTAGAAATCTTTTATATTGATAAAAAAGTAATTGATGCTTTGAAAATAGAATACGGAGAAAATGATATGTTACCTTGCTATACTATAGCTCAAGGAATTTCGGCTAGCTCTAATCAAGCTGTTCTTTTAGTGAATAAAAACAAATTGATTGTATTATATATTCACAAACTATCAGATAAAGTAGTACAAAAGAATGAATTAAACTTAGCTGAAATTTCAAGAAGTACTTTAAGGAATTCTCTACCTTTTTCAAAAGTTTGGAGATTCTATTACAAGGAGCAAAAATGGATATTTAGAATTCCTTATATCCATCCATTGAGAATTATCAAGACAGACTTTGTTGATTTTCTATATGAATTAAAATCTAAGGGTTTATTATCTAATGATTAGAAAGATTAAGAGGAACTTTCTAACACGAATTATTTGGGAGAATAAACTTGTGATTTAATGATTAATATTTAAAAGGAAGGATTGGATTTATGAAATATATAAAAATACTTGTTGTCTTTGTACTATTATTAGTATCGTTTCCTATAAATGTTTTTGGAGACGCTTCAGCTATCATGTTTGGAGGCACTTCATATTCGAGTATTAGAGCGCAGACCGAAAAAGTTGATTTTTCGGGTGCACCAAACAAGCTGGTTTGGAGCATTAGAGTAAATAGAGTTAATAATGAACCTGTTAATTTTAGTTCAAGAGTTTTCTTGAATGATGGAACGGTTACTACGTCATATAATGATGTATTTGAATTGGATAATAGTTTGGTCAGACTGGTGGATAGACCTGACATTTCTACTTCATCTGATTCATCGTACCAATTG
Organism: Enterococcus sp. DIV0170; assembly: GCF_051710765.1. NCBI lineage: Bacteria > Bacillati > Bacillota > Bacilli > Lactobacillales > Enterococcaceae > Enterococcus > Enterococcus sp. DIV0170. The sequence continues at coordinate 334,401 of NZ_JBIOLG010000001.1, forward strand.
CTAACTTCGACGGATGGCACTAACTATACTGAAGAGTTACCGATGGACTGGAGACAAGTAAAGGGATTCAAAGTTGTTTTACCTTCTAGCGTGCCTATAGGAACCACCTTAGAAGTCGGCTTTTCAATTGAGATAGATGCGCTTAATTTACCTACAGATTTAGCCACAAAAGGAATAGAGCATTCTTACATATATGGTAGCTCTGGTGGCAGAAGTGGTGATTGGATGCCTTTATATATAAGTCCAAAGATAGATGAAGGAAAAGATGTCATTGTTGAGTATGTGGATGAGGACGATTTTGAAATAAGCACATCCCAGGCATTAAGTGGTAATATTGGTGATCCATACGATGCTACTACTGATGAATATAAATTAGTAATCCCAGGCTATACCTTAGATGAAAGTCAACTTCCAAGTAATGCAACAGGGTTATTTAGTGAAGAAGAACAGAAAGTTAGATATGTATACAAGAAAGATATAAATTCAGCAGAAGACGTGACAGTGAAGTATCAGGATGAAGAAGGACGCAAGCTGGCAGAGGACGAAGTGAAAAGCGGAAACATTGGCGATCCGTATACCACTGAACAGAAAGAAATTGAAGGATATACGTTCAAGGAAGTACAGGGTTCGGCGACCGGCACATTGAGTGATCAGGCGCAAACAGTGACGTATATCTACAGTAAGATTCCAGTACCAGCAGAAGACGTGACAGTGAAGTATCAGGATGAAGAAGGACGCAAGCTGGCAGAAGACGAAGTGAAAAGTGGAAACATTGGCGATCCGTATACCACTGAACAGAAAGAAATTGAAGGATATACGTTCAAGGAAGTACAGGGTTCGGCGACCGGCACATTGAGTGATCAGGCGCAAACAGTGACGTATATCTACAGTAAGATTCCAGTACCAGCAGAAGACGTGACCGTGAAGTATCAGGATGAAGAAGGACGCAAGCTGGCAGAAGACGAAGTGAAAAGTGGAAACATTGGCGATCCGTATACCACTGAACAGAAAGAAATTGAAGGATATACGTTCAAGGAAGTACAGGGTTCGGCGACCGGCACATTGAGTGATCAGGCGCAAACAGTGACGTATATCTACAGTAAGATTCCAGTACCAGCAGAAGACGTGACCGTGAAGTATCAGGATGAAGAAGGACGCAAGCTGGCAGAAGACGAAGTGAAAAGCGGAAACATTGGCGATCCGTATACCACTGAACAGAAAGAAATTGAAGGATATACGTTCAAGGAAGTACAGGGTTCGGCGACCGGCACATTGAGTGATCAGGCGCAAACAGTGACGTATATCTACAGTAAAATTCCAGTACCAGCAGAAGACGTGACCGTGAAGTATCAGGATGAAGAAGGACGCAAGCTGGCAGAAGACGAAGTGAAAAGTGGAAACATTGGCGATCCGTATACCACTGAACAGAAAGAAATTGAAGGATATACGTTCAAGGAAGTACAGGGTTCGGCGACCGGCACATTGAGTGATCAGGCGCAAACAGTGACGTATATCTACAGTAAAATTCCAGTACCAGCAGAAGACGTGACCGTGAAGTATCAGGATGAAGAAGGACGCAAGCTGGCAGAAGACGAAGTGAAAAGCGGAAACATTGGCGATCCGTATACCACTGAACAGAAAGAAATTGAAGGATATACGTTCAAGGAAGTACAGGGTTCGGCGACCGGCACATTGAGTGATCAGGCGCAAACAGTGACGTATATCTACAGTAAGATTCCAGTACCAGCAGAAGACGTGACAGTGAAGTATCAGGATGAAGAAGGACGCAAGCTGGCAGAAGACGAAGTGAAAAGTGGAAACATTGGCGATCCGTATACCACTGAACAGAAAGAAATTGAAGGATATACGTTCAAGGAAGTACAGGGTTCGGCGACCGGCACATTGAGTGATCAGGCGCAAACAGTGACGTATATCTACAGTAAGATTCCAGTACCAGCAGAAGACGTGACCGTGAAGTATCAGGATGAAGAAGGACGCAAGCTGGCAGAGGACGAAGTGAAAAGCGGAAACATTGGCGATCCGTATACCACTGAACAGAAAGAAATTGAAGGATATACGTTCAAGGAAGTACAGGGTTCGGCGACCGGCACATTGAGTGATCAGGCGCAAACAGTAGTATTTGTATACACGAGGAACGACTCATCTGGAGTTAAAGATACACAAAAGAACTCTGATAAAGGAGAGGTTGTTATTCGACACACAGATATGAATGGGAAATCTTTAGGAGAAGATGAAATAATTATAGGAAATGTTGGTAGAACTTACACGACGAAACCATTAAGCTTTTTACCAAGTACAGGAATGGATAATACTACATCAGAAATGCTTAAAATTTTAGGCGTAATTATCTTAATTTGTATTGCAGCATTTTGGAGAGTGCTTTGTACAAATAAGAAACGTGGATAAAAGCTAAAACAATCTAGAAAGTAGTTTTTCTAGATTGTTTTTTTAAATATTATCATGAAATTGGAACGGTGAATTTGTATGATTCTAGATATACTTGAAGAAAAAGATAAAAATGTATTCTTAACTGCACAAGTACTTGAGCAATACAATAACGAACTTTTAACTGACAGTATAATCTGTGAAAAGTTATCGTTATCTAAATATAAAGTTGAGTCATGTATAGACGAATTGAATGGCTACCAATTAAAAGGGGAAATTTCAATTAATAAAAATAGTGAGATTGTCTATTCAAATATTACTATGAATGATTTGGAAAGATTGAAAAATGAATTAATCAGACGATCTAAAAAGTTTAAGTTATTACATTACATTGTACAAGAAGGTTCCAACATAAAAATATTTGCTAAGGAAGAGTATTTGAGTTTGCCTCAGGCCTATCGAAAAAGACAGGAATTAAACGCGTATTTATATAAAGAATTTGGAATTAAAATTGAAGGGATGAGTTTAAAAGCGGATTCTGAATTACATATAAGAAATATGCTAAATGATATTTACTTTTTCTATTTCAGTGGATTTCCTCCACCCTTTTCAAAAAAAGTATGTGAGTATAGCAATACAACCAAAACAGTAATTATGGCAGATTTACAGAATCGTATCACTAAAACGCTTCAAGAAAAATTAGTTTTGTTTTTATCTATTCAATATTGCAGGGCGAAAAATAGCTATGCAATTTCTTACAAAGATGATGAGTTTATTAAATCTATTGTATCGATTGATAGAACTAGAGTTATCAAGGTACGTAAGCACTTATATAAGAATGGATTATCGGATACAGAGCAATATTTGTTAGATACTTACATTTTTTTGGGGGGATACAAAAAAAATATAACAATTCAACCCCAAGGAGCGGTTATCTATTTAATAGATAGATTTCAAGACATCTTTAATAATTATTTTGGCCAGGCGCATCTTTATGCTGATAAAACAAGAAAAAAACTTACAATACTTTTTTCCAATTGGTTTATTTTTTCTAGTATGGCAACTTCTTTCATTGACGAATTCCAAATTAATTATTTTAGTGAAATGTTTCCTACATTTCACGCAATCGCATTTGAATTTGTTGATAAGCATTGTCGGGTAATACTAGGTATAGGGATTAAAAATTCACAATTGGTAAAATTCTATTATGACATAATATTCATGTTAGTTGATAATATACCTGTAAAAGAAATAGAACCTTTAATTAAAGTGTGTATAGATTTTTCACATGGGGAATCTTACAATTCCTTCATTGAAAGAAATATTGAATACTACAAAGATTTAAATATCGAGTTTCAGCGATTCAATGATACTGAAACAGATTTATATTTAACTGATATTTATCAACCGTTGCTTTTGGCAAAACAAATTATTTGGAGAGATCCGCCTACAAAGAATGATTGGGCGTATTTTGCCGATATAATTTTAGAACTGAAGAGGGATAAAATTGAAAAAGAAACGTAAGCATATAGTACTAATTACCTTCATTTTTTTTATCGGACAAATACAATCAGCTAGACTATCAAAGACAAATAAATACTTTAATAATTTAGAGATAAATGTTTTGAGTCAACAACATTATATTATTCAGAATAATGTACTATGGAAGCTACGTGAAATTCCAATAAATGCATCTGGGCGAATAATGAATAAAAAACAGGAAGTTCATTATGTATACGAAAGGGTAAACAGAAAAGAGAAAAGAGAACTTAGGGAGGCGACCACCTCCAAAGGAAACCAAATCTTGTCTTTACAGAAAAGAACTGCTTTTGGCGGAAATAATCATCCGAAAGAACCATATGCGTTAAATAATTTGGTGAAATGTTTATGTGGGAAATTGATATACGGACTCTCAGATTAATTATTTTAGGGTGGCTAAGATTATTCGTACAGGCATTACATTTTTCATGGTATCCGGCAATGAAGAAAAAAGTTGGGAACAAGTCGAAAATCTTAGAAATATGAATGTCACACAATCTGATTGTGTGACATTCGCTAAAATAGCTCTATCCCTTGCGGCTCTAGGGAAAGCTCGTTTTTCTTCTGGTCGGTTTTTTATTTGTGTGTTTTGAATGCAACATAACCTAATGCACACTAGACTTAAGTTGCATTGGGTAAAAAGAACGGTTGCATTTTTATGTTTAAAAGAAAGAATCGATCGTTTTTATGTATTTCTCCTTTTTTGTCTGGTTTATAGAGTAAAAGAAGTTAGTGAAGTGGTCGTAAATTGCGTGTAAAAAAAGAGGACAGCTAAAATTAGCCATCCTCAGTTGCACTCGATAGTAATACCGGAATGCTTTTTAAATTAAATTGATACAACAGTGCAGTCTTTGGCAACCTCTTTTAACAAACATGCAGATTCTGACGCGGATAGACCGTTTGATCTTTTGACGATACGCCCTTGATTGATTGCTCGCGATAGTAAGAACCGTACTTCAGCGAACCGATAATCCCATAATTTCAACGGTACATCATTCAAATGTGGATCACGCGATTTGCAAGCATCCGCTGGCACTAACGATGCAAGGTCATCGAAATTGATCGCGTCTGCAAATTCTAAATAAAATTCTTCATGTGAAATCTCGCCAACGAGATACTCTTTTCTTTTTTGCTCGTAATTGAATCCCATATTTAAGCCACTCCCTATGTTTTATTTTCGGTGATTTCATAGGGCGTAAGCCTCGTTTTTAGGTCTTAGAAAGTGGCTAAAACTTGGCTAAAATTGATGTTCAAAACAGTGCAATTCAGTGCAAACTTTTGGCAATCAATTTTTACAAAACCGCTTCAAATCGTTGTTGTTTCAATGGATTGCAAACTTAAACACAAAAAAGCCAGGCTCTCGACTGCCTGGCTCTTAGAATATCGGAAGGATTAGTTCATTCGAATTTTATATTACTTTTTATGATACATGCAAAGTATTACATGAATTTCTTGACTATAAACATAAATATTTGTTTTTACTACGTTTTCACTTTTATTCAGTTTTAAGAAACTTTTTTCTTACTTACGTATCTTTTTACTTGTGTGTTTGATGTACTACTCAACCTCTGATACGCATTCACTATTTATAAAGAAATACTTCACACGTACACTCTTGACAACTTTTCGGTGAATCTTGTATTACTAACAATTTTATTGTTTACTTTTTTCTACTTTCTTATCGAGAAATCCTTCGAATGATCTAAGTTCCTCCTTCCTTGTATCTATAATATAGCACATTTGAGTTGTTTTTGGAAGCGATTACACTTGGTTATTTAGAAAGATTAATTTTGTTACTTTTTGATCAAAAGACAAGGTGTATGCTTTGAGTTAAGACTCTTTTCTGTGTTATAGTAATAATATAGACAGGTTTTTTATAACGAAAAGGAGGGATGGGATGGAACCCTACAAAGAGACGATAGATACCGTAGTTAGCGAATTTGACGCTGATTTAGCTGATGGATTGACGGAAGATAAAGTACAGGAACAAATAAAAAATAACGGAAAAAATAAATTTGATGAAGCGCCAAAGGAATCCTTGATTAAAAAATTTTTTCATAGTTTGACAGATTTTACAACGATTATTTTATTAGTTGCAGCAGTTATATCCCTTTATACCGCTATAGCGACTGATCATGGTGATTATTTCGAAAGTTTTCTAATTATAGCTATTGTTGTGATTAATTCGGTTTTGGCGATCGTGCAGGAAGGAAATGCGGAGAAAGCATTATCTGCTTTGCAAGATATGAATAAGCAGACAGCGACTGTCATGCGTGATGGAAAACAAGAAGAAATTGATGCTGAGAATCTTGTGCCGGGGGATACACTACTACTTGAATCTGGCTCAATGATCACTGCGGATGCAAGAATCGTAGAAGCGTCACAATTACGTGTAGAGGAATCAGCATTAACTGGTGAAAGTGAACCAGTGATGAAAGATCCAGAATATCAAGGCGAAGAGGACGATGCATTAGGTGATCGCTTGAATATGCTTTACAAAGGATCGACAGTAGTTAATGGTCGCGGGAAAGCAATCGTAACTGCAACTGGTATGAAGACTGAGATGGGAAAAATCGCCGGTCTTTTAAATAGTGATGAAACACAAAAAACACCTCTGCAAAAACGATTAAATCAATTAGGGAAACGGATCAGTTTGATCGCTTTGGCAGCTGCGGCTTTTGTGTTTTTCATTGGAGAGATGCAAGGCGAACCAATGTTGGATATGTTTATCACAGCGATTTCCTTAGCTGTGGCGGCCGTGCCGGAAACATTGACGGTTATTGTGACATTAACATTAGCCTATGGCGTTCAAAAAATGGCGCAAAAGAATGCGATTATTCGCCGATTACCAGCTGTGGAGACTTTAGGATCAGCAAACGTGATTTGTTCTGATAAAACTGGGACATTGACTCAAAACAAAATGCGTGTTCGTCGTGTCTGGACACATGGTGATTCGGTCGTTGATACTGAAGAAGGTATGACGGAAGAAGCGATGGAAGTTTTGAGCATTGCGGCTTTATGTACCGATGTCATTGTGGAAAATGATGACAATGAATTAGAAATTAAAGGCAATCCTACAGAAGCAGCAATTGTTCGCGCAGTAGAGGAAAATTATCATACGAAAGCTGAACTGGAAGAAAAATACCCGAGAATCGGTGAAATTCCTTTCGACTCTGATCGGAAAATGATGACGACTGTACATAAGCGCGGGAAGAAATTTATTTCTATTACTAAAGGTGCTTTCGACGTGTTACTACCAAAATTCCATTACGGGGATGTAGATCAGGCGGCGATCGTTAATGACCGTTTCGGGAAAAAAGCGTTACGAGTCATTGCTGTAGGTTATGCGATCCATGAAGAAGAACCTAAGGACATAACCTCGGAAGCATTAGAAAAAGATTTGCGCTTGATGGGCTTGATCGGTATGATTGATCCGCCAAGACCAGAATCAAAAGCAGCTATTGCACGTGCCAAAAAAGCAGGGATCAAAACAGTGATGATCACCGGGGACCATGTCGTTACTGCCGGAGCTATCGCCAAAGAATTAGGAATCATGAAAACTCGGAAAGAAGCGATCTCTGGTGCTCAATTACAAAAAATGAGTGATGAAGAGCTTGATGGACGTGTGAAGGACTTATCTGTTTATGCACGTGTGACACCAGAAGATAAAATTCGAATCGTCAAATCCTGGCAACGTACAGGCGCTGTCGTAGCGATGACTGGAGATGGCGTCAATGATGCTCCAGCATTAAAAGCGAGTGATGTTGGTTGTGCCATGGGAATTACCGGTACCGATGTTGCTAAAGGTGCAGCCGATATGGTGTTGACCGATGACAATTTCGCAACAATCGTTGATGCAGTAGCTCGTGGACGTTCTGTGTACCAAGGAATTCGTAAAGCAATCAACTTTTTATTAAGCTGTAATATCTCAGAAATTTTCATTGTAGTGATTGCAATGCTATTAGGCTGGGGTGCCCCGTTTACGGCAGTACAATTGTTGTTTGTAAACGTGGTAGCAGATGGGCTTCCTGGATTTGCGTTGGGGAGAGAACCGGCTGAAGCTGGAATCATGGATGAAAAACCAATTCCTCGCGATGAAGGAATCTTTGCTCGCGGTCTATGGGAAAAAATTGGTTTGAACGCAGCGGTCTTTACGGTTGTGACTCTGATTGGTTTCTATATTGGGGCATTTGTTGAACATGTTAGCTACTTTACGCCACCAAGTTTGGAAGTTGGGCAAACTGTTGCATTTCTAGTTTTAGCTTACTCATCAATCCTGCACGTATTTAATGTACGTAGTAGTAAATCGATTTTTAAAGTAGATTTAGCAACGAATAAATCATTGGCTCAAATGGCCTGGTTAGCATTAGGAATTACAACGGCAATTGCGCTAATTCCTCAGACACAAGAATTGTTCTATCTTGTACCAATCAGTATGAATCATTGGGTGATTGCGATCTTGCTTTCAATTGTACCAATCATAGTGAACGAGCTAATCAAGTTCCATAAAGCACCAGAAGTAGATCCGAAAAATATCTAGAAACGAACGTCTTCGATGGTCATTCTTTCCATCGAAGACTTTTTTTAATAGTAAGGGAAAGGTTATACGCAAAAAGAGATTTTGAGTCTGTTTAAGTTCTTCTTAGGATCGCTGTAAGAGAAGTTGCAAAAGCAAGTTAAAACCAGTATTATGGTACAAGTTGCAAACACATACATATAGAAGAAAGTAGGAAATTAAATGACTGAACCTGCCATTTCTTATCGTTTAATAAAGAAAGAAAAACATACAGGCGCACGCTTGGGCGAGATCATTACGCCTCACGGTACTTTCCCGACCCCTATGTTTATGCCCGTAGGGACGCTTGCTACAGTAAAAACAATGTCACCAGAAGAATTGAAGGAGATGGGTGCCGGCATTATCTTAAGTAATACCTACCACCTTTGGCTGCGTCCAGGAGAAGATTTGGTCGCTGAAGCAGGCGGCCTGCACAAATTTATGAATTGGGATCAGCCAATCTTAACCGATTCTGGCGGTTTCCAAGTCTTTTCACTGGCTGATATGCGCAATATCGTCGAAGAAGGAGTTCATTTTAAAAATCATTTAAATGGTTCGAAGATGTTCTTATCACCAGAAAAAGCGATCGATATTCAAAATAAATTAGGCTCAGATATTATGATGAGCTTTGATGAGTGTCCACCATTTGATGAAAGCTATGATTATGTCAAAAAATCTGTTGAACGTACGTCTCGCTGGGCTGAACGCGGCCTAAAAGCACATGCGAATCCAGCGACTCAAGGCCTATTCGGGATTATTCAAGGGGCTGGCTTTGAGGATCTACGACGTCAAAGCGCGAAAGATCTTGTAAGTATGGATTTTCCTGGCTATTCTATCGGCGGGCTTTCTGTTGGTGAGCCAAAGGAAGAAATGAACCGAGTATTAGAATTTACTACACCGTTAATTCCAGAAAACAAACCTCGATATCTTATGGGAGTTGGCGCAGCCGATTCATTAATAGATGGTGTCATACGCGGTGTTGACATGTTTGACTGCGTGCTGCCAACACGTATAGCACGTAATGGTACCTGTATGACGTCTGCTGGTCGATTAGTCGTTAAAAATGCGAAGTACGCTCATGATTTCCGTCCTCTAGATGAAAAGTGTGATTGCTATACTTGTCGTAATTATACACGTGCATATATTCGTCATTTGATCCACTGTGATGAAACCTTTGGGATTCGCCTGACTTCTTATCACAATTTGTATTTCTTGATCAACTTGATGAAGCAAGTTCGTCAAGCAATTATGGATGATAACTTATTAGAATTTCGTCAAGCCTTCTTTGAAGAATATGGTTTTAACAAGCAAAACGCAAAAAGTTTCTAAAGTCTGATTAAAAAGGCTAGTGTAACGCTGGAAACTTTGTTACAGTTAAAAGTGGATTTACTAAGAATGCGAGGGGAAATTTAAAATGGGAAACTTTTCAATGATTATCTTGCTAGTATTAATGCTGGGAATGTTCTTTATGATGAACCGTTCTCAAAAGAAACAACAGCAAGAACGTCAAAGTTTATTAGATGCAATGAAGGTCGGAGATAGCGTAGTTACTATTGGCGGACTTCATGGTGTGATCTCTGAGATCAACAACAACGATAAAACAGTTACGTTAGACTGTGAAGGAATTTATCTAGTATTTGATCGTTCTTCAATCAGAACGGTGAAGTCTGGTGTCCGTCCAGCGGCAGCCCCTGTTGAAACGGAAGTTGTTGAACCAGAAACAACAGAGCCTACTGAAACTGTCGTGGAAGAAAAACCTGAAGATAAAACAGAAGATAAGTAAGATTTATTATTGTTCTTACTATTATAATCGTTGAGGTGCGTAATTATACGCACCTTTTTTTGTTTTCTCGCAAAAACCAGATTACTTATCAGCTGTTAAAAATAAGGAATATAAGATTTTAAAACCATCTCTTTTGCTAATGATAATCTGAGAAAATAAAAAAAGAGAGGTACTTTGCCAGTAGAGGAATCAGTACTAGGAAATAGTTATGACGCACGTGTTCTTTTGTTTAGTGGAATAAAACGATAGTGGAGGGGAAAAGAATGAGAGAAAGAAATGGTGTATCTATCCTTGTCCTTCTTTTGTTATTGGGGCTGAGTATGACAATGACTAGTGTGTTTTCTCCTGTGGTTACAAGCGCGGCGAAAGATGTTACAGATAAGGTAGAGGTTCTTGGGGTAGAAGTATCCAAAGAGAACGGGATTCAAGTTTCTGAAGCGAATAAAGTTCAAGTAGACGAGATTGTCCAATTGAGCTACTTATGGACCATTAGTACAGAAAACATGAAAGAAGTGGAAGCGGGAGATACATTTGCTTTTACGTTGCCCGATGAACGGTTTCTCCATACTTATATAGAGGAGCCGACATTGGATTTGACTAATTCTGTCATCAAAGAGACGATTGGTCAGGCTTTTCTAAGAAATAATCGTTTTACTGTAAGACTTAATGACCTAGGAGCAAGTCAAAAAGAGCTGATAAATATTCCATTAACAATTAAAGTGAAAGCTGTAAAAGCAGGCAATGGTATTAATCTAGGAGGCAATGATTCGCTGACAAATCACAAATTGACAATTATCGATTCAGTAACTTCAAAGGCTAGTCCAATCCAAGTAGAAGCCCAAGTAACAGGAATTGGTGACTTGCCTGAATTTCAACATTTCGAATATGTGATCGTGGATCAAACGCAGCCTGTTAAAGCAGTTGCTTATGGGATTACTGAAAAAAAGATAGTAAAAAAAGGGGAAGTAGTCAAAGTTTCCTTCTATAAAAATAAGTCTCCTCAGGGAAAGTATTTAGACAGGATCGAGGGTTTGAAAGACTGGAAGTCATTGTTAAGCGATGGACACAGCTATTTAATTCGTGAGGTTTCTACTCCAGGGTATCAAACAGTAATTACAGGCGGAGCTGGTGAAGGAAATCAATATAATTTTCGAACTCAAAATACCCAAACCAATAAATTTCTTGTCTTAAATCAAATTTCCTTAAGAGGACAGGTCTCTAGTGATCAAGTTTTTGTTCCTGCGACAGCTATTCTTCAGAGTCGAAAGGAACAGTCAGAAATAACAATTGGAAAACCTTCTACAAAAGAAAAGATGACAGCTCAAAAGTCTACTACCCCTACTTCAACCACTAGTTCAGAGAATAAAGACGGTATCAATTTAACTAAAATCGATTCGGTAACGGGAGAGAAGCTCTCAGGTGCAGAATTTGAATTAAGCAACGAGAAGGGAGAGAAGATGTATCTTCGTAAGAAGCTAATAACGGATAAGAATGGCCTGCTGCACATTCATCCGTTGCCAGAAGGTAACTATTCATTAGTAGAAATAAGAGCACCTGAAGGCTATACATTGAATAATGAGCCGATAACATTTACCTTTACCAAAAAAAATAAGCGAATCTCCTTAACAAAAGAGAATATCAAGGAAGGCGAGACAGCAGCTACGAAAAAGAATGCTTCAAAAGAAATGGACACAACAAAAGAAAGCAGCCGCGAACAATCAAGCCAATCAGCATCAACTGCAACTAAAAAACAATATCCAAAAACAGGGATGTCTAATAATAAACTTCTCTCTATTATAGGCTGCATCCTCTTGGTAGGGACAGTTTTTGTATTAAGTGCTAAAAGGACCAGTTAATGCAGACTTAATAGAAATTCATTTGGGTAGCCACTAATTTCGTATAATCCGAAAAAGCAATTAACGGGTAAATTGCATTTGTGAAAAAAGTTCTTTAAAAGAGTAAAGAATTAGTTAAAGTTACTATAAAAACAAATGTTACGAAAGTCTTTAAAATAGGGAGTTTGTTAATAAAACGAAATGGTGTGAAAAAAATCACAAAAAGTATTTACAAACGATCGGCTGTGTTGTATGATGTGTATGTGAAAAGTAACACAAAAATTTTTAGGAGGATACACATGGCTAAAGCGATTGAAAAGGAAAAAGACGCGATCAGCGTTGAGCAAGTGATTGATGAATTAGCGGCAAAAGCAAATGTTGCTCTGAAAGAAATGGAAGATTTCGATCAAGAAAAAGTTGACCATATCGTTCATGAAATGGCAATGGCTGCACTAGACAAACACATGATGTTGGCAAAAATGGCGGTTGAAGAAACTGGCCGTGGGATTGTCGAAGATAAAGCAATCAAAAATATGTACGCATCAGAGTATATTTGGAACAGTATCAAACATGATAAGACAGTTGGCGTAATCGGTGAAGACAAACAAAAAGGTTTAATTGAAGTTGCCGGACCTGTCGGTGTTGTTTGTGGGGTAACACCTACCACGAACCCAACTTCTACTACAATCTTCAAATCAATGATTGCATTGAAAACAGGGAATCCAATCGTTTTTGCATTCCATCCAAGTGCTCAAAAATGTTCAGCTGAAGCTGCACGTATCGTTCGTGATGCTGCAATCGCAGCGGGCGCTCCTGAAAACTGTATCCAATGGATCGAAAAGCCATCGATCGACGCAACTTCAATGTTAATGAATCACCCAGGTGTAGCAATCGTCCTTGCGACTGGCGGACCTGGCATGGTTAAATCAGCATATTCTACTGGGAAACCAGCTTTAGGTGTAGGTGCTGGTAACGTACCTTCATACATTGAAAAAACTGCAAAAATCAAACGTGCGGTAAATGATTTGATCGTTTCTAAATCTTTTGATAACGGAATGATTTGTGCTTCTGAACAAGCGGTCATCGTTGACAAAGAAGTCTATGAAGAAGTAAAAGCTGAGTTCCAAGCACATCAAGTATATGTAGTGAAGAAAGCAGAATTGAAGAGATTAGAAGACGCTGTAATGAACGAAGGAAAATATGCAGTAAATCCTGCAATCGTTGGTCATTCAGCTGAAGATATCGCGCAACGCGCAGGAATCAAAGTTCCAGCGGGAACTAAAATCCTGATTGCGGAATTAGATGGCGTGGGTGCGGATTATCCATTATCTCGTGAAAAACTTTCTCCAGTTTTAGCTATGATTAAAGCAAATGATCACCAACATGGATTTGATCTTTGCCAAGGCATGCTTGAGTTAGGCGGATTAGGACATACAGCGGTTATCCATACTGAAGATGAAGATTTACAAGTGAAATTCGGCTTACGTATGAAAGCTTGCCGTATCTTAGTAAATTCACCATCTGCTGAAGGCGGTATCGGTGACATCTACAATGAAATGATCCCATCATTGACTCTTGGTTGTGGTTCATACGGTAAGAACTCTGTATCTAAGAACGTATCTGCTATTAACTTAATCAATGTTAAAACTATAGCGAAACGGAGAAATAATATGCAATGGTTTAAATTACCATCAAAAATCTACTTCGAAAAGAACTCTCTATTGTATTTGACGCAAATGGAAAATGTTGAACGTGTTATGTTAGTTTGTGACCCTGGTATGGTTCAATTTGGGTATGCTGACATCGTTCGCGAAGTTCTTGGACGTCGTAAAAATGATGTGAAAATCGAAGTGTTCTCTGATGTTGAACCAAACCCTTCAACAAACACTGTTTACAAAGGGCTAGAAATGTTCAACGAGTTCCAACCAGATACAGTCATCGCTCTTGGTGGTGGTTCAGCAATGGATGCGGCGAAAGGCATGTGGATGTTCTTTGAACACCCAGACACTTCATTCTTCGGCGCGAAACAAAAATTCTTAGATATTCGTAAACGGACTTACAATATCGGCAAACCTGAAAAAACTCAGTTCGTATGTATCCCGACAACTTCTGGTACTGGTTCTGAAGTAACACCATTTGCCGTTATTACAGATAGTGAAACACACGTGAAATACCCATTAGCAGATTACGCGTTAACACCGGATGTAGCGATTGTTGACCCTCAATTTGTTATGACAGTACCTGCTTCAGTAACAGCTGATACTGGTATGGACGTATTGACACATGCGATCGAGTCTTATGTATCTGTTATGGCATCTGACTACACTCGCGGATTAAGCTTACAAGCAATCAAGATCGTTTTTGAAAACCTTGAAAAATCTGTTAAAACAGCTGATCCAGAAGCACGTGAAAAAATGCATAACGCATCAGCAATGGCTGGTATGGCCTTCGCCAATGCATTCTTAGGAATTTGTCACTCAATCGCTCATAAAATTGGTGGAGAATATGGTATCCCTCACGGACGTACGAACGCAATTCTATTGCCTCATATCATCCGTTACAATGCCAAAGATCCTCAAAAACATGCGATGTTCCCTAAATACGACTACTTCCGTGCCGATGCTGATTATGCTGATATCGCGAAGTTCTTAGGACTTAAAGGCAATACAACAGCTGAATTAGTGGAAGCACTAATCGAAGCAGTTTACAACTTAGGAGCAGCTTGTGGTATTGATATGAACTTGAAAGCGCAAGGCGTGACTCAAGAAACATTGAATACAACAGTGGATCGTATGGCTGAGTTAGCTTACGAAGACCAATGTACAACAGCGAACCCTAAAGAACCATTAATCAGCGAGCTGAAAGAAATCATCGTAACAGCTTACGATTACAAAGCGTAGAGTTTAGCGAGAGCCCTCTTTATGAGGGTTCTTTTTTTTGAACATTTCTTATCCTGTTAGGCAAACAAATAGTAAATGGATAGCTGTCAAAATTATTTTCGATCGATGTCCCAAAGACAATAGCGAGTTATGGGAAATTTACATATTTTTTAGAAAAAAATAATTTCGATTGTTTTTATTTAAAAGATTCAATTTTTTTAGGAAAAATGAATCTCTTTGATTGTTATAGTCTGTGAAAAACGATAGACTAGAATTAGGATAAGAAGAAGGGTTCGAGGGCATGGAGAAGCTGAAGCGAGAGATAAAAGAACTAAGTGAATCAAATGCGCGTTTAGGTGCATTAATTGATTATTTAACAAATGAAAAGAAGTTAATGGCAAGTAAAGCAAATCATATCTTTATGTTAGATATGCAAGATTATGTTGCCGCGTTGAGTCGCTTGGCTCCCTCGGATTCAAAATTTTCTGTGGCACCTCCTGAAATCAAGCAAATCAATCGACTTTTGACGCAGCAATACGAACTGATGAAACTGGTTCAAAGAGATTATGCTCGTCTTGAGGTTTCTGGGAATTTACCAGAGGAGCTAGAGTTCGATGCGAGCAAGAAAAAGCATTTTAGACGCTTGCAGATTATTAATCAGTTATTACTGCAAGACAATATCTATTTTCAATCTATGTTGGATGCAAAAAAAATCAGCGGAAATATTCGGATCGGTGAGAAGAAAAACTGGCTGCAACGACTTCTTAGAAGATAAAGAAATCCATTCGTGGGTTTCTTTTTTTTGATTTTTGAATTAGATGACACAAATAAAGAACGACTGATTGATGTGCTCTTCGATGAATGATATGATGTTTTGAAATACATCATATGAATTTGAAAGGAGTGCATCATGAAAAATAAAAAAATGATTTTTGTGGTATTTATCGTAGCGTTGAATCTTCGATTGGGGATTTCATCCATACCGCCATTAATTGGAATGATCAAGCAGGACTTGCAGCTGAACAATTTTCAAGTAAGTTTATTAACAAGTATTCCTGTAATATGCATGGGCATGATGGCGTTTGGTGTCAAACGAATGCAGCAACAATTCGGTCGTGATCGAAGCATTCTGGCTTGTCTATTTTTATTGGCGATAGCAACCGCCAGTCGGGGAATATTTTCAAGTTATATAAGTTTAGTCGTTTCTGCTATTGTCATTGGCTTTTCAATCTCAATCATCGGTCCCTTGCTTTCAAGCTTGATTAAGGAGTTTTTTCCAAAACAAACAGGCTTGCTAATTGGTATTTATTCAATCAGTATGGGGGTGGGATCGGCTACGGCATCGAGGTTTAGTCTTTCGTTAGCTAAAAACACTTGGCCCTTTGCGTTAGGAATTTGGAGTCTGTTAGCTATTCTAGCGGGATTAATTTGGTTCGTTATGATGGGAAAGAAGTCTGTTCAAATGATGAGCTCAGTAGCTAAAGTAAAGGGGTTTCCACTTAGTAATAAGCAAGCTTGGAAGATGGTTCTATTTTTTGGCTTACAATCAGGCATGTTTTATGGAATGAGCACGTGGTTAGTCGAACTGCTTGTTCAAAAAGGTTTTTCTCGTGAGACAGCTAGTCAATACTTAACATTATTTGTGATAGTGCAAATGCTTTTTAGTTTTGTTATTCCAGTATTGATGGACCATTGGGGAAAGATTCGAAATTGGATCATTCTTTGTGGCGTAATGATCGTTTTGGGGATAGTCTGCTTGATGATGAATGTGTTTTTTCTCTTGATTGTCGGTATTTTTCTGGTTGGTTTTGGTCTAGGCGGTTATTTTCCTATAGCGATGTTGTTGCCGCTTCAGGCTAGTGAGGATCCTTTAGAGGCAAGTTTATGGACAGGAATGATCCAATCTTTTGGCTATATTGTGGGTGGAATGATTCCGATTCTTTTAGGGATTTTTGTCGATATTTTTAAATCCTTCAACATCTTCTTATATGGTATGATTATTTTGTGTAGCGGGATACTACTACTGACAATTCAAGGAAGAGGCTATGAGAATGACGAAAAATCGTAATCTGGTGAACGAAACGATTCAACAGCTGGAGAATTACATTCAGCAAAAAGAGCTGATGATAGGAGATAAACTACCCGTCGAAAAGGAATTAGCTGAGTTTTTTGGTGTTGGTCGTTCCACATTGCGTGAAGCGGTTAAAATTCTAGCTTTTAGTAATATTTTAGAGGTGAAGCAAGGTTCTGGAACCTTCATCAAAAATGGCATAATCGGTGAGTATTCAACGAAGGAGCTCTTGCAGGCACGATCTATGATTGAGACCCAAGCATCTATCATGGCAGCAAAACACCAAACGGATAAGGAAATGCTGGAGTTGAAAGAAGTGCTGTTTCAACGGAATCAGTTGCTGGAAGCGGGGAAATTTTCCGAATACATTGATGCAGATTTGACTTTCCATCAACAAATTGTTTCTATGAGTCGCAATCCCTTTTTAATCAAGTGGTACAATGAGCTACTTCCTGATATAAAATTACATTTGAGTCAACAGGTCTTGCGAATGGAAGCGTATCAGGATAATACAAGTTTGCATAATAAGATTTATCGGGCATTACTTGATAGGAAAGTGGAAGAAGTTCAGGCGATGATTCAAAAAAATATTTTTATAGACGAAGAGGACGCAATCATTTGATCGCATCCTCTTTTTTGGCTAGCAGCGTACCGCTAATTTTTTATAATCAATTCCTCGAGCTTGGCACCATTCTTTTGGCGCACCGCTTAGAATAATAGGGTTATGAATCAAATCAGTCGTTGCGGCTTTATCCGTCATAAGGTACAGGCGATGCAACTGTATCTTCCAGTCTTCAATCAATTCGATTGTCGCGTCAATGCCATTGCTTATAAGGTGATCTAAGATGGCTGCTGAAATGCCGACAGCCTTAGCGCCTAAACAGAGTGCCTTAAAAATATCATACGCGTCGCGAATGCCGCCAGAAGCCAAAATGGTCATATCCTCGATCGTTTGGGCTTCTAGCAGTGAGATAACTGTTGATTGACCCCAATCATCCAAATAGTCCAATTCTCGTTTTTTCCGACGAGCATTTTCAATTTGAGAAAAGCTCGTGCCACCGCGTCCTGAGACATCTGCTGCTTGGGCGCCAAGCAATTGCAGCTGCTGGATGGTTTCTTTGCTCATACCGAAGCCGACCTCCTTCACAATCACCGGAACAGATAATTGCTGGATGGTTTCTTCGATATTTTTTTGCCATTCATGAAAATCGCGATCGCCCTCAGGCATGACAAGTTCTTGTGGTACATTCAGATGAATCTGCATGCCATCTGCTTGTAGCAGATCTACGATTTTTTTTGCATCTTCACTGGTTCTTCCTGCCCCCATGTTCCCTAAGATCAAGCCATTGGGATTTACTTCCCGAACTACGGTATAGGAATCGGCAACACTAGGGTCCTTTAATGCTGCGCTAACTGAACCAGTAGCCATCATTAGGTCGGTTTCTCGAGCGATGATTGCTAAATCATGATTGATTTTTTTTGTTTTTTCACTGCCACCAGTCATGGCATTGATGTAGAAGGGGACACTGAGCTTTAGTCCTAAAATATCTGTGCTCAAGTCAATTTCTTCTGGACGTGTATTGACCAAAGAAGAATGAACGAGACGAATTGCGTCGAAATCATTTTCTTTGGGTTTCTGATGAAAAGCTCTAGCTAATGAAACATGTTCATCCTTACGATTCATGGCGATCCTCCGTAAGATGGTAGACATGTAAAGGTAACGGGGTGATGCCCGCTTTTTCCCACGAACTCATCAACGGTAAGATACCGGCACGTTTATCAACAATCACGATTCCGCAATCGCCACCGCCTGCGCCAGAAGATTTTGCGGCACCGCCATATTTTTCTGCTAGGTCATTCAAGCGTTTCAATTCTTCGGTCTCAATGGATACGTTGCTTAGGCTAGTAAGCTGATTTAATAAACTGCGGTTTTTGCGAATCATTTTTTGGATCAAAGCAATATCGTTTTGTTTGAAGCCTTGGATCATTAGATCTACGCAGTTTTTACTCTCGTTTAAGAAATTCTCATAAGAGTTTTTCTTTTCTTCACGGGATTGATGAACTTGATCCACTAAATCTGAAGTTGATGCTGGACTGCCAGTCCAGCCAATCAATAAGCGCAAATCTTCGGGAACTTGCAAGGGTTCGATCTTTAGATTTGGCCAATCACTTTCAATCAAGGTAGTCATTTTTTCAGTAGCTAATTTTTCCAATACCCAATCATGATCAAAGGTTGAAAATGCGAGCCATCCGCCATAACAGCTAGCTGCGATATCGCCGCAGGAGCCGTTGCCTTGGACGTTCAGGTGAGCCAGTGTAGCCAGTTTGAATAATTCAAGTTGAGAAAGATTTAGTTCGTAAAATGCGTTCAGTGCTTTGACAGTAGCCACTGTTACAGCGCCGCTGGAGCCTAAACCGTATTTTCGTCCATTGGAATTATCTAATTCGCTGGTAACCTTTAGGTCGAAGAAGGCTAGCTGCTTACCTTTTTCTTGAGCGAATTTTTCAGTAAAGTGAATGGCAGCCAATATATAATGGAACGGATTGTCTCGAATATCTAAGACTAATTCATTTTTACGTCGTGTCCAACGAATCGGCATGTCGCTATATTGAGCGGATTGGATACTGCCGCTTTTTTTAGCTGGACCAATAGAGACGGAAATGAATTGATCGATCGCAACGATGATTGCCGGATGTCCCGGTTCAACGACCGCATATTCACCGGCGATGTATAATTTTCCAGGTGCAGTCACTTCGATCATTTAATTCTCCTCCTCTGACAAGATTTCAATAGCAGGACCAGCATGAGCAACAACGATTTGTTGTGGGTTAAAGTGGTCTTTTAAGGTATCTAACAATGCTTCTTCATTTTTACGTTCAACTAGAATTTTGACATTGGGACCAGCATCCATCGTAAAGTAACAAGCCAGCCCATTTTCTCTGATCTGACGAACGAGATTCATCGCCTTCATACTTTCTGCTGACCAATAGGTAAATGGGGGAGTTGCCGCTAAGGTCGTTCCATGCATTTTTAAGGCACTGGCTTCAGTGACTTCTCCAAGAGCAGTAAAATCTTTATCCTCGATGGCTTTTCGTGCTTTCTTAAGATCTTGCGGTACAGTCTGTAGCCAGCCGTCATAGAAAGCGGATGTTTCGACTGTTCGCTGCATACCGTCGCGGCTGGAGATGTCTTTTTGTGCGTCGTTAACCACTATGAAGAGCATACTAAGCTCGTTTTCAAAGCCGTCACTAGGAATGTTGACAGCAAAAGAAGAGTCATCGGAGTCGCCCTTTTGCCATTCAGCAAACCCGCCGTAAATGCTACGACAAGCAGAGCCAGATCCACGACGAGCCAAACGGGATAATTCTTCTGGTGACAGGTCTAAGTTTAGCGCTGCGCTAGCTGCACCAGCTAAAGCCGCCAACCCGCTAGCAGAAGAAGCCAAGCCAGCTGCTGTAGGGACAAAGTTTTGACTTTTGACAACTGCGGCCAAGTTAGTGTTTGCTTTAGCGCGCACTAAATCAAGAAAGCGACTCACTTTTAGGGTCGCTTTCGAATCCTGCAGTTGATTGTCTAGATAGAAGAGATCCTCGGACACGTCTTCTGAAAAAGTAACGCTTGTTTCAGTATAGAACGCATCCAATGTTAGTGATAAGCTGTTATTCATTGGAATGATCAGCTCTTGATTTTCTTTCCCCCAATATTTTATCAAGGCAATATTCGTATAAGCCCGAGCTTTACCATTAAACATGCGCATAGACACCTAACCCTTCGATCCATGTATTTCGTGCGCCTGCATCCAATAGAATCTGTTGCAATTGTCGCCCGCTTGTTTCGTCTTCAGCTAAAGCAATCATGCAGCCGCCACGGCCGCCACCTGTTAGCTTCGCGCCTAAAGCGTGATTTTCTAATGCCGTTTCAATCAAATGATCTAAATGCCGATTGCTCGTTCCTAATAAACGCAATAGACCTTGTGCTTGATTCATACAATCGCCTAAAATTTGTGGTCGATTTTGTAAAATGGCTTTTTGAGCTTGGGCAGTCAATTTACCCAGTGTTCGCATTTGCTTATTCGTTTCGTAAGGACGCATTTCCATCAGTTTAGCAATGTCCTTAACCGCTTTACGAGTCTGTCCTTTAACGCCGGTATCGGCCACCACTAAAAAGGCATCCATGTTCAATTGGAAGGGTTGGAAACCAATCCCTTTTTGATAAAGAATTGGTTCAGTACCGCTGATAGTGGTCGCATCAATTCCGCTAGGATTTCCGTGCGCCACAGCTTCTGCTTGATTTACGAAATGCAGCACATTTTCCTGAGTGGCTGGTTCTTCCATCCAATCAAAGACAGCACGAGTAATCGCGACTGCTACCGCTGCGCTAGAGCCCATTCCGCGTTCTGCTGGAATCGTGCTTTCTATTTTTAAATAAAATGGTTCTGGAATTTTGAAATGCTTTACCAAATACCAAAGTAAGACCGTAACATTGCGCATTGTATTAGGCGCTTCTGAAAGCGGTCCGTGAAAGAAACTGGATTCAATCCACGATTCTAATTTATTCGCGCGAATCGTTGCTTGGATTCCTGTTCCTGAAAAGGGAAAAGCAATCGCTGGTTCTCCATAGACAACCGAGTGTTCTCCCATTAATATAATTTTCCCACTGGCATAACCCGTGCCAATCGATTTCATTAAAAAAACCCCTATTTCGTTTTAGAGTAACTATTCCCAAAAAAATATTTCTGCGGTTTATTGCTGTCTGTTAATGATTTTAAAGCAATTATTTTTCTAGTGAAAGCAATACGTTTTTTTGTATTCCACCTGAATAAACAGGGGTTGATTTTTCTTTATAACGACTATTTATTTATTTCTCTTTTTCATTTTACTCAGAGAAAGCCGACAAGTAAACGAAACCCTTGAAAAGATTTTGAAAATCAACGATTTTTTAAACATTCCTTAGAAGAAGAAAATGCTTTTTTTTAGAAGTATTTCAATTGACGGCACAAGATATTGGGGGTATATTAGATAAGTTGAAAAAAACGCACTATATTTTGTATGAAATGAGTTGGAGGTTTATGAGCGTGATCGTATTAGCAGGAACCATTGGAGCAGGGAAATCAAGTTTGACCGCGATGCTGTCAGAGCATTTAGGCAGTCAAGCTTTTTATGAATCCATTGATGATAATGAAGTATTACCGCTGTTTTATGCTGATCCAGAACAGTATGCATTTTTACTACAGATTTATTTTTTGAATAAACGTTTTGATAGCATCAAAAAAGCGATGCAGGATGATAACAATGTTTTGGATCGTTCGATCTATGAAGATTCATTATTGTTTCATTTAAACGCCGATCTTGGTCGTGCAACTGAGACGGAAGTGAAGGTCTACGATGAATTATTAGCGAATATGATGCAAGAGCTGCCTTACGCCGCTCACAAAAAACATCCTGATTTATTAGTGCATATTCGAGTTTCCTTTGAAACGATGATGGAACGTATTCAAAAACGTGGACGAGAGTATGAACAATTAGAATTTGATCCAACACTCTATGATTATTATAAAGAATTAAATAGCCGTTACGACCAATGGTATGAAGAGTACAATGAGAGCCCTAAAATTCAAATTGATGGTGATCGTTTGAACTTTGTAGATGATGCGGCGGCTCGTGATGAAGTGATTCGTTTGATTGATGAAAAAATTTTAGAAGTTCAAGGCGCAGTAGTGGAATAATCAAAAGATGCTTAACTCAATGGGGTTAAGCATCTTTTTTTACCACTATCGCCTCGAAAGGACGTAATGTCATTGTTTTTTTCCACGATGGGTCGGGGTAATTTGCCAGTAATATCGTAGTTGCTGTATTTATCCAACGGTTTGGCAGAGTAACAGATTGTAGCTGATCGCTCAAGTTAGTGATGACATAGGCTTCATCGGATACTGTTTTGCGTGTATAAGCCCAGACTGTCGGGTGTTTTGGCAATTCAATTTGATAACTTCCAGAAATAAAAACAGGCATTGATTTTCTCAATGAGATCAACTTTTTATAGTAGTTGAGCGGAGAGAAAAGATCCGCTTGCTGCATAGCAACATTGATTTTGTCAGTGTTAGGATTTACCTTCATCCAAGGCAGGCTATTAGAAAAACCGCCAAAGTTGTTCCAATGCATTGGAGTGCGAGAGTGATCTCGAGTCCAATGAGTGGTTAAACGTAGAGCTTCCTCAGGCGACAATCCTTGTTCAAGCCAAGCGTGATAGGATGCTAATGAATCTGTCGCGTTCACTTCATCAATCGATTCGAAAGGATAATTGGTCATCCCTAATTCTTGTCCTTGGTAGATAAAGGGTGTTCCTCTTAAGAGCATATAGGCAGTTGCTAGTGCGGATGCCGACTCACTTGTTCCGTTTCCAAAAACGGAGTTACTACGAGGGTTGTCATGATTATCGATATAAAGTGCATTCCACCCTATCGGCTGCAGGTCTTTTTGCCATCGTGACAAGACTTTTTTGAACCCTAAGAGATCGCCCACCTCTTGACCAGGTTCTCCGCTTCGAACTTGGTGTTCTAATTCAAAGATCATATCGATATAACCGTCTTCTTCATGTGTCCAAAAAGGAGCCTTCTTACTATTGACTCCGCTTGCTTCACCGACAGTCATAATGTCGTAGCTGCGGAAGATTTCTCGCAATTCAGACATATATGTTTCGATACCGGAGACATTCATGAAAGGTGCCCATGGATTATCGGTAATTTTAAAATCCCAAGGTTCTTTTTGAATGTGACTAATCGCATCTAAACGAAAACCGTCGATACCAAAATCGAGCCACCAGCGAATCATTTGATAGATTTCTTCTCGCACTGCTGGATTTTTCCAGTTGAGATCAGGCTGTTCTTTTGCGAAAACATGAAAATACGCTTGCTTCGTTTGCTGGTCATAGGTCCAAGTTGATCCTCCAAAAAAACTTTGCCAATTATTAGGCATTTTTTCAGGGGTTGCATCAGCCCACAGATAATAATCTCGATAAGGATTTTCTCTGTCTTTTCTTGATTCGATGAACCAAGGATGCTGATCACTGGTGTGGTTTACTACTAAATCCATGATGAGGCGAATTCCTTGCGCATGGGCTTCTTCGAGCAAGTTCTTCAAGTCCTCAAGTGTACCAAATTCGGGATTGATTGCTTGATAATCGGAGATGTCATAGCCGTTATCTATGTTGGGGCTTTGATAGATAGGGTTGAGCCAAATAAAATCAATCCCTAATTCTTTCAAATAGGGAAGTTTTGACTGGATTCCTTTTAGATCACCAATTCCATCATCATTGCTATCCATGAAACTGCGGGGATAGATTTGATATCCTACAGCATTTTTCCACCATTTACTCATTATTAATCTCCTAGCTCTACTACAAAAGCATCCCAAGGAGCTAAATTAACAGTTTGCTCGCGAGGAATATCTGATGTTAAGTTTGAAATAATCACTTTTCCTAAGTTTCCTTCTGGGAAAGTAAAGGAATGAGGGGTGTTTGAGAAATTCGCGACGACCAACCATCGTTTGTCTTCGTAGATTCGAAGGTAGCTGTATACTTCATCCGCTGTGTCAAGCAGTAACTGATAATCTCCCCAAACCATAATCGGGTGCTCTTTACGTAATTGAATCAATTTTTGATAGGTATAAAAAATTGATTGGGGATTATGCAAAGCTTTTGTAACGTTGATTTTGGAATAGTTTGGTGAAACTGCGAGCCAAGGCGTTCCTGTTGTAAAACCAGCTTGAGGAGACGTATCCCATTGCATCGGAGTTCTCGCGTTATCTCTTCCTTTTTGATTGATCGCGTTTAATAAGGTTTCCTTTGATTGTCCTGCTGAGAGCTGTTCGAAATACATATTTCGACTTTCAATATCCTCGACTTCTTCAATGTCAGTAACTACATGATTGGTCATGCCGATTTCTTCTCCTTGATAAATGTAAGGTGTGCCCTTCATGCAATGGAGTAAAATAGCTAGCATCTTTGCTGATTTCTCATGATAGTCCTCGTCATTTCCCCAACGAGAAACAATACGAGGGAGATCATGATTGTTCCAAAAAAGGGAATTCCAACCGTTATCACCTAATTCAGTTTGCCATTTTGAAAAAACAGTTTTTAATTCTTTAATCTGTAACGGTCGGCTGACCCACTTAGATTGTCCCGCTACTTCATCTAAACCAATGTGTTCAAACTGGAAAACCATAGATAATTCCTCGCGAGAAGGGTCAGAATAAAGTTTTGCGATGTCAGGCGTCGCTCCCCATGTTTCGCCAACAGTCAAAAGCTCTTTGTTGCCAAAGGTCGCGTGATTCATTTCCTGTAAGTATTTATGGAGTTTAGGCCCGTTACCAGTAATCTTTTTATCCGGAATCTTTCCAATCAAGTCAATGACATCCATCCGAAAACCACCAATGCCCTTATCGATCCAAAAGTTCATCATGTCGTATACAGCTTGCCGAACAGAAGCGTTTTCCCAGTTTAGATCGGGCTGCTTTTGGCTGAATAGATGGAGGTAATATTGTTTCGTCTTTTCGTCATATTGCCAAGCAGGTCCGCTGAAGATACTCTTCAAATCATTTGGATAAGTATTATTGACTGGGTCACGCCAGATATAAAAATCACGGTAAGGATTGTCCTTGGAGTTTCGTGCTTCGATGAACCAAGGGTGTTCATCGCTAGTGTGATTGACGACTAAATCTAAGATAATTCGAATGCCGCGTTCTTTCGCTTCATGAATTAATTGCTCCATCTCTGCCATCGTGCCGAATTCTTGCATGATGGCTTGATAATCTGAAATATCATAGCCGTTATCATCATTTGGACTTTGGTAAACCGGACTTAGCCAAATGGCCCCAATTCCAAGTTTTTGCAGGTAATCCAGTCGTGAAATAATTCCCTTTAGATCTCCGATCCCATCGCCGTTTGTGTCTTGAAAGCTGCGTGGATAAATTTGGTAAACAACGACTTCTTGCCACCAGTGGCTCATAAACGTCACACTCCTATGAAAATGAGGAAAGGATCTAGCCTTCCGTTATTTTTTTAAAATTGCAAAACCATTCGGTTCAATCGTAATTCTATCGCTGTCTGCATCAGCTAGATGCAGCATGATGGATTCGCCTAGAGAATGCTCAACGATTGGTAGATCACCTGTATTGAAAATGCCGATCATGCATTCATCTGGAATAGTTCTTGTAAAGATTAACGTTCCAGTGTTCGCATCAACTTTCTGCCATTCTAGCGAGCCTTCGGAAAGAATGAATTGATTTTCTCGGCGAAACGCAATCAATTCCTTTACAAATGCAAAAAGATTCAAATCCTGTTTTTTAGGATCCCAGACCATGCATTTTCGACAATCAGGGTCCATACCGCCATCCATGCCGACTTCGTCCCCGTAGTAAAGACAAGGAACCCCCTGTTGCAAGTAAAGAAACGCTAGAACTTGTTTCATTAGGTTCTTGTCGCCGCCGGCAAGTGTTAATAAACGAGGTGTATCGTGACTGTCGATCGTGTTTAACATCATTTGATTTGTTTGCTTGCGGTACAATGTTAACTGTTCGTTTAGATTGCTGACTAATTTATCCAACGGAATCTTTTTCTCTAAAAAATAGTTCGTGATAGATTCAGTAAAGGCGTAATTCATCACCGCGGTAAATTCATCGCCTTGCAACCAAGGCTGTGAGCTATGCCAAACTTCTCCAAGAATATAGAAATCATCTTTTAATTCGTGACAGGTCTCCGCGAATTTTTTCCAAAGATGATGATCCACTTCATCAGCTACATCTAACCGCCAAGCATCGATATCGAATTCTTGGATCCAATATTTTGCAATCGTTAAGATGTATTCCTGAACTTCTTTGTTTGCGGTATTTAATTTTGGCATATGAGGTGTAAAAGCGAACGTATCATAATTCATATCTTCCGCAACTTCAAAGTCGTCTGTTTTTGTATAGTGAACGGGGAAAGAATGGATATGAAACCAATCTTTAAAGCGAGACTGCTCTCCTTTTTCTAGGACATCACGCCATTGCATAGAGGTATCACCAATATGATTAAATACCGCATCTAACATGACACGTATCCCGCGACGATGACATTCTTCGACTAATTTTCGAAAGAGCTCTTTATCGCCAAACCCAGGATCAATTTCTAAATAATCCGTTGTATCGTATTTGTGATTGGTAGGAGCGGTGAAAATTGGACAAAAATAAATGCCATTAATTCCTAGATCACTTAAATAGTCTAGGTGATCAATAACTCCTTGAAGATCTCCGCCGTAGAAATCTTGTCGTCCAGGAAATTCCTTACTAGCCCAAGGGAGTACATCTGCTGGATCGTTACTTGGATCACCATTAGCGAAACGCTCAGGAAAAATTTGGTACCAAACGGTTTCTTTTACCCACTGAGGTGCCTTGAAGCGATCGATCTCATGGAAAAAGGGCATACGGAAATAGTTATTAGCCATCAACAAATAGATTTCTTCAACAGGGAAAACTCCATGTTCTGTAAAAAAAACAGAGGTTTCGTCGTAGCCTGTAACGATAAAACCGTAACCCAGACGTCGGTGAGGAGCAGTAACATCAATTTCCCAATAATCATACAGATCGGTAGATAGGGTCTTCCTCATTTTTGCGGGTTTGCTATACCAGCGTTGTTTGTCTAGTTGATAGGGGTCTCCGTGGACTAATGAGACGTTTTTACAATCTGCCCGAGCGGTACGCAAACGTATATGCATTATTTCGTTTGTGTATAAATAGGCAAATTCACTTTCAGTGCGATGATAAATTGCTGCTGTGTTCATGTAAACCTCCGTTACTAATAGATTGCCTCTTCCGTTTCGAAATCAAAGAAGCGAGCCTTATTTAAATTGAAGGCGAGACAGATTTGTTCGCCAGGATTATGAAAATCTCGAGCATCTACTTTAGAAATGAATTCTGTGTCACCGATTGTGGAGTACAGCATGGACTCATATCCAAGCAGTTCGCTGACAACAACGGTGGCAGAGACAACGGAATTCTCATAAGCTTCTAAAGCAACCTCTTCTGCTGTAATGTCTTCTGGTCGAATCCCAAAAGTTACTGTTTTTCCCTCATAACCTTGACCCGTTAACGTTTTTACTTGTCCTTCCGGCAAAGGGAGATCCAGACCTTTATGATTTGTGATGCGTCCATTTTTAAAAGTAACTTCAAAGAAATTCATTGCTGGGCTACCCATAAAGCCGGCAACAAATTTGTTCGCTGGTCTATTATATAGTTCCTGAGGAGATCCCACCTGTTGAATGACCCCTTCATTCATAATGACGATACGATCCGCTAAAGTCATTGCTTCCGTCTGATCGTGAGTTACATAGATTGTCGTGGAACCTAAGTTTTGATGGATTTTAGCGATTTCTGCTCGCATTTGTACGCGGAGTTTCGCATCTAAATTAGATAAAGGCTCATCCATCAAAAATACTTTTGCATCACGGACGATGGCACGACCCATAGCAACTCGCTGCCGTTGGCCGCCTGACATGTCTGCGGGCTTTCGATCTAACAATTCTGTCAAACCTAAGATTTTCGCAGCTTCTTCTACACGTTGTTTGATGTCATCTTTAGGATATTTTCGCAATTTCAATCCAAAAGCCATATTTTCGAAAACAGTCATATGAGGATAAAGGGCATAATTTTGAAAAACCATCGCAATATCACGATCCTTAGGAGGAGTATCGTTCATTCTAATTCCATCGATCTCGAATTCGCCATCAGTGATATCTTCCAATCCCGCGATCATTCTAAGTGTGGTGGATTTTCCGCAACCTGAGGGACCAACGAAGACGATGAATTCATGCGTTTTGATATGAAGATTAAAATTTTTGACAGAGTAGGCATTATTGTTTGGGTATTTCTTGTTAATGTGTTTCAAATTTAATTCGACCATTCTAATGCTCCTTTGGATTTAATAGGTTATTGTGGTGCAATTATTACATATTATGCAATCGGTTGCAAATGTGTAATTTATATTTCGATAGTTAAATAATTTGTATTTTATAATGTTTAACAAGCGATGTATATAAGTTAAACGCTGTATTAACAATGCTTAATAGTCTTTTAGAAATGAAGGACATGAGATTTAAAAAAACAATTTTTTTGTTTAAAATAAAATAAATTCAAAAAAATAAAATAATTTAAGCGCTTTCTATTGCAAAAATGAGCAATCGGTTGCATAATATGTTTTGTAGCAAAAATCAACTAACGCAGGAGGAAGCGGAATGAAAAGTAAATTGAAGAAGTATTTATTGTCAGGGGCAATGTTAGGAGCAGCTGTTTTAACATTGACTGCATGTGGGTCAGGTTCTGATGAAAAGAAAGCGGCTAGCTCATCAGATAAAACAGATGTGACGTTATGGGTTACAACGGATTCAAAAAAATTCTATACGAAAGTTTTAGAAGACTTTAAAAAGGACAATCCAGATATCAATGTAAAGGTTGTTGAAACTGAAGACTCGAAGGCTCAAGAAAATGTTAAAAAAGATCCTTCTTCTGCGGCAGATGTTTTTGCGCTGCCTCATGATCAGTTAGGACAATTAGTAGACTCTGGGGTTATTCAAGAAATTCCTGAAAAATATGCAAACGAGATTAAAGAGGAACAGTCGGAAACAGCATTGTTAGGGGCTACGTATAAAGACAAGGTCTATGCGTTCCCATACGGAATCGAATCTCAAGTGCTTTATTACAATAAAAAATTGTTGAGTGAAGACCAAGTCGGAACCTATGAGAACATTACTAAAGAAGCGACTTTCGGTGCGAATTTAAAGGCTGTCGATGCTTATAAAATTGGTCCATTGTTCATGTCGGTAGGTGATAAGCTATTTGGCGATACTGGAGAAGACGTGAACGGGACAGATTGGAATAATTCTGCGGGTGTTTCAGTCTTACAATGGATCGCAGATCAGAAGAATAATTCTGGATTTGTGAATGTCGGAGACGATTATATTTCGCAATTTGAGAACGAGAAGATTGCGGCGTTTGAATCGGGTCCATGGGATAAAGATAAAGCGATTGAAGCGGTTGGAAAAGATAATTTAGGAATCGCAGTTTATCCGAAAATTACTATCGGGGGCAGTGAAGTCCAACAAAAAGCCTTCTTAGGTGTGAAATTATATGCAGTAAACCAAGCTCCTGCTGATGGTGATTCGAAAAAAATTGCAGCAGATTACAAACTTGCGGCTTACCTATCTAATGCTGCGACACAAGAAGCTCAGTTTAAAGATGAAACGAGAAATATTATTCCATCGAATACAACGGTTCAACAAGCGGATTATGTAGCGAATGATGAATTAGCGAAAACGGTCGTTACCATGAGTGGTTCGGATTACTCTGTTGTTATGCCGAAGATTCCTGAAATGACGAATTTTTGGACAGCCTCTGCAGCCGTTTTAAGTGATACTTACAATGGAAAAATCAAGCCAGATCAATATCAAGCGAAGTTAGATCAACTAGTTGAGGATATCTCTGGCAACAAGTAAGGAGTAGATGTCGGAGCAAAAAAATTAACCTTTTTTGCTCCGAAATTCTTTTGTGTATCGAACAAGCTTACTTCAAAAAAAGGAGGTTCTTTCAATGGAAATATCCGGGGGTTATGGTGATGATTTCTCAATGAAGCGTGTGTTCAGGGAGGGAGACCTCAAAACAAAGCTATCATTTGGAATTATGGGACTCAGCAACCTGTTAAATAAACAATTCTTTAAAGGTATTTTATTCTTGTTGTCTGAAATTATATTTATTATCGCTTGTATCTATCAGGTTATTCCGGGAATTGTCGGATTAGTAACGTTGGGAACGAAAACTCAAGGGATGCAATGGCAAACGATTGATGGAATAAAGATGAAGGTGTCGGTAGAAGGCGACAACTCCATGCTATTGATGATCTATGGATTAGCAGCTATTATTTTCTGTGGCGTATTTGCTTATGTTTACTGGTGCAGCCTGAAGAGTAATCGAAAATTATTTTTGTTAAATAAAGAAAATAAGAAGATCCCAAGTTTTAGAGAAGATCTAAAAACACTAGCTAACGGCCGCTTTCACATGACATTAATGATCATTCCGTTAATCGGTGTGCTGCTTTTTACTATTTTGCCGTTGGTTTATATGATTGGTATTGCATTTACGAATTATGATCATAATCATTTGCCTCCTGGACACTTGTTTGACTGGGTTGGCCTGGCAAATTTTAGCAATGTATTAACCGGCCGTATGGCAGGGACTTTCATGCCGTTGTTGTCGTGGACAATGATCTGGGCTGTTGTAGCTACGGCAACCAACTTCTTTTTTGGAATTTTACTGGCCCTGCTAATTAACACAAAAGGGCTGCGAGGGAAAAAAGTTTTTCGAACGATCTTTGTAATCACGATGGCGGTGCCGCAATTTGTTTCTTTGTTAATCATGCGTAATCTTTTAGCGGATTGGGGCCCTTTAAACGCTCTTCTAGAGAAGTGGGGATTGATTTCTAACGCGTTACCATTCTTAAGTGACGGCACTTGGGCGAAGTTTTCGATTATTTTTGTCAATATGTGGGTAGGGATTCCGGTAACGATGTTAATCGCGACAGGAATCATTATGAATTTACCGACTGAGCAGATCGAAGCAGCTGAGATTGACGGAGCAAATAAATTTCAGATTTTTCGATCCATTACATTTCCACAAATTCTGCTAATCATGACACCTAATCTGATTCAGCAGTTTATTGGAAATATCAATAATTTCAATGTGATCTATCTATTAACTGGCGGTGGACCCAATAATTCTGCTCTCTACCAAGCCGGGGATACTGATTTATTAGTAACTTGGCTGTATAAATTGACCGTTGTAGCGAGTGATTATAACTTAGCCAGTGTCATAGGGATCATTATCTTTGTGTTGAGCGCGGTCTTTAGTTTATTAGCTTATACTCGCTCAAAATCTTATGAAGGAGGTTTGCAATGATGAAGAAGCAAAAAACGCGAACACTAGCATTTGTTTACATCTTGTTGATCACTCTTTCGATCATTTGGCTATTTCCAATTTTATGGGTTGTTTTGACTAGCTTTCGCGGAGAAGGAGCGATGTCGGTCAACTATATTATTCCGAAAACCTTTACGTTGGAGAATTATAAAATGCTATTCAGTAATAACTCATATCCTTTTGCCCAGTGGTTTTTCAATACACTGATTGTAGCAATCGCTACCTGCCTCATTTCAACGTTCATCACTGTAGCAATCGCTTATTCTGTTTCGCGAATCAAGTTTAAGTTTCGAAATCGTTTCTTGAAGTTAGCGTTGGTTTTGAACATGTTTCCTGGCTTTATGAGCATGATTGCTGTGTATTATATCTTAAAGGCGATGGAACTAGATGGGACATTGATTGCTTTGATCATCGTATATTCCGCGGGTGCGGCATTAGGTTTTTATATCGCGAAAGGTTTTTTTGATACGATTCCGTACTCCTTAGACGAGTCAGCTATGATTGACGGGGCTACAAAAAAGGATATTTTCTTTAAGATCACATTGCCGTTGTCAAAACCGATCATTGTCTATACGGCATTAATGACGTTTATGATTCCGTGGATGGATTTCATTTTCGCACAGGTTATTTTGGGTCAACAAAAGCAGAAATACACGGTAGCAATCGGCTTGTTCACCATGCTTCAGCCAGATAAGATCAATCAATGGTTCATGCCTTTTACAGCAGGATGTGTGATTATCGCCATTCCGATCACATTGTTGTTTATGGTAATGCAAAAGTATTATGTGGAAGGGATCACGGCTGGCGGAGTGAAGGGATAATTTAGCTTTGCTTTCATTTTACAAATTTGAATCGTTGAGGACAGAGGTGAAATTAATTCGCTTCTGTTCTTTTTTATTATCAAGTAGTATTAAACTACTGAATCAAATTTTTTTGCTATACTGAAGGTGAATGATTTAGTTAGGGAGGATTGTGATGGACAGCAGACAAACATTCAATCAAGAGATGTGTTCATGGATCAATGTAGATGCTACACAGCCTCACGAGATAAAAAAATTACGAGCCAGCTATGCGATCAGCGACGAAATGCTGACGTACGCATTAGATGATAATGAACGGGCGCGGGTGGAGTATGATCCGATGGAAAAAGCCCTTCTATTGATCTTTAATGTGCCGAACCTCTTGAAAAAGGATAATCATTATGAGACAAGTCCGATGGCCTTTATTCTGAAGGACCATACCTTTTTTTCTTTTGTAAATGATCGGACTTCTTATGTTGAGAATATTATTGAAAACATCTTATCGAATGAGCCGAATCAAAGTACCGCGAGTTTATTGTTTCATACGTTGTTTTTGATTTCTGATTATTATTTTCCGTTAGTGGAGGAAGTCGACAGTCAGCGAATCCACCTAAATAAGAAACTACGGGAGAAAACAACGAATAAAAATTTATTGGCTTTATCTGATTTGGAGATCGGTTTGGTGTATCTAGTGACAGCGACTAAGCAAAATGCTGTGTTGCTGGAACAAGTAAAGGTTCAATCTATTTTTTCTAGTTTTACCGATAAGGAAAAAGAAGAGCTGGATGATGCGTTGATCGAGGCGAGGCAGGCAGTAGAGATGACGAAACTGTCTAGTGAAATTTTGGATCAATTATCTGGTACCTATAATAATTTATTGAACAACAATTTGAATGATACGATGAAAATTCTGACGATTTGGTCGTTGTTACTAACAATTCCGACAATCGTGACGGGCTTTTTCGGGATGAATATGCCATTGCCGTTTACGCATTCTGAGATTGGGTGGGTTATTACGCTAATCATCAGTCTTGGGTTATCAGTGTGGTTAATCTTGGTCTTATGGCGCAGAATACGTTAAAAGCGAAGCAATCAAATGATGCTTCGCTTTTTTTATCTTATAGGATGAATGTTTCAATGACTTCGGCTACAGCGCTTTGCTCGTGATCTGCAATGGTTGTATGTTGAGCCGCCTCTTTTACAGCAGGAACCGCGTTTGCTACGGCAATGCCCAGTTCTGCTGCATGGATCATAGCCAAGTCATTGGTGTTGTCACCGATTGCGATTGTTTCTTTCATAGGAATCTCCAGATGCTCGGCGAGTGTTTGTAAGGCGACTCCTTTACTGACTCCTTTAGGGTTGAATTCGATGTAACGATTAGAAGAATAACTGATCTCTAAGACATCGTGGAGGGACTTGGGCATCTCTTGCTCTAACCGTTCCAAATAGCTGCGATCTAAATTTTGGAACAAGGCTTTATAGCAGACTTGATCTTTTAGAAAGCTTATCTCATCATCCGGCCGTTTTTCGTGGGGGATTGTCGTTAAGTAGGCGTCCTCCTCTGGGTTGCTGTGATAGACATACGTTTGATCGAAGGTATAGAGATGGATCGCAACATCATAGTTCGAACCAAATTCAAATAGTTGAGCCAAAATCTCAAAAGGCATAGGAAAATCTTTGATGATTGTTGGTCCATAGTTTTCTACGACTACGCCGCCATTAAAACCGATCATATAATGATTTTTCTTATTCGCCGCATCTAACTCTTCTAGCGTTTGTTTAATGGAATAAAAGCCGCGTCCGGTAGCTGGTGCAAAGACCAATCCTTGCGCTTCAGCCATTTTTATTGTTTCTTGTGTTCGTTTTGAAACATGTCGGCCTTTATCTAACAATGTTTCATCGAGATCGCAAGCAATCAATCGATACATAGTGGAGCCTCCTTCATTTTTATTGTCCTTATTATAGCAAAATCCGAGTGGACTCACTCGGATTTTAATGGTTGTATTTAATTAGAATGGAATTTACGGTTGTAAAATTCTAAACTGGTACTCATCAACCAACCAGCAAACAGCCCCAATAAACTGCCGATCACGATTCCTAGAAAGCGGAATTGGATCAGAGAATAAAGATACTGTTGTCTTACCAACATAGAAAGCATTAATGCCATTGGGGTGGAGAAGAACTGAGCGATGGCATAATTACGTTTCACGAAATATTCGACTGTTACAAAAAGGGCGGTAATAATCAGTAAGGTTTCAAAAACGGATAATGGTAAATTCAGCAGGAAGGCTGCAATTGCCAGTCCGATAATCGTACCGAAGATTCGTTGAACATTGCGATGAGCCATCGCTCGAAGATTGTCTCCCTGTAATATGGAGGCGCAGGAAACGACCAACCAATAAGGGTTTTTCAATTGCAGTCCCATACTTAGATAAACAGCAAAGAATAAAAAGCCGCTATATAAAAGACTATCGATCACTACTGCTGGATCATCATTGATTCGTTCCTTCACTGTTTTTGGAGGTTTACTAGCAGGCAAAGGTTCCTTTTCTACAAGATGTAGCAGGAAAGCGAAGCCTAAAGAAAAAAGAACACCGAGAAGCAAGAAGCTGCTCATTATGGGAATTCTATGTAGCGGAATTTTTGTACTAGCCCCCATTGCTGTAACCATGACAATAAAGAAGGGACCAGGTTTAGCGATACCATATAATCTAAAGAAAAATCTTCCTAAAAAACCAACGATTGCAACGACGATCGGAGCCGTCCAAGCAGCATGAGTGGAAAGCATTCCGAGAAAGTTTCCTACAGTTAAAAAGCTGCCGACGATAGATAAACGGATCATCAATTGTTTTAATGGAAGTTTTTGATAATAGAGAAAGGTGAAGATACCTAATGAGCCGAAACTAGAAATCGTTAGTTGGTGGAATAAGTAGCCGGTAAAAAGAATGCTGCTCATGCAAAGGCCGGCGCCAATCAAGCGTAATGGGGATTCCTTGGGTTTGTTGTAATGAATCAATTCTTTAAAAAAAGAATGCTCCATACGATCACTTCCTTCCTCTATACGTTAGCACACAAACTAAAGAAATTTCAACAAAAGTTTCAGAAAACAATCAGAAATAGGAATTATCTGGTTGACATTTTAAGTTACTCCTTGTATACTGGTAAAGTTGAGAAATGAAAGCAGAAGCACCCGCTTCTCGCCTTAC
Organism: Enterococcus sp. DIV0170; assembly: GCF_051710765.1. NCBI lineage: Bacteria > Bacillati > Bacillota > Bacilli > Lactobacillales > Enterococcaceae > Enterococcus > Enterococcus sp. DIV0170. The sequence continues at coordinate 370,469 of NZ_JBIOLG010000001.1, forward strand.
GCGAACATCTCGCTGGGCTAGATAGTTAATGACTGATCTTTTCGATGAGTCGAACTACGTGCGGGTTCGTAAAGAACTCGTTTTTTTATTCGCTTTTTTTCTCTCAAAAATTTTGGAGGTGAATGACCATAGCAAAGGATATGATGGTTAACGACGGCATTCGTGCACGTGAAGTACGTTTGATCGGACAAGACGGCGAACAATTAGGTGTGAAATCGAAAGTAGAAGCCTTAAAGATTGCTGAACAAGCAAACCTTGATGTAGTCCTAGTCGCTCCTGGTGCAAAACCACCTGTAGCGCGTATTATGGATTATGGGAAGTATCGCTTCGAACAACAGAAAAAAGAACGTGAAGCTCGCAAGAAACAAAAAGTGATCAACGTTAAAGAAGTTCGTTTGAGCCCAACAATCGACGTGAACGATTTTAATACAAAACTTCGTAACGCACGTAAATTCTTGGAAAAAGGCGACAAAGTAAAAGCGTCAATCCGTTTCAAGGGCCGTGCCATTACCCACAAAGATATTGGTCAAAAAGTTCTTGATCGCTTAGCTGAAGAAACTGCCGATATCGCGACAGTGGAACAAAAGGCGAAGATGGACGGACGTAGCATGTTCTTAGTGCTTGCACCGAAAGAGAAGAAAGACTAGCAATAATTTTGAGAATGCATCTTTGACTCTCGTTAAAGAGTATGCGAAATGAAAAGTAGGAGGAAATTTAGTCATGCCAAAACAAAAAACACATCGCGGTTTAGCAAAACGCGTAAAACGCACTGGTAAAGGCGGTTTGAAACGTTTCCGCGCGTTCACAAGTCACCGTTTCCACGGAAAAACAAAAAAACAACGTCGTCAACTACGTAAAGCGTCTATGGTATCAAAAGGCGATTACAAACGTATCCGCCAACAATTGGCACGCATGAAATAATTGCGCAACCCGCTTTACAATTTAAAAAATTCAATGATTTATTTATTAGGAGGAATTAAACATGGCACGTGTTAAAGGTGGAACTGTAACTCGTAAACGTCGTAAAAAGACATTAAAACTAGCTAAAGGTTACTACGGTTCTAAACACACTCTATTTAAAACAGCTAAAGAACAAGTAATGAATTCATACAACTACGCATACCGCGATCGTCGTCAAAAGAAACGCGACTTCCGTAAATTGTGGATTGCACGTATCAACGCTGCAGCTCGTATGAACGGCTTGAGCTACTCAAAATTAATGCACGGTCTTAAAGTTGCCGGTATCGAAATCAACCGCAAAATGTTAGCTGACTTAGCAGTTAACGATGCAGCTGCTTTCACTGCACTAGCTGACCAAGCAAAAGATTCATTAAACAAATAAGCTTATAAACGTTGATTTAACAACGTTAAAACCCGCTCATTCGAGCGGGTTTTTTGTTTGACCCAAAGTTTGACCCACACGCTTACCATTTGCCATAAAATCATCAAAGAGTGAGGCCGTTTCGTCTTTACCTTCTTGTGTTACATGGATATAGGTATTCATCGTTGTCTTAATATTGGTATGTCTTAATCGATCTTGTGCTTGTTTCATATCTGCCCCTGCTTCAAAAAGCAAAGAGGCATGAGTATGGCGAAATCCATGAACTGTAATTTTTTTCATGCTTGGATGATGATGGTAAAAAACTTGAAGCCAAGTGAGTGGAGTCCTTGAGTGTAAAAGGGAGTTATCTTCATCTTGGCTAAAAACTAGCTGTTCGGTGGAAGCAATATGACCCAATTGATTTAGGATTCTATTTTGCTGAACACGCCATTCTTTTAAAGCAGTAATAACAGTACTATCAATGCTTATAGTACCATTACTTGCTCTTGTTTTTGGTCGTTGAATTAAACGAGCACCATTTTTACCAGCAGCCAATGTTTTATTGATTGTAATTGTTTTTTCATTAAAATCAATATCTCGCCAAGTGAGTGCTAATGCTTCACCTTTACGCAATCCAGTGAAACCCAAAAGTAAAAAGAAGGTGTAGCGTTTAGGTTGATCAAGCTTCTTGTATGCCGCTAGAAAGGTTAATAATTCTTCTCGCGAATAGAAATTCTTCTTTGTTTCTTCGTCATCAAACACTACTGGAACAGTGATACGCTCTAAAGGATTCTTTTCTATTTCGTCAAGTGTTTCCGCGTATTTGAAGACCATCCCAGCGTAATTTAGATACCTTTTGTATCGTCTTGGATGCTCTTGTGACCAAGCGTTAGCTAACCTCTGGCAAAAAGTGACAGAAATACTATTTATTTTCAAGGCTCCTAATGCAGGTAAAATATGCTTTTCGAATGGAATGAGTGTATTCCAGTAAGTACTTTCCTTTACTCTGGTTTTATATACGAGTTTATACCATTCTTCGAAAACTTCTTGATATGTTCGTTGTCTTTTTTTAGGTGAAAAACCGTTTTTTGCAAATTCAATTTCTAAATTTGCCAGTGCAATCTTTGCTTCTTTAGTAGAAGAAAAACCACGTCTAGTTGTTTCTTGCCGTTTTCCAGTTACTGGATCAATTCCTAAATACTTTTTAAACATGTAAGCAGTTGTTCCGTCTTTTTTCTTATATTTCTTGATTTGTGTTGCCATAATATGCTCCTATCAACGTGGGGCGCTGAAAAAAGCCTATTTCAAGTAAAAAATCCCATCAAACACGGTGTCGCCACTCTTAACAAACACAGGAATAGATCCTTGTTTATCATTTAAAGAGTAGGGCATCTGTTTAATTGCTGAGCTTGCAACAAGTCTTAAAAATATTGGTTCTAAATCATGAATGTTGAATTCTTGTTCATTTTTTTTAATGTTTTTTATCTTAATATTGATGGCTAGTGCTGAATTGTTACTAAGATGTGGGATTTTTTCTAAGATTTCTAGTTGACCATCCAAATTAGCATCAAATGAATCACTAACTACACGTGATTTATAAGAAAAATGAGTTTCATCTTCTTGGTCAACACTTACATCAACCAAAGTGAATTCTTCTTGTCCTCCAAACTTTAGCAATTCTGATGATGGGATATCAAATATATTTGCAATCTTTTTTATCATATTGATGTTTGGTTCACGATTTCCATATTCCCAGTTGGAATATGCTCCTCCGGATATACCAATTTTTCTTGCCATCTCTGCCTTTGATAAACCATGTGCTTCTCGTAATTCTTTCATTCTTATAGATAAATCAGACATGATATGACCTCCTCTTAGAACTATTATACATTATATTCACTGAAAATTCTATTCGAAAAGAATAGAAAAAGTATTGACTATTCGTTTTGAATAGATTATTCTGATAGTACAAGTTATTCAAAATGAATAGAAATGAGGCGTGTGTATGGAAACTATAACAAATACGGAAGAAAAAAAGCTATCGAGTAAAAAAGTGCGTGATCCGACCAAATTATCAACTTCAATAACGAAACGTTACTTAAATAAAAAGGAAGCAGCAGTGTACTGTGGGGTTAGTTATAATACACTACAAAAATTTATACATAATGGTCTTAAAATAGTGATGGTTGATTCTTTAGTCAGAATTGATCGATATGATATTGATGATTTTTTTCAGCTTTATAAAAAATAAGTATACGTGGGGCGCTGAAAAAGTAATCGATTCAAATGTAAAAAAATTACTATTGTAAAAGTACATAAATGCATCGCAAAACAATAAAAATATTGAAAGGATTTATTGCAATGGACAAAATTTTAAAATTGAAAACACCAACATATTTAGAGACGCTTATACAGAAAATTGATTATCAAAACATTTCCGATGAATACGTTTTTGAATTTGGAAAATCTGCATTAACGGAACTTATTGTACAAGTTGAATTAGAAAATGAAGGTTTATCAAAAAATTTACAAAAGCGTTCTCCTGTACAGTTGACTAGTCTTGATTGTGCTGTACTTCTTGCTTATCTTTACGATTTTCGTAAAGTCCGTATGAGTAATAATTCCAATGACACACTTCTTTCTGTTTATGATAAGAAAAATGGCTTATTCCGTAATGATAAAGAATATCTTGAGCAGTTAATAAAATTAATATCACCAAACAAAACCGTAAGACAGTGTGAAGAGGTTGTATCTGATATTAAGACACTAGTACCAGTCGTACATAAAACAAATGACAAACATTTGATTGCGGTAAAAAATGGGATATTCAATAAAAAGACAAAAAAACTGGAGAAATTTAATCCAAAATATGTTTTCTTTTCAAAATTGTCTGTTGAATATAATGAAACAATTGTGTTGCCGCTTATCACAGCAAATGATGGATATAAATGGAATGTTGAAGAATGGTTATCTGAACTTGCGAATAACGATAAAGAAGTATCCGAGCTTTTTTGGCAAGTCATTTCGGATGCAATTCAAGGGAGTTTTTCTAGAGGAAAAGCAATCTTTTTTTTCTCACAATCTGGTAACAATGGCAAAGGAACCATTGGACAACTGATTAAAAACATTTTAGGCAATGGAAATTATAGTAGTTTAAGCATTGACGATTTTAGACAACCTTTTCTAAAAGCTCAACTTGTAAATGTGATTGCCAATATTTCGGATGAAAATAGTGTTGATCAATATATTGATTCTGTACGTGACTTTAAAGCTAGTATAACAGGTGATGATATAATAATTAATGGTAAATTTGAGAAGCCTTATCCGTTCCAATTTCATGGTGCAAATATCCAAATGTTAAATGGATTACCTAAAACCCGTGATAAATCCGAGTCATTCTACCGTCGAATTATACTAGTGCCTTTTTTAAAATCATTTCAGAATAATGGCGAGCGAAAAGAAATTAAGAATGATTATATTGCTAGAAAAGATGTTTTGGAATACGTTCTGAAAAAAGCTCTGCTATTAGATTTTGATGAATATATTGTACCTGAAGTTAGCTTGAAATTAATGGATCAATACAAAGAGATAAATAACTCCGTTCTAGAGTTCTGGAAGGAAATTAAGACAGAATTAGCTTGGGATTTTGTCCCTCGAAATTTCTTGTACGATCTTTATAAATCATGGTTTTATCAGAGTACACCTTCAGGTCGAGTGTATAGTAGGCAGCGCTTTTATGAAATTATTAGCGGGATTATTGAAAATGATAAACAATGGACTCTTTCTGAGTATCCTATAACTGTTCAAAAACGAATGGATGCTGATGAGCCACTTATTACTACATATAAATTAGAAAATTGGTATGATCAAAGTTATACAGGTAACAGTTTAGAACGAGTCCGAGATTTTGAGCGAGCTGATCGATATCGAGGATTTTGGAAAGTTTAGATATGTAGAGGTACAGGTAACTGTATCTCTTTTTTGTGCATAAGTACAATAAACAATCTTAGACGTGTGCAAAAAAGAAAGTAATAATGGTTGATATATCAGTATTTAGTACAATTTGAAAGTCACAGACACAGAAAACACAGAAATAAACAACCCTAGTAGTATTAACAACCTCATAACCAATAATATATATTTTTTCAATATTGTATTATTTAAACTTGTGTATTTTGTGTTTTACCTACTTTGATTTGATGTATCAACGATTCGTGTACACAAAAAGTACAAAATGAGGGTTTGTGCCATGAAATATAGTGTTAGTCGTTTTTTTGTATTAATAAGGGAGAATTGAGTTGAATAGAAAATTCGAAGCATTTATGTAAGATTGCGTCCAGAGATAATTAAAGTCTTAGTTCTTGTACTAAAGATCTTTTTCAAAAATCAACACGTTTCTAATGTATGAATCTATTTTCTGTTAGTGGAGAAAATAGATTTTCAAAAGTGAAAATCCCTCACACAATAAAAAGGCGAGGGAAAGATAGTTCGAATTCTGCTATTTTTTTGGATCAACTTCGACGTTTTTGGCGTCTGGTTCGTCAAAAACTAAAGGTGTCATTTTGTCATCGCGACAAAGTACAAAGTAATCGTCGTCGACATTAACAGTAATGTACGTAGCGTCATAAACAGTAGTACCACGCAGAACCGATGGGCCAGAAAAATTTAACTCATCTTCTTGATCGACAAGTTGAGTTTTTACGACAGAATCTTTTTCAGCGGCCTCATCCATACGTAAGTAAGCCAATTCTTGTTTTTTAAATCCAAAACTGACTGTCTCGCTGGCAGCGTTGTTGCCTGTACTGTCGGTCTGGATCGAAAATTTATAGCTAGACGGTTTTGGGGTATAAACGCTCGTATCTTTAAGATATTTTAATTGCTCATTGAATAATGCAATTTGATCTGCCGCTGCTGTGCTGTTTTCTCTGTCGTGTATTGTTTCTTCAACTCTTTTGATATTTTCATCAATTATGTTTTGATCATACGTATTTTGTTGCTTTTTGATCTCTTTTATAATTTCTGAGTCACTCATTTTTGATACATCGCCCAATGACATTTCAAACTCCTCATATTTTGTCACTTTATCTTTGTCAAAAACGTACGCACTGCTGATCTCAGTGTCTTTTCCAATACCGTCGTCATTAGACCTAACACGATACCAGATTTGTGCTTCTTTTTTTGATTTGGCGAAATATTCGGAAAAGGTCATTTCTTTACCATTTGACGCTTCGGATTCTGGCGTAGATGATGCTACATCTTTTTTCTCACCGCAGGCTGTAAGTAGTGATATAAGCGATACTGATAAAATTAATAAGCCGATTTTTTTCTTCATTTTCTAAGACCCCTTTGTACTAATCAATAAATAATTGTGTTGCGTATACTTCATTTCTTACGACGTAAACACCAATTCCGATTTTGCTGAAACGAGAACTTAGCATCGTTGCTTTGTGTCCAGCGCTACTTAACCATTGGTTGTATAGCTGCAAACCAAGCTTGTTGCCATCGCGTTCACTCGTATTTCGATCTGCAATGTTTTCGCCCGTTTGTCCATATGAGACGCCTAGTTGATCTAAAACTGTGAAAAATGCAGAATTATTCGGACGGATGTGGTCAAAGTTAGTTTCTAACTCTTGCGCGCGGATTGCTGCTGCGTTATCTAGTAATGCCACTTGGGATACAGGTGCTACGCCGTTTGCTGCGCGTAGTTCGTTTACTTTTGCTAAAATTGTTGATTTCAGTTTTGCTGTTTCAGTTGCGTCTAATTTCTTGTATGTGTATACGTCAAACTCGTATTCGTATGTCTGACCGCCAATCCAGTTTTTAAGTCCGTAAGTGACACCATTTGAAAGGTCATATCGGTTTGGATCAAGTCCTAGATTTTTCGTGGCAGGTTGATATGATTCTCCTTGGCTGATTGTTTTAACAATTGTTGTGTAGTACACATCATCAACGTAGATTTTTAGATTAAACGTATCAACAAGAGGAACCTTTTTGTAGTCAAATGTGATGGTCATGTCTTTATCAACGGTTACTGTCTTGATGTTGTATTCATTGAGTTCGTAGCCATCAATCACTTCAGCTTGAGCTGTGTATTGTTTACCGCTTTCGACATCAGTGCTTTTTGATTTAATGATTTCTCCATCGCACATAGCATTGACTGTTACTTTGTATTTTGTTGGTGCAACTGGATCTTTTGTGTAATTGAATGTGATTGTTTTATCACTATCAACAGTCACTGTTTGTGTTTTATCGCCTTTTAGCGAGTAACCAACATACAATCCAGCATTTGCTGTGTATGATTTACCTTTGTCTACGGATACTGTTAAATTGCCTAATAATTTACCGTCTGAACCTACATGTTTAATTGTTACAGTGTATTTGGTAACTGGTGCAGGATTTTTGGTGTAATTAAAGGTAATTGTTTTGTTGCCATTTACAGTTATAGTTTGAGTGTTGCTGCCTTTTAGAGTATAACCGCTGAATGATTCAGCTTTTGCTGTATAATTTTTCCCTTTTCCAACTGTAGCCGATGTTGATTTTAATGTTTTACCATCTGATCCAATATGTTTGGTAGTCACAGTATATTTTGTTACTGGCGCTGGTGTTGGCTTAGGTTTTGGTGTAGATGTTGTCTTCTTAATGCCGTACCAACTTATTCCCTCATTGCGCCATCCGTGTTTTAATAAGTTTTTCTGTTCTACATAATTTACAGTGTAATTGTGCGATCCAGCTTTTGCATTTGGATTGTATGCACGGTAGAGAGGTACAGCCTTCTTGGTGTCTGAGTACCAACCAATACCTTCGTATTTCCATCCGACTTTTACTAAGTGATTTTTCTCGTTGGCATTCATTGTGTAATGATGATCACCAGCGTTTTTGTTGTATAAACGATAAACTGCATTTCCGCTGCTTGGTGCGGTCCAACCAATACCCTCTGATTTCCACCCAACTTTGGTTAAGTGATTTTTTTCGTTGGTGTTCGCTGTGTAAAAGTGTTCGCCGCTGTTTGGATTATACAGGCGATGCATGTCAGCAGCTTCTGCTGCATCTGCAAATAATACAATGCTTGTCACCGCAAATACCGAAAATCCTAGCGTTAGTAGTAGTTTTCCCTTTTTCATTATTTTGTTCTCCTTTTCTTTTAGTCGTGATTTTTAGACAATCTGATAATTTACTGTTATCAATATATATTTAACAGTCAAAATAATACATATATAGCATATTATACATTGCGAGAATACATTTATCATCTGCTTTTTTCGAGAAAAAATACTTATCATAGATGAGAGAGAGGTGATACGCTATTCTAAACGATCAAATTGCAAGGCAAATCCGAATTTATCGCAAGCAAAAGAAAATGACTCTTGCCGATTTGTCCGCGCGAACAGATGTAGACGAAACCTACTTAGGGCGGGTTGAGCGCAATGAAATAAACATAACGTTGGCTACCCTAGAAAAGATAATCTCAGGACTAGGGATGACAAGTAGTGAGTTCTTCGCTTTTTTTGAAATTGAGGAAAGACAGCCTGAACTTTTTTCTTTAACGCAAGATATTAACGAATCTCCTGAACGAGATAAAATAATCGATTTGATTAAAGGTATTTTAAACCTGTATCAGAGCTGAAGTTGCTTCCGGCAAGAAGCAGCTTTTTTCTTTCCTCAAAATCCAGCCGAAAACGATAAAAAAAAGACTCAACCGTAAATCGGCTGAGTCTATGATATATCAACGATTTCATAAATGTAAATAGCAGTGGAAGCCTTGAATTAATTTTCGTTTTTGTAAATTTTCTTTTTGTATCAAAATTAATTTTAACATGCGTGTCAAGTCCTATCAATCTCGCGTCGCATTGACGATTTTTTCAATCTTTCTGCGAGTGTGTTGAGCATAGACACGTGCAACAATTTCTGGAATCGTTTTATGAGCTGGGTCAAGTAGATTAAGTTGTACCATAATTTCTCCAGCTCTTTTGTAGCGATCTTTGATGGTTGTTTGATCGTCTGTTTTTTCAGCGCCCAACATGATATCGTTTAATTCTTTTTCTAGCTTGACGCGTTGTGTTGCGGTTAAGTTTGATTTCATAGTAATTTTTTGCCTCCGCTTTTTTCCGATTATACACCAATTATCAAAGTGGGAACTCATAATCTTCAATACTTGGTGGTTTCGCCAGTCGGAATTTACTCACCATCTCATCCAACCTTCTTTCATATTCACAAACGTATAATCCCGCGAGGAAACGTGCTCGTGTGTAATCATCCACTCTTAATAAATCAAAAACACCGTGACAAAAATAGATGTTGGTGTTTATTTTGCTGTGCACTGATACGATATTTGTTTCAAAATCATACTCAACGACAAATACGTGAGTATCATCATGAGATTTTTGCGACCAACTATGCTTTTGTCGTTTGTAGTAGTTTCGGAGCAAAATGACCGCTTCTTCGTCGTATTTGCTTACATATTTTCCAGCCACTAAATACGACAAAAAGAGTGTTTGTCGACGACTCATAATTCTTCTAATTTCGCGTGCAGTTAATGCGCCAACATTTGCCATCAGATCACGCTCGTTTCTTCTCTGTATGAGTAGTAATCACGTGTGTCCGTGACAATGATGTGGTCCAGTAGATCAATACCCAATAATGTACATGCTTTATTAATGCGCGACGTAAATTCGTTGTCATTAGCGGATGGCTGAGGATAGCCCGATGGGTGATTATGCGCGACAACGATGCGCGCAGCATTAGATAGTAACGCTCGCTGCAAAATATCTCTCGGATGAGCTATTGATTGATTAAGAGATCCAATCGAGACTGTCGAATACGAATTGATTTCATTTTTGGTGTTAAGACATACGACAATCAAGTGCTCTTGACACTCATTACCGATTAGAACGCTGAGCCACTGAGCAAGAGCAAATGATGAAGTAATTTTTTCAGGGATACCCTTGTTTTTACGTTTACGCTTAACTTGTTTTAACGTCAGGATTTCCTCGCAAATGATTATGTCATCGCCAATATTCTGTGTCATAGTTAATTTCCTCCATTTTGATTTTTGCATTGATTGTCTCCAATTCAGCTTTTACTTCTTCTTCGATCAAAAGGCGTTCTTGATAATCTTTGTCGGACTGATCTTGGGCGTGATGTTGTTTCACAGCTTTTATCGCCACGTAAAATTTTTTGGCGAGCAAAATAATAAGAATTGCTAGGAGAATATCAATATATGAATCGATACCACCGTTTGAGAACAGTTCTGAAAAAATATAGTAAATCATTTATTGTCAGCTCCTTTTCGTTCGTCATACACTTTCTCGCCACCATTTTAGATGGTGGAAAATGTTTTAATATAACGCGGCTTAAGCCGGTAGAGCACCGACGCGCTAGTGGCGGCAAGTAACATCACGGCTGAGTGATTTACGCAGTAAGAGGTTGGGGCGGCTACTGCCGACTGACGGAAAATACGACTGAGTATTTTTTGTCATACACACCTCTTATGCTCTTTCACCGATGCGCTTCGATAAGGCACCCAAAAGCGCTTCCTATCTGAGAACGCTGGTGTATTAACGTTTCACAGGTTATGGTTTTTGCTACCACAAGCGTCGAGGGTGTCTCCTCCCTGTCGTAAACCTATGATGTCGTGAGGGAGGAGGCGCTTCCTCCACCTAAAATTTAGTATTTTTTGTATGTCTAGACGCTTGGGAGTGGTTTTTAGTCGATTTTTGTTAAAGCGTATTGGGGCGTTAACAGTGATAGACGAATTTGCTGAGTTTACGCGCGCAAGAGGCTGTCTGGCAAGACCGTGAAAATAACAATCCTAAAAAGACAGTGGGGCAGAAAGAGCAAGCTTTCATGGGCTAAGTTAAAAGATGAATTGCGCGAATGAAGCCGGGACCCACTGGCTTTTTATGTTGAGATAAAAAAAGAAGTGGACCGGCTGCACGTAGGTGCAAGCATATTGGTAGTAGAATGTTAGCAAAGTGTTAGCAGATTGTTAGCAGATTGCTGACAAAGTGATAATAAATTAATAACTGGAATTCCCAAAAGCTGATATACTTAAATTAAGACAAAATGGATAAAAGAGTCAGGAGATGTTGAAATGGTAAGTAAACAGAAAGAAATGAAGATGAAAAAAAGAGCAGAGGAAATTGCTCGAAAAATAAAAGGTAAAGGTAAAAGGTTACCACAAGATGTTTCACGTGCTGGACTTGCGGCTGCTGGGTTTGATATGGATATAACTTTAGAAATTCTGAAAGCTATCTTCGAATTTGGATTGAAAATTATTCCGTTGATTAGACAAGCGGGTGGGGTATAGTTCTTTGAGCGAAACTGCGAGATAATTGTTCACGCAGTTTTTTTTTTGCGTGTAAAAAAAAGAGGACAGCTATATAAGCCATCCTCATATTGCGCACGATATAGGATACACAAGATTTTAAATTATACATACTGCAAGCTAGCTGAACAGTCTTTAGCGACAGCTTTAAGCAAACTCACCGATTCTGCTGCTGATAGTCCGTCTGTCCGCTTAATGACACGACCTTGAACGATGGCACGACTTAATAGTAAACGCACAGCGGCAAAACGATAGTCCCAGATTTTGAGTGGTATATCGTTTAAATTAGGATCACGAGATTTGCAGGCATCCGCGGGCACTAATGTCGCTAAATCATCAAAAGCAATTGCGTCTGCTAATTCCAAGTAAAATTCTTCATGCGAGATTTTGTTGTGCAAATACATTTTGCGCCGTTGATCATAGTCGAATACCATCTGTATCACGCTCCCCGATTTTTTATCAAAAGCTTTATCGGGGCGTAAGCCCATCTTTTCATGGCTTAAAAGGGTGGCTAAAATTTGGCTAAAATCGACTTTCAATTCTCTGCAAATCAGTGCAAATTTAAGATATTTATATTTTTAGAAACAGCGTAGAATCGCTGTTGTTTCAACACATTTCAAACTTAAACACAAAAAAGCCAGGCTCTCGATAAACTTGGCTTTAAAAGTAAGTAAAATGTTCGATTCGATTATACTCTGCGAGTTAACATCTTTTATAAGAATCAATCGAATTGTTTACAGAATGAATAGTCTTTGAATATTCACCCTGTAATTGCATACAAATTTTCTAAAATATTTTGGCTAATAATTTTTGAAAAATGTGGTGGTACTGCATTTCCTATTTGTTTAAAAGCAGAAGTTCGAGAGCTTTCAAAATAAAAATCATCGGGAAATGTCTGAATTCTTGCAGCTTCTCGGACTGTGATTGAACGATTTTGAGATACATCAGGATGAATATAGTAATGACCATCTTTTGCTATATGAGCAACAACTGTATGACTATATCCGTTATCATTTATTGCTTTAAATCTATCCAAGAAAATATTTGATTTCTTATGTGTGATTAATTCAATTGGAAGATCGGAATACTTAACATTTCGATTCTTCTTCTTTTCTTTTGCTACGATCCTATAAATTTTTAAATCGTTTTCGTTATTAGGACGACAGATATTTTGGGTCAAAGGAATCTTGCTATTTCTTAGATTTATTGAAACATATTCTGAAGGAGGAACTTTCGAATATGCATTTTTAGTTTCTCCGGATTTTAATATAGGCAGATCTTGAAATAACTCTTTAATTATTGGTGGTTTTTCCTGAAATTGATCAAGGCTTCTGAAAAAATCAAAATCTGTCATTGAAGTTTTGTATCCAAAAATGATTAATCTTTCTCTAACTTGTGGAACGCCGAAATCAGCACAGTTAATTAATTTTATTTGAATATGGTAATGACCTGTAGAAATTACATTGATAAAATCGTACTTTATTTTTTCCAGAAGGCTATTTCCGTCTAAGTCCTTAAACGATAATAGTCCTTTTACGTTTTCAAACACGAAAAAATCAGGGTTATATTTTTCCAAGAACCTCAGATAATACTTATATAAGTAGATTCGCTCGTCAGATTCTTTGATTTTTTTATTTCTTGCCCTACCAATCGTTGAATAGGCTTGGCATGGTGGTCCCCCAATGATACCGTGAACCATATTTGAATTTGGCTGAGAATCAATTTGCCTGAAAATTTCTGGTAAATTATCTTCTGATATTGCTAGATTAATTACTTTTCCGACAATTTTTTCAGGGATTTCAGACAAAAATTCATCATACGAAATTTTCTTATTGATGTAATCGTTGTATCTATTTAAATTTCCATTTTCTTTTAGATAATAGTAAGCATCTCTAACTTTTAATGTTTTACTTGCAGCCTCATCCATTTCAACATGAGCAAGTAAATTAAAATCATCTTTTCTAAATCCTTCGGTTAATCCTCCCGCGCCAGAAAACAGGTCTATGATGTTTAGCATGATTTCACCTCAGCGCAATTATACCAGGTTTAAAAGTAACCTACTAGTGGGAAAGCAGAAGTTAACAAAAATAGTTGTAAATAGCCACATGAACTGAGGTATAATTTTTGTGATAGATTCATTAAGGGAGAAAACTACATGGATGCTGTAATGAAACTTTTACTATTAACTAGCCCATTTGGCTACATTTCTAAAAATAAAAAAAATGTTTTGAATGATTTTCTTAAATATGAAAAGTTTGAAGGCTCATATGCATATCAGTATTTAAACTCTAGCTACTATAAAGAACTTGTTTTGCTAATTTGTTTGGTAACTAGTTTTAAGAATCTCTCAAACGGTCAAAAGATTAATATAGACGATTTGGGTGATGAGACTAAACTTCTATTTGAAAAGACCTATTATAGTTTCAAGGGACAGGACAATAGAAGTGACGGCTATATATTGGAGCCGATATATAAAAAGAAAGATTCTTATACGCGGATTTTAAAAAAAGATGTAATTGAAAGTAAAGCTAGCATTGTAACCAATACAAAAAGTAGAAAAGTAAAAAGTACCAAAGAGGATTTTGGAAAGCAAATGGGGCTTTCTTCTATAAGTTGGACAAATGATGAAAACGTGATAGTAATTCTTGAAAAGAAGCTATTAGATGAAATAGTAAATGTAAAATTTAATATTAATAATAGATATTCATATTTGGGTGAATTTTGTACTGCGGAGTATTTAAAAGAATCATTGATTTTTGAACGAATACCACATTCTAATAGTACAGAAAAACCTATGGTAATTTTTTCATCAAGTATAGGAGCTGTCATAGAGTATTTAGATGAAAGCGATGGAGATATATCAGAAAAACGAGTATATGTTATTGGAGACAAATGGTTTTCAAATGGACAATTTTCAAATTTATTTACACTTGAGGATGCGTGTGATGATTTCGGAATTCCAATGACAGTATTTTCTAGTATACCATCAGTCATGGATGAATCAAAACTTAAATTTTTGAAGAAAATGGATAGAGAATTTTGCTGGCTTGAATCGAAAGAATTTAGCAAAATGGAAATTTCATTTGATTTTGTGTCTAGTAATGAAGAGTTTGATAATGCGATAGCAAAACTCAATGAGTATATAGGAGATATTCGTGAAATACCTAGATTAAAATATCTGGATAAACTATTAAAACGATTCTTGAAGATGAATTACAGTCAAATAATTGGGTGTTCCCGTACCCTTGAGCAACAAATGATAATTGTATCAGAATATATGGAAAAGTTAAATTTGGAAGAGACCGAAAAAATTTCTGGTATTTTATATGATATCTATTGTAATAGATTTGGTTTTCAAAACAAGAAAATTATCGACTCTATAAGAAGTAAAGATAAGTGTGCACTTGTAGTCATGGATGAAATGGTTGAAGAAACAAAAAAAATTTACATGAATGATGATACGATAACAGTTCTGCCATACAGTGAAAAGATATATGAAGACCTATATGGAACATTTGATAGTGTCATCTTGCTTTCCCCATATGCAAGGGATAGGAAAAAATGGTTATCGAGCTATCTAACAAATAAACTTTTTGTTGTTTTTCCGGATTTGCAAGAGAAGTACCTCATGCACTCCTTAAAAAGAGATAAAAGAATAATTCAACATTTATATACTTTGGATAATAGCTATTCTGATCGAGATTCTGCATATTTAAAAGCAATTAATAAATATTTTGAAAAAACAATGAGAGAAAAACAAGTAAATAATAACTGCGATGACAAGGTACTATATGATGAACTGGATAAAGAAGAAGATCCACAAAAAGAATATTTAAGCTTGATAAATAATTTAATCATCACTACTTCTGGAATTGAGACTGAAAGTGAAAAACAACTTGTCAATGTTGTTCGTGGGATAGATTTAGAGTCAGGAAAAAATATTTTTGGAACCGAGTTTGGAAAAGTTTTTATTTTACAAGAAAATTTTTGTAGAAAAACGGACGTGAATAATATTCAAATTGGGCAAAACATTGTTGAATTTGAGGTTCCTTATTCCGATACCCTTTATAGAGAACAATTGAAAAAGTATAACTTCATAAATGGAATTTTTATTGATAGTACACTTGATGAAAATTTAAGGCTTGATTATTTTTGGAAAATGATTTTACTTGAATACATTAAAGAAAGAGAAATGACTCCAACTCAATTCAAAGAAAGAATGGATGAACTAGGTGCGATAGATAAGTCAATAACTTTTTATGGATCATGGTCCTCAATTGACAAAATGCCAATCCTACCTAGAGATTCTAGTTTTATTTATTATATTGGATTACTTACGAAAAACTCTGAATTAACAAATGAACCTGATAAGTATTATAGTGCAAGCACAATAGTAAAGAAAAATTTGAATTATGAAAGAGATAGACTTATGGACTCAATTGACGGTAGGAAACTGAATGAAATAATAAAAGATAGCTCAATAAAATCTTATTCGGTGGATAAAGTAATTTTAGTTGAAGATATAGATATAGAAGACGTACCGAGATACCTGACTAATAAGTTTTTGGGAGGAAAAAGTTAATGGTAAAAATTACGGATAAGAAACAACAAAATAGTATAAGAGAAAATTATTCTAATGCTATTTCGCAATTATTATTAGGACCGGGGTCAGAAAGAATTAATCAGGATATTGAGCACGAGATAATTTCTGAAAAACCTCAAACGAGATACGTTACAGGTATTTTATATCCTTTTAAGGAGTTAAAAGAAGCTTCGACAGAAGATATTGAAACAACTCTTGAAGCTCAAGAGTTTTTGAATAAAGAAGAAGAATCAGCCGAGATTGATAATAGCTTTCTTCCATCTTCCTTAGGTATCACATTCTATTGTAAAAGTAGCAAAAAAGATATAGGTATCGAAATTCACAGCTCTTATTACAAAAAAATAAAGAATCCATTTATTCAAACGAAAAAAGAGGTGCTTGAAGAGCTACAAGAAAAAATTGCTTTATCAGAAGTTATGAATATTGAAAAGCTTTTCAAATTTGATCTGGAAAATTCAAAAATTAAATATGAAGATAGCTTCGAAGATAGAGATGGAACCATATCTGATTTTCTAAATGAACTAAAACCAGACGATAAAGCTAAAGATTCGGAGATGCTATTTTTACTAAAAAAGATTAAAAACATAAATTATAAAAACAAGAGCTGTTTTGAACGTGTTCCAGTTTTCTTTGAAGTGAAATTGGACTCTTCAAAGGAAGGTATTTCTTCTCAAAAATTATTAGTTGAAGAAGAAAAAACGTTTCAAGTATTTTCGAAAGTACAAAAAATCAACGTGGCAAAAGAGGAAACGGTGACGGCAATAACTATAGTTTTAAAAAATATTTCAGAGAATCATCTTTTTCAAACAGAAATCTCTATAAAAGCTCAAAAAAGTGTTGAGTTTAAAGCTTCTGAAGATGTAAAACTTCCAGATTTATCTAAGTTAAATTCAGAAGACGCTATGAACTTTTTTTTATATAGAGATAAAAGGACATATGCCTTTGGAAGAGGTGTATCCGCAGTTTGGAAAGAAGAGCATGGAAAAGTATCCGAAATAAAAACATCATATATTCCGAGCTATGAATTACGCCCAATGTCTTTTGATATTGATGGTATTTCGCCAGATGTTTTGAGTGCGGAAAGTTATATAGGGAGTGACTATAAGGCACAATTAGAAAAACTAAATCAGTTTGTTGAGCAATATGATAAATGGATTGATTCAATTACGAAAGAGTCTAAAACATTAATTCCTGAATATGTAGAGCTTTCAAAGGAAAACATTGAAAAGTGTAGAAATTGTAGTCATCGCATGAAGAAAACAATAGACTTCCTTTCTAAAGATAAAGATGCTTTTGCGGCTTTCAATAAAGCTAATGAGGCAATGCTTTTACAAAGATTAAAGAACTCAATTGAAAAAGAAGAGGCATATAATTCAAAAAACTATCAAATTGCAAACTTTAAATGGAGACCATTTCAATTGGCGTTCGTATTAAACTCATTAGAGTCTATATTGAATGAAGAAAGTTCTGATCGTGAGCTACTGGATTTAATTTGGGTTAGTACAGGTGGTGGTAAAACGGAAGCATACCTTTTTGCAATCGCAGCCGTTGTAATTTATAGAAGATTGAAATATCAAAATTACTCAGGCGTGACGGTAATCATGAGATATACTTTACGACTTTTAACTGCTCAACAATTTGATAGGGCTTCTCAATTAATTTGTGCGTTAGAGTTTATTAGAAGAAAAGAAGGTAATCTAGGGGAATCAGAAATTAGCATTGGACTTTGGATAGGAGAGGGAACTCAAAATAAATTAAAAGATGCTAAGGCAGATTTTAAAGATATGGTTGAACAAAAAAATATTGAATATGCGAAGAAAAAAAATACATTTCAGGTTTTGGAATGTCCTTGGTGTCATGAACAACATAGTATTATTCCTGATGATAAAAACTTTCAAAGCAAAAGAAGATGGGGATACTATGAAATTGAAAAGAAAAATGATTTCAATATGAAATGTTTGAACAAGAAATGTGAGTTTTCTAAGGGATTACCGATTTATGTAGTAGATGAATTAATCTACAAGAAGAGACCTACATTACTTTTTGGTACTGTTGATAAGTTCGCCCAAGTCCCTTTAAAGGAAGAAACAGCAAGCTTATTTGGTTCGGACGATCCAGAAAAATATCGACGCCCTGAATTAATTATTCAAGACGAGTTGCATTTGATTTCTGGACCGCTCGGAAGCATCGTTGGGCTGTATGAAGCTGGATTTGATTATATTTTAAAAAACGCAAATGGAAGTATTGCTCCAAAATATATAGCTTCAACTGCAACAATCAGAAACGCTGATGATCAGGTAAAAGGGATTTTTGACAGGAAAGTTTCCCAATTTCCACCTAGCGGAATAAATATAACAGATAACTTCTTTGTAAAAGAAGATACACATGCGTATGGAAGAAAATACCTTGGAATTATGCCGACAGGGAAATCACAAGTAACAGCAGAAATACGGCTACTGTCTTCAATGTTACAAACAATAAGAGAATTAGGCCTAAGTATTGATGAAGAAGAATTATATTGGACAGTTGCTGGGTACTTTAACAGTATTCGAGAACTTGGAAAAGCTTCAGGATTGATTAAGGATGATGTAAAAGAACATATCAATCAATTATACAGGCGAAATAATACTAATAAACGTTTCATGAATGACGATACAAGCGTGGAGTTGACTTCGCGTATACCTGGTATAGAAATCCCTACAATTCTAAAGAAATTAGACATTCCACACAATAGAATTACAGAGGAATGTAAAGGAGCGGAAAGATACCAAAAAACTGTGGATACGTTAATTGCAACAAATATGTTATCTGTGGGTGTTGATATTGATCGTTTAAATGCCATGTTTGTAGTGGGTCAGCCGAAACTGACTTCAGAATATATTCAAGCGACCAGTCGAGTAGGAAGACAATCTTTAGGCTTAGTATGCACGTTGTATAATTCTTCTCGAAGTCGAGATAGATCTCATTATGAAACATTTCAATCGTATCATGAAAGTTTATATAAATTTGTCGAATCAAGTAGTGTAACTCCCTTTTCAGTACCTGCTCTGGAAAAAGCCGCTGCTGGAGTCATTGTTGCAATGCTTAGGAATACGATTGATTCATTAGCTGGCGATAATTCTGCAAAAAACATTTTAGAATTTGAAAATGCACTTGAAAAAGTGAATGATTATCTTATGGAACGTGTTAAAGCTAGCGAAGACAGACACAAGTTATATAGAGAAGATGCAAGCAGAATAATTAATAATTTTGGTGATAAATGGTGCGATATTGCTGAAGAAGTAGAAGATACTGCGGAACTATTCAAATATTACTTATATAAAAGTAAAGCAGAAGAATTCCAAGGAAAATTGTTGCTTAGATCATTTGAAGATAAAAGTACACATTGGGAAGCTACTAAAGTAATGGGTACAATGAGGAATGTAGAAGATACAGCCTATCTGAGAATAATAGATTAGGAGATGTTATGGTGTATAAACAGAAAGACAAACCGGAATTTAACGTTAGAAGATCTCAACTTTTAACGCCATTTGGTATAGGGGCTTTAATGGATATAAATAATCAATCTGTCATGATTGCAGATTCGGAGTATTGGAATACTAGCAGATGTGAGAAAGTCCATGATATTAGATTAGAAAAAGCTATGGATGCTGAAGGTTTCATTGAGCCGCCATTTAAGGAGGAAGATGATATTGTAGGAAAAAGATTCCCACAGTGGTATTTTTCTCCAGAAGATAGGAGTTTGAGGAAAATTGATTCATGGCGTCAGTTGGTAGAGGCAAAGGGGATACCAAGTTTAGTCAAAGCTTTTAATCAGAAACCAATTGATGTTCGTAAAAGGAAAACCGAGCTTGTTCCTGTCCGGATTATATGCGCATGTTGCAATGGGCATGCACAAGATTTTCCTTGGTTAGAATGGGTTCATGAGGGGATGTCCTATGATAGTTATAAAGATCATGAAATTACTTTGGGAAGTACAGCACAATCAGGTTCTATTTCAGATTTAATAGTATCTTGTAAAAGATGCAATAAGAGCCGAAATTTAGCCGGAGTTTTTGATGAAAAGAGATTTCCACATCAACTAGAGAAATTAGGAATTGGTTGTAAGGGTGAATACATTTGGAAAAAAGAAGAGAATAGAATTAGATGTGATGAAGAGGTTCACGTACTTCTTAGAAATGCAAACAATTTCTTTTTCCCTAATATCTCAAGTTCAGTGAATATACCGTTCAAAGAAAATAAATTAATTGAATTAATCCAGAGTGACGAGTATTATAACGCTTTGGAATCAGAGCTAAGAGGAGTCACACGAGAAAAAGGAATTGAAAAACTTGAGAAAGATGAATTAGTAAATAAAATGATTACACGATTAGCGGAAAAAATTGAATATAGTTTTGATGAAGTTAAAAAAATAATTTCCGTTAAGTTTTTTAATGAGATAAGTGATGATTATCCAGATACTGTAATGGATTATAGGAGAGCTGAGTTTGAAGTTCTTTCTGGAAAAGAAAAATATGATGAGGATTCAGAGAGATTCAAAATGAAACTTTTCAATTCAGAGGAAATTTCTGGTCACATTTACAGTGAATTATTGAACGGGATAACTTTGGTACATCAACTCGAGGTAGTTAGTGCTCTTCGAAGCTACAGCAGGATACAGACTACGGATTCTGAATTAATGAAAGAACAGGTTTTAGAAGGTGAGGAGTCTTCTGGAGAGGCGCAGGAAGTATCACTTCGTAGAAAAGACAATTATTATGTTGGCATGCGCTCATTAGGAGAAGGTATATTCTTTTCCTTGAATAGTGAAGAAATAAGAAAATGGAGAGATAAAATTAAAGACTCAGTAATTTCGAATAAAATTTATAAGAAAATGAGTAATGTAAGATTCCCAGATGAAGAAGGTTACATTCGTCCGGATTACTACCTTATTCATACACTATCTCACCTTTTTATTAAAGAATTAAGTATGTGTAGTGGTTATTCTTCATCCTCTTTAAAGGAAAGAATATATTATTCAGATGAACTTGGAAAAGAAATGTATGGGATATTGATTTATACATCAAGTTCAGATTCGGAAGGAACATTGGGAGGGCTTGTTAAACAAGGCGTTCCAGAGAAATTTTTTGACCTATTAAATGCTGCATTAGAAAAAGCTAAATGGTGTAGCTTTGATCCGGTGTGTATTGAAAGTGAATCTCAAGGGAGAGATTCGTTAAACGGTGCAGCCTGTCATGCGTGTTCACTTATTTCGGAAACTAGTTGTGAGAAAATGAATGTTTTCCTAGATAGAAGTGTACTAATTGGAAGTTTAGAAGAGCCAGAGTTGGGATTCTTTAGTGGGAGAAATATTAATGACGTTTCCAGATTTAACATTTAAGGATAGTTACAAAGAAAATAGAATAGTAAAAGAGGCTAACAAATTCACATTAGTTCAGCGCGCTCATGTTGTCTCAGGATATTTACTTGACGGAAAATCTCATAGAACATTGGAAACTGAAGTGTTGAACATAACCAAAAAAGGTTTCCATGCAATGAATATTTTGCATTATTATGGATTGACTGCTCCTCATAAAGGTTTTTATATAAACACTTCAATAAATACTGCGATTAGTGAATTAAGAATGTTCGGAGATATGAAACATTCTGTAGTTGCTGATTTATTAGAACGAGCAAATGATTCATTGATAGAAAGAGAAGTGCAAGAAGTATTAAATATTGAGGTAAATGATAAAATATCTAAGTGGTTGTTTGAACTAGGAAAGGAACATTCTAATGTTATTGATTATGATGAAATTGTTGAAGTAAAGCCAGGATTGAGAAATAAATCTCCTATCTCAGAATCAATAGCGGAAACTTCAACTAAAATAATTTCAGATGATGATCTTGAAATAAGTCGTTTAGATCAAAAGCATTATGGTGATATTGGTGAAGAACTTATCTTGAAGTACTATACTAAAAAGATTATTGATAAGCTCGGAGATACAGAGGAAGCTCAGCAATTCATTGATGAAATGGAATATACCGGAAAGACACATGGACGGGGATACGATATTATAGCTTGGGATGTTGACTCATTAAATACTGATAGTCCGTCAAAGGTTTATATCGAGGTGAAAAGTTCATTGTCTGAGAAACCAGATACTCCCTTTTATATCTCGCGAAACGAACTGATGACCGGGATGGAACTTGGTAAACAATTTAGAATCGGAAGAGTTTTTAATTTAGGGAAAAAAAAGCCGAAATATTTTGAAATAATTCCGTTTAAAAGAAGTCTTATAGGAAGAGACTTCAATGAAGAATTGAATAGAGTATTCATTGCACAGCCCATAAATTATAGAATTAGTGGTTTTAAAGGATGAGTTAAAAATGGTTCCTTCTATACAAAAGAAATTATTTTTCGTAAATGTATATTGAGATTCATTTTTGAGATAAACATTTTTCAGCGCCCCATGTTTCTTATTTTGACCGAAAATTGACCCAAATCCGTTTGAAATTTTATGAAATCAAGTGAATTCAGATGCGATCTTAATGTTTATAAATTCTCTTTTTTTCACTCCTATGAGACTCCATGAAACCTGCTTAGTCGCTGACCAAGCAAAAGATTCATTAGCTAAATAATGAATGATCAACCTCGCTCGATGGAGCGGGGTTTTTTTATTTGTTCAAAAACCGTACCAAGCGTTTAAGCATATTAGAAGATACTTTCAATTACTTATGCTATGTTTAATATATAAAATGGTCGGGACAGTTAAGCGAGTTTTAACGGTTTCGTTTTTCATTAATAAAAAACGCAGGAGGGAAATAGCATGAAATCATTATTTAAGTTTATGGTTGCTAGTACACTTATCGTAGGCGGCGTTTTAGTTGCAGGGACAATTTTGACAACGAAGAAAATCGATGAATACGGCGATGATCTGCAAAACTTTTTACATTAGTCTTATTGTGGCATAGCGGCACTTCATTTTGGAGTGGCGCTTTTTTTTTGTTTGCTAAAACACAATTATTTCAGTCTTCCATGAAATTATCGACCTTAAAAATTGTGATTTCTCCGTATACTTAAGGTATCAAATGAATGAGATGGAGGAATACAGATGAAATGGTATCAATTATCAGTAAAAGATGTTTTACATAAAACAGACTCACAAGTTGCTGGATTAACAAAAGAAGAACGGAAGACACGTTTGAAAAACAATGGACCGAATAAGATGGAAGAAAAGGAGCAGGTTCCATTGTGGCGTAAAATCGCCAAGCATTTTACAGATTTATTGATGGTGGTTTTGATTGTTGCGGCGCTATTGAAATTTGCAACAGGCGAAGTGATTGAAGGCAGTATTATTTTCCTAGTAGTAATCGTCAATGGCTTTGTAGGCTATTGGCAAGAGCGAAAAGCGGAGGAATCATTAGACGGATTAAAGCAGATGATGGGGCAGGAAGCCACGGTTTTAAATGAAGGCCAAGCGCTTAAAGTAAATTCTGAGGAGCTGGTTCGAGGAGATATTGTTCTCTTGAAGGCAGGCGATGTGATTCCCGCTGATTTACGTTTAATCGAGGTACATGACTTAACGGTAGAGGAATCGATCTTAACTGGTGAATCAGAGGCAGTTGAAAAGAAGGTTGATGCGATTGCGCAAGAGGCTCTAGCTGGGGATCAGCTAAATATGGCCTTTTCAGGTACGCTGGTACAGACAGGTTCGGCACGTGGTGTGGTTATTGAAACAGGAGACGCCACTGAAATCGGAAAAATCAATCATGCGTTGCAGTCGATCCAGTCTCAGACAACACCGTTAGTGAAAAAGATGCACCAGTTAAACAAGCAAATCTTTAGAGGGATTTTAGCATTAATTGTGTTTTTACTCTTCTTTACGAGTTTCAGGTATGGAATGGATTGGAGCTTGATGTTCTCGGCGAGTATCGCGTTGATCGTTGCGATGATTCCTGAAGGACTGCCAGCCGTTTTAACAATGATTTTATCCATTGGTGTCAAAGAGATGGCTGATGAGAATGCGATTATCAAAGGCATGCCAGCGGTAGAGACGTTAGGATCGATGACAGTGATCTGTTCAGATAAAACAGGAACGCTCACGAAAAATGAGATGACTGTGCAGGAGGTTGTCACGGAGAAACCAACGTTAGTGAAGGAAATCATGAACAATTGTCAGGATTTAAAAACCAAAGATGAGCAAACAATCGAAGAAATCCATGGCAATCCAACAGAGCTGGCACTATTGAAGTATGTAGACGAGGAAAATCAGCAGCTAAAACCAGTGTTAGGGAAGATTCCCTTCAGCTCTAGCTATAAGTATATGGCAACACTACATGCCGTTGACGATGAGTACGTGATTTTCATTAAAGGGGCACCGGAAGTATTATTAGAAAAAGCAGCGTTAGAAAATACGGAAAAAAGTAAGTGGGAAAAGCGTGGTTTAGCGTTGGCTAGCAGAGGCCAGCGTGTTCTGGGATTCGGATATAAAAAGGTTTCTTCTGCGGAATTGACCCACGACGCCTTACATGGCTTAACCTTTGCTGGCTTGGCGGGGATTATTGATCCGCCAAAAGAGAGTGCGATTCGTGCTGTAGCTCAGGCGCAGCAGGCTGGAATCTCAGTAAAAATGATCACCGGGGATCATAAAGCAACGGCGCAAGCAATCAGTGAACAAATTGGCTTAAAGCACACGGCTAAACTACTAGAGGGGGCCGACATTGACGGAATGTCAGATGAGGAATTGGCTGAAGCGGTTGGGCATGTGGACGTATTTGCTCGAACGACGCCTGATCATAAGCTGAGAATTGTGACTGCGTTGCAGAAAAATGAAGAAGTTGTTGGGATGACCGGCGATGGCGTGAATGATGCGCCGGCCCTGAAGCAAGCAGATATTGGGATTGCGATGGGGATCAAAGGCAGCGAGGTAAGCAAGCAGGCTGCTGATATGGTATTAGCAGACGATAACTTCTATACAATTGTAAAAGCAGTTAAAGAGGGGCGTCGGATTTTTGATAATCTGCAAAAGACGATTAATTTCTTTTTACCTACAGCTTTGGCGCAAGGGTTGATCGTGATATTGGCTCTCTTAATGAACCGTCCGCTACCGTTGACACCGATTCAAATATTGTGGGTGAATATGGTGACTACAATCACGCTCTCCTATGCTTTAGGCTTTGAAAAAGCAAGCAGCGATACGATGACGCGTCCGCCAAGAGATACAAAGCTGGGGATACTATCAGGCTATAGCTTCTTTCGGATTCTGTATGTCTCTCTGCTGATCATGATTCCAGCCTACTTCTTATCTATGCGCTTTGAAGGAGCGGCGCTGCAGCAGACCATTCTTTTACAAAGCATTGTTTTAGGGCAGGCAGTATACATGATCAATTGTCGTGAGCTATTTGATCCAGCGATCAATCGCCGCTTCTTCGAGAATAAGTTTTTGTTTCTTTCATTAGGCATTCTCTTTATTCTCCAAGCAGGTGTGGTCTTCCTTCCTTTGGCGCAGCAGTTAATTGGAACAACGGCACTTAGTCCAGCACAACAATTAGTAATTTTAGCCAATGCATTGCTGCTGTTTCTAGTCGTTGAAATCGAGAAGAGGATCAGCAAAGGGGTTTTTCGGAGAAAAGAAAAAGCGGTCAGCCGTTACCAGAATGACTAACCGTTTTACTTATAAATAAGAATGTGAAGTGAGTTCAGTCAATTGACTGAGCTCATTTTTAGTTGGAATGGTGGATAAATAAAGTATAGGGACGGGCATCGAATCTAGCGGAATATTAGAGAGAATCAGGTCTCCGGTTCCCATCGTCGTTTCCGGCAATTGAGAAATTTCTAGCGAAACGAGGTTCACCCGTTTTCCTAAAAGGTCTGCTAGTTCCTGCTGCAAGAAGGCTTTCCAGGACGGCTCGCTTTGGAAAATGAAAAAGACGGTTTTGCTAGGCGGCTGAATCGTATAAATCGCTTGCTGACTCAAAAGAGAAAAGAGGTTGACGAAATAGGTAGTATCTCCAATTGTAGAAAATTGCGGCAAACGATTAAACAGTTTGGTACTGGCTTCGGCCAAAATAGCATATTGGTCATTTCTTTGCAGCAGCAGTTCCTGATATTCTAGTTGAAATTGCTTCGACAATACTGGCGATTCTGCATATTTTAACAATAAAAGCACGATGTTTGTCGCTAAGTTTGTTTGCAGCAACGCTTGTAAATGGAGGGCATCCGCAATTTCCTGAACCGCTTCCTGAGCGTTCTTTCGCAACAACGGGTATTCCTGCGTTAACACCTTTGAAACATTCTTGCCCAAGGGATTGTTGTAGTTCCAGCTTTCTAAAAAGCAGAAAAAGGCAAAAAAGATTTCCTCCTCTTTCAAATAGACGCCTTCTTTTTCATAGAGCTCTTTTAGTAGTGGTGCGTAGAGACTAAACAGCGGATCGTTGGCTTCAAAGCTGAAGTCATTGATTGAGCAGCCAGCCTTGATGCGAATACTGTTGATAAAAAACCAGCAAATACCAAAAATCTGTTCTGTCTCAACAGATATGCCGTCAGTAATCCTCTTTGTCAAAAAATATAGATAATGTTCTTCATGGATCGAATAATCCTCAAAGAAGTAATTGTTATGGGTGAAGGGAAGCAGCAGTCGATGATAAAAAATTCGAATAGCACTTTCTTCGCCGATTAGATAGGCGTTCGTTGAGGTTAGGCGAATTTTAATGTTAAAGGACTTCAGCTGTTGATTGATTTTTGTTCGATGGCGCTTAAGCGTTTCGTAGGAGACGCCCGTTTCATCAAGAAAACGAGGAATATTCAGTTCCTTCGTAAAAAAAAGTTCTTTGATTAATTGCAAGCTAACTGAATGGGGCAAAAAAGCTTCCCATAGATCATTGGTCAACGCCTTTTCCTTTGAGAGCAAACGAATCCCGCTGTTATCAGAGTCTAATGTCCAATGTTCCGGCAGGTAGTGGCGAATCAGCTGTAAATCAGAGAAAATTGTTCGTTCAGTGGTTCCGATGTTCTTTGCTAGTTCTTTAGCGGTCAGTTGCGGGTGATTCAAAAGCTGCTCCAAGAGTAAGATCTGACGATGAATATCTTTTTCGGTAATAATTTTTTTCAGCATCGAGTACATAGAGGAAGCCTCCTTTGGAACTAAGCATACGAAAGAGAAGCACTGCGGGTCAAGCGACAACCTCTTGAATGAGATTCTAAGTGCTAGGGATTTTTTTTATGAGGGAAATAGTCTATACTTTTATAAGTAAGAAAAAAATGTTTTATCAGAGAGGATGGACACCATGTTACAACGAAAAATCGGCAGCAGCTATTGGGAAACTTCAGCGATTGCACTAGGAATCATGCGAATGTCAGCGCTAACTTCCACAAAAGCAGCGGAAGTTTTGGAGACAGCTTTAGAAAGTGGTATTAATTTTATTGATTCGGCAGATATGTACGGTGATGGAAAATCAGAATTGGTTTTTGGTGAAGCGTTAAAAGAAGCCAACATCTCTCGAGACAAATTCTTCATCCAATCAAAAGGCGGCATCGTGACTGGCGATGAGAAACGTTATGATTTTTCGAAGCAGCATCTATTAAACTCTGTAGATGGTATTTTGGAACGGATGGGGATCGATTACTTAGATAGTTATCTGTTGCACCGCCCAGATCCATTGATGGGGCCAGAAGAGATCGCGGAAGCCTTTGATATTCTGCAAGCAAGTGGAAAAGTTCGTCACTTTGGTGTATCAAACTTTAACCCAGAGCAATTCCAACTATTGCAAGCACATGTGGATCAAAAGCTGTTGATCAATCAATTGCAATTCTCGATTATGCATACAGGTATGATTGATTACGGTATGCATACGAATATGACAGATACACGTTCCTTCGACCATGATGGCGGGGTGTTAGAATTCTCTCGTCGTAAGGGTGTGACGATCCAAGCGTGGTCGCCATTCCAATACGGGTTCTTTGAAGGGGTCTTTGTCGATAACGACAAATTCCCAGAATTGAATGAACTGTTAGAAAAATTAGCGAAAAAATACAATACAAATAAAAATGCGATCGCGACGGCTTGGATCTTGCGTCATCCAGCAAATATGCAAGTGATCTTAGGCACCATGAATCCCACGCGAATCAAAGAAAGTGCCGCAGGTGGAGAGGTAACTCTTACGAAGCAAGAATGGTACGATGTATACTTTGCGGCGGGAAATGATCTACCATAATAGTAAACGATTCTAATTATTTTTGAATAGCAATAGCAAAGGAGACTCATCATTAGAATGAGTCTTTTTTTTATCCTTTTTAATTAATTGTTATTTCTGAAATGAGATATTTTTTGTCTTTTATTAATAAATTAAGGTATTTGGCCAAACGATAAAATAAAAAATAATCCGTGTAAATTATTTTTTAAAAACTATTGAACTAAAAATGTTTTTAAATTACAATGGTTATAAATAATCAATAATTAATATAAAATCTTTAAAAAATGAATTATATTGAGTGGATTATTAATCGGTTAACGTCTAAATAAGGATGAAATAATCGACGAAAGACTAAATATAACTGATTTGTCGCTCGTAGAAAAGTGATTTATCAGCGAGTATTGTTTCTAAAAAATAACAATTGTTTTTAAAAAGAGTAGGGGGATACATATGAAAAAGAGAGGAATCATTTTAGTCAGTTTGATTGCGGGTATCTGTTTATCGATCCTATTTGGTGAGCGCGCTATGGCTGACGAAGTAGCGGTGGATACGATTGTCGAACTTCAGGATGCGGTAAAGAATGCACCGGAAAATCGCCGAGTTACTTTAAGCAATAGTTTTCCAACGGATATCACGGCAACGATCGGTTTAGTGGAATCAGCGTACGAGGTAGAGGTTGATGGCGAGGGAAAAACTCTTCAGTCTACGACAGCGAAGCAGTTATTTTCTTATAGTGGCGGAACTGGCAATGCGGCCTCAAGGCTGACCATTAAAAATTTTACTTTTGAAGGGTTGGGAAATAATACCCGCGCACTGACAGTCTCTGGGTATAAAGGTGAGTTCATTTTAGAGAATACGATCGTCAATAATTTTCGAGGCTATGATGATGGCAGCGCCTTTTACACTAGTGGAAATACGACGCTGCAAAATTGTACGTTTTCTAATAATGTGAACAATGCTTCTGGTTACTCAGGCGGAGCGATTGCTTGTAAAGGCTACTCGGCGAATTTCAAGGCGTACAATTCGAAATTTATCGGCAATCAAACCATGCAGGCGGGAACAGGAAATGTCGGCGGTGAAGGCGGAGCAATTTACTTCTTCCAACCAAGTGCATCAGCGAAGTTCACCTTCAAGAACAATTACTTTGAAGGCAATAAATCAGTTGAAGATGTATCAGGCGGTGGGAAAGCGAAACTTGCTGACGGTGGCGCGATTGCCTTCTTCAATACCGTTACAGGGACAGATATTTTATTTGAAGGCAATTCATTTGTTGGCAATGTAGCTGGGGACGATGGCGGGGCCATTCTGATCCAAACCAATGACAATATCGCCAGTGCTGCGACATTCATTAATAATACGTTTTATCAAAACAAAGCATTAGGGCAGGATCTTTCCTCAAATAATGGCGGAGCGATCCAGATTTATGCCAACGGTGGTTTGACTGAAGGAAGACGAGCCGCTGTTGATTACATCAATAACAGCTTTGTTGAAAATGAAGCGGCATATGACGGCGGAGCAATCGGCAGTTCAGGCTATGGCTTGAATTATTCAGCTGGACGTTACGCCAATAATTTATTTGTGGGAAATAAGGCCAGGGCAGCAAGTAAAAATAATATTGCAGATGGCAGAGTAGACGGTGCAGGAAACCTTGAATCGAACCTCGGCTATGATAATGGCACAGCGACTTCAGTCACGATGGAAAATGTTTTTGGCACAGCGCCGGTCGGCCTCGTAGAGAACTACAATAAGATCAAAGCAGGGACATCAAATGATGCGATCATTCTGCCAACGGTTCCAATAGCACCAGAGAAATTAGCAGATGATCAAGTAGAGAATTTGCGCAATGTCGCTGAAGACCAGCGTGGCTTGCCGCGAACGGCAAAGGCAGATATTGGTTCTGTAGAGATTGATTGGATCAAATATGACAGCAATGGCGGGATATTTGATTTGGGAACGGCACTTGCGAAATATGAAGGAACGATTTACTACGAAGGAACACAGCCCGAGACCTATTATCAAGTAGGGTATAAGGATTTGGCTCAAACGATCCCAGCGGGTACGGATCTGCATGCCACACGAGAAGGATATCAATTTGCGGGCTGGTCAAAGAATAAGGACGCAAAAGATCCAGATGCTGATTTAGCTGCCGGGCAATCTATTACGATACCAAAAGGGAATGAGACCCTGTATGCTGTTTGGAAAAAATCAGAGCCGGTGATCGTTCATTATATGACCTATGATGAAAACAAGCAGCTGGTTCAAATCAGTCCAGATGAAACGCTGACGGGTGCGTTGGGAGAAACCTACCACGCTCAAATTAAACAAATTGATGATTATGTCTTTTCTGGTGTGAAGGAAGGAGATTCCATTACGGGTATCTTCAGTGACGAGCCCAAGGAAATCACCTTGATCTATGCAAAATCTGCCAAGGAAAAAGGGATTGTGCTGGCACAGTATCAAGATGAGGCAGGAAAACCGTTGGCTGGTGATGAGCTGTCGACAGGAGAGATTGGCAGTGATTATACAACTGTCCAAAAAGATATTGATGGCTACACGCTGAAGGAGATAAAAGGGGATGCAACTGGCAAGTATGCGTCAGGCGTGGCTCAAGTTATCTATGTTTATACGAAAAATCCAGCAGCTCAAGGGAAAGTAACGGTTCATTATCAGGATGAAGAACAAAATCCATTAAGTGCAGATGTCGTATTAACAGGGGATGTAGAGACAATTTATACGGCAGAAGTGAAACCTTTTGACGGCTATGTTTTAAAAGGGATTGATGGTCAAGTCAGCGGGACATTTACCACGCAAGAACAGGAAGTGACATTGATCTATGCGAAGAAGGGCTCTGGAACTGAAAAGGGCGTCCTGATTGTGGAATATCAGGATGAAACAGGGCATCCGCTTCTAAATAGCGAAGTGACGATTGCTGAAGTTGGGGAAAAATATACAACGGTTCAAAAGGAGATCGACGGTTACGAATTCAGTGAAGTAAAAGGAAATGTAGAGGGTGAGTACATTGATGGAATCACCAAAGTCACTTATATCTATAAGAAGATTACGGAACCGATTGAATTAGGAAATGTCACGATTCAATACCAAGACGAAGCGGGTGATGAGATAGCGGAAAGTTTTACTGGAAAACAGCCGATTGGTACTCCGCTTCCTATTGAAAAACTAAATAAAGAAATCGCTGGCTACCAATGGAAGGAAGTCAAGGGATTAGACAGTGACGCAAGATACAAAAAAGAAGATCAGGTCATTACGGTTATTTACAAGAAGCAAAAATCACTCGTCATTGTCAATTATTTGACTGAAGAGGGCAAACAATTAGCGAAGTCGCTCTCAATGACTGGCGAAGTGGACTCGTCTTATCAAACTGAAGAAAAGAAATTCAAAGGGTACCGATTGAAAGAAAGGATTGGACAAGCTGCCGGAAAATACACGTTTGAACCTCAAGTTGTCACCTATATCTATACAAACAAAAGCACGATCAAGATTCAATACGTGGATGAGGCAGGCAAGGAGTTAGCACCTTCAGAACAGAAAGCAGGCATCATAGATGAAGCCTATGAAACAACCGCTAAGGATATTGAAGGCTGGACGGTTAAAGAAACACCGAAAAATGCGAAGGGAACGTATCAGGCAGAGGAACAAACCATTACTTATGTTTATGTAAAAGCAGCATCTAAAGAGGTGCCAGTGAGTGGAGGGAATAATCCGGGCAATGGTCAAGAAAATCCAGTTGCAGATGGGAGAACAACCACATATGGAACGACAAGAACCTTACCTGCTGCTGGGCAGCGCCAAGCAAGTACGAAGAAATTACCCGCTACTGGAGAAAAATACTCCGGCTCACTAATTCTGACTCTAACAGGGCTGGGAATCATCGTGCTTATCGGAAGGATGGAATTAAAAAGAATGAAGAAAGAATAAGTTGAAAAACCGCTGAAGGCGCAAGAATCCTTCAGCGGTTTTTTGTTAGGAACAATAAAGTAATTTGGATTGCAGCGATTTTAATTGTCCCTTTTTTCGAACGGCTACAGGAATTTCCACGCCGTTTTCTAGAGTAACCGAGGAAAAATTTTTGGCAATAGAGACAATCGCTTTTTTATGAATCAAGAAACTGCGATGACAGCGTAAAAAATTATCTGAGAGCTGCTCTTCCAAATTGTTCAAGGTGGTTTGATTGATCAGATACTGATCATTTCTAGTGTGAAGAGAAAGAACGTGTCCTTTATTGGAAGAAAAATACAGAATGTCATCAAGAATAAAGGAAGTGATCTCGTTTCCGGTATTCAATTTAATTGTTTGGCTCGTAGTTAAAGATGCCAAGCGCTGCTCAATCGTTTTTAAACAGGTATGAACGCGCTCGCGAATATCCCTGTTCGAAACCAAACGATAAATGGCGCGACCGAGTCAACGAAAAAGGAGCTTCCTAAGACGGGAAACACGATAAATTATCTGCTGATTTGGTGTGGTATAGCACTAATCATCGGCAGTATTACATTAATTAAAAAAACAACTATCGCTTGTAAATGATGTAGCGAAGAAAAGAGGTCTATAATGAAAAATGAACACATCCCTCGCTGGTTCTCAGAATTAAACGAGGAAGAAATCAATTTTGTAAAAAAATTTATTTTATCTTCCGGTTCAATTAAGGAGTTAGCGGGGACTTACTCAACCAGTTATCCGACCATCCGGAAAAAACTGGACAAGCTAATCCAAAAAATTCAAGTGAACGAACGAAAAGACAATGATACGGTCGTGAAATTGATCAATCAATTAGAAGAAGAAGGAAAAATCGACCAAGATATCGCCAAAACTGTCGTATTGGAATACAGCAAGTCATTGAATTGCTTGATTATTGACTGAGTATAATGAATATACCTCTCTTGAATGTTAGAGATTCTCTAGCATTCGAGGGAGCTTTTTTATTACTCAGTAGAAATGACCAAACGAAATAAACCCTGACAGCAGAGATTTCGTCTGTATTAAGTATTCCTTTTTAGCCAATCTTTGATCAGATTAAACCGATAGCCCTGCTTATTTGTACGTGGCTGGACTAATTTTGGTTTCTTAGTCGGTTCAACTGGCGGATTAGCGACTTCGACGGCATTATGATCCTTGACTAATGTAGAAGTTTTCTGACTGTTGCTAGTTGCTTTCGGAGGCACTTCAATAGTATCTCCCGCAGCTGGTTTTGCTAATATAAACTCTTCAGTTTCCTTCTTAGAAAAGGTCAACTGGAGATTTTCTAAGCTGTTCACTTCTGGATGCTCTGCTTGAACGATGGCTAGCAGCTCTGTTTCTGTTAACGTGCTTGGATCGAAGTCAGCTGCAACAAAGAGTTCCACAGATTCAGGATTTGCTGGTTCATTATCAAAAATTTGATCCACTTCTGCAAAATCATCCACTTCGAATGCTTCATCGTCGTAAGTATCTTTTTCGCCAGGACGATTGTTTTTGATAAGTTTGACAAATTTTCGTGTACCATCCGCTTTTTTGAAAATAGTCAAGGTGGTCAAAATCTTTAAAGTTCTCGCGGCTTGCGCTCTTGTTTTTGTTTCATCAGCATCTCGTAGCGTCAAGGTGTGCTTTTTACCATTCGCGTCTTCAAAGACTGAGACTAAACGGATGTCAAGATCGAGATTTTTTCGGGAACCAGTGTTGGGCGCTTCCAAAATTTTCTTATATAAACGAGCTTTTTCAGCATACTGCTGGTATTCCCGTTGATTGAGAAAGACTCGCTTAACGACGTTCTTCCACTCTGTCTTGGAAAAATAATCTTCAAATAGGATACAATATCTTCTCATGGCATCACAGGGTTTAGCTGTCATAAATATTTGTCGGATTAAGTCTTGGCAAATAAAAGCGAAGTCGCCGCAAACCAGCGCATTTCTTACCATGATTGCCACGGCATACTGGACGATGTCCGCAGCATTTTTTGAGTGCTCGAAATAAGCAATTATTTTAGCCTCTAGAGTCTCCTTCTTCATTGAAAATAATTGACGCTGACTTAAGGGGTTAGTCTGTACGATCTTTCTCATGTTTCTCTTCATCCTCTCTTCATTGTATACGGTTTCTTTTTCTTCATGAAAGTATCATACCGCTAAATAAGAAAGAAAACGAACTCAATTTTTATTAAAAAAATAAAAAAATTTCCCACTTAAGCTACAAAAATTTTTTTCAATAGGAAGTCAACAGACAGAGTATTTGAAAATAACATCCAAGCGAAATTCTCTCTCAGGATATTCTTTTCAAAAAAAAGAGAAGCAAGGGACAAAGTGAAACAATCGTTTTCTTCTGAATGATTTCTCTTTTTAGCAAAAATTCCTTCTTTTTTTGCCAAAATCGATCAGAAACTATGAAATTACGGTTTTATATGAAAATGGTAACGACTTTTATTTGTAAACGATTAGAAACAAGCAGAGACAGTAAAAAAACAGTATTTTTGTTTTTATTTAGAAATCGTCCCATAAATTGTGAGTAAAGTCGCGTAATAAAATAAGGACATAAAATTGTTGTATAAGCGTTTACATAAAAGTATGCCTTCTTTTAAATCATTTTTAAACGATCATTGTGAAATAGAACACGTTATATTTTGAATAGTTAAAAAAATAAAATAGTCTCATTTTCTCGCTCCAAAAACTAAATAATCGATAATTAAATAGAATCAATTAGAAAGATTCTAACTTTTATTATAATTCAAAGAATTGTCGAGGGTTAAAGTTGTAAACGTTATCAAAGGCGGCTAGACTAAGAGTGTAAATAAAGAAAGCGCAAACAATATCTTGAGTTGTTTAAATTTTAAAGACAAAAAATAACAACTTCGATTGCGCAATAATCGTATGGAGGAGAATCGTTATGAGTTCAAAAGTTCTTGACCAATTTCTTGAAACGAACTTGGAAGATCTAAGAGAAAAAGGATTGTTCAATACAATCGATGTGTTGGAAGGAAGCAATGGACCAATCATTACTGTTAATGGAAAGAAAATGATCAACCTTGCCTCTAACAACTATCTAGGATTTGCTACTCGCCCTGAGTTGATCGAAGCAGATGTGGAAGCAACGAAACATTATGGTGCAGGTGCTGGAGCAGTTCGGACAATCAATGGAACTTTAGACATTCACCAAAAATTAGAAGAAAAAATTGCGGAATTCAAAGGAACCGAAGCAGCGATTGCTTTCCAATCTGGCTTCAACTGTAACATGGGCGCTATTTCAGCGGTTATGAAAAAAGGTGATGCCATTCTATCTGATGAATTGAATCATGCGTCAATTATTGATGGCTGTCGTTTATCTGGTGCAAAAATTATTCGTGTGAACCACCAGGACATGGAAGATTTGGAAGCAAAAGCGAAAGCAGCGACTGAAAGTGGCGAATACAACAAAGTCATGTACATTACAGACGGCGTCTTTTCAATGGACGGCGATGTAGCGAAGATCCCTGAGATTGTTGAGATTTGTGAAAAATACAATGTCATTACTTATGTTGATGACGCTCATGGAACAGGTGTCATGGGTAAAGGTCACGGTACTGTAAAACATTTTGACATGCAGGACCATATTGATTTCCAAATGGGGACTTTATCAAAAGGAATCGGTGTTGTCGGCGGTTATGTCGCAGGTACGAAACAATTGATTACTTGGTTGAAATCACAAGCACGTCCATTCTTATTCTCTACTTCATTAACACCAGGAGCTGCAGGAGCATGTATCCAAGCCATCGATTTAATTGAGGAACATCCAGAATATGTGGACACACTTTGGGACAATGCCAATTATTTCAAATCAGAATTGGAACGTATCGGCTATGACATCGGAAAATCAGAAACGCCAATCACACCAGTCATCGTTGGGGATGAAAAACTAGCACAGGAATTCTCGAAGAAATTATTAGAAAACGGTGTTTATGTAAAACCAATCGTCTACCCAACTGTTCCATTGGGAACCGGCCGTGTTCGGAATATGCCAAACGCAGGTCATACAAAAGAAATGCTAGATGACGCAATCAAGGTATATGAAAAAGTAGGTAAAGAATTAGGCATCATCAAAGAAACCGTACAATAAAAAATACATTTAATACAAATAGAGAGAGGAAGTCACATCCATGAAAAAAGTATTAATCACAGGTGCATTAGGACAAATTGGTTCAGAATTAACTGAAAGATTACGTAACGATCTTGGGGTGAAAAATGTTATCTCAACAGATATCCGTACTGTTGAAGGCAGCCCAGTAGTAGAAAATGGTCAATTTGAAGAATTAGATGTAACAGACTACGACAGCTTTTTAGATGTTGCAAAACGTTATGAAGTGGATACGATCATTCATTTAGCCGCATTGCTTTCAGCAACCGCTGAAAAACGTCCAGCGTTTGCTTGGAACTTAAATATGACAGGGTTAATGAATGCGTTAGAAGTGGCACGTGAAATTGGACCTGAAACTAAATTCTTCGCACCATCATCTATCGCGGCTTACGGTCCAGACTGTGAACCAGACAACACACCGCAAGATACAGTGATGCATCCTACCACCATGTATGGGGTGACAAAAGTAGCGGGTGAATTATTAGAAAATTACTATCACACAAAATATGGTGTGGACACTCGTTCCGTTCGTTTCCCAGGCTTGATCTCCTACAAAGTAGAACCTGGTGGCGGTACTACAGATTACGCAGTAGACATTTATTATGAAGCATTAAAAAACAAATCTTACACATCATTCATCGATAAAGGTACCTATATGGACATGATGTACATGGATGACGCGATCGAAGGAATCGTGAAATTAATGAATGCGGATTCAAGTCGCCTGGAACACCGCAACTCATTCAATATTACAGCGATGTCCTTTGAGCCAGAACAAATTGCCGCATCGATTCGCCGTCGTATTCCAGACTTCGAATTAAACTATGATGTAGATCCAGCCCGTCAAGGAATTGCGAACTCTTGGCCAAACTCAATCGACGACAGTTGTGCACGGAAAGAGTGGGACTTCAGTCCAAACTTTGATTTAGATAAAATGACTGACGAAATGTTAGAAAGATTATCAGCGAAATTTAAGGCAGAAGGCGTCGAAACAAAAGTGTCCTTTGATAAAGTCAATTCATAAAAGGATGAGTATTTCTTAATAGAAAATGAGGGGTGACTAAGAAAAAAGGAAATGTTTAAAATAACGTTTCCCTTTTTCTTTCTCCATGTTAAAATAATGTCCGAACAAATGGAGGAAGTTATTAAATACTTGGTATAGCGCAATTTTTTTGTTTTATTTCTTTTATGTAATAACTTCAATTATTTGATTTGAAGCTCAAGTTAAGAAGTGAACAAACAGTCGCTTCGACATAAGGAGGAAAAATAATGGCAGTCGACCAACAAGAAATCGTTGGTTCACAACAAGGTGAACTAAAACGAACAATGACATTTTTCCCGGCCCTTTCGACAGTAATGGGTACTGTAATTGGTGCAGGGGTATTCTTTAAAGCAGCCAGTGTTGCTGCAGTAACAGGGTCAACCAGCTTACACATGTTGTCTTGGTTCCTAGGCGGATTAATCAGTGTCTGTGCTGGACTTACAGGTGCGGAATTAGCCGCAGCGATTCCCGAAACCGGTGGGATGTTGCGCTATATTGAACGCGCATATGGAGAATTTTGGAGCTTTTTACTTGGTTGGGCACAAGTAGTTATCTACTTCCCAGCAAACGTAGCTGCTTTAGCAATTATTTTTGCCACTCAGTTCAAGAACTTATTCGGTATGAGCGATGCAACGATCATTCCGATCGCAATCGTCGCTGCAGCGTCAATCATGTTAATCAATTTCTTAGGCTCAAAGGCCGGAGGAATGTTCCAATCGGTAACTTTAGTTTGTAAGCTAGTTCCTCTAGCATTGATCGTAATCTTCGGTTTGCTACGTCAAGGAGATGTATCTGTCAGCTTGTTCCCAGTTCAAGCGGGACCGGCTGTTGGTGGATTCGCTCCAGCATTAGGTGCCGGACTATTAGCAACAATGTTCGCTTATGATGGCTGGATTCACGTCGGAAATATCGCTGGTGAGTTGAAAAAACCTGCGCGTGATTTGCCTCGTGCTATCGCAGGCGGAATCTTAGGAATCATGGTTGTCTACTTATTGGTTCAATTTGCTTTCCTACGCACCATTGATATGTCTGCTTTAGCAGGAAACGAAAATGCTGCGATGGATGTTGCTGGAAAAATCTTCGGCGGCATGGGTGGTAAGCTAGTAACCATCGGTATCTTGATTTCTGTATACGGAACAATCAACGGCTACACAATGACTGGTATGCGTCTTCCTTATACAATGGGACTTGAAAAACAATTACCATTCTCTGATAAATTAGTGAAACTAAATAAAAACCATGTACCATACATTGCGGGTATCCTAGAATTAGTGATCGCTATCGGTATGATGATGGTCGGCGGTTTTGATATGTTGACTGACATGCTAGTCTTCGTTATCTGGATCTTCTACACGCTAGTATTTATCGCGGTAATCAAATTAAGAAAAACAGAACCAGATTTGGTTCGTCCATACAAAGTACCGCTGTATCCATTCATTCCTATCGTTGCAATTATCGGTGGTGTCTTCATCCTAGTGATGACCTTGATCAACCAATTCTCATTAGCAATGATCGGTATTGCGATTACAGCATTAGGAATTCCTTTCTACATCTATTTGAAGAAAAAATATAAATAAAAAATAAATCAATTTGATAAAAGCACCTAAGACAGAATTCTCTATCTTAGGTTTTTTTTTGCGTCAATCAGCTGTTTTTTTTCTATAGAAACTGCCGCAGCCAATAAATTGCCACAACGTTGTGGTAAAAGTCTAAGTTCTAAATGTAAACGCTACCGGCTATGATGAGGATAGAAAAGGAAAGGAAGGTAAATGTATGACAGGATTTCCAAAAGATTTTTTGTGGGGAGGTGCAGTAGCCGCTCATCAGCTTGAGGGTGCCTGGCAAGAAGATGGTAAAGGCATAAGTGTTGCAGATGTAATGACGGTTGGCGGGCCTGGGATTTCTCGAAGGATCACTGATGGGGTTCTTGAAGGAGAGTATTATCCCAACCATGAAGGGATTGATTTTTATCATCGCTATAAAGAAGACATCGCGTTGTTTGCTGAAATGGGCTTCAAATGCTTCCGCACCTCCATTGCGTGGACGAGGATTTTTCCAAAGGGCGACGAGGAAATACCAAACGAAGCAGGACTGAAATTTTACGATGATCTCTTTGATGAGTGTTTGAAATATGGGATCGAGCCTGTTGTGACACTTTCACATTTTGAGTTGCCGTATCATTTAGTGACCGAGTATGGTGGATTTGCCAATCGCAAGTTGATCGATTTCTTTGTGAAGTTCGCAGAGGTTTGTTTTAACCGCTATAAAGACAAAGTGAAGTACTGGATGACCTTTAATGAAATTAACAACCAAGCCAATTACAATGATCAATTTTTCCCATTTACGAACTCTGGAATTACCTACAAAGAAGGTGATGATCGCGAACAAATCATGTACCAAGCCGCTCATTACGAGTTAGTGGCCAGTGCAAAGGCTGTTCAAATCGGTAAAGTAATCAATCCAGATTTTGAGATTGGCTGTATGATCGCCATGTGTCCGATCTATCCTGCGACCTGTAAGCCCGCAGACGTTCTGATGGCACAGAAGGCAATGGAAAAACGCTATTACTTCACGGATGTTCACGTGCACGGCACTTATCCAGGTTACATGATGACATACTTCGATAGAAAAGGTTATGATTTAGATATAACACCTGAAGATTTAGCAGAATTGAAAAAAGGGACCGTTGATTATATCGGCTTCAGTTACTACATGTCCTTTGCCATCACGCATAAAGAGGAGAATGTTTATTTCGATTACCATGAGCAGGAGGATTTTGTCAGAAACGAATATATCGGTATCTCAGACTGGGGATGGCAAATCGATCCAGAAGGATTGCGTTATTCATTAAACTGGTTCACAGACCACTACCATGTCCCATTATTTATTGTGGAAAATGGTTTTGGCGCCATCGATGAAAAAGAAGACGATGGCAGCGTTCATGACACTTATCGAATCGAATATTTCCGCAATCATATCAAAGAAATGAAGAAAGCGGTCGTGGAAGACGGTGTTGATTTAATGGGATACACGCCTTGGGGCTGTATTGATTTAATCTCTGCTGGAACTGGCGAAATGAAAAAACGTTATGGCTTCATTTATGTGGATCGGGACAACGAAGGCAATGGAACCTTGGAACGGAGCAAAAAAGAGTCATTTGATTGGTTCAAGCAAGTCATTGCGTCAAATGGTGAGAATTTAGCTTAAAGAAGCTCCCTAATGATAGGGGAGATAAAAATAAGAACGAATAGGGAGGAAAAAACGATGAAAAAAGCATTAATTATTTGTGCCGGAGGAATGTCTTCATCAGTAATCGCAAAAAAAACAACAGAGAACTTACAAGGAAAAGGAGAAGAAATCCAAGTAGATGCGACGTCTCAATCGCAAGGAGCAAGTACGATTGCGAAGGATGAATATGATTTATACCTTGTTAGTCCGCAAACGAAGATGTACTTTGACAGCTTAGAAAAGAGTGCGAAGAAAGTTAATAAGCCGATTGTCAACATCCCGCCGCAGGCTTATGTTCCAATTCCAATGGGGATTGATAAATTGTCTAAAGTGATTCTTGAAAATATTGAGTAAAGGTTGAGAGCTATGTTGAGCAAACGAGAAACACAAATCCTAAAACTGCTTTTTGATCATAGGCACACGTATTTGACGAGCCAAGAAATTGCTTCGGGAATTGATGTTTCCAATCGAACAGCCAGAAAGTATCTGCATCTGCTAGAGGATGCATTGAAAAAGGAAGCTGTTGCAACCATCGACGCGAAGCAAGGAAATGGCTATCAGTTGAAAATTGAAGATAGCAAAAAATTTGATGTATTTTATCTGAATGAAGTAAAGGAACAGTCTACTTCAAAGGATATTACGACGATTCAGGAATCAAATGATCGACAATACTATATTTTAAACCGTCTTTTTTTTGAACAAAGTGCTGTTTACGTTGATGCAATCGCAGATGAGCTATTTGTTTCTCGCTCAACCATATCGAACGATCTAGTCGAAATTAAAAAACTGATCACACCGTATCAAATCGAGCTTCAAAGTAAAAGTAATAAAGGGATCTTCGTCGTAGGAAATGAACAGAATATCCGCCACTTTATTATGAATTACTTTTTTATGGATCGTTTGCATGACAATTTGTTTGCCTTTTCCATGTACGCGAATTTATTAGAAGGAATCAGTGTCGAGGAAATTGTCATTATTGTTTTAGATGAATGTCGGGAATCCCAATTAAAGCTTTCAGATTTCATCGTTTACAATTTAGTCCTCCATATCGGCTTAGCGATCAAACGGATTCAAAACGGCTTTTTGATGGATATCCAAGCGCCGATTGCTTTTGACGAGGATTCGATTGAATATCAAACCGCGTTGAAAATATTAGCGAGGATCGAACAGGCGATGGGGATCACGTTTTCTTCTGAAGAAGCGGATTTTATTGCTCTTCACTTGAAGAATAAAATTACCGCTAAAACGATTTTTCAAAAAGCGGATGCGACAGAGGCTGAAATTCGATCGCAATTGTTGGAAACATTGAAGGCGATTGACCAGGACACACCGTTTGACTTGGAACATGATACGATCTTAATTGATGGTTTGATGATTCACTTCATTCCATTGCTAACAAGGCTGCAGAACAACTCCAGTATTGAGAATCCCTTGCTGGAGGAAATCAAGTCGCAATATCCAGATTTGTATGAACTGACAGTCAATTACTTTTCCAAGATGCCTATATTTAGCTCCTATCGAATGACCGAAGGAGAGTGGGCTTATCTGGCTATCCACATAACAGCAGCGGTTGAACGCTACTTCAATGATCAAAAAACACATGTCTTAGTCATTTGTGCGACTGGGTTAGGCAGTTCTCAGATGATCAAAAATCGTTTAGAGCGAGAATTTGGTTCCAGAATTTTGATTGAAAAGGTCATCAGCTACTATGAGATTGCTGAGCAGGACCTCAGTCAGATTGATCTGATTATTTCATCCATTAATTTGGGAAATATTGTTTTAAACGCACCGATTGTTAATGTCAGTGTTTTTTTAGGGGAAGAAGACATTAAAAAGATCAATCATGAAATAAGCACTAAGGGCGGTCATTTCAATACCTGTGAGGAAAATAAGCAGGTCGAAATGGTGGAAGAAAAAGTTGAATTAATTAAGCGAAGTTTCCAATCAGAGCTGTTCTATTTTGCTGATAAAAGGCTAACAAAAGAAAAAGTTCTAAAAGAATTGATTGGCAAAATTGAAGCAGTTGAACAAAATGACTTGCAGGAAAGCTTTTTAAACCAGTTAAAGCTTAGAGAATCATACAGCTCGGTAGTATTTTCAGAATTTATGGCTGTTCCTCATCCAATCGAAGCACTGACCAATGAAGGTTATGTGGCGGTTGCAGTAGTTCCAGAGGGGATTGACTGGAGCGAAGAGTATCAAAAGATTCAATTGGTTTTCTTGCTGTCACCAGATAAATTAGGAAAGTTCGAGATAGACAAGGTTAGTCAAATGTTGGTAGAAATCATGGAAGATGATAGCTTCAGGAAAGCCTTAGCTTTCAGTGATACTTTTGATAACTTTATCAAAGCGTTTATTGATCAATTTGAAAAAACATCATAAAAGGAGAAAACAATGGACTCAGAAAAATTACAAGAAGCAGCATTTGAAATTATTTTGAGTAGTGGAGATGCTCGAACTCTTGTACATGAAGGCTTCAAAAGTATGCGTGAAGGAAATTATGAAGAAGCTGAGGTACATTTGAACGAAGCAAATGATTCACTAGTCAAAGCACACAAAGCACAAACAGAACTCTTACAGCAATATGCCAGCGGAGAAAAAATTGAAATGGAAATCATCATGGTCCATGCACAAGATCACCTGATGACCACCATGACACTCCGAGAAGTGGCAATCGAGATGCTGTCTTTGTATCAAAAAGTCGCTCAATAAGAGACGATCAGTCTTTTACTACCAATAAGGATATCAGTTCTGCTTTTCGCAATAAATAAACGTGCAATTCGCAGACAACAAATTTCAACAAGTCAAAGTATAAACACTTTAGCAGAATGATATACGGCATGAGAATAAACCTGATTTTTTGAAAAAAATCAATACCTTAATACGAATAAGGATGTCAGTTCTGCTTTTCGCAGTAAATAAACGTGCAATTCGCAGACAACAAATTTCAACAAGTCAAAGCACAAAGACTATAGCAGAATGAT
Source organism: Enterococcus sp. DIV0170 (assembly GCF_051710765.1). Lineage (NCBI taxonomy): Bacteria > Bacillati > Bacillota > Bacilli > Lactobacillales > Enterococcaceae > Enterococcus > Enterococcus sp. DIV0170. Next base: position 414,236 of record NZ_JBIOLG010000001.1, read on the forward strand.
ATACGGCATGAGAATAAGACATATTTTTTGAAAAAAATCATTACCTTAATACGAATAAGGATGTCAGTTCTGCTTTTCGCAGTAAATAAACGTGCAATTCGCAGACAACAAATTTCAACAAGTCAAAGTACAAACACTTTAGCAGAATGATATACGGCATGAGAATAAGACAGATTTTTTGAAAAAAATCAATACCTTAATACGAATAAGGATGTCAGTTCTGCTTTTCACAATAAATAAACGTGCAATTCGCAGACAACAAATTTCAACAAGTCAAAGTACAAACACTTTAGCAGAATGATATACGGCATGAGAATAAGACATATTTTTTGAAAAAAATCATTACCTTAATACGAACAAGGATGTCAGTTCTGCTTTTCGCAGTAAATAAACGTGCAATTCGCAGACAACAAATTTCAACAAGTCAAAGTACAAACACTTTAGCAGAATGATATACGGCATGAGAATAAGACAGATTTTTTGAAAAAAATCATTACCTTAATACGAATAAGGATGTCAGTTCTGCTTTTCGCAATAAATAAACGTGCAATTCGCAGACAACAAATTTCAACAAGTCAAAGTACAAACACTTTAGCAGAATGATATACGGCGTGAAAATAAGACAGATTTTTTGTACAAAAAATCAATACCTTAATACGAATAAGGAGAGAACATACAATGGATAAGGAAACTGTTAGTCAGTTAAAAAAAGAAACAGCATTGAAAAACTTTAGATACAATCGCTTTCTTTTACTTAGATATTTATTGGCCGGATTTTTCTTTACCAATTTATATTGGTTGCTTTCTTTAGTCATGAGTAAAAGTTTGTGGGCCTTGCTGCCGCTGGGATTAATTGTACTTTCAGTCCCTGCTATTGCAGAACATTTACGTCTGTATGGCTATCCATCCGACGATGTTCGTGATCAACTAAAATGGCACCGCTTTTATCAACGAACGCAACTGGCGGTAAATGGTATTTTGTTACTATCTGTTTTAACTAACTTGGGATTTTCACAAGTCTTCCCATTTTTTACCAATAATACAACGAGTAAAGGTTTTGTCAGCTGTATATTGATTGTCGGAATCCTGTTGTCAGGAATTATTTTGAAAAGAATTAACAGCATTTATAGTCAAAAAGATAAACACGCTTCATACATTACAGAATTCAGCAAACTAAATAATAAATAAAGGGTGATTAAAAAATGGACGGATCAAATAATAAAGTATTTGCTTTCTTAGAGAAAAACCTGATGGGCCCGATGGGGAAAATCGCTTCACTTAAAGTAGTACGTGCCATCATGGGCGCTGGGATGGGCGCTATTCCCTTTACGATTGTCGGTTCAATGTTCTTGGTGTTCAATATTCTGCCAATGACTTTCCCGTTTCTAGAAGATATCTTCAATGCGACATTTTTCAAGTTTAGTGATCTTTATATGCTAGCCAACAGTACAACAATGGGGATTTTGGCCTTATACTTCTGTGTTGGTTTAGGGTATGAATACACCAAAATCATCGCGGAAGAAGATGATTTGAACATGGCACCGATCACAGGTGCATTGCTATCAATGTTTGCCTTTTTCCTTTCTATTCCTCAATTAGTGTTAGACAACGGTACAGTGGTTCGTTTGACTGATGCAAAACAAAACATTATTAACGGTTGGGCAATTGGCGGCGACGGTGTCACACGTTTAGGAACAGTTGGTATCTTTACTGGAATTATCATGGCGGTTATTGCCGTGCAGCTTTATCGTTTGTGTGTATCGAAAAATTGGGTCATCCGCATGCCTGAGCAAGTTCCAGAAGGAGTGTCTAGAGCCTTTACAGCATTGATTCCAGCATTTGTTGTTGCTTTTGTTATTCTAATCATTACAGGTGTATTGGTCTTCTTTAATACAGATATTTTCCAATTGATCGCGATTCCATTCGGCTTCGTTACGAACCTGACCAGCAGCTGGATTGGTGTTATGGTCATCTACTTCTTGATCCATGCATTGTGGATCGTGGGGATTCATGGGGCTAACATCATTTCTTCCTTGATTGCACCGATTACTTTAGGAAACTTGGCGTTGAACGCTGATGGTGCGCATATCCCATTAGCAGGGGAATTCCAAAATGCCTTTGTAACGATTGGTGGATCTGGTGCGACATTAGGTCTATGTATCTTCTTAGTTTACATGGCAAAATCAGAACAATTAAAAGTGTTAGGAAAAGCAGCGATCGTTCCATGCTTGTTCAATATCAATGAACCATTAATCTTTGGTATCCCATTGATCTATAATCCATTTATGGCGATTCCATTTTTCTTAGCTCCGATGGTTTCAGCATCAATTGCTTATTTTGCAATTCAATTAGAATTGATTCGTCCAGTAATCGCCAACATGCCTTGGCCTTCACCCGTGGGTGTTGGTGCCTTCATCAGTACCGGGGGTGACTGGAAAGCAGCGATTGTCGCAATTATCTGTGCGGTTTCAGCGTTTGTCATTTACTTGCCGTTTGCTCGTGCCTACGACAAGAAATTGGTGGATGAAGAATCAACAGTTAGCGAAGAAGCAGCTGGAGAAAGTATTTCAGCATAATGAAAGTAAAATAGCCACTGGCAAGTTGCCGGCGGCTATTTTTTATGCTTCTTCTTTTGTTGTTTCGTAATATTCTAAAAATAGTTCATGCAGGGCAGGATGTGTTTTTCTTAATTGGACTAAACGGTTGGTTTCGTAGGACATGAAGCAATGTTGACTTGTTCCTGTTGTGACCAGCTTGTCTCCATTGTATACTCGATACTCAAAATCTAAGCGTGTACCGGTATATTTCGTTACGACCGGTTTTATTAGAATCTCATCGCCAAAGCGGACCATTTCCTTATACTCACAGCTGACGCCTAGTACAGGGATCATGATACCGTCCGCTTCAATTTTTTCAAAAGGATAGTCCATAAAGGTCAACGCATCTACACGGGCTTCTTCAAACCAGCGAATGTAATTGGAATGATGGATGATGCCCATCTTATCTGTTTCATAGTAAAAGGGCTTGCGAGCATAGCCAGGATATTTTTTCATAATTAGTTCCTTTCGGTTGCGAATTTTTTCATGTAGCGAGGCAATGCTTCGCTGATCAAAGTAGGTAAAACTACGTAGTTATCTTTTGCTAAGGTGTCGCCAATCAAACTGTGAAGATAAACGGCTGCGGCAATCGTATCCGTATTTTTTTCAAATTGAGCCAAGAAACCAGTAATCATTCCGGCTAGGGTGTCGCCGGTTCCGCCAGTTGCCATTCCTGGATTGCCAAGGGGATTCTGATAATAGGCGATCGCTTCATCATAGATGGTTGTTCGGTGACTCTTCAAGACGATCTTAGCTCCTAACAGGGCTTGTTTCGCACGATTGTTTTCATCCGTTTGATCAACAAATTTGAGACCGCTAAGGCGTTCCCATTCCGCTAAGTGAGGAGTGAACACCGTTTGATCAGGGAATTTCAGCGATAGGCTATAGTCACTAAACAGCGTGATGGCGGAACCATCGATCACCAGCCATTGCTGCTCCTGCTGATTTTTCAACACCCACTTTAGCAGTGTCAAGGCTTCCTTTTCAAGACCTAAACCAGGCCCTATTAATATGACGTCTGCTTTTTTTAGTATTTGGTAAATCGTTGTCAGCTCAGAAAAGTCCAGCACCATCGCTTCAGGTAACCGAGTATGAAGCGGGGCGTGATTTTTTTCAGCAGTGATGACCGTGGTCAGTCCGGCACCGCTTTTGATACAGGCTTCGGCACTCATAATGATTGCTCCACCGTATTGTTGATTTCCGCCAATTAAAGCGACTCGCCCAAAGGTTCCTTTATGAGAAATCTCTGGTCGTTTCGTAATTACTTTATGCAAAATCTCTTCGTTAAGTTGGACCATTTAAGCACCTGCTTTCATTAACTATATTATAGTAGTCATTTTTAATGGAAATAGCTAAGAGAAAATTCACTATGGGTATCATTATAAGGGAAAAAGGAGAGTCTGTCCTAGCATTTCTTAAAGAGTTTTCATTTTTATTCTATGGAATAGAATGCTATCATTATAGTGGTTTTAATTAAAGGAGGAATCTTTCAATGACAATCGATTTTAAAAAAGAAGTCGAAGCACGCAAAGACGATCTATTAGCGGATCTATTCACTTTATTGCGTATTAAAAGTGAACGTGAAGACGACAAAGCAACCAAAGAAGCACCATTCGGACCAGGACCAGTGGAAGCATTAGAAAAAATGCTTGAAATCGCAGAACGCGATGGCTTCACAACAAAAAATGTCGACAACTATGCCGGTCATTTTGATTACGGTGACGGCGATGAAACCTTAGGGATTTTCGGTCACTTAGATGTGGTACCTGCTGGCGACGGTTGGGATTCAGATCCTTACGAACCAGAAATTCGCGAGGGTAAATTATATGCTCGTGGTTCAAGTGATGACAAAGGCCCATCAGTTGCGGCTTACTACGCGGTAAAAATTATCAAAGAGTTAGGCTTGCCAATCTCTAAAAAAATCCGTTTTGTCTTCGGTACGGACGAAGAAAGCGGCTGGGGAGATATGGACTACTACTTCGAACACGAAGAAAAACCTGACTTTGGTTTCTCACCAGATGCTTATTTCCCAATCATCAATGGTGAAAAAGGAAATGTCACAATGATTCCACATTTTGATGGAACAAATGGAACTTCTTATGTTTTAGTAAGCTTCGAAGCGGGTCTTCGTGAAAACATGGTTCCCGGTAATGCGGTCGCTGAAGTGAAAGTTGCAGATGCAGACGCTGCTGAAAAATTAGCGAAAGATTTTGCTGATTATGTAGAAAACAACCCAGTCAGCGGAAAAGCAGAAGTATCTGGTTCAACGGTTACTTTACACTTAGACGGAAAAGCAGCTCATGGTGCTAGTCCTCAATTAGGAACAAACGCTGGGACCTTCTTAGCAGTTTTCTTGAATAACTATGAATTCGATAAAGGTGCAAAAGCCTTCATCGAAAACAGCGCAAACGCTATTCATGAAGATGTCTATGGAAAGAAACTAGGCGTTGATTTCAACAATGAAAAAATGGGCGAATTGACTATGAACGCTGGAATCTTCAGCTTCAAAGATGGTCAAGATAACGACAACCATATTACCTTGAACTTCCGTTACCCTAAAGGAACGACAGCGGAAGACATCAAAGCAAAATTAGAAGAACTATTCGGTTCAGACGTGAAGGTGACACAAGGAGGGCATCACATGCTTCCTCACTATGTGCCAGCGGATGATCCATTGGTAGCTACTTTGCTAGATACCTTCGAAGAACATACAGGAATCAAGGGAGAAGAAAAAGTGATCGGCGGCGGTACATTCGGTCGTTTACTAGAACGCGGTGTTGCCTACGGCGCTCAATTCCCTGGCTTTGAAGATACGATGCACCAAGCAAATGAATACATGTCTGTTGAAGATATCTTAAACTCTGCAGTCATTTATGCAGACGCAATCTATCGTTTAGTAAAATAACCCTAGAAGAGAATGGACCTCGCATTTTTGAATGTGAGGTCTTTTTTGTGGACTCAACTCTGATAAATTGGCGTAAAAATGAAACCTGTTGTATGATTTTTTGAGAATGTTTTATTAGAAAGAAGGCTGAACATGAATAAAAGATCGATTATTTTAAGTACAGATCCAGGAATTGACGACGCAGTAGCGATTGCGTTGGCACTCTTTAGTGAAGAGCTGGATGTAAAGCTTATTTGTCCAATTTTTGGCAACGTTAGCTTAGAGAATACCAAAGCCAATACAGAAAAGCTGCTGACTCTCTACAAAAAGACACCGCGTGTTGTTTTAGGCAGCTCGCGTCCACTAGTAAGAGAAGCGATCAATGCCAGTGAGATTCATGGAGAATCTGGAATGGACGGATATGTGTTTCCTGAGGCGAAAATTTTTGCAGAGGAGACCCTGACAGCTGTTGCGGCCATGCATGAGGTGGTGAGTAAGGAAGAAAAAGTAACCTTAGTGGGGATAGGTCCCTTAACGGATATTGCCTTGTTTCTTCATCTTTATCCGCAGGATTTAGCGAAAATTGATCAGATTGTTGTGATGGGCGGCAGCTTAGGACGGGGAAATTATGGCGTGCTGTCTGAGTTTAACTTCGCCGCTGATCCTGAGGCGGCAAAAATCGTCTTCAACAGCGGCGTTCCAATTCAAGTAGCACCCCTAGAAGTTGGAGACCAAGCGAAGATTATGCCGAAGGTTGCGGATCAGATAAGACATTTTGGTGAAATTGGCGAAATGATTTATCAGCTATTTACCAAATACCGCAGCGGCAGTTTTGATGCGGGGCTAAACATGTATGATGCTTTGGCAATCGCTTTGCTCGTAAAGCCGGAAATCTTTGAGTTGGTAACAACAAGGGTGGAGATCGAAACCTCCCCGAGTTTAACTTATGGGGCCTCACTCGTTGATTTACAAAACTACTTAAATTTACCGGCGAATGCAGAAGTGGCTGTTAAAGTTGATCCAAAGGAATTTGAACAATGGTTTATTGAAGCCTTCGCGAAAACAGCGAGGTAAAAATCGCTTTAATCTCTTTTCTTTCGAGCAAAATATTATCGCTTTTTGAAACTATCGCGTAGTGTAGTAGATAGAAAGTGAGGAGATACGATGAGCGAACCAAACTTAATCGATCCAAGAAACCTATTTCATGGGAGTAAATTTAAGAAGCAAGATCAAGACACTCCTGCACTGCAAGACGATATGATGCCTAAACCAGATTGTGGGGAAGACAGTTATGTCGGAAACAAGAAATTAGAAAATCGCAGAGTACTGATTACTGGGGGAGACTCCGGTATTGGCCGTGCAGCGGCTATTGCATTTGCAAGAGAAGGTGCGGATGTTGCGATTCATTATTTCCCAGGCGAAGATAGAGATGCGAAGGAAGTCGCGGAGTATGTTGAAAAAGCTGGGAGAAAAGCATTGCTTTTACCGTACGATTTACGAGAAGACCATGCACCAAAAGAAATGGTTGCTAAGACAGTCGAAGCCTTTGGCGGATTGGACACATTGGTCTTAAATGCGGCGCAGCAAATTTCACGTGAGTCTATTGAAGAATTACCTGTGAAGCAGGTTGAAGATACCTTCAAGGTAAATATTGTTTCTATGTTTGCGATTGTACAGGAAGCGTTGCCTCATTTACCGGCAGGCAGCAGTATTGTAACGACAACCTCTGTTCAAGCGTTCAATCCAAGCGATCATTTGATGGATTATGCGTCAACAAAAGCGGCAATTGCGAACTTCACTGTTAGCTTAGCCAGTCAATTAGCAAAAAAAGGAATCCGTGTGAACGGTGTAGCGCCAGGTCCAATCTGGACACCATTGCAATTGGATCATGGACAGCCAAAAGCGGCGTTGCCTGAATTTGGTCAAGATTCATTGCTAGAGCGAGCAGGACAGCCAGCAGAATTAGCACCAGTATATGTCTTTTTAGCATCAAACGATGCAAGCTACGTGACATCACAAATCTATGGTGTAACTGGCGGCGAGCCGATCAACTTATAAAAAATAGCGTATGCCGATGATTTTGGCATACGCTATTTTTATTCACTAATGATACGATCAATGCTTAAAACAGCGCCAGTTTTAGCATCTGCTTTAAATTCATACGCAACCAATTGATTGTCTTCGGTGCGGGTAATTCCACCCGAAAGAACATCCATTGTGATGGCGAATTTCTGCATATGCTCGGTATCAAAAGAAATCCAGGAGCCTTCGATCGGCCCTTCCTTTAAAAAGGCAGCTTTGATTTGATCTAAGACTTTATCTGGGGACATTTTTTGTTTTTTTCTGTAATAATGGTTCGCCGCAATCCCGGCAGCTAATCCGATTGATGAGCCGATAGCGAGACCTTGGGCGAACTTTTTCGTTTTCTCCATAATATAGATTCCTCCTCAATTACTAGTGATCGGTTCTTACTCCTATGTGTCAGCCATAATAGAATGGATGATGACACACCCCATTCTGTGTCCCTCTTATTTTACCATTCTTACAAACAAATTTGAAAAAGATACGTCATTATTCTTTTATTAATAGAGAATTCTGAGGCAGCTTAAGAAGGACACAGCAAAAAGAACCAGTGAGCCTTCTAATCACTGATTCCTTTTGTGAAATGGATACACTAAATCGAGCTTCCGGCATAGAAGCCGTCGCGGATAGCATCTCCTATTTTCCCTATTTTATTACTGTCTCCTAAAACACGTGTTTTTGTGTGATATTTTTCTTTGATGCTGTTGACGGTAGACAAATTAGGCTTCATTCCAAAAGCATTGATCACTGTATCAGCCGCTATTTTTTCAGTTGTTCCATCTGCTTTTTCAATCAATACACCAGCGCTGTCGATTTTGGTCACTTTTGCTTGCGTGATCATGTTGACATTGTTTGCAGCTAAAGCATTCATCAAAGAAATCCGATTGATAAACATGGCATCTTCGGCACAATTTTCTTTCATTTCTATGATCGTTACTTGTTTGCCCATCTCTGAAGCAATCTCTAAAGCACCGTCACAGCCTGTCGAGCCACCGCCGCAGACGACAATCTTATCTCCAGCGATCAATGACTCATCCTGATGACATTCAACCATCGTCGCGACATTTTCTGAGTCGATCCCTGGAATTGGAGGAACAAGAGGCTGTGCCCCACACCCAACAAAGATCTGATCGCAATCCTTTAGAATCGGATCATCTGGACTAACGAAAGTATTTAAGCGAACATCGATCCCTAGTTTTTCCATTTGTGTTTCGTACCATTGACTTAATAGCTGGATGTTCACTTTAAATTTTGCGGTTGCAACATCACGCATCATCCCGCCTAATCTTGGACTGGCTTCATATAGAGTCACATCATGCCCCCGAAGCTTAGCGACTCTAGCAGCTTCCATACCAGCAGCCCCACCACCGATAACCACAATTTTTTTAGCCTGTTCTGCTGTTTCCAATTTAAATCGGCGTTCTTCCATCGCCTGAATGTTCACTGAGCAGCCTAGCTTCGTGTGGTTGTTCCAAATTCTTCCGATACAATTTTCATTACAGCGTAGACAAGGTCGAATGTCTTCTCGATTTCCCGCTAATAGTTTATTTGGTAAGTCAGGATCAGCGATCAATCCCCGACCGATCATGGCAAAATCGGCGGTTCCTGACTGAATCAATTCAACAGCGGATTCAGGATTGTGGGTCCCCGCGTTCAACAAAGGAACAGAAACGGCCTTGCGCGCAGCGTCAGTAACATAAGACATACAAGACTCACCTAAATAAGAAGGTGGGAAGATGTAGTCTAAGGTTTCATAGCAACCTGCGTCAATATCAAAAGCATCGACGCCTTCTTCTTCTAACAGTTTAATCAGAGGAATCGAATCCTCTAACGTTCGACCGCCTTCAAAACGATGATCCAACGAAATTCTAAAGAGAATCGGCAGCTCATTTCCGACCGCCTTCCGAATGGCTTGAATGATCTCTCTAGGGAAGCGAGCAAAATTTTCTGGCGATCCGCCATATTCATCCGTCCGCTTATTCCAGACAGGGGACATGAATTGATCCACCAAATAGCCTGCGTGGGCATGAATCTCAATTCCGTCAAATCCTGCGTCTTTTGCTAAACCGGCTGCAAAGCTAAAGCCATCCATGACCGCTTGAATATCCTCCTTCGTCATTTCACGACAGGGAACATTTGGATCGAAGGTAGAAGGAATCGGAGAGGCAGACATAGGCGGTCGACCTAAGGTATCTGGAAAGGCATTTCGTCCGGTTCCACAAGTAATCTGACAAATTACCTTCGTCCCATAACGATGGACAGAGTCACATAAAGAAGTTAGTGCTGGAAGTACGGTAAAAGAATCCAAGGTTCCTTCCATTGAGCCCTGAGCGATTTCTTCATTTAACGGCTGACAGCCAAGAATAATCATTCCCGCCCCACCTTTTGCTCGTTCAACGAAGTAATCGATTTCTTGTTCATCTTTTCTTCCGCTGGCAAAGGCTGAGTTCGTTCCCATCGGTGACATCACGATTCGATTTTTGACTTCCATCGTCCCGATTTTAAAGGGTGTGAAAAGAGCATCATAGTTCATGTTTATTCCTCCTTCTCAGTATCAAAGGGCATCGCATAATAACGGTATACATCGTATTGGATGACGATTGGATCGTTGGTAAAGTCAACTCTTCCAATACCGAAGCAGGCGATTCGGTTACACCAATCATATCTAGGATCGTCAGTGTCTAAGACAGGCATCGGTTGTGTCCCCATAACAGGCGGGAATTTTCCATTTGCATAATCTGCGGCTGCTTCTTCTGAACCTAAATCAATTCGCCCCTTATAAAACATATTGATGTCTGCACCATCATCAGTACGGATCATGGTACGACAATCGACATCTACAATTCCGTTGGGGTGAACGGTTGACCAATCTGCTCCAACTGGTAAAATTTCACCGCTGATTTTCGGCCCCCAAACTTTTCCTCCAGTGATGACACCAGTTACCCGGGTTGATCCGATTGGCAGTTTTTGAATATACATCTTGGCATCCACATCGATTGAATAGGTAAAGATGTGTTCAATCTCAAATTTGTTCAACTCAAACTCTGTCATTTTCCATTCCTCCAAATCTAATTTTTTTCTTGTAAAAAGCGTAACATGTTCAAAGGTTTGTGCCATTGGTAAAATGACTGATTTTTTTCATGTGTATCGTCAAATATACCAATAGATGCTAGAATTGGTTTATAGATAGCGGTTTGAAGGGAGGATTAATCATGGAGTATACAGATGAAAAATTAACCGAATATACCAATCAAGCAATTGAAAGAATTTCACAAGGTTGTACCATTGACGACCTCGCGCAGTTCACCTATCAAAAGTTTCACCTGCCATTAATCGTGGCTGATCCGGGCTATCGTTTGATTGCTTATGCGGGCGGAGAGAACATCCATGATCCTTACTGGCAGCAGATCATATATAGCGGCGAGCCAACAGATCATACGATCATGAAGTTTTACATCGATGATGGATTGATGGAGGCGATTATCGGATCGAAGGAAGCTCTGCTTATTGATTGGGGTGTCTGCGAAGATTATCCTCAAACCTGTGGTCCGATATACATCGATCATAAGTTGGAAGGAGTTGTCAGTGTCTTATTTATGGAGGAAGAGTTACTAGACTTTTCTCTTAAGCTGAACAATCTGTTGCGTCAGTTTTGCGGGATTTTGATGCAATCTAATAACTTTCGCTTAACCCATGCGATCAATCCCGTGAAAGAGCTGTTGGCGCAGAAGTTCTTTGATACGGAGAACTACGAAAATGTTGCCTCGCTACAAGGATATCTAGAGATCGTTAAGCTTCAGCCACAATTTTGTGTGGTAGTAGTATCAGAAAAAGAAGGTGACGCGATCCTTTTGTCCCGTTTAAAAGGCCAAATCGTCAAGGAAAGCTCAAATATTCTTTACTATGAAAAAAATCAAAAGCTCTATTTGCTCTTTCAAGCTATCTCTGAGAGAGGATTAGACCAAATCTTTTTACGTTTGATCAAACAGTCTGAAAGCTATTGTGGTGTGAGTACAGTATTTAACTCTCTTGAAAGACGAGCCGCTTATATTCAGCAAGCGGAACTAGCCAATGATACCGCTCGTCTGCAAAATTTGTACGGTCAATGCACGGTTTTTTCACAGTCACTTTCGGAAATTTTTCTGCTTCAGCCCTTGGAAAGATTGAATAGAGCGAATTTAATTCCTCAGGAGATACAAAGGCTGATTGATTATGATGACCAGCATGAAACAGAACTTGTAAAAACATTGAGCAGCTATTTATATCAGCGTAACGACATCAATAAGACATCCAAGCTTTTACATGTTCATCGCAATACCTTGATTTACCGCTTAAATAAAATACGTGATTTGACAGCTGTCGAGATTGATGAGCCTGAGGTTGCTTGGACTCTTCAGCTAGTCTTTCGTGTCCTCGAAGTGCTAGAAAGAAACAGAGGGAGCGAGTAAGCTTCTTTCTCAAAAACAACGAAAAGTGTATAATCAAGGTAGTAAAAAGAAAAAGGTCGTGACGAAATGATTATCCCTAAAAGTATTGAAGAATTAGCCGACTATGCACAAAAAGGGAAGAATGTCTTCTTCTTTACCGCTGATTGGTGCGGCGATTGTAACTTTATTAAACCTCAGATGCCGGAGATCGAGGCGGAGTTTCCGCAATTTCAATTTATTCAAGTCGATCGTGATGAATTTATTGATGTGGCGGCTGAATGGAACATTTTTGGGATTCCTAGTTTTGTCGTGGTAAATGACGGAGAAGAATTAGGTCGATTGGTTAACAAAAATCGTAAAACCAAAGATGAAATCGCTGGCTTTTTGCAACGAGTAGAAGGGTAGGAGATTGTTATGTTCACACAATCATATCAAAATATTTTAGTTGGGATCGATGGCAGCGATCAAGCGATGGAAGCCTTCAAAAAGGCGTTAGCTGTTGCTAAGCGAAATCAAGGAACGGTGTATGTCGCAAACGTGATCGACCATCAAATTTATACATTCATGAGTTACTCACCCTTGAATGAAAACATCATGGATCAATTAGCCGCAGACGCAAAAGAACTGATCAATCAATGCAAAGCGATTGGAAGAGATTTTGGCTATACTAAGATCGAAGGCATTATCGCTTACGGTTCAGCGAAAGAAGCGATGGCCAAGACCCTGCCAAAAAAATATGACATCGATTTAGTCATGGTGGGACAATCAGGATTAAATGCAGTAGAACGTTTTATGACTGGCAGTGTTGCCAGCTATGTAATCAAGGAAGCTTTGTGTGATGTCCTAATCGTACATCCAAGTGCGAAATAAAATGCTGGCTTGTCCAGCTTTTTATTTGGAAAAAAATTGATGAAAAAAATCTCATGCAAAAGCCCCATTAGATTTGTTAAGATACGAGAGGACTACGACTGGAGGTAAAAACGTGATTTTTGCGTATAATAAACAAAACGTTGGCGATACTTTAATGGTCATCGTCAAAAATGATGAAAATAAGGAAAATTCAGTAGAACGAAAAGGAGCCGTTGCTCGCGTTCAAACAACTGACGGTACAACGGTCGCATGGAACTTTTTCCATGTTTCTGAGTACTTAACGATCCATGGCAATGGACAAGTAGAACTAACAGAAAAAGAGATAGATGTACTAAATGAGCAGTTGAAACTCGCTGGCTTTGAAGAACGTCTAGTTGCAGATCTTTCACCCAAATTTGTGGTGGGCTACGTAAAAAGCTGTGTTGATCATCCAGACTCTGATCATTTACACATTACTGAAACAGAGATCGATGGCGGTGAAACCTTGCAAATCGTTTGCGGAGCACCCAATATCGAAGCAGGGCAAAAAGTCGTTGTAGCCAAACCTGGTGCCATGATGCCGGATGGACAGATTATTTGGCCAGGCAGCTTACGCGGTGTAGAAAGCTTTGGGATGATTTGTTCAGCTAAAGAATTACATCTACCAAATGCGCCAGAAAAAAGAGGCATCTTAGTGTTAGAAGAAGATGCGAAGACCGGCGAAAAATTTGAAGTAGGCAAATAAAAAAACTCCGTTGAGATTTTCTCAACGGAATTTTTTTGTCTTGAGCTCTTCGAAATAAAGTTATTTAGGACGCTCTTCTTGCCATTTAGGAAATAATACTCTTTTTAGTCATGCAAAATGATAAATTAAAAAAACAATTTACTATTTTTATACGAAGGAGGTAGGGAATCTTGCTTTTATTTTTACTTGTTCTTTCGATTATTAGTCTGATCATATCCCTAATGCTGAACGCCAAACTAAAAAAATTGGCTTTAGGAAGTGCCTTTCATCTTATGGTATTGGTTCAAGGCGGCAGTATTGGTGCGACCATAGGGATTTTAGTTGTCTTATTGATTAAAGGAAGAACGATTGGATAGTGGACTAAGGAAAAAATAGACGATCCAGAGGAAAAATTCCTTTGGATTTTTTGGATGGAAAACAAAAAGCCGTCTCTATTCACTATCGAATAGAGACGGTTAAAATTCTTATTGGTTCCCTTGTTGTGAGTTTGATTTCAATGAATTCGAATCAATGCTCAATTTTACTGAAACTGTATTTTTCTTATCTTGACGATAGTAGGTGATTTTCACTGTATCGCCGACTTTATGTTTGTACAATTCAGATTGCAGTTCGACACCTGATGAAACATCGGTATCATCGATTTTTGTGATGACATCATACTTCTTCAAGCCTGCCTGATCCGCTGGTGTAGATGATTGTACGCTTCCCACCACGACTCCTTGAGTAACAGAACTTGGTACCTTAACAATCTCACTTACTTGTTCAGTCGAAAGATCAGATAGGCTAGCCATCGTAATGCCTAGAGCTGGGCGAATTACTTTCCCATCTTTTTCAAGCTGGTTAATAACGTTCACTACATCATTACTTGGAATAGCAAAGCCGATTCCTTCCACACTGACATTTGACTCTGTCTGAACGATCTTACTAGAGTTGATACCGACTACTTGACCAGCCATGTTGACTAACGGACCGCCAGAGTTACCAGGGTTAATAGCTGCATCTGTTTGGATCGCATTGATATTGACGGTTTGACCTTCATCATTTTGGTTGACTACTTGACGATTCAAGGAAGAAATAATCCCTGAAGTCACTGAGTTAGCGTACTGTGAGCCTAGAGGAGAACCTAACGCGATTGCTGGCTCACCAACCTTTAAGCTGCTTGAATCACCAAAAGTTGCTGGTTTGATGTTAGCGACTTTGTCTGATTCAACCTTTAAAACAGCTAAGTCAGTATAGGAATCCGTACCGACTAAGGTTGCCTTCACTTTTGAACCATCCTTTAACAATACTTCCAAACCATCTTGTTTTTCCACAACGTGATTATTTGTAACGATGTAGGCGGTATTGCCCTCCAGCTTGTAGATGACACCTGAACCTTCAGAGGCTTCTTCCAGTTGCCCACTATCATCTTGCGACTGCTGATCATCATTTCTATTACCGAATATATCAGAGAAGCCGCCTAAGCCGCTTTGTGATTGCTGCTTCTGCAAGTTAATAACAGAAACAACCGCGTCTTGCACCTTGCTGGCCGCTTCGGTAATATCAGAGTTTACATCAACCTTCATGTTACTGACCTTCGTGTTACCCGCACTAGGCGAGCCGCTGGCGTTTTGATTACTTGGAGATAGTAACGAACCGCTCGCTACGTAAAAGATTCCTATTGTTAAGACAGCGCCAAGTACACCGCCTAGTAAACTAATCCCAAACCGTCTAAAAAAACCGGGTGACTTTTTGGGTGTTGGGGTAATGTCTTTTCTTATCATAATTTCCTCCACCTCTACTATGATTTACGTTATATTGAGTATAGTATTTTTTTGTAAGTTAAGTCTACTACACTGATTTGATTTTTTTATGAAAAAGATTCGGAGGAAAATGTAGATAAGTGATAAAAAAACTTCTTTTCCACATAGCTAGTGGAAAACTAAGGAAAAAGTTTGTTAATTGTTTGAAGTTTTTTATCCACAAAATTGTGGATAAAGGGGATAACTCGGTGGAAAACATATGTTTGTATGTAAGGATACCTGTAAAAAGGGAATAAATTATCCATAACCTGTGGATAAACCTGTGATTAGTGTGTATAACTTCGTGGAAAAAGCCCCATATACAGATTTTAAGTTAATTGAATTGGTGGAAAAGTAAAATTTCGACAAGAAGTCCACATTAGATGAAAGGAACTTTTTAGATAAAAATTAACTCTTTAAAACAAAAAAAGGTGGAAAAACATGAATATCAAAATTATTTCTGTGGGAAAACTAAAAGAAAAATATCTGGTGCAAGGAATCAACGAGTATACAAAACGCCTATCAAAATATTGTAAAATCACACTAATCGAAGTTCCTGATGAGAAAGCACCCGAAAAGCTAAGCGAAGCCGAAATGATTCAAGTCAAAGAAAAAGAAGGCGAGCGCATCCTCGCTAAAATCAAAGAACAAGAATACGTCTTTGCACTAGCCATCAATGGCAAAAATCCTAGCAGCGAAGATTTCGCCGCTACACTAGATAAACTACAAACCAGCGGCAAAAGCCAGTTCGTCTTCGTCATCGGCGGCTCCCTCGGACTCAGCGATCAAGTCTTAAAACGTAGCAACACCCAAATCTCTTTCAGCAAAATGACTTATCCCCATCAGCTGATGCGCCTGATTCTAGTAGAGCAGATTTATCGTGCATTTAGGATCAATGCAGGGGAGCCGTATCATAAATAGGGATATTTTTTGTCAACTTTGTTGGTGTATCAAAATTTCTTGATTTGTTAGGTGTAATCATAGAGAAAATGCAACTAATTTATTCATCGAGAATAGTATAGTTGCATTTCTAAATGTACAAGTAAAAGTCATTCATAAAAAATAGTCTAGTTCATATTACTTTTTATAAATTAGTAGACTCCCTAAGGATCAGTTTCGTAGAGTATTTCGAGATCGAACAAGGAATATCAGGTTCAATCAAGCGATCCATAATGAGATGCGCGGCTTTCCTGCCCAAGTAGATTTTTGGCGTGTCAATAGTGGTCAACCCCGGCAAAATTCGCTCAGAATTCGGAATATTATCAAACCCGATGACGTTGACATCGTCTGGTATTCTATGCCCCAACGCTTGCAGGGCGTAGATCAATTGGATCGCTAGCCAGTCATTTCCGCACAAGAAGACATCGGGCACTTTTTTCATGGAATTGAGCAATTCTTTGATCTTCTCAAAATGCTCAAAAATAGTATCTGTGTTCTTGAGAATCGAAGCGTGACTGTTGATTTCCAACTCATGCTTTTTCAGCGTATTGAAAAAAGCATAATAACGTTCCATAAATCCAAGCCCCGTATTTGGTGAATACAAATCGCCAATAAAAGCAAAATCAGAGTAGCCTTTTTGAATGAGTAATTCAGTGATTCGTTCAACATTGGAATGATTTTCCATCATAACAATGTCACACTTTCCAATCAAATAATTGGGATTTTTTGGAGCATCCACCGTGACGATCGGAAGGTTTGTTTCCAACAACTTGTCCCAGACCGGTCGGAAATTCATTTCGACCACTATGATACCTTTCGTGTTAGAACTGTAGACCGCCTCGGGTAAACGGCCTTCCTCGATATCCTCTTTCGATAACGTTGCGATCGTCAACTGGTAATTCGTCTCGGAAAGGACCATTTCGATCCCCGTTAAAACATTGCTCCAAAATTGAGAATCATTTGCATGATTGATATTCAGAAACAAGATATTTCCCTGATCGATCTTGTATTCTGTCCGTTCTTCCTTCGTAAAATACCCCATGGATTCGGCTTTTCTTATAATGCTCTCCATTGTTCGTTGGGACACTTGAGGATCGTTCTTAAGCGCTTTTGAAACAGTATTTCTAGAATATCCGCTTTCCTTTGCAATATCATTGATCGTACATTTCATTTTTCACCCTCCCACAGGCAGTATACCCACCTTATGCACATAAAAGCAATATTTATTTGCACGAAAATGCACAAAAAAGTGAAAAGCGCTTGTGATTAAGCGCTACCAAAATTATTCTAAGGGTGTTAAATGATCAATTAAGTTTAGGAGAGATGCTGAATGAGTTTATTTTATCGACCGGAGAATGCGTGGGTGGGAGACTTGATCCCGTATTATGAAGATGGGACATTCTATGCGTATTATCTGCATGATCCAAGAATCATCGAGGGAAAATATGCCGAAGAAACAACGTGGCATTTGGCAACCACCAAAGACTTTGTCCACGTTGATTACAAGGGAGAAGCAATCAAACGGGGAACGGAGGAATCGTACAACCTAAATAATTACACGGGCTCGATCATTAAAGATGCTCACGGCAAGTACCACGCTTTTTATACTGCTT
This sequence comes from Enterococcus sp. DIV0170, assembly GCF_051710765.1. Taxonomy (NCBI): domain Bacteria; kingdom Bacillati; phylum Bacillota; class Bacilli; order Lactobacillales; family Enterococcaceae; genus Enterococcus; species Enterococcus sp. DIV0170. Next base: position 432,153 of record NZ_JBIOLG010000001.1, read on the forward strand.
TTAATGAGAATAAGCCTTATGTAAATGGAAAGAGCGTCCAGTTAGTCATGAAAGCGGTCGGGGAAAGCTTGTATGAGTTAGAGACAGATCCAAATTTTCTGTTTCCATCTGACGGGAAGATCTATGAAGAGTTTGATTGGCGTGATCCTTTCGTTTTTTGGGTAGAGGAAGAGCAATGCTACTTCATGTTGCTGGCGTCCAGACGACAAGGGGCGGGAGATCTGAGAGGCGGCTGTATCTCATTGTCGAAATCGAAGGATTTGGAGACTTGGGAATATTGCGAACCGTTTTATGATCCAAAAATGTACATCACGATGGAGTGTCCAGAGGTCTTTAAGATGGGGGATTATTGGTATTTAGTATTTTCAACATTTTCTGATCGCTTTACGACGCATTACCGCTATGCAGAAAGCTTAGAGGGTCCGTGGATCATTCCAGAAGACGACGTATTTGATACACGAGCTAACTATGCAATCAAAACAGCTACAGATGGAGAAAGAAGAATTGCCTTTGGATGGGTTGCGACAAAAGAAGGAGAGACGGACTTTGGCTCATGGGATTGGGGAGGAACGATGATTTTCCATGAATTGATCCAAAACCCACAAACCGGTGAACTGAAGGCTGTGATGATTGATACGGTTGGTGAATTCTTTAAAGAAAAATCGGAGATATCCGCACCAGTCTTTTATAATGATCATAGTAATGATAAAAAGAAGGTCGCAAGTGATACGTTAGGGGCCATGCTGTTCGATAGTCCATCCGACACCTTTTCAGTGACATTGGACTTTGAAGTTTTGAAGGCAAAAGAGTTTGGCATTGCCCTTCATGTGGATGAAGGGCTGGAAACAGGCTATTTCTTGCGTATGCTGCCGGAACAACAGCTAATCGCGTGGGATCTGTGGCCACGAGCTGAAAAAGGCGAGTATCAGTGGCAGATCAAAGGAGACATTCCCTATCAAGTGGAGACAAGCCGACTTCTGCCAAAAGCCTCACACTATCATGTCCGATTGTTGCGAGAAGAAAGTATGTGTGTTGTCTATGTTAACGACGAGATTGCGTTATCGACAAGACTGTACAATCACAGCGACAAAAAATTAGGGGTATACGTGGTTCAAGGGGAAGTAGTATTGCATGAGATCGAGATAAAAGAATAGGAGTTGTTTCTTCCATGATAAGAAAAGTTGGAGTTCTAGTTAGTCTTTTAGGCATTCTTTTTATGGTAACAGCCTGTGGAGGGAAAAAAGAAGATGCCTCCACTACGACGGTCAAGTGGCTGACTTCTCGACCAGTCGGCGGGGCAATCGACGAAACCATACGGGAAATCGCCGATCAATACAGTAAGGAAACAGGCGGAAAGTGGAAAATTGATTTTGAAACCACGGCGGATAGACCTTCGTATTTACAGAAATTAAAAACATTGGTTGCCGGCAACAACATGCCAGATATCATTGACACCGATCCAGACCTTTACGCAAAAGAGCTTGTTAAAGCGGGGAAGCTCGTAGACATGAAAAAATTTCTACAAAAGAACGACTACTATCAGAACTTTTATCCGACAGCATTGAAATACCAAGAATTTTCGGATGGATCAATGTACACGCTTCCTCTGGAATACCATGTCGAGATGATTTGGTACAACAAAAAATTGTTTTCTCAACACGGGATCAGTGTTCCGAAAACCTTTGACCAATGGTTAGCGGCATGTAAAAAATTGAAAGAAGCAGGTGTGACGCCAATCTCTGTAGATGGGATTGATCGCTGGCCGGTCCAACGCTATTTGGCGATGCCCGCCTTCAGACAAACAGGAAATCAGTTTATTGAAAATCTAAGTCAAGGTAAAGAAAAAATGTCTAGTCAAACGGGTGTTGATTCTGTCAAGTTTGTAAAAGAGATCGGACAATATTTTAATGAAGGATTCTCTGCCACCGATTACGCGACGGCACAATCGATGTTTTTAGATGGAAAATCAGCGATGTATTACATCGGTGACTGGGAGATTGGTGCCATGCAGGAGAAATACGACGCGGGAGAAATTGATTATTTCTATATGCCGACAACGAAGGACAGTGTGACAGCAGCCAATGAATTTTGTGTAAACTCTGGGATCGGCATGGCCTTCAACGCGGAAACCTTCGATGAAAAAACGAAGGATTTTCTCCTATACGTGCTGGATCATTATGCGGATATCTACACGAAGAAAATGCAGATGTCTCCAATTAAAACAGAGTTGCCAAAAGATGTCGATTATTCAAGTTTATATTTGAGAATCCGAAAAGATATGGATAATACCGGAGAGCAATTTATGAAGCCATGGGATACCTATCTGGATTCTTCGACGAATACGATCGTTCAAGACAATTTGCTGCTTGTGGGTTCGGGAGACATGAAAATTCAAGATTTTGTCAAAATGATTGATGACTCGATCAAAGTGAACGTCACAGATCAATAAAGGAGGGGAAAAAATGGGTGTTTTACGTGATAAGAAGGCATTTTTCGTTTTTCTAATGCCTGGACTGCTATTCTATCTGCTCTCTGTTTTTTATCCAATCACGGAGTCGCTTCGTTTAAGTTTTATCAAATGGAACGGAATCACTCCGCAACAGTTTGTTGGCTTGGAAAATTACAAGCGGCTCTTTCAGGACCCGGTGTTTTATAAAGCATTAATCAATAATTTAATTTATTTAGTGATCGTTGTCATCATTCAATTGTCGATTGGCTTACTATTTGCGGTTTTATTGACCTACTTGAAAAAGCGGGCGAATTTAGTCAAGACGCTCTATTATGTTCCGTGTATCGTTACGACAGTAGCTATCGCGCAGCTGTTCAGAAGTATTTATTCAACACAGCCAGAAGGATTGCTGAACCAAATGTTATCAACAGTAGGTTTGGGTGGTGTGGCAACTTCCTGGTTAACGAATTTGAGTACGGTGTTAGGTGCCGTCTCGATTCCCGAAGGGTGGCGCTTCATCGGAATGTATATGGTCATCTTTTATGCAGCGCTCGTTTCATTAGACGAATCGGTCTACGAAGCAGCGAAAATCGATGGCGCAACAGAACTGCAAATCCTTTTCAAGATTAAGATTCCGATGATCAAAGACATTTTGCTGCTCACCTTCACGATGTGTTTGACGGGTGCGTTGAGAGGATTCGATATTCCTTATCTGCTGACAAACGGCGGTCCGGGGAATGCAAGCGAATTGATGTCCACATACATGTACAAACAGGCCTTTACCAATAACCAGTACGGATATGGGAGCGCCTTGGCCGTCTTTATCATTATAGAAAGCGTTTTGATCATCTTTATTTTAAGAAAAATATTTGAGAATTACGATGTGAAGGCGCAGAAAAAGGCAGCGAAGCAGGCATTGGCATTAAGTAAACGCAAAAATAATAAGGAAGGTGGTACGGTGTAATGAAAGAGAAGGCAATAAAATACTTGTTTATCCTTTTATTGGTCGTCTTTTTGATCATACAAATTTACCCTGTGATTTGGCTGTTCATCGCAAGTTTGAAAGACTCCGTAGAACTATCGACGACGCCATTCTCATTGCCGAAAGCTGTGACATTTGAGAATTATAAAAATGTGTTAGGCGATGGCGTTATAGGCGGCTATATGTGGAATAGTTTGAAGATCACCATGATCTCGTTGGTGTTGATCTTAGTATTAAGTGCAACGATCGGCTTCGCATTATCAAAATTCCGCTATAAACACAGCAAAAAAATCTATTCATTTTTCATGTTCGGCATCATGGTACCTGTCCAAATCACACTGATTCCACTGTTCATTTTTTATAGCAAAATCGGGATTTTAAACACTAGTATGGCGATGGTTTTGCCGCAAGTCGGCTTTGCATTGCCACTATCTGTAATGATGTTTGTCAACTTCTACAACTTTGTTCCTGATGAACTGATTGAAGCAGGGATCGTAGACGGTTGCTCACCCTACCGTGTATTTTTACAGATCGTCGCACCGTTAGCAAGAAATACCATGATCACTATCGCCTCAATGTACAGCATTTTGATTTGGAACGACTTCATATTTGCCAATACATTTATCAGCGATTCTTCTGCCAAAACCATCACCATGGGTTTGAAAGATTACGTAGGAGCGTTTGGAAATGTGGATTGGGGCGCGACCTATGCGGCGATATCAATCGCTATTTTGCCGCCAATCTTGATTTACTTCTCGTTGAATAAATGGGTGACTTCGGGCATGACCGCTGGCGCAACGAAAGGATAGTTTATGAAAAACGAAGCTAATCGATATATCGAAAAATATAGAGCCTTAGCCGTAAAAAGCTCCCACCAGCCTATCCTTCATTTTACACCGTCGTTAGGATGGATGAATGATCCAAACGGACTAATCTTCTTCAAAGGGGAATATCATTTGTTTTATCAATACCATCCATACCAAACGAAATGGCACCAAATGTATTGGGGTCACGCGGTAAGCAGCGATTTGATCACTTGGCAGGAACTGCCGATTGCTTTGGCCCCTTCTGAAGAGTATGAGGATAGTCCAGACGGCGGCTGTTTTTCAGGAACGGCAATAGAACATGAAGGTACGCTTTATCTATTCTATACAGCCGTCGCGAAAAATGCGGCAGGGCAACTGATACAAAAGCAATGCGTCGCAATGAGCGAAGACGGACGGATTTTTTCAAAATACGAGAACAACCCCATTATTCATATAGACCATCTTGGGAAAGAGAATCCTCATTTTAGAGATCCTAAAGTCTGGCAAAAAGGTTCTGCATTTTACATGCTTGTCGGTGTCAGTCAGAACCACGTCGGAAAGCTGCTTATGTACCAATCAGAGAATCTTTTAGACTGGACACTGATGGGGGTCGCCTTTGAGGAACCCAAAGCTTGGATGCTGGAATGTCCAGATTTTTACGAGTTAGATGGCAAGGATGTATTGACCTTTTCACCAGTAGGAATAAAAGGCGAGTATTCGAGCTATCTGATTGGTCGCATGGATTACGAAAATGGACAATTTCAATTGGAATCAAGAGGAATTCTTGATTATGGGGTTGATTTTTATGCCCCTCAGACCTTTCTAACGCCAGACGGTGAACGGTATGTTATCGGCTGGCAAAACGGTTGGGAATGGATGGATGAATGGAACGGGTTCGGCGAATTAACGGAAAATAGTTGGTGTGGTGCGATGAGCATACCAAGAAAACTGAAACGAAAGCACAATCGGTTACATTCTGTATTGCCAAAGGAAATCTCGAAATTGAAAGCAGCAGAGACGGTCATTTGTGATACACAAACTGACGGATATCAAAAAACTGTTTCGACTATTCAGGAACCTACGATTATTGAGCTGTCGCTGGGATCGGGGGTAGCACCGATTAAACTGATGTTCAAAGATAAAAGAAGTGAGAGTGAAGACACATTCATCATTGACGAGCAGCTGCACTACTATTCAACCGGAAATCCATTGGGAAGAAAGACGTTAACGATGCCGCTTTCTAATAGGACTAAAACACTTAAGATATTGCTTGATCTATATGCCATAGAAGTCTTTGATGAAGACGAAGGCACTGTGTTAAGCGTGAACAGTTTTTTCAAAGGAACATTAGCTCGCGATTTTTCTTTCAGTTGCAGTGGAAAAGAGCGACTCAAGCAGGTGGTAGTGACGGAATTGAGTGCAAAACAATTGAGCAAGAGATAAGTGAAAGGGTAGATGAAAGATGTTTGGAAGTATCGAAGCAGGAGGAACAAAATTTGTCTGTGCGGTAGCAACGGATGACTTAGAGATCGTGAGGCGGGACAGCTTCCCCACCACGAGGCCTGAAGAAACCATGAAAGCTGTACTCGAATTTTTTTCGCCATATAAAGAATCACTGAAGGGAATAGGGATTGGTTCATTCGGTCCCATTGATATTCAGCATGAATCGCCAACCTATGGTTATATCACTTCTACGCCAAAATTGAACTGGCAGCAGTTTGACTTTGTAGGAGCAGTGAAGAAAGCTTTTCCTATACCAGTTGCTTGGACCACCGATGTGAACGCAGCCGCTTATGGAGAATCTGTTTTTGGCAATGGAAAGGGACTGTCAAGCATCGTTTATTATACGATTGGGACTGGCATCGGGGGCGGCGCATTGCAATATGGGCGCTTCATCGAAGGCTTCAGCCATCCAGAAATGGGGCATATGCTGGTGAACCGACATCCAACGGACACATATGAAGGAAATTGTCCGTTCCACCAAAATTGCTTAGAAGGAATGGCTTCTGGTCCAGCTATCGAAAAAAGAGCAGGGAAAAAGGGGCAAGACTTGGGTGAAGAGGATGCTCAATGGGAGCTGGAAGCATATTATCTTGCGCAATGTGCGTACAATACGACACTGATACTTTCACCCGATGTCATTATTTTTGGTGGAGGTGTCATGAAGCAGCGCCATGTGTTAGAGAAAATGAAAACGGCCTTTAAAGAACTGATGAACAGCTACGTTGAAGTACCAGAGCTCGATCAATACCTTGTTCTTCCCAAATTAGGAGACAACGCGGGAACTTATGGGTGTCTGGCATTAGCAAAAGAGCAGCAGCTGCATTCTTAATAGAAAAGAAATGGGTGAACACATATGACAGAACTAAGTTTGAAACATATTCATAAAAAATACGACAACGCAGAAACGTATTCAGTGACTGATTTTGATTTAGAGATCAAGGACAAAGAATTTATTGTGTTTGTTGGTCCATCAGGCTGTGGGAAATCAACGACCTTGCGAATGATCGCCGGGTTAGAAGACATTTCAGAGGGGGATTTTACGATTGATGGTCAGCGGATGAATGATGTAGCTCCCAAAGACCGAGATATTGCCATGGTCTTTCAGAATTATGCACTGTACCCCCATATGACCGTTTTTGATAACATGGCGTTTGGCCTAAAGCTTCGTAAATACGATAAAAGTGAAATCGCGAAACGAGTCGAAAACGCCGCTGAAATATTAGGGCTTTCAGACTATTTGTATCGAAAACCAGCGGCGCTATCCGGTGGACAGAGACAGCGTGTCGCTCTTGGAAGAGCGATTGTCCGAGATGCTAGAGTTTTTTTGATGGATGAACCATTATCGAATTTGGATGCTAAGTTAAGAGTTTCGATGCGTGCCGAAATCGCAAAACTGCATCAACGGTTAGAGACGACGACGATTTATGTGACCCATGACCAGACTGAAGCAATGACGATGGCCGATCGAATCGTCATCATGAAAGACGGCGTAATCCAACAAGTTGGTTCTCCGCAGGAAGTCTATAACACGCCTGTGAATGTTTTTGTGGCAGGATTTATCGGCTCACCAGCAATGAATTTCTTTCAAGTGACATTGAAAGACGGGGTACTGACGAATAACCATGGATTAAAACTGAGGATACCTGAAGGGAAGAATAAAGTATTAAAAGAAAAAGGCTACGAAGGCAAAGAAGTCATATTTGGAATTCGTCCAGAAGATATTCATGGCGAACAAATCGCTCTTGATGCCACGCCTCAATCAACAGTCCGAGCACAAGTAGTCGTTTCAGAATTATTAGGAGCAGAAACAATGCTCTATTCTGTTATCGGTGACACCGAGTTTGTCGCTAAAGTGGATGCGAGAAACTTCCATGAACCGGGAAGCTCTGTCGATTTGGCATTTGATCTGAATAAAGGAAATTTCTTCGATAAAGAATCAGAAGCAGTCATCAAACTGCCTTAATAATGAAATCGCCGGGTTTCTTCTAAAAATAAGAGAGGAAACTCTGATTTTTGTGAGATTAATTCATAATAGTAAAATTATTCAATCCAGGGGTAGTTTAAACTATAAATCTAATTGGAAAGATTTAGTTGAATTTTCTATGTATATTCATTTTATAAATATATATTATTACTATGAAGCCCAATCATCTAATCGGTGATTAGGCTATTTTTGTGTATAAAGGAGGATCAATCAATGTTTGATACACAAGCAAATCGCCATTTCTAGAGGGGAGTGAATGAACAAGTACCAAAGGAAATACAGTTACGTTGTTGGCAATTGATTGATGAGAAGGAAAAACAAGCAGAGATTCGATTGGGTTATCGACAGATATTTGATTTTAATCGAGAGGATCAACGAGGAACGATCATGAAAAGTTAGTATTCTCCATTTTAGTGAAAAACCAGTGGCATGGAGGAGTAATTACTCCTTTATGCCACTGGTTCTCATTATTCCGAATAATCAAAGGTATCCTGTAACTTTCCATCTTGTTTATAGACTTTGACAGATGACTGTTTCTTCTTAGCGATTTCTTTGGCGCGTGCGACCGCATCTTCTTTTTTGGAAAAGGTATCGCTGGCTCGACTGGCTTTTTCTGAGATAACAAGCCATTCGTCGTCTTCATATTTTACTTCTACATTAGCGTTCATTAATTTTTTCGCGTTTTTATCGTGTTCGTGGGCATCGTTTTTTTGTGGAGCTTTTGCTTTTTGGAAATCTTTCTTTTCTTCTGCTGAAGCGTCATCGTACCATTTTTCTGCTTGACTGGTAGCGATTGGGATTGCTCGATCATCGGGGTAACCATCATCTAGCAGTGCATTGGCGATATCAATCGCCTTCTTGCGAACTAAAGGGTCTAAGTTTTTCATTGAGGCTGGGTAGTCCTTCATATTCCAAGGCATAAAAAATTCCTCCTTCAAGATTTTGTTACTACTACCATACTATGGAAGCGATTTGTTTTAAATTGATATGCTTGCTCTGCTCATCTATAGGCTGGAAATTTCACAGAGTAAAAACGAAGTAGTATCCTTCAAGTGTAGTTTTGAATGTCTAATGGAGGTACCAACTATGGAAAAATATAAAAATATTATCGTAGGATTTGGTAAAGGCGGGAAAACATTGGCTAAAACGCTGGCCAGCAGAGGAGAAAGTGTCCTGGTCATTGAAAAATCAAAACGAATGTATGGCGGAACCTGCATCAATATCGGCTGTATTCCCTCAAAATCTATGATATTGAATGGAGAAAAAGGCACGCCGTTTACTGAAGGTGTAGCGAAAAAAGAAGCTTTGACCGCTAAATTGCGCAATAAAAATTATCATATGATTGCTGACGAAGCGACAGGAACGGTAATGGATGGTACAGCGCGTTTTGTTTCCAATCACGTTTTAGAAGTGGAAAACGCAGGGCAAACGGAACGTGTCGAAGGGGAACACATCTTTATTAATACTGGAGCAACACCGATTATCCTTCCGATTAAGGGACTGAGAGAAAGCAAGTATATGATCGACTCGACTCAAGCGATGGATTTAGAAAGCTTACCTGAAGCATTGGTCATTATTGGTGCTGGTTATATTGGATTAGAATTTGCCTCAATGTTTGCAAATTATGGATCAAAGGTCATCGTTTTAGATGCGAAGGAAGAATTTCTAGCACGAGAAGACGAAGATATTGCTGAACAGATCTATAATGATTTAACTACGCAAGGAATCGAATTTCACTTAGGTGTTTCTGTAGATGAGGTCAAAGATCAAGCGGATCATACAGAAATTACGTATACTGAAAAAGACCAATCAATGACAATAAAAGCAGACAATATTTTAGCGGCAACAGGTCGTAAGCCAAATATTGAAGGATTAGGTTTAGAAAATACAGATGTAAAGGTAACGGATCGTGATGTTATCATTGTAGATGATTTGTTGCGAACAGATGCTCCGAATGTTTGGGCCATCGGCGATGTGAAGGGCGGCTTGCAATTTACTTATGTTTCACTGGATGACTATCGAATCATCTTGGATCAATTGGACGGAAAAAATACGCGTTCATTGAAGGATCGTACACTTGTACCATACAGTGTTTTCATTACACCGCCTTTATCGAATGTTGGTTTGACTGAAAAAGCGGCGAAAGCGAATGGAACGGAGTACAAGCTGTTCAAGTTCATGTCTGCCGGTGTACCGAAGGCCAACGTATTAGAAGATCCAAAAGGAATGTTCAAGGTTTTAGTAGATCCGAAAACAGATCATATACTAGGTGCAAGTATCTATGCAGAAGAATCACATGAGGTAATCAACCTGATCACCTTAGCAATGAAAGGAAACTTGCCCTATACAATGCTGCGGGATCAAATCTATACTCATCCAACAATGAGTGAAGCGTTGAATGATGTTTTAAAATAGACAAAATGCGTAATCCAAATGGGTTACGCATTTTTATAATCAATCTTTTCTGATTTTTGAGACATGCTTACTGCGGCCGCCAATTTTTTCAGCGAATTGCTCGGATTCTTGCTTGCTTTGGAATATCCAAAGCTTCTCAGGGTCTTTTTCACGGGTGCGCTGACCTTCTTTACCAATGTAACCATGTAGGACTTTGACAACATACATAAGATCACCTGCTTTTAAAGTTTAGCTTATAGTATACGGATTAAAAAGTGAACGCAATGTTTTTGCTTACTTGATTGAATAGGCTGTGGTGAGGGATACTATCAGTAGATAGTCAAAATATGAGGAGAAAAAATAATGAAAAAAACATTTGTTTTGGCACCAGATTCATTTAAGGAAAGTATGAGCGCCAAAAAAGCTTGTGAAGCGATGGAACGTGGGATCCGCAATGTCTTGCCCAATGCAGAAGTGATCCAAGTTCCAATGGCAGATGGTGGGGAAGGAACAGTTGATGCGCTAATTGATGGAAATGGCGGGACAAAAATAGAAGTAACAGTCTCAGGTCCATTGCCAAAAGAAAAAGTCATGACTTATTATGGCTTATTAGCAGATAAGAAAACCGCAGTAATCGAAATGGCGCAGGCAAATGGGTTAGAATTACTTACAGAAAAGAAACGCAACCCTTTACTGACTTCAACTTTTGGTACTGGCGAAATGATTAAGGACGCGCTAGATCATGGGGTGAAAAAAATTATCATTGGAATCGGCGGCAGCGCGACAAATGATGGCGGGGCAGGAATGGCGCAGGCTCTAGGTGTTCATTTATTAGACAGTCATGGAAAGGAGCTTCCTGCCGGAGGAGGTGACTTGTCAAAATTATCCCAAATAGATATTACTGATCTGGATCCTCGACTTAAGAAGACCGAAATAATCATTGCCAGCGATGTAACGAATGTATTAATTGGTTCAAATGGCGCCTCGGTTATCTTTGGTCCCCAAAAAGGAGCAACACCCGAAATGGTTCAACAGCTAGAGACAAACCTTACTCATTATGCTGAGATCATTCAAAAGGACTTAAGTATCGCTATTAAAGACCAAATTGGCGGAGGCGCAGCTGGGGGCTTAGGAGCAGGATTAATAGCTTTTGCAGGTGCAAAAATGCAATCAGGAGTGGATCTAATTATTGAGCTGACACATTTAGCTGAAAAGATGGCTCACGCAGATTATGTATTTACAGGTGAAGGAGGAATGGACTTTCAGACAAAATTTGGAAAAACGCCATATGGTGTCGCAAAAGTTGCGAAACAGTACAACAAACCTGTCTTTGCCTGTGCAGGCCATATCGGTGAACAGATTGAAGTGTTATACAAAGAAGGAATAACTGCCATTTTTGGTATTTTGGATAAAGCTGGCTCCTTAGATAATGCTTTGAAGTTAGGGGAAGCAAATTTAGAACGAACAGTAGAAAATATTGTCCGGGTATTATGTGTGAATTGAATCCCTTCACAGTTAAATAGGAAATAAAGAGCATTCTCAAAAAGAGGGTGTTTTTTTATTCGATAAAGATAAATAAAAATATTTTGTCGAGGTAATTTATTTGAAGGTATAAATGGTTAAAAGTTTGGGTTTTTTCTGTTATTTATTTTTAATTACCAGAACGTTCCTTCAAAAGTAAACTTGTTTTTTTTATCAAATATCCATATATATTCACTAAAATAATAATTTTATCCAAAAAATAACTAGATAGAAAATAATATTAAATGATAGTTTGACCTTTGTTCTACTATATAATATAATTATTTTATAAAAATACTTCTATTTTTTATAATTGTTAATTTAAAATAATTTCAAAATGCTTATTTTATTAAATGATTTCAAAAAAATAGTCAATCAGAAATACAGCATAAGGAAGGAGAAAATGATGCAACTATTGATTTTGACGAAGGCGCTTTCTTACGAAGAATCCTTTGAAAGTCAGCTAAAACAATTAGGAAATGAGATTTACTGCTCACGGAATATGATTGAAATGCTGAAAGAGGAAACATTCAACAAACAATTTTTATCTCAATTTGACGGAATTATTTTTAGTGAATCATTGTATGACAAAGAAGTAGAGGAATTAGTTCAAAGATTGCAATATGAACGCTTTAAACTTTTCCGTCGTGTTATTGAAATAAGCTGTGATGATAGAACTGAATCGATTTTTGATGGCTTGATACCAGTAGATTCGAATCTTGAACGGTTGAGAGAGATTTTGCTAATTGCAGAAATATCTCGATTAGCCTATCAAAAGGAAGATCATGCTCAGCAACTTCAGGTTAAACAAAAATTATCTGATTTGAATCTGAAATTGAAACAAAAAGAAATTGTTAATTATTTAATTCATTCTGGAAATCGAACAGTCTCCAGAGAAGAAATCAGTCGCCAAATTTGGAATAAAGAGGCTAATAAATCTGTTTTAGCAAGTTTGTCAAAAATTGTTTCTAAAGTGAATGAAAAATTAGAAGATGAATGCGGCCATATGGCTATTCAGACCGTTTGGGGGCAAGGATATCGGTTAAGTAAAGAATTCTATGATTATTTTGAAGAGGAGCTAATTGCGAAGGGAAATATAACGATTAATTAAGTGGTACACTACTTTGTAGTATTGTTGGAAGGAATAAAAGAGAAACAGAATAAATATTTGGAAAAAGCTGTTGAAACAGTTGAATTTTATGGAGAAAATGATGAAGATCAGACTGTTTAGCAACTGGAAGTTTCCACTGTCGGAAAAAGAGAGCATAGTTTTCTATACTGTACTACGTAGGTTATTCCAAACAAAAATTTCCTCTCGAAATAATTCTTGAGAGGAAATTTTTTCGTATAGAAAAAAGTAACTTTGATCGGCATAATAATGGACTATTTTCAAATTTATGCGGCTGTTGATAAATCTAGATTCTTTTCATTAAATGTATCGCCATGTTCTAAGTCACCGTATTTGAACCCACGCTTGAACCAATCCGTGCGCTGTTGGCTAGTGCCGTGTGTAAAACTATCTGGAACGACATATCCTTGGTATTCTTTTTGCAGCGTGTCGTCACCAATCGCATTTGCCGCAGTGATCGCTTCATCAATGTCGCCTTCTTCTAGAATTGGCTGTCCTTGATAGGTTTCTCCAGCGAGATATTTTGAAAAACATCCCGCTAAATAGTCAGCCTGTAATTCTAGACGTACACTATATTTATTGTATTCAGTTTCTGAAACCCGTTTTCGAATTTTTTCAAGTTGGTCTGAGATTCCCAACTCATTTTGTACATGATGTCCGACTTCATGGGCGATCACGTAAGCCATTGCGTAGTCACCTGTTGCGCCGTACTTATTGGATAACTCATCAGCAAAACTTAAATCTAAGTAAACGTTTTGATCGGCAGGGCAATAAAAAGGTCCGACCTGTGAGCTTGCTTGTCCACAGGCTGAGTTCACGCTATCAGTAAATAGCACGAGTTTTGGATTTTGATAGGGCTTGTCCAACTGTTCAAACTCGCTGTCCCAATAATCCTCTAAATGTGCAAAGACGACTGCGGCAAATTCTTTTTGCTCCGTGTATTCTTTTGAAGAAACATTTTCAGTTTCATAAGTTGCCGGAGTGATACCACCGCCTAAAGTATCGGTAACTGTCCCTAAATCTCCTCCAGAAATGAAAAAAACAATAATAGCAATCAAAAGTACACCAATACCGCCACCAGCCGCTATTTTTCCGGCAGGCCGGTTGTTACTTCCTGAACGATCTTCCACATTGGAGCTTTGTCGATCTCCTCGCCAGCGCATACTATTCCTCCCTCTTTCTTTTAATTCCATTTTAGCTGAAAAGAGAAATAGCACCAAAGAATAGGCCTAATAATGCACTGTATTTCTCTTCGTTCTCTTTCTGAAAGAGACATAAATAGTGAGGGCAAAGGGTTTTCTCTTTCTTAATTTAAAAACTTTAAGAATAATATTGAAATATATTTGTAACATTACTTTTATCTGCGTGATATATCACTATGTTAGAATTACTTCTGACGTTATGCGATCATTCATTTAAATCAACATAATAGCCGGAGGAATAATTAGTGAAAAAGAGTATATTATCAGCATTGTTGGTGTGTACAATTGCTGTCTCAGCAGTGCCAAGTATTGCACTAGCAGATAATTATGATCAACAAATTCAAGAAAAAGACCAAAAGATCAGTGATTTACAAGGAAAACAATCCGATGTTCAAACGCAAATTGATGGATTAACAAGTGAAATCGCAACAGTTAGTGGAAAAGTCAAAGACTTAGAAGCGAAACAAGATCAATTAAATAAAGATACAATGAAGTTACAAGAAAAAATTGCTACTTTGAAAGTACGTATCGCAAAACGTAATGAAGTAATCAAGAACCAAGCCCGTGATACACAGGTGAAGGGGCAAGCTTCTAGCTATGTTTCTGCTGTTTTAGAAGCAGATTCATTATCAGACGTGATCGGCCGTGTTCAAGCAATGTCAACGATGGTTAAAGCAAACCATTCATTGATGGAGCAACAAAAAGCTGATGAAAAAGCGGTAGAAGAAAAAGTTAAAGATAATGAAACAAAAGTTGCTGAAATTCAAGCAAACCAAAAAGAATTAGAAACACAAAAAAATGAAATTGCCAACAAACAAGCTGAATTGAATGTTGTGAAAGCGAACTATGCTGCGGAACAAGCAACCGCTGAACAAGATAAAGCGAAATTGAAGAAAGAACAAGAAGAAGCGAAAGCAGAGCAAGCACGTGTCTTGAAAGAACAGCAAGAAGCTGCGAAAGCACAAAAAGCTGAGGAAGAACGTCAAGCCAAAGAAGCTGCAAAAGCACAAAAAGCGTTTGAAGAGTCTCAAGCAAAGGCTGCTGCGGAACAAGCGAAAGAAACAGCGGAAAGTTCAACAGCATCTTCTACTGAAGCTTCATCAAGTTCAAGTGAAGAAAACTCAACATCATCTTCTTCAACACAAGAAACAACTACTAGCACGACTGAGGATACAAAAGATTCAACACCAGCACCAACTCCTGCACCACCAACAAGTACTGGCGGCAGTAAAGTCGATCACACTGGTTCAGGTAATATGTATGCGGTAGGTCAATGTACTTGGTACGTAAAACAAGTTGCTCCTTGGGCTGGAACTTATTGGGGTAACGGATGTCAATGGGGTGCTTCAGCAGCTGCTGATGGCTTCCAAGTTGATGGATCACCTGCTGCGGGTTCAATCGTTGTCTTTGCACAAGGACAATCCGTTGGAACGTGGAATGCGGATCCTTCATACGGACACGTTGCTTATGTTCAATCATACAATGCTTCAAACAATACAATCACTATTACTCAAGGCGGTATGGGCTTCCCATCACCGACTGGACCAAATACTGCGACATTAAGCGCAGCTGGTTTACAATATATTCACCCATAAGAACAAGCAAAAGAGTTTCCGAGAGATCGGAAACTCTTTTTTTTTTAAGGCAAATAATCCTGAAAAGCAATTAGTCTGAGGCTATTTTTTTTGCTTACTTTTGATTGCATAGATAGACAATAATAAGCAAAGAATCGCTAGAGCAGTCATAACCCAAAAAACATTATGAAAGGCATGAATAAAATGGTTGCCTAAAGCTGGTGAGATGTAGCGAACATTGGGTAATTGTGCGAACAAAACGGCAGACGCGATACTGATTCCGAGGCTCATGCCGATTGTTCTAAAGAATGAGGTTAATGAGCCTGCGACACCGGTAAATTGTTTGTCAACAAAGGACATCGCTAGTGAGTTATTTGGAGATAGAAAGATTCCCATGCCAATTCCGTTTAAAAGAATAGGAAATAAAACCAGCAGCCAATTTAGTTTTAAGGGATAAAAAGTATAGCCGATTTGAGAAAGAATCAAAATGCTGATTCCTGTGATGATTAGTTTGCTGGAACCTATTTTATCCGAAAGCCGTCCAGCGATTGGAGCAATCAACAGCATAACGACGGATTGCAGGACCATTACCAATCCACTGATCATGGGATCAATTCGGTGGAAACTTTGAAGATAGAAAGGCAATAAGATATTGGAAGCGACATTGGTTAGCATCGCTAAAAACAGCGCAAACATCGATAACATAAATCGCTTGTTTCGTAGGACATTTGGTGAAATCCAAGGATTTTTACTATGATCATCCTGAATAAAGGAATAGATGGTTAGACTAGCACCAATAAAAAATGCGAGACTTCCTACTAAATAACGGGCATTCGAACTTTGAAAGAAGAGACTTGAAAGAGATAGGGTGATAATTCCTACAGAGAAAATTCCCTGCCCCAGCCAATTGGCTTCTTTTAAGGGCTGTTCAATTGTGACTCTAGTCAACTTTGGAAAAGTAAAGACGTGATAGCCGATAAAGGTAAAAATCAAACCTAATGGGATATTAATTAAATAGATCCAGCGCCAGGAAAATGCCGATAGTAGAACACCACCTAAGGCAGGGCCTGAAATCGCGCCGACTGAAATAAACATGGAGATGATCGCCAAAGCAGTTCCCCGTTTTTCAGGAGTCGAATACTCTGTGGTTAGCCCGATAGAGTTCGCCATGATCATGGCTGAGCCGATTGCTTGGACGATACGCCCGAATAAAAGAGCGGTAAAACTTGGTGATAGACCGTTAATGAGTGATCCGGCTGTAAACAATATGCCGCCGACGAGAAAAATTAGTTCTTTCGAAAGAATGTCCCCCAAATGTCCAAAAGCCACCAATAAGATCGTCGTGGTGATTAAACCGATTTGCACGATCCATGTGGCTTCGTTATTTGTAATTGCCAAGGCATGACTGATTGTTGGCAAGGCTAAGTTCGTACTTTCACCTGATAGAGAGGTGATAAAAGAAAATAGTCCTAAAATTATAATAGACCTACTGAGTGTTTTCTGTTTTTCCATAGTGTTCGCTCCTAAAATGAAGAGATATAATTCCCACTCATTATAGTGACTATCGAAAAAAATTACGACAATAGTGTATTTTTAGTTGTATCAAGAGGCTATGAAATGGACTTTACAGTAGAAGAGATTGCCCGTATGAAGCTCTCGAAGAAACCATTATGGAGAAGATGGCTTAAAAAGAGAAGATGGCTTAAAAAGAGAAAATGCTCAGCGAGAAACCGCCAAGCATTTATCATCAGTTTAAGTAGGGGAGAAGACTTTGGAAGAGGATCGCGCTAGAGGCCGCCCCGGGATCAATGTGTCCGATGGAGCGTTCTCCTAAATAGGAAGCACGGCCTTTTTTTGCTTGCATATCTTTTGTCTTTTCTTTAGCGGCTTCGATGCTATCAGAAGATAATTCAGTGTTTTTCAGATCATCAATCACTGTTTGCCAAACATCTACCATGGTTTTGTCGCCTGGAACGCCTTTTCCGCGAGCTTGAATTCCTTGTAATCCTGCTTCTAAGAGCTCAGCAAGTTCTTGTTTATTAGTGATTTCGGTTAGATTGTTCGTTTCTTTTGTCAAATTCATAAAGGCTGAGCCATATAAGGGTCCTGAAGCTCCACCAACTTTTGAGATGAGTGCCATAGACAGAATCTTGAAGGTATCACTAATTGTCTGAGGTTGTTTTTCTTTAACTACTTTAGCATATTCAGTCATTCCGCGATCCATGTTATTCCCATGATCACCATCACCAATGGGCGTATCTAACTCACTCAAATAAGCTTTATTTTCTGCAATCGCTTGTTCGAAATCGGACAACCAAGCTTGAATTTCTTTTACTGTTATATTCATTTTCCCTTACTCCTTACATGTAAAATTACCAAGAAATTGTTGAAACTGGAGCTGTCAATGCTTTTTGCCAGTCTGTATTTGTTAAATCAATAAATGTTAAGGAAAGTCCCTGCATGTCAATCGAGGTCATGTAATTCCCAACTTTATGGAAGCTGACCTGTATCTTTTCTTTTTTCAGCAAATCTGAAACATCGTTAATAAAAATGAATTGCTCCATCAAAGGGGTTCCACCCATTCCATTGACTAAAACACCGATTTCATTTGGCTTCTTGTCATAGGAAGAGATCAATTTCCCGACTAATTCTTCTGCTAATTTCTTTGAAGGCTGCAATTTTTCTCGACGATATCCTGGTTCGCCGTGAATACCAACGCCGAATTCGATTTCATCTTCTGCTAATAAAAAGCCCGGTTTTCCGACTTCAGGAACAGTCGCGGCTTTTAGTGCCACGCCAATCGTTTTGGTTGCTGCCACAACCTGGTCCCCTAATTTTTTTAATGTGGGTAAATCAACGCCATGTTTTGCGGCATGGCCCAGTATTTTATGAACCAAAATAGTTCCAGCGACTCCTCGTTTGCCAGCAGTATACGTACTGTCTTCTACGGCAATGTCATCATCCACTACGACGATCTCCACAGCGATATCGTTCATCTCTGCGATTTCCTTCGCCATTTCAAAATTCAAAATATCACCGGTATAGTTTTTAACAACCAATAGGACACCTTGGCCATTATTTGCTTCTTCAATGGCAAGTTCAATTTGATCAGGAGTAGGTGAGGTAAATACATCACCAAGAACAGCTGCACTTAGCATGCCATCACCAACAAATCCTGCATGAGCAGGTTCGTGACCGCTGCCCCCTCCTGAGACGATTCCTACATACGAGGAAGCCATATTTCTGGCTATGACTCGCGAATCCGTCACTCGATGAACAATCGTTGGATAGCTAGTCACGATTCCAGACAACATTTCTTCGATGATGTCTCTTGGTTCATTCATAATTTTTTTCATCTTAGCTCCATCCCTTCTTAGGTGCATTTTTTGCTTCTGTTAGAATGTGCTCAAGGTCATCGGAGACACTAGCAGTAATTCCAGCAGCGAAGGCGCCCTCCACTAAAGGAGCATCAACTAATACATATTTTTTTTGCTGCTCTGCTTCCAACATATCAAAAGCCAATTCAGCACTTAGGACAGCACTTCCTAGATCAGCAAAGACAAAGAAGGTATCGACTGAATCGTTTTTATCGATAGCTTCAACGATTTTGGTAGGATCACTGCCTAGTTCATTATCAGCGGTTCCACCTAAAGAAAAGATCTGAAGGGAATCACTTTGAGCCATTTGTTCGATCATGTCTTTCACGCCATCTGTAATCTTTTTACTATGTGAAACTAAGAGAATTGCCTTTTTCATAGAATTACTCCTTATTTTAAATAGATTTAAAAGTTCTCGAATAATTAAAGCTCAATCAGTGCGAATCTTTGTAGGCCTGTCCAATGCGATCAGCGACGATGATCGCATTGGCAACTTCTTCCACCACAATTGGGAATGGCATAGAATGAATCGACTCTTCTGGAATTGAAGCGATTTTTGCGACTTCTAAGGCTTCTTCAAAGGTGATCGAAGGAACCCCCAGATCAGCTAATGTGAGAGGTAAACCAATTGCTGTCATGAAGTCCATCACCGCATGAAGTTCGGCTGTTTCCGCATCTTCTAATACAAGTTGAGCTAGAGTTGCAAAAGCAACTTTTTCTCCATGAAGATAATGGTGTGTTCCGGGAAGTACGGTCATTCCATTGTGGATAGCATGCGCTGCAGCCAAACCGCCACTTTCAAAACCTAAGCCTGAAAGTAAGATATTGGTTTCAACGATTTTATTTAACGACTCTGTGACCACGTTAGCATCACAGGCAATTTTTGCGTTCAAACCGTCTTCCTGTAAGTGTTCCCAGCAAAGTTTTGCCATGGCCAGTGCTGCGTAGGTTCCACTTGCTGGTGGCGTTGATCCATCTAGAGACCCCATTGGCAAGCTTGCGTTTACCCGTGAATAAGAATTGTGTGTAGCGCGTGCTTCAAAATACGTTGATAATGCATCTCCCATACCAGCGACAAGGAAACGCGTCGGTGCTTTAGCAATCACTTTTGTATCTACTAGGACAACACTTGGACTTTGTTTGAAATACGCGTAATCATCAAATGACCCGTCTGCGTGGTAGAGCACTGCTGAATGTGAAGTCGGTGCGTCCTGCGCAGCAATCGTAGGAACAATAATTAAACGTTCGCCTTCCGCTACGACTTTTGAAGCATCGATCGCCTTTCCCCCGCCTAAACCAATGATGCAATCTGTTTGTTTTTCCTTAGCGATTGCTTGGAGACGCTTGGTTTCTTCTCGAGTAACTTCCCCATTGAATCCGCCTTCAATAAATGAAACATTGAATTTGTTGGCTGTGGAATCAAGCTGTGGACGGATCCGCTCAACGTCATCGGGATTGGCAATCAACAGGGCAGATTTTCCGAATGTTTTGACAAAATAACCTAAGTTTAATAGTTCGTCTTCTCCTTGAACATATTTTGTTGGTAAGATAAGTGCTTTTCTCATGATGAATCCTCCTTTGTTTTGTTTACACGTTAATCATAAAGCGTTATCATAAAATAATCATTGAACTGTGTTACCGCTTTCTTTCATAAAAACATTGAACTATTTTATGAAATGGGAAAATTTTGCTATTTTGCTCGGAAGTTCTATAATAAATTTAGAGGTGATCCTGTGAACAACACACAATTTGATATTGAACAAGTACTGGATCTGAATAAATGGGAAGCTGTTCAGGAAAGTATTGCAATAGCGACGCATTTAGCCATTATATTGGTGGACTATCGAGGCAGACCTGTAACAAAGCATAGTCAGGTTCAGCCTTTTTGTCAGCTAGTCCGTAATCATCCGGAGCTTTCTGTTTATTGTGAAAAGTGTGATTCTCGCGGGGGACTTGAAGCTGTACGAACAGGACAGCCCTTTATCTATCGGTGCCATTTCGATATCGTCGATATGGCGATTCCTATCATGATAGATAATCGTTATGTAGGAGCTATCATGGCGGGAGAAATCCTGTTAGAAGAGGAGCAGGAGGATTTAGAGCAGGTGCTGCAGGTAGAGGATCAAACTTTCCTAAATACATTTAAAAAAGAGCATCATTTTTTGATCGATCAATACCCGCGTTTCACTAAAGAAGACTTAAAGAAATCGGCAGAGATGCTGGAAAAGATCAGTGAATACATTGTGTCTGAGGCGATAAAAAAGGACTATTTAATCAAAGCCTATCGACAAACATTGCGTCTATCTAAGCGGAAAGATCCCGTCGATGAGCAATCATTGGATTTAGAATTTGTTCAGCAAGATATTCAACATTCGAAATTAGAAAATCGTCTGCAGGATTCAACAGGAGTTTATTTAGCTAAAAATCCATTATTACAGCCTGCGATTGATTTAGTATTTGAGAATAAGGCGAATCATGTGGACCTGAAAACGTTAGCCGAGGTAAGTAATCTTTCGCCTAGCTATCTAAGTCGTTTGTTAAAAGAAGAGTTTGGAGAACCGTTTAGCAAAATTTATGGGAAGCTAAAAGTTTATTGGGCACAACAATTGTTAGAGACAACGGATTGGCCGATTGCTGAAATCAGTGATGCACTTGGCTATATTGAGCCTAGTTATTTTGTTCGCAGCTTCAAAAAAATTACAGGAATCACGCCATTGAAATATAGAAAAGATCAGCAAAGGCTGAAATAAGATAAATGGAGCTAATCAAAAGTGATTGTAGAAAAGAGCACTGCTTTTTTTCTGCAATCACTTTTTTGGTGCTTTGGTGGTGTTCACTATTAAATTCCTACGATTCAGTTATAATAAACAAGTATGATTTTTTTTACATAGAAGGGAACCAAGGATACATGTTCACAAAGCTTTCAAATTACATAAAATCAGATTTAATCGAAGCAGAACGAGATACGCTGGATGATAAAGATACTTTGCAGCAATTAATTGCGCAGAATAATGGTCATTCTTTTAGTGAAGATCAATTAGCGGCGATTCGTTTTCCAATGCAGACGCATTTACGGATCATCGCTGGTGCAGGAAGCGGCAAGACTCAAACAATTTGTGCCAAAGCGGCTTATTTAGTATTAGAAAAATCAGTAGATCCAAAGGCAATCATGATGTGTACTTTTTCGCGTAAGGCAAAGTTAGAGATGGAAGCGCGGGTCAATCATTATTTAGGCGGCTATGCTCGTGTCAAAGTACAAACATTTCATGGCTGGTTCAACGCGGAGTACAATGAGTTGCTGCGGAAGAATCCCGACCTGAAACAGTGGGGAATTGAAGGGCAAATCAATGAAGATCAATATTATCAAGTGGTGAATCACTTAATAAAGAAATATCGTTTATACAATTTTGACAAGCTTGAAGATCGAACGATTGCCTCTCGCATTAGTTATTGGCGAAACATGGGATATTCGGATCAGGAGATGGTTGGATTTGTTGCTAAGTATTTTGATGGGCAGGAGCTTCTTCTGAATCAAAAATTAAGTGAAGTTTTTCAGCAGTTTTTAACTGAGCTGGCGTTGACAAAAAAGACGCAGCACTTTATTACTTTTGACGATATGTTGTTTAATCTGAAATTGATTTTAGAAAACGACAGAACAGCCCGGCAAACGCTGCAGGAGAAATACCGTTACATTTTTATTGATGAGTTTCAGGATATCAACCCGTTACAAAAACAGATTGTGGCGTTGATCTGTCCGCCAGATAAGGAAGTCATACAGAAAGACTCCAGTAAGCTGATTATTGTTGGGGATGATGACCAAAGTATTTACTACTTTCGCGGGGCAGAGCCGAGTTATATTAAAGAGTTTGAACAAGAGTACAAACAAACGTCTCTGAAATTAATGACTAACTATCGTTCAGATGCACCGATCGTAGAAGCTGGCAATCGTTTGATTCGTTTTAATGCCCATGATCGATTGGAAAAAACGATGACTGCTAGTAAAACAACGACTGCTCATGATTGTTATGGCATTGGTTTTCCTGATGATGAGGATGAGGCCGCTTGGATCGGACAAAAAATACAGAAGTTAGCCAGTGAAGCTCCGCTGGAGGATGGCAGCCCTGATTATCGTGATACGATGGTCTTGTATCCGACACGGGTACAGCTGCGTTCTCTATTGAAACAATTAAAAAAACACAATGTTCCTTTTGTTACACCGTCTAACGATGACTTGTTGGGGATTTTTGGATTGCCGTTGTTTAAGACGCTCTTTGAGCAATTAGAAATGTTGGCCTCCGCGACAGTAATCCAACAAAAAAATGACGCACTGAAGAAAATCATTCAGCAATATGCCTTTTTTCATTTCATCAAATTTAATTCTAGTGCAAAATTTAGCGACGAACTGTTTAATAAAAACAAGTTTAAGATTAATGATCTAGTTGCTTTTTTAGTCAGTGAACGAAATCTTTCTCCATCATCGCAAGATCATGCAAAAGTGTTTTTTAAGGAAATGTACTTTTTTTATCAACAGGGTAGGCTAAATCTTACGGCATTAGCAGATGCGCTGCTGGCAACACCCAAATTCAAAAAGGATTTGAGTGAAGAAGAGGCAGATTGGTTGCATAAAGAGTTGTCTGCAGCAGGAGATTGGCCAGGGCTTCTAGAAGCTTTTCAACAAGCTAGTCAGCAAAACGAAGGCATGAAAAAAAGACTGCGTGACTATGATCAGGAAAAATTAAATGCCGTTTATTTACTGTCGATCCATGCCAGTAAAGGCTTAGGCAAGAAAAACATCTTTATTAAAGGTGTTTATCAAGACGCGTTACCAAACCATCACACAGTAAAGAAAGCCGACTGTGATTTGCAAAAGGCAAGAGAGGAAGGCGCTCCACCGACAACGTTAGAGGAGCAACGCCGATTGATGTATGTGGCTATTACACGTGCAAAGGAAAATCTTTATGTTACCTATCCAAAAACTGTCAACAATAAAACCATTGAACCCTCGCTGTTTTTAAAAGAAGCAGGATTGCCACTCAAAGAGTACCGAAAAAAATAGTATAATAGATGGAAACAGGAGACATTATGGCAGACTTGAGATTAGAAATAGGCAGTGCAAATTATCTGCGAGCGGCCAGCAGTTATGTTCGAATGCAGGTTTTCATTTTGGAAAGAAACCTGTCACTGGCGGATGAGTTTGATCAGAATGATACATTAGCTACTATCTATAGTGTCCTTTTTGATGGAAGCCGCCCCGTCGTAACTGCTCGCTTGTTAACGGAAGCTAATGCTGTAGCACGGATTGGCCGTGTAGCGACGATTGCCGAATATCGTGGCAACCAATTAGGTAGTCAAGTGGTCAAAGCGTTAGAAAAAGTAGCTAAACAGAAACGCTACAATCAGATTTTGATTCATGGAGAATTGTCAGCCGCAACCTTTTATGAGAGTTTAGGCTATCTAAAAAGAGGCGAGCCATACGAAGAGGATGGCGTATCTTGTATTACATTAGTAAAAATGATTTAAGTCAGTAAATCGAAAGGATGGAGGGACATGGATCACGAAGAGCAAGCAATGACTTATTTTCAAGCGGGTCGCAACTGTTGTCAGGCAGTCGTCGGTGCTTATTGCCAGGAAATCGGGCTCGAGTTGGACAGGGTAAATGAACTGGCGAGTCACTATGGCGGCGGTAATTATCAGGGGTTATGCGGAGCATTAGCCGGTACGTATATGGTCGCAAATTTTTTAAAAGGAACACCGGAAATGATTGATCCAGCAAAGTGTAAAAATGATGCAGCTGGAAAGCTTGTCGTTGAAATGACGCAAGAGTTTCAACAAACATACGGCTCGCTTTACTGCACGAAGCTGCTTGGAAAAAGACCATGTTCCGAGTATGTCCGCACTGCTGTGAAGCTTCTCGAAGACAACCTAACTGAATAAAAGAGAATATGGATCAGTTAACAGAAGCGTTGGCTGATCTTCTTTATTCAGAATAAAAATGAAAACGATTGAAAAAAGGATTTGTCAATCACAAAGCTGTATGTTAGGATTTTCACTATCTAGGAGTTGATTAAGGGAGAAGTATTGGAGGGGAATGCCTAACATGAGTATCACAACGATTGAGGAAATCAAAGAAAATCTTGTGAACTATCTATTTAAATGGAGAAAACAAATTACTATTGGGGGAGTAGTGGTAGCGATTTTACTGCTGTTTACAATTATTAATAAAGTAACACCCAATAATTCAGCTTGGCTTCAAGGTAATTGGACCAATCAATCGGTGAACTATTCCTTTAAAGCTCAGAATAAGAACTTTACTGATTGGACGATTAAGCGTAAGGGTGCTTTAGCATTAAAAAAAGCGAGAGTCGCGGTTAATTCCACTAAAAAGGAAGTCGTTATGACAGACGACGGGAACACGATCGAATATCACGTGATTCGAACAGGACGAAAGCAATTGAGATTAGAAATAGTGAGAGACGGGAAAAAGAAAAGCTTAGTAGAACTGAATAAAGAGTAAAGATCAATCCTCAATAAAAGGAGATTGATCTTTTTTGTATACTAACAATTTGTTTGGAGAACAATTCTTTGCTGGTATTTTATAAAAATAGTACTATCAAAAAAGGAACGAAATGAGGTAATACACGACTGTAGAGTTGAACCGAAGTATTACCCAAAATATAGATGTCTACCATGAAAAGGAGAGGTTCACATGAAAGTTGTAGTTATCGGCGGAGTTGCCGGCGGTCCTTCATTTGCCACACGCCTACGTCGGTTGAATGAAGAGCATGAGATCGTTATTTATGAACGTGGAGAAAATATTTCTTACGCCAGTTGTGCGTTACCATATTATTTAGGTGGTGTGATTGAAGATTTAGACTCTTTGATTGAACGAACACCTGAAATTTTGAAGGTAAAAAATAATATCGATGTCTTTACGACTCACGAAGTACAGACAATTGATCCGGATAAGAAACAACTGGTTGTTAAGGATTTAAAAACTGGAGAGGAAGCAATAACGAACTATGACAAATTAGTTATTTCTGCAGGTGCACGTCCAACTTTTCCACCAATTAAAGGAGCCGAGGAAGCAGAAAATGGCTTTGTTTTACGCAGTGTCACCAATGCGGCTGACATCAAGTCGTTTATTGATGAAAAGGATCCTCAGAATGTTCTAGTTTTAGGTGCCGGTGTTATGGGCTTAGAGTTGGCTGAGAACTTCAAGCATCGCGGGATGGATGTGACTCTCGTTGACCAATTGCCGCAGGTCGCGTTTCCTTATGATGAAGAAATTGCGGATTTAATCTACGATAAGCTTATTGAAAAGGGCCTGCATGTTCATTTAAGTACAAAGGTTGAAGAAATTCGTCAAGCAGGAAAAGAAGTTGCGTTGTCTGATGGCACAACGCTTGAGCCAGATATGATCATTTTCGCTACTGGGGTTGCCCCAAACAATGAAGTGGCGAAATCCGCTGGTATTGAACTGTCTGATGATGGGCAGATCATTGTTAATGATCAATTAGAAACGAACGTCCCTGATATCTATGCGATCGGAGATATTATTAAAACAACGAGCCTAGTTACAGGACTAGCAACATCAAGTATGCTGTCTAGTGCCGCCAATCGGCAAGGGCATATGTTAGCAGATATGCTTAACGGTACACCAATGAGTTATCGTGGGTATATTGGCGCGGGAGTAGCGAAAATATTTGATTACACCGCAAGCTATGCTGGGATGACAGAGCATGCGTTGAAGGCTGCGGGAATTACGAATTATAAATCCATCTTCGTAACGCCCTTTGATCATGCGTACTTTTATCCAGGAGCGACACGCTTAAACTTAAAAATCATTTTTGATGCGACAAGCGGCAAAATTTTAGGAGGACAAGCGGTTGGTGAAAAGGGTGTAGACAAGCGAATGGGTGAACTATCTGTGGCTATTACTGGCAATCTAACGGTATTTGATTTACCAGATTTGGAATTGCCTTATTCTCCTCCTTACTCAACGACACGCGATCCATTAAATATCGCCGGCTACGTGGCGATTAATCAAATGACCAATGTGGTCGAAACGATTAAGGTGGAGGATATTCCGGCAGATGATTTAACAAACGCTTTTTTCTTAGATATCCGCGAACCTAATAAAGCGGCCTCTGGCAGCATCGAAGCGACCAAAAACATTCCAATGAACGAGTTGCGTGATCGTATCAATGAGATTCCAAGGGATCGCAAGGTGTATATTACCTTCAGAAAAGGCCTAAATACCTATACTTCTGCTCGCATTTTAGCAGGCTTCGGCATTCCAGCTATTTTGATTGAGGAGTAAACGAATGAGTGAATTCAGTCAAGTGTTCAATCAAGCACAGCAGTTCTTGATCCTGCAGGCGTATATTGATTCGCAGCTTTCGGCAGAGGAATTAATGAATTTCACGTTATTGGAAACAATGGATAATCTGCCGGTTGTGTTCTATTCGGCGGGAGTAATGCTGATTCAACCGGATATTGATTTGGATCAATTCACCCATAAGTTTTATCCCAAGGATTCTATGGCTGTTCAACGCAAAGAGCATGAGTTAGAAATTGTTTTGCCTACACAAAAATTGCTGTTTCATTTTGACGAAATAAGTGAAGCCGAACAAATCGAAAATGATTTGATCTATTTATACTCGAATATCGAATAGTTGCCCTCTGAAATTCATCGTAGTATGGTAAAAGTAGTACATTATTACGAACTAGGAGGATTTCATGATGGAGAATACAGAATTTTCGATGGAAATGCTGGATCGCGCGCAAGAACGTTTTGAAGATACCTTTGAGCAGATGACGACGGAAGAGGCGAATCAAATGCCGGCTCCTTTAATCAAATCTGTTACTTGGCTTATGTGGCATACCGCGCGAGAACTAGATCTGCAAATTTCGGATTTAAATGGAACGGAAGCGTTATGGACAAGCGCTGGCTGGTCAGAGAAATTTGCTTTAGATTTACCGGACGATACGGAAGATTATCGTCACACCCCTGAAGAAGCCGCGAAAGTAATCGTAACAGATCGTCAATTGGTTTTAGATTATTTATCTGCTAGTGTAGCTTTTACAAAACAGTATTTGAAAAACGTTGAGGAAAGCAGTCTTGATGACGTGATCGATACCAATTGGAACCCGCCAGTAACCCGCCAAGTTCGTATCGTTTCGGCAATCGACGATGCTGTGATGCACTCGGGACAGGCAGTTTATACTAGACGATTGGTACTAGGAAAATAGATTTTAGGACAGCCCCTTTGTGAAAAAATCGGGCTGTCTTTTTTTACTTACGAAAATGAAAAACAGTGTTTCACTTGCTAAATGAACTTTGTAGTGCTATTCTTTTTTCGAAAGAGGGATGGTGCACCCCTCCTAACTGCTGAATTATTCAGCTGATGGCGCCTGTTATAAGTTAAATACTTTTAATGCTCTGGCTTATTCGCTTTGAGTCGTTTTAAAGGTACTTAACGTGTAACAGGTTTTTTTGTATTCATTTTTAAGGAGGAACTAAATATGACAGTCGTAATTGAAAAAGTAAAAGCAAGAGAAATTTTTGATTCCCGCGGAAATCCAACCATCGAAGCAGATGTCCTTTTATCGGATGGTTCGTTGGGTCGTGCGGAAGTACCAAGTGGTGCATCTACAGGAGATCGTGAAGCAGTCGAATTGCGTGACGGCGGTGATTACTTAATGGGAAAAGGTGTCATGAAGGCAGTGGAAAATGTGAATACTGAGATCAATGATGCGTTGAAGGGATTATCTCCTTTTGATCAAGCGAACATCGATAAATGTATGATTGACTTAGATGGTACGCCAAACAAGGGGCGCTTAGGAGCCAACGCCATTCTTGGCGTTTCTATGGCGATCGCTCGTGCGGCCGCTAAAAGCCAAGGTATTCCTTTGTATCGCTATCTTGGCGGAGTGGATCTTGAATTGCCACAGCCCTTTTTCAATGTAATCAATGGCGGTGTTCACGCGGACTCAGGAATTGACGTTCAGGAATTCTTGATCACACCAGTAAAACGTGAAAGCTTCCGTGATGGTGTTGAAAAAATTGCTAACACCTACCATACATTAAAAAATATTTTAGCCAAAGAAGGGTACGAGACTGCTGTTGGTGATGAAGGTGGTTTTGCTCCTAAATTAGGCAGTACAGAAGCAGCAATCGAAATGCTATATCGTGCTATTAAGGAGGCTGGGTATGTATCAGGTGAAGAAATTGCCATTGCATTAGATCCGGCATCGAGTGAATTTTATAACGAGGAAACAAAAAAATACTATTTTGAAGGCGAAGAAATGACTTCAGAGGAACTGCTGACCTACTATCAAGATTTGGTAAAGAAGTATCCAGCAATCATCTCCATTGAAGATGGATTCTCCGAACATGACTGGGAGGGCTTCAAGAAGATGACTGAAGCTATGGGAAAAGATATTCAATTAGTCGGTGATGATATTTTTGTAACGAATCCCGCCATCTTCGCTGAAGGAATTGATAAAAAAATTGCCAACTCAATTTTGATCAAACTAAATCAAATCGGTACTGTCTCCGAATCAATCGAAACGATCAAACTAGCTCGAGCTAATGGGTATTCAACCATGATCTCTCATCGTTCAGGTGAAACAGGTGATACATTTATCGCTGACTTTGCGGTTGCAATGAATGCCGGACAAATCAAAACCGGATCGATGGCCCGAAGTGAACGGGTGGAAAAATACAACCAGTTCCTACGTATCGAAGAAGAATTAGCAGGCTATGCAAAATTAGCACGTTTTCCTAAGGTTTAATTAATAAATGATTCTTTAACCCTCTGCCCATCTTTTTAATGAGCAGAGGGTTTTATATTTAAAGATCAATGATTGAAATTTTAAATACGTCCTTAAATGAGAACGTGCGCTTTGAATTATCATTTTTATTGTGAGTGAAATAGTCAATTGATACAATTCATAAAATGCGCAAATCATTAAACGTGCAAAAAAGGCATTTATAGATTTTAGTAACCAGACACGTTTTGCACTATTAGGTGGAAAAAATTCAACTTTTCTAATGAAGTAGGTTTTTCTATACTAAGCGTGTAAATGATAGCGCTTGCTAAAAAGGAGAGGTGAGGATGAGAGAAGGACAGATACTGACAATACTAAAAGAAAATGATTACTTGAAGATCAATCATTTAGCAAAAAAAATTGGTGTTTCCTCTAGAACAATCCGTAACGATTTGCAAGGTTTATCAGAATTACAACAAGGATTCAAGATTGAACGATCTGCTAAATTAGGATGCCGATTGGTTATTTTAGATGAAGAAAAGTTTTCATCTTATCTAGCTGGATTTACTGAATCAACGATTGAGATGCAAAAAGACCGATTAGATTCACTGTTGAGTCTCCTTTTAATTGATGAAAATTATCAGACTGTCAAACAACTAAGTGACGAATTACTAGTCAGTAGCAGCCAAATTAAAAAAGATCTTTCGAAGCTTGAGAGATACCTTAAAGATAGCCCTTTAATTTTGGAAAGAAAAGCGCACTATGGAATTCGGCTCATTTGTGAATTAAAAAATCGACTATTATTGCTGCAAGATTATTATCAGAAAGGGAATGTAAAGTTACTTGAGAAATTAGAGACAACATTTACGGTAGAAAAACAAAAAAAATTAAAAGACAATCTTTATCATTTAATTGATAAGAATAAGTGGAATATTGATTATATAGAATTTAGAAGGTTGGAAGAGGAACTATTTTTATTATTACTGATTCAAAAAAAAGAGAAGCAATCTGACACTGACAAATCTAATTCTCTTTTGACAGAGATTCTCCAAGGAACGGGTTTATCAGTGCCGAACCAAAAAGAGGCACATGATTACTTTGAGGCTAGTTTACTTGCTAAAACAAAGAAACTTGAAATATTAAGTAATAAACAAGTATTAAAAGAAGAAATTACAAACTTTTTTCAACAGATGGATCAGCAGCAAAAGACTCATTTTTCGACGGATCAGGAATTTATTGATCTAGTGTATCTACATGTAGCAGCGTTGATCGAACGTTCGCGTAAAGAAGTGAAATTTAGTAACCCTTATTTGGAAGATATTAGTAAAGATTATCCTGTGATTTTCAATTTCGCTGTGATGTTCTCAAAATGGCTCGAAGAAAAGTTTAAATTGAGAATAGCTTCAGATGAAATTGGTTATCTTGCGACACACATGACCGTTCCTTATCATAAATGGCAGCAAAAATTGATTGAAAACATTTATCGAATTGCGGTTGTTTGCTCATCGGGAGGAGGAATGGCTTACCTAGTAGAGATGAAGTTAAAACGAATTTTTCCCCGAGCAAAGATTCAAACTTTTTCCATGTTTGAAATAGAAAAAATAAAAGATTATTATCCTGATTTGATTTTTTCAATTATTGAACTAACGATTGAAATCGATTGTCCAGTTATTCTAATGAGTGAGATCCAAAGTGAGCTAGATTATTTAGAGGTAAGTGAAAACCTTAGTCTGCTGAGAAGCGATGAAAGTTTTTCAATAGAGCGTTCCTTTTTTGAGTTGTTTTCGGAATCTTTGTTTCGAATTGAAAGGGGCCAATCTTATTCCGATATTTTAATGGATCTTGCAGTCCAAGTAGAAGAAACTATTGGATTTAAAGGATATAAGGATTCATTACTGGAACGAGAAAATTATTTGTCGACGATCTATCAAAATGGGGTTGCAATCCCTCACCCGCTACTCATGTCTGGAAAAGAAAACCGAGTTGCGGTTTGCCTCTTGCCAGAAGGAGCAAGTTCAGCTGGGCGGACAGCCAAGATCATTTTTATGGTTTCATTAAAAGCTGAACAACTAGACATTCACCAAATTATTTCGAAAGAATTAAGCAAGTTAATGAATCATCCGGCAGCGATAAATATGTTAGCTGAGAGTAAAAATTATCATGAGTTTTACTATACATTAAAACGTGTTTTAGGAAGAAGGAATTAGAGTGAATATTGATTTTTTGAAGGAGCTTACGAATGCTGACGGGATAGCGAGCAACGAAAAGGAAGTCCGTAAAGTTATTTTAACCGAGCTGGAGGGGCTTCCTTATGAAAAAAGGACAGATGGACTTGGTAGTTTGATTTTTACGAAGAAAGGAAAAAGCCATAAAAGTATCATGATCTGTGGTCATATGGATGAAGTTGGATTCATGGTTCGTAGCATCAGCAGCTTGGGGCTGATTCATTTAATGGTCGTCGGTGGTGTAAAACCGCTCGCTCAACATCTACAAAAGGTTCGGATTACTACGTTTGATGGAAGAAAGATTAGTGGTGTCATTAATGGTGACTATCGTGAAGGTCAAACTGAAAATCTTTATTGTGACATTGGAGCGACAACAGCTGAAGAAGTAGCTGAGTTAGGTGTAGAAATTGGGAATATGGCATGCTTCGCCACGGAATTTGAAGCCTTTGATGTTCAAGATATTTATGCTGGTAAAGCCTTTGATGATCGTTTAGCTTGTTTTGTCATGGGAGAGTTGATGAAGCGTTTAGCGGAAGAGGAGGTACCGCTGACTGTTCATTTTGCAAACACTAGCAGTGAAGAAGTGGGAATTCGGGGAGCAAAGACAGCTGTTCAGATGATTAATCCGGACGTCGTTTTTGTTATTGATGTGGCGACATTCAGCACAGCATTTGTTCGGGATCATACCAACCAACGGCAGATTGGAAAAGGGCCGATCTTGACTCACTTCGATCGAACGCTCGCTCCAAATCTGGAAATGGTGCGCTATGTGAAAGAAATAGCGAAAAAACGGACGATTCCATTACAGTTGGATATGTTTAATTCAGGTGGAACAGATGGTGGGGAAGCACACAAAGTGAACGAAGGAAAACCGACTGTCGTGACGATTTTGCCTGTTCGCTATGGACATTGCGCCTATTCAATCGTAAATAAACAGGATATTCAACAAATGATTGAACTATATGAAGAGTTAATTAAAAATTTTACAGAAGAAATATATCACCGAATGGTAGATTTCATTTAGAAGGGATAAAAAACATGACAAAAGAAGAACAAGAAATTGTACAACTGATCTCGATTGCTGGAGAAAGTAAAGCGAAAGCTTTTGAGGCACTGAAATGCGTAAAAACCAAGGAGTTTGATTTAGCAAAAGGACTGATTGAAGAGTCGCGAAATTTGGATTTAGAAGCTCATAACATTCAAACAGATTTGATTAGTCGAGAATTAAATGATGAAGTGGAATCGTCAAATGTCGGATTATTAATGGTTCATGCTCAAGATCACTATATGACAAGTCAATTAGCTCGAGACTTAATAGAGACGTTGATTTCGGTATTACAATAAAAAATATTTTTAAGGAGATAGATATTATGAAAATTTTATTATGCTGTGCTGGAGGATTTTCTACGAATATGTTGATGCAGAATATGCGCAAGGTGGTTCAACAAAGTGCAAAATTGAATGATGCGGATTTTGATTTTACGGCAATTCCCGCAGACTCGATTGAAAGTCAAATTGATGGTTGGGATATTGTTCTAGTTGGACCACAAATCACACATAAGATAGATTTCATCAAATCCATTTTAGAGCCGAGAGATATTCCTTATGCTGTGATTGATAAAGATGTTTATGGACAGATGGATGGAGCAACTGTAATGAAACTTGCCTTGGTTACACATAAAAAGCACCAGTTAGCGAAACAAGCCATCTAAGCTAAAAAATATCTGCTTCGCTATTCTGAGATTAGAAAGTGTAAAGGAAATGACAATATAGTTTTTATCATGAAACAGAATCATTACTAGGAACTAGGAGGAATACTATGTTCGCAAAATTTGAAGCTTTTATGAATCGATTCTTTGTCCCATTAGCACATAAGGTTGATAATCAAAGGCATTTAAGTGCAATCAAAGCTGGGATGGTTGCAATGACACCATTTACTATTTTAGGAAGTTTCTTTGCTATCTTACCTGCATTACCGAATATGCTGGGTGAATCCAATGGATTTAGTCAGTTCATTTTGAATAATGCAGAATTATTCAATTTGCCTGTGACTTTATCAACTGGCTTGATCGGCCTCTATGCTTGTGCGGCGATTTCTTATAATTTAGGGAACCACTACAAATTATATATTCCGGGAGCAGTAACGTTATCGCTTTTTGGCTTTTTGTTCATGACAGCGATGTTTGATGAAAATGGTCTGCTAGACATTGCTAATTTTGGTGCTAAAGGTCTGTTCACTGCGATGTTCGTTGCGTTAATAACAGTGGAATTATATAATTTCTGCAAAAAAAGAAACTTGACCATTCGAATGCCTGAAGGGGTGCCAGATTTTGTATCCAAGTCATTTGAACTGATTCCTGTAACCTTGATTGTAGGGGGAACCTTCATTATTGGTCGTTTCGCATTAATGCAAACTGCTGGCGAATTGCCTCCAACCATTTTGACTCGTTTCTTATCACCACTGGTTGGATCAATGGATAATCCTTGGTCAGTTTTAGCATTGAATTTCTGCATTTGTCTGATCTTTTTCTTTGGGATTCATTCATCTGTGTTTAGTCCAATCACACGCCCAATTATGGTTGCATTTATAGCAGAAAACATTTCGGCTTTTCAAGCTGGGGAACCAATTCCTCATTTTTATACAGCTGGGGCATCAAGTGCTTTCTTCGGCTTTACTGGCTGTGGGATTTCAATCGGCTGCATCGTTGCTTGCATGGTTTCTAAATCAAAACGGTATCGAAAAATTGGGAAAGTCTCACTGTTTCCGGCTTTATTTGGAATCAATGAGCCGATCTTGTTTGGTGCACCTATTATTTTGAATCCGTTAATGTTTATTCCACATGTATTTGGTGGGGCGATCATTGGAACCTTGCCGATGTTCTTTATGCATTGGGGATTATTGAATAAACCAATTTTTGATCCACCGTATGTGGGGGTCTTTCTTGAAGGATTTTTGACGAACGGAGATTGGCGAACGATTTTAGTTAACGCGTTGCAGTTAGTCTTAGCGGTCGCAATTTATGTGCCATTCTTTAAGGTTATGGAACGAAATGAATTGAGAGATGAAGCGAAGAAAAAAGAACAGAAGAATATTTTTGATCAAGGTGATACAGATATTTTAGACGGCTTAGATTTGGACTTCTAGTAATGGAGAGTAGCAGATGAGAATTGAGAAATTACAAAAACTTCTAAAAAAATCAGATAAAGAGGCCATCATTATCAAAAATCGTGGGAACAAAAAATACTTTGGTTCCTTAGGAGGCAGTGGTATCTATTTAGTTGTGACACCTTCTTCTCAGGTACAATTTTTTGATGGGCGCTACCGACAAGAAATAAAAGATTTAACGGGTGGGTTTGAAAATTTTGAAGTGCCACAGGGAAGTTATTTGCCCAAGATTATCGAATGGCTGCACCAGCAAAAAATCAAAAATCTGGCGATTGAATCAGACGGTTTGTCAATAAAAGAATATAGTTGTTTATCTGAGACATTCAATGTAACAATTTGGTCAAGTCAAATTCAACAATTACGTGCAATTAAATCAGCAGAAGAAATTCAATTGATCAAAAATGCATGTACAATGACGGATGAAATTTTTGCGGAACTACTTCCAAGTATTAGGGTTGGTATGAGTGAGAATGAATTAGGGGCATTGATTCATTATCTTTCTTTGAAAAAGGGAGCTTCAGCTATGGCCTTTGATCCGATTGTCGCAAGTGGACCGCGAAGTGCACTTCCTCATGGAAGACCAACGCGACGTTTATTAGAACAAGGAGATTTTGTCACAATTGATTTTGGAATTGTGCTGGAAGAGTACCAGTCAGATATGACTCGAACAGTGACAATAGGCGAGGCACCTCAAGAATTGTATACGATCTATCAAGTGGTGAAAGAGGCTCAACAAACAGCTATTGATTTTATTCGCGAAGGCGTAACAGGTCAAGAAGTAGATGAAGTTGCACGAAAAATTATCGATGAGTCAGGTTATGGCAAATATTTTAGCCACGGGTTAGGCCATGGCATTGGTATGGGCGGTGATATACCGATTTTGAATAAAAACAGCCAAATGATTTTAAAAGAAAATATGGTGATGAGTGTTGAACCAGGAATTTATCTACCCGATGTAGGTGGTGTACGAATCGAAGATGATATTGCAATACAAAATGGTGTTGCCGTTGTCTTAAATCAAACGACTAAAGATTTAGTGAATGTAGGTGTGTAACATGTACAATTTGGAGAATGTCATTGACCGAAAGCAAGGAAATGCACGGAAATGGAGCAATCAGGTACTAAAAGAAAAATTTGGATTAAATGAAGAGGCAATTCCAATGGACTTAGCGGACATCGATTTTGAAGTTGCCCCGGCCATTCAAAAAGCAGTAATGAAACGCGCAAGCATTGGAGATTACAGTTATACTTATATTCCAAATGAGTTTTACGAAGCAGTGATCAATTGGAACAAACGGCGATATAATACACATATTGAAAAAGAATGGATTAAGCTAACCTTCGGAACAGTATCGACATTGCATTATATTGTACAGGCCTATACGAAAATAGGAGAAGGTGTTCTGATCAACACCCCTGCGTATGATCCATTTGCTGAAGCGATAGAGCATAATGAAAGAAAGCTCTTTTGCAGCTCACTGATTAATCGTGAGAATCGCTATTATCTTGATTTTGACGATATAGAAAAACAGATGAAAGAAAATAATATTAAGTTATATATTTTTTGCAGTCCACAGAATCCTTCTGGTCGTATTTGGACAAAGGAAGAACTTTTCCAATTAGCAGAATTATGTATTCGTCATGAGGTCCTTCTAGTTTGTGATGAAATACATCGTGATATTATTTATAAGAATCAAACATTTACTTCAATTTGGAATGCACATCCAAAAATTTCACAACATAGTGTCTTGTGTCTTTCGCCTAATAAGGGGTTTAATTTAGGGGGATTAAAAACCTCATATGTGGTAGTTCCAAATCCGGATATTAGAGAAACACTGCTGCTTCAATTGCAAAAAAATTCAATTACCTCTCCTCACGTATTTGCTGTGCCAGCAATTGTGGCCGCTTATAATGAAAGTGAAGATTGGCTGGATGAAATGATTGATTATGTAGAAGAAAATATGGAAATCATTTATGATTTTTTTGCAGATATACCAGAAGCTAAAGTTATGCCAGCCGAATCATCTTTTCTAGCGTGGATTGATGTTCGTAATTGGTTCAAGGATGAATCAGAGATGCAGGGTTTCTTTCAACGTGCAAAATTAACGATGGTGGTAGGCAGTTACTTTGTTCAAGATGGTGAAGGATTTGTTCGTCTGAGTATTGGAATGCCAAGAAACTTATTAATGGAAGCTTTAAGTCGTATAAAAAAAGAATACAACAAGAACATGATCCATGCTTAATTTCAGGGTAAGCCAGAGCACTTTTTAAAAGTCCTCTGGTCTTCTTTTGACCTCACCACTAGTCCCTCCAAGTCTTCTGTGGTACATTGGTTCAGTGTGAAGTGAACGAGGAGGAAATGTGGATGCGAAATATTAAATTAACCATTGAATATGATGGCAAACGATACCTTGGCTGGCAGCGTTTAGGAGATTCTGAAAAAACGATTCAGGGAAAGATCGAAAGTGTTATCGCGCAAATGACAGGTGAAAAGATCGAGATCATTGGATCTGGTCGAACGGATGCGGGCACTCATGCCAGAGGTCAGGTCGCGAATTTTAAAACAAATTCAGAAATGGCCCGCGGTGAAATGCTGTCATTCTTTAATCGCTATTTGCCAGGGGACATCGTTGTAAAAAAAGTTGAAGAAATGCCTGAACGTTTCCATGCCCGATATAATGTAAAAGGAAAGCAGTACAGCTATTATGTGTGGAATAATCCAATTCCAACAGCTTTCGAGCGGTATCACAGCTTTTATGTTCCTGATAAACTAGACATGGACAAAATGAATGCGGCCTGTGAGAAATTATTAGGCAAACATGACTTTATTGGCTTTTCTGCGTTGAAAAAAACAAAAAAATCAACTACACGAACGATTGAACGTATTTCGATTGAACGTGAAGGAAGCATGTTGCATTTTATGTTCGTCGGTGACGGTTTCCTGCATAAAATGGTGCGTATTTTAATGGGGACCATTCTAGAAATCGGTTCAGGCAAGCTGTCGATTGATGTCATTGATGAGGTTTTGGAAAATAAAGTGCGCAAAGATGCAGGAGAGACTGCACCAGCGCAAGGCCTTTTCTTGGATGAAGTCTATTATTAAACAAAAAGCTGAGTTCGAGCATTTATTTGCTCAAACTCAGCTTTTGTTTAGCTTCTTAATCCACGTCCGCGGTCAATTAGATGCCAGCAAACACTGTAAAGAACGACAATGAATAACACTAGGATCGACATGGATACAACGATAGATACGTCCATCACACCAAGGAAGCCGTAACGGAACCCGGAGATCATGTAGACGATTGGATTGATCTTAGAAACAGCTTGCCAAAAAGGCGGCAACATCGAAATCGCATAGAAAACACCGCCAAGATAAGTTAACGGCTGTAAAACAAAGGTCGGAACGATGGAAACATCGTCAAAGGATTGAGCGAAGATACCGTTCAATAGTCCCGCCAATGAAAACAAAATAGCCGTCATCAATAAGGTGATGACAACGATGGCCCATGAGTACACATGAAGTGGAACGAAAAAGAGCGAGATAATCGTTACTAGGGAGCCAACTAAGACACTGCGACCAACGCCGCCTGTCACGAAGCCCCAAATAATAATATGAGTCGGCACAGGAGCCACTAGCAGCTCTTCAATATTCTTCTGAAACTTTTGTGAGAAGAAAGAAGAGGAGACGTTGGCATAGGAGCTAGTGATCGCAGACATCATGATCAAGCCTGGAACGATAAACTCCATGTAAGAAAAGCCAGCCATATCCCCGATACGTCCGCCGATTAAGTTACCGAAAATAACAAAATACAAGGATGTAGTAATGACTGGGGGAACTAAGGTTTGTACCCAGATTCTTAAATAGCGATTGGTTTCTTTGACTGCCAGACTTTTAAGGGCAGTGAAGTATAGATTAGACATGATTTTCCTCCGTGATTTTTAGGAATAGTTCTTCTAAACGGTTTGATTTATTCCGCATAGAAAGTACCTTGATTCCTTGTTTCGTCAGTTGTTCAAAGAGCTCGTTGATTCCTTGATCGCGCACGACCTCTACTTCTAAGGTTTGTTCATCGACAAATGTATGCTTGAAGCCGTTGATCATAGGTTCAATCTCATAAGGCGCTAAGTCAAAAATGAATGTCTCGAATTGCAGTTTTGCCAATAAAGATTTCATACTGGTATTCTCAATCAGCTCTCCCGCTTGAATAATACCGATGTTTCGACAGAGCATCTCGGCTTCTTCTAAATAATGGGTTGTCAAAATGATCGTTGTTCCACTTGCGTTAAGCTCCCGTAGGAAAGTCCACATTTCACGGCGCAACTCGATATCGACTCCGGCAGTTGGTTCATCTAAGATCAATAATTTTGGTTCATGCATTAGCGCACGAGCAATCATTAAACGACGCTTCATTCCTCCAGATAACATTCGCGCACGAACATTCCGTTTTTCCCATAAATCCGACTGCTTTAAGTATTTTTCGCTGCGTGCCAAGGCTTCCTTTCGTGGAACGCCATAATAGCCTGCTTGATTGACAACAATCTGCTGGACAGTCTCAAAAGGATTGAAGTTAAATTCTTGCGGTACTAGGCCAATTTGTTGTTTGGCCATTACTAATTCTTTGTCTAAGTCATAGCCGAAGACTTTGACATTGCCCGATGTTTTGTTGACGAGCGAGGTGATGATTCCGATAGTTGTCGATTTCCCCGCACCGTTTGGTCCTAGTAACGCGTAAAAATCACCTTCCTCAACCGTCAAATTGATCCCCTTTAAGGCCTTCACACCAGTAGCATAGACTTTTTTCAACTCGTTTATTTCAAGTGCATTAGTCATTAATATAGTTCTCCTTGTTTCTTATGATTCCCTTATTTTATCATTGATTTTTACGATCACAAACCCGAAAAGCTTAATTAAATTTTGAAGTGATTAGATAAAAAAACGATTGAGGCTTTTTAGGAGAAGTTATCTGATATTTGTTAAAATAAGATATGGGAAACGGGGGAGAAATCATGTATTTAGAAAAGTTAAAGTACTTTATAGACTTAGTTCAAACAGGAAGCTTTACAAAGGCTGGTAAAAAGAATTTTGTCTCTCAGACGAGTATTACGCAACAGATCCGTTTTTTAGAGACACAATTTGCTTGTCAATTAATTGACCGTACAACAATTCCCGTAAAACCGACTGAAGCGGGGAAATTGCTTTATCAAGAAGCACTTCAACTTATGCAGCAATACGAGCGGTTGACACAGCGGATGTCGGATTATAATGAGCAAAAAAATCGAATTCGAATTGAATATACGTCTATTATGGATATTCAATTGTTTTCCCAAATTATCCATAATAAGAGGCTTGAGAAGGAAAATATTTTGTTGGATATTGAAAAAGTACCCTTGAAGGGCGTAGCCGAAAATCTAGTAAATCATCGTTATGATGCAGCGATTAGCTTTGATTCAGAATTTTTTGAAGAAAAGCAAATTAAAACGGTAGCATTATACTTTGGTGATTATTGTGCAGTTGTTGGAAGGAATCGATAAAGAATCTCTTTCTTTAGAGGAGCTGTATAGTCAGCCGCTTGTCATGTTGTCGCCAGAAGCTATCGGGAAATCTTACTATTTAATGTTGGAAAATGCGTTGCAAGATGGCTATGCACCAACTATTGCAAAAGTTACTGATGATGTCGAAACAGAAATTTTCTTGATTCAAAATAATGATTTGATTGGTTTTTTTCCAGAAAATTATCCATTAATTGATGAGAGTGTAGAGTTGAAGTCACTACCTATTGAAGGCTCTCATCATCAATTCGAAATTGTTCTTGCTTATTTGGCGACAGAACAAAATGCAGCGGTTCAACGATTATTGGAGTTATTAAAATGATACCAGATAAGATTTACTTATAGGTTATAAAATAGATGTATTGGTATTTGATCAATAAATCACATAAGCTTGGCTTATCAAAGATAAGGAGGCTTTATGTAATGAATAAACTAATTTTAACTGGTGTAGATGGTAACTTAGGAGGTCAAGCAGCTGAATATCTTTTGAATATAGCGGAAAAAGATCGTTTGGTCTTTTGTGGCTACGACCCAACTTCTCTGGAACGCTTTTCTGAAAAAGGTGTGGAGACAAGGGAGACAAATTTCAATCATTTGGAGGGCTTGGCTGAAAAGTTTACCGGTGGGGCGACATTGGCGCTTATTTCAATGCCTTTCGTTGGCGAAAAAAGACAAAAAGCTCACAAGAATGTCATTGATGCAGCCAAAGCAGCGGGAGTAAAGAAAATTGTTTATACATCTTTGGTCAATGCAGCTGATCCAGAAAATCCTAGTATAGAAAAAATTGATCATGCCTTCACAGAAAACTATATTGAAGAAAGTGGACTTGATTATATCTTTTTACGAAACTCTCAATATGCAGAAGCGATGATTACCAACTATTTCACTTATGCTAAAGGCGACGGTATTTTGATGAATAGTCAAGGAAATGGACAAATGGCGTATATTTCAAGAAAAGATTGTGCAAAAGCAGTAGCTTATGCATTGATCAATGAAACGCTTCATCGTCAAGTCTTAAATATCAACGGAAAAGAACTAATGACGATTAGCGACTTTATTGCAATCGGCAATGAAGTAACAGGGAATAAGGTTATCTATAAGGAAATATCTGATGAGGAAAACTACGCTGTATTTGATGCGATGGGTGTTCCACGAACAACAGACGGGAAGTTCAAGGCAGAATCTGAAGCACCGTTTTCGTCTGAAGGGATGGTAACTTTTGCTCAGGCAATCCGTGAAAATAAAATGGCTGAATATACGGAGGATTTTGCCAAATTAACAGGAGATATACCTATTTCTGTTCGCTATATGTTTGAGCATGAAAATGATTTCCAAGTTGGTGAGCGTCATTCGAAAGACGGATAACAGATAAAGAAAATATCTCGCCTATTTAAGTATAGGTGAGATATTTTTTTCTATTCGTGAAAGTTTAGCTTATTACTGTAAACCGGATTTTAGTGAAGAAAATGAAATAGCATTTGAAGAAATCATTCATCCGCTATTAGCAGAGCCTGTTCCTAACACACATAATATGGGCAATAAATTATTGATTACGGGATCAAATGCGAGTGGGAAATCTACTTTTGCGCGAACGTTGGCAGTGAACGCGATCCTAGGCCAGCTGTTTAACACCTGTTTAGCGAAAAGCTATCGCTTTAAACCTTGCCAAGTCTATAGTTCGATGAATCTTAAGGATGATATTATTACTGGTGACAGTTTTTATATGGCGGAGATAAAATCGTTGAAACGTTTATTGCACATTGCGGAATCCTCTTCCTACGTGATGATTTTTATGGACGAAATGTTCAAAGGAACCAATGTAATAGAACGAATAGCTGCCGCTTCGATCATTTTGAAAAAATTTGCTGATTTGGATTGCTTTCTTTGTTTAGCCACACATGATGTGGAGTTAAGTCGAATTTTAGGAGAACGCTATGAGAATTATCACTTTCGCGAGGTTGTTACTAATGACGAGATATTCTTTGATTATACTTTGCGGGAAGGTGTAACAACAGGTAGTAATGCGATCAAATTATTGGCTTATTGTCAATATGATCAGGAACTTGTATCACAGGCGAAAGCATACGCTGAGAATTATCGAACAAATGGGGAGTGGCTGCCTCTTTAATTACGGGACGTATCTGATTACATTAGATGCGTCTTTTTTTGTACATTAATAATTTATTTTTAATAGCTTGAATTTATTATTTTCATGAACAAAAAGTGAAAACAGTTTAACAATAGGTAAATAACTATAAATTAATCTATTTAAATCATTTTCTACGATTTCCCCAAAAAAATTAATAGAATGATTTTATTATTAATCACAAATGAAGAATCACAGGTCTTAATTTTAACCTCTTGTTCCTCCGTGGTGCATCTCACTCCTGAAATATTGTCACAAAAAAATAGTAGAAATATAATAAAAATGATTTTAAAATGATTTCTCATATTTATTTTAAAAAGCTAGAAATTGATTTTTTGATAAATAAATTATTTGAAGTTTTTTCTTGATTCTGGCTTTGAAAGGAAAAAATATCGGGAAGAGAGTGGAGGGATTGTCGATAAGGTTAAAGAGAAAAGTCATAAGTGAAAGGAGGGAGGGCATTATGAGTAAAATCAAAAAGCGGTGGTGGCCGATTCTATCGATTTTTCTGATGGTTCTGTCTAGCTTTCCAATTCAGACGATCGCTGAAAATCTGCAGACTGTAGAGACCAGTCGTGTAATGAATCTCCAGCTTACAGACAGCCAAGGAAATATACTTTCTAATGAAATCGAGCCTGATGCTCCGATTATTTTAAAATTTGATCTAAATGTGGGCGAAAAAGAAAAAAGTACATGGTTACTCCCAACAGAAATTACAACAAAGGATGAAGAAATCTATCATGACGAGGCTGTTACTCTAACGATTGAAAATAATCAATTGACAGTAGTAAACGACAATGACCAGCCTGCTTTGATTGAAGGAGTAAAATTTGAATTTCAGCTGTCTGATCAAGTACGTTCCTTGTCACAGGTAACATTGAATTTTTTTAATACACAGGAATTTCAGCTGGATTTAAAACAGGAAACACCTACAAAAGAAACAACAAGCGAAAAAAGTGCTGTGAAAAAGAAGACCGCTGATAGCAGTCAGAAGTTAACTCCATTTGGCGGTGGAATAACCCCCTTTGCAGCGACTGACAAAACAAGTGAAATTAACGATATGAAGTTGAACAACATTTATATCAAGAATGGTAGCAATCCACCCATTTATATTGTAAAAGATGGTGTTAAACAGGACCCTCAACCAACAATAAAAGTCGGTGACGGGGTGTACTTTGACTATACCTTTACTGTACCATCTTCGGCGAACTTAAAAGATGGGGACTTCATCTATATTGCGTTACCAGAAGAATATTTCAATTTTTCTAGTGTAAGCAATTCAGTACCATTTTATGAAAGTTCTGGCGATAAGATTGGAGATATGACGCTGGAAACAATTTCCGGGAAAAAGTATTTAAAAATTACCTTCAATGATGCAGTAGAGACGAATTGGAATGGGCTGCAGGATTGTTATGCGACAGCTTATGGAACAGCTAGTCAAGAAAGCAGCGGCGGTTCGACAGGCAATACCGAAACAGGTCGCTATCCTATCGAAATTGACCCCAAACCATCAGAATCTGTTTCTGATACACCGATTGGGGAACAAAAACCAATCACTAAAAATGGTTCTGCTACGAATAACAGCAATGAAGTCTATTGGAATATTCCTCTAATGATGGACAATTACAAAAAAGCGCTTGAAGGGGATACACCTGATCTATATAAGAAAGTGATACTGAAGGATCAGCTAGATCCATCGTTGACGCTATCTAGTTATGGGATTTATATGAACATTTACGCAGTGAACGAGGATGGAAAAATGACTAAAGATCCAATCGGACAGGTGCAAATGATGGGGCAAGACAATGCGCCAAGCACAATTCCGTTAGAACTGCTGACGCAAGGCGGATCTGAGTCAGATAGTGACTTTGAAGCACGAATTGAAAGTCATAATTATCCCTGTTATGGTGTGACTTCTGGGAACAAGCTAATCATGAATTTTAGAGATTTACCAAATTTTACGAACGATAAAAGTAACGGATTGCTTCTATTTGGAAATGGAACAAAAAACGCTAAAGAGCGGATTTGGGATATTATCCAGACTGCAGTGGATCAAGGGAAAATGACAGCTTCGCGCGGTGATAAAACAAAAGAAGCCTATGAAAAATATTTTAGTCACGATAGTGGAGAGACGTATGACAACTATCCATTTAATATCGTCGTGCGAATTTATGCTCGAACAACATTAGGAGAA
Source organism: Enterococcus sp. DIV0170 (assembly GCF_051710765.1). Lineage (NCBI taxonomy): Bacteria > Bacillati > Bacillota > Bacilli > Lactobacillales > Enterococcaceae > Enterococcus > Enterococcus sp. DIV0170. Next base: position 477,128 of record NZ_JBIOLG010000001.1, read on the forward strand.
GGTTCGATTATCGAAAACAAAGCGATGTTGTATTGGGAGACGAACACTGCTGGTGAAGAGAGTGAGACTAGCAAAGTCACTGTCAGTAATTGGGGTGGAGGCGCCACCCGTGTACCACCGACAACTTTCCGATTGAAGAAGATGGATAAGGATACACAAGTAATTCTAAAAGATGTTGAATTTGAATTGAAAAAGGAAACCTCTGCTGGTTCGAATACCTATGTCACAATTTCAGATGGAAAAAAGAAAACAGATAGTAACGGGGTACTGCTTTATGAAAATTTGACGGATGGAGATTATTGTTTGGTCGAATTGAACAATCCCGACCCGAGGTACACGGATAAATTAGAGATCGTTCCTCCAGATGGAAAGAATGAATCTGGGAAGTATTATTTTACAATCGATAAAAATGCGGCAGAAGGTGTCGCTGTCAGTGCCTACAACCATTTAGCTAAAGGCAAAATTACCTTAATAAAGAAAGACGCTGACACTGGGGAGAAACTAAACGGTGCTAAGTTCACACTTCGTAAGGAGAACGGCGACGAATTAGTTACGCCACAAGTTTTATTGGAATCAGGTAAAAATTATCGTTATCAGTACAATGATACAAGTAAAAACTACGAGTTAGTCGAGGATACTGGTTCGACCGCTCAAAAAGGGGAAATAACTGTCTCAGGGTTACCGATCGATGAGTATTATTTCCAAGAAGAAGCGGCGCCTGATGGCTATACCTACGATGACGACGGTAAGTCGAACGCAGCAAAGATTACCACTGATGGAGAGACAGTCAGTGTAACGAGAGAAAACCGTAAAAAGGTCGGAAAGCTAAAGCTGACGAAAAAAAATTCCGATAACGAAAAATTAAATGGTGCTGAATTTGAACTATACCTAGTCAATCCAGATAATTCGGAAACGAAAATGGGTGCGAAATTTGTTACTGGTAAAGATTATGAGTATAAGTACAATACGACCAGTGATAAATACGAGTTTAGCGAAAGTACAGGGACTAAAGGAGAAATCACTATTACCGGATTACCTTTAGGAAAGTACTGTCTGCTGGAGACTAAAGCACCGGATGGTCATAAGATTGTCGGTGATGGTAAAACAGCGATCAACGAGATAACCGACGAGGGTGTAACGATCACCTTTGAAGTCACGAACGAACGGGCAGAAGGCGGCGTGACACTGGAGAAGAAGGACGCTACCAATGACAAAGATTTGAAAGGTGCGAAGTTTAAAGTAGCCACTAATAGTGCTGGGACAACTTGGTTTGCATCAGAAGAATTAGAGGTCGGTGATGGGACGGCTGCAAAAGGTACGTACAAAGCAGTAAAAACAGGTACAACTTGGAATTTTCAAGCAGAGAATGTGGTGACACCAACTGGACAATTAGTGATTACCGGCTTACAGGAAGGAACCTACTATTTTGTAGAAACCCAAGCACCAATTGGCTATGTACAGCTATCTTCGCCAGTTCAATTTACGATTACTGGCGGTCAGTTAGCAACTGCCAATATAGTAACGGTTGAAAATCATCCGAAAGGCACGTTACCGGAAACTGGAGGTAATGGTTATACATGGTTTACCCGGGTAGCTCCCATTGCACTTCTGATCGTGATCGGATATTTTGCCAATCAACAGTTCAAGCGAAAAAAGGCAGGTGATGGACGATGAAAATGAAATCTCTTCTTTCTCTGCTCTTGATTTGTTTGGCGGGAATTGTATTGGTTCAACCGGCTGATGCGGCAGAAGCTCAAATCCATCTCCACAAACGTCTATTTGTAAATCAAGAAGCACCTAGCCAAATTAATCAGGGCGGCGCACTAGGTGATACAGAATTATTAAAAGATTCATACGGAGTGAATGGTTCAACTTTTGCAATTTACGAGATTGGAGATTACCTTCGCGATCATGTAATGGTCGATAAGCAGCTGTCATTTGATCAGGCAAAAGATTTTATCGCGGATGAAGCCAATGTATTACGCAGTGAGTTGGAAATATTAGCAACAACTGGTCATGTGGATGAAGCAACTATTCAAGCGCGCTACCCGAAAATTCATTTTGTTCAAACCAAGACGACTGCTAAAGGGAGCTTCACCGACAATACAGGAAATAGTGTGACTGAAGATGGGTTGCTTTCTATTACATTGCCGACTGATCAACAGCAGGTCTACCTTATTGTTGAGTTAGACAGCGGAAATCGTTTACCAGTTGATCAGGTCGGCTTGTCCAATTATCTGGTTTTAGATAGTCGTTTGTTTGGGGTAACCGCCACACATGTTTACACAAAAAATAAAGCGTATGTTCGTGAACCGTATTTTATCAAAATGTCGAAAGAAAATGACGGTTCTACCAAACCGTTAGCTGGAGCCAGTTTTATTCTCTCGAAGAATGAACAGGGAGAAAAATTCTATTTAAGAGCAACGGCAGGCTCTGTCAGCGATTGGCTTTCTGAAAAGGAAATCAAAGAGTCGCCCTTGAAAGATGAGCGTGTAAAGAAAATGATTTCCGATCAAGATGGGATCGTTAGACCGAATCTAGGTTTGAAAAGCGGCAGTTATTTGTTTGAGGAGGTCGCGACGGTTGAAGGATATGAGATATCTGAGCAAGCGCGTCATATTTCGGTGGAAATTCCTCAAGATCAGCGGCAACTGATTTTGATTAATGGAACCGAGGCCGGCACGCTATCGCAGAAAGACAAACTACCAATCGTTTACAACCAACGAGTCGTTGGAAAGAAACGATTTCAAAAAATTGACGAAAAAACTCGCGATGTGTTGAAAGAGGCGAACTTCGTTGTTTTAAACAAAGACATGCAATATTTGACGAAACAAAAAAAGTGGGTCTCAGCTGAGTATGGTAACGAACACCCAGAAGAACTATTGGTCCTAACTTCCAATGAACAAGGGATTTTTGAATTGGATGGAATGACCTATGGTAGTTACTCTCTCTTAGAAGTCAAAGCGCCAGATGGTTACTTTTTACCAGAAAATTACTTTATTGACTTTGAGATTAATGAGGCTAGTGGCGACACCAAAGAACCGTTGCGAATTGTTAACAAAAAAGGGGAAAACAAAGAGTTGCCTTCAACAGGGGCGAGTGAGATTTACTATCGCTTACCTAGCAGACGATTGCCACAGACGGGAATGACGCAATCGTTTTATCTATTTGTAATTGGTTTGATCTGTCTATTCATTGTCGTCATTTTTAAGAAAAGGGTACGAGATTAGCGGTTAAGGAAGGAAAAATAAATACATTAAAATGAAAAAGGATGGCAGTCGAACTTTTAGCAGGATTTTTAGTGAAAGAATCAAGGGTAAAAGTTTCAGTGAGTAAGTAGGTCTCAGAGTATAGAGAGATGGTATACGGCTTGAAAATCAGACTTATTTTTCTGAGGAAAAATAAATACATTAAAATGAAAAAGGAGTATGAGGCATGAAATTTAAAAAAAGAATTTGGGGATTATTGGGTATTCTGATCTTTATGTTAAGCAGTTTTGCTGGCTTAGGCAATGGTCTTATAGCGGAAGCAGCACCAACGGATGTAGACGTGAATATTTATAAAGGGGCATACGATTCCAAACCTGCAGATATCCAGAATACTGGTGAAAAAGATGAAGATTGGCATACTAGCAATGGGGGGCGCCCATTAAAAGATGTCGGCTTCACCGTTTATGACGCAACGGAAAAATTCTATACATTGGCTGCTGCGAATCCAACTTGGTCAGTGAATCAATTACGAGATGCGATCGCGACAGCGGGGGATTCCGGCTTGACTGCCGTTGGTTCTGAAAAGACGACCGATGCAACGGGACATGCGAAGTTTACATTACCGGATAAAGTGACAGTTAATTCTGTAGAAAAAGATGCGGTCTATCTATTTGTAGAAACGTCTCGTCCAACTAATATTTCAGCGAGCGGTGCAGCAGACAACATGGTAGTGATTTTTCCCGTATACAAAATGAATCCAGATGGCACGCCAACGAACGACAAACTTACGGAACTTTTCTTATATCCAAAAAATGTTCAAACAGATGACATCGATGTGATCAAAGAGAAGGAAGAAAAAGATGATTTTACAGTTGGTGAACCCATTGAATACAAAATCACATTTGATGTACCAGTAGGGATTGATGGATTAGCTAATAATGATCTAGCGAACCCCGTTTATCGCTATACTCAATTCTTCTTACGTGATGAATCGCAACCGAATCTGCATTATTTAGACAATCAAGGCTTATACGTAGTCGAATCGAATGGCTCTTTGACAGCAATTTCAGATGTAGATTTCTCGGTTGTTGCTGATCCAAGTGGCACATCAATCAAAACAGGATATGACAATATCTTCCATGTATTTTTCAATAATAAAAACAGCTTGAGTGATCAAACACCAGATGTCGTGAAACTTGGCAAGTATGCCGGCAAAAAATTAGTCTTCAAATATCGCATGTATTTAGATGAAAATACGACACCGGATGAATGGATCGACAACCAAGCAACATTGCAGTATGAAAATAACCCATCGAACGGATTACAAACATTGCCTTGGTCAGGAGATGACGTCATCACTTATGGTCGTCGCTTTGAAAAAGTTGATCAAGACAATGGTACGTCATTAGATGGCGCAAAATTCATTGTAAAACGTAAAAACAATGGCGTGACTGAGTACATGATCGCTAAAGCAACAACGTCAAGCCCATCACGCTGGTCAACCACAAAAGGCGATGCTTTAGAACTAACCTCAGCAGGTGGAGGATTATTCACTGTCACAGGCCTTGAAGGAACTGTAAGTCACGACGCGGCTGGCGTTGCATTACCATTAGAGACCGTTCCTGGAAGCTCATCAGTCGGTGATCCAACGCACCCGGCGACTGTGGGTAAGGAGTTGGTTCAATATTGGTTGGAAGAAACGCAAGCACCAAGTAATGATTACGTAGCTCTGACGGCAGATATTCCTTTCACTGTTGATTATGGCACCTATACATCAACGATCGTCGTTGGCGATGAAACAGAAGTAGAGAACAAACGTAAAGGGACTTTACCAGGTACCGGAGGAAATGGCATCTACGCAATTATTGCGATCGGTGCAGTAGCAGTAGTTGCAGTTGGGGTATACTTCTTACGCAATAAAGAAACCGTTGAAGAATAAAAAGAACAACTGATTAATCATAAGGCCGGGATATCAATCACGTGTGATTTGATACTCGGTCTTTGCATTAAAGGATAGGAGAACGGGCAATGAAAAAATGGCAAAGAAAAATCATCATAGACGTCTTCATGATGTTCATCTTAATTTTTGGGCTAGGAGCTCTTGCATATCCTTTTATTGGAAATACCGTTATGTCCTATCTTGATCAGCGAATCATTGAGCAGGCGCAGGAAAAGGCGAACCGAGAGGATCAAGTGAATCTGGCTGCAGCTCAAAAAAAGATGCAGAAGGAAAATGCAAAGCTGGCTTTGGAGGGAATCAATGCTGGCGGAGATCCTTTTTCTGAAAAAGAGGAGGAAAGAGATTTTTCTAAGAATCCTGACTATTTATCTGATCATACCATCGGCACGATCTCGATTCCTAAGATTGATGTGAGTCTCCCTATTTTTGATCGAACCAGCGAATTTTTTCTTGAACGAGGGGCTTCTTTATTGGAAGGAACTTCCTATCCTATCGGCGGGAAAAATACGCATGCGGTGATTTCTGCTCACCGCGGCTTATCGAAGGCTAAATTTTTCTCCGATCTGCCGGAACTGAAAAAAAGAGACCTGTTCTATATTGAGATCGGCGGCAATACCTTCGCCTATAAGGTAATGAATATCCAAGTGGTCAAGCCGGAAGAAACGGAGCAGCTCCGGATTGAGAAAGAGAAGGATAGGGTCACACTACTTACCTGCACCCCCTACATGATTAATTCTCATCGCTTATTGGTGACCGGAGAACGAACAAAACTGCCGGCCAAAGCGCAACAGCAGCTTAAAGGGCTTAAGAAAAAACAAAGAAGACGATTGTTTTTGGTGATTGCTGCTGGATGTATCCTACTTCTTGGAATTGGCTATCTTTTCTGGCGTCACATTAAAAGGCAAATTATTCGCCACCGTAATTATGCTATTTTGATACCGAAAATTGAAGATGATGAATATAAATTATTATATAAAAAAAGTAATAATCCCGTTTTTGTTAATAAAAGCCCGATTGTATTAGTGCCAAATGCGGAGTCAAGCTTGTTCAAATCTGGTCTAAGTGGTGGAGAATATGTATTAAAAGGAGAAAAACAACAATATTATCTATGGATAAATAAGATCAATCAAGTGGATTTTTCATATAAAATAAATAACATTAATAATTAAAAGCATAATATTTATTTTTTATGTATAATATTTCTGGTAAGGTTGGGAGGTTTTTCTATTAAAATTAAAGTGGATATCATTGATCAAGGAGAGGAAGAACTTATCCTAAAAGTAAAGTCTTTAGACGATGATTTGCTGCGATTAATTAATTCTCTGCAAGTAAAAAATGCTTTTCTATGGGTGAACAAGGATGAACAGCTGCATAAAGTAAAATTGAAGGATGTTTATTATTTTGAGGCAGTAGAGAAGAAAGTCTTTTTGTATACCAAGGATGAAGTTTTTGAAATTAAAGAAAAGCTCTATCAATTAGAAGAAAAATACAAAGACACACAATATATTCGAGTCTCTAAATCAGTTATTCTTAATATTGAGAAAATTGAGCTGATCAGTCCGACGTTCAATGGACGGCTAATTGTTAAGTTGAAGAATAATGAGAAGATTTCTATTTCAAGAAATTATGTTCGCAATTTAAAAAATCAATTAGGGATGGAGGAGTGAGTATGAATAAATGGAGCGCTATTCGGGAATTAACCATTATCTTCTCGTTCATTTTTACCCTAAGTATCATTTTTGCCCTTCTAACGGGTGCGAATTTGACGAGTGAAAATGTTTTTTCGATTCTGATTTTTTCATTAATGGTTGGTGTTGGGTGTTCGATATTTTATATTGATTCCTTAGTTGATCTTTTAGGGATTTTTTGGATTCAAGTAGCTTATCTCTTGCTTATTTTTACCGCGTTTTTCGTCTGTAGTCAGCTTTTTGTTTGGGATGTTCCGCCGATGATCATGGGATTTGCTTTTCTTGTTATGATAGCTGGCTTTTTTATTGGGAAGGCCATTTTATTCAGTGTTAGTGTCAAAATGACGGAACAAATGAACAAGCAGCTCAAGAAAAAATTTCAAAAGAAGGATCACGATTAAATGATTCTTAACAGTCTTACACCAAAGAAGAGGTGAAAAAATGATATCTATATTACTTTTAACAAAGAATATTTTAGTAGAACAAGAGCTTCAAGCAAAACTACAACGACTAAACTATGAAGTTTTTTGCTGCTCTAATATGTTTTACTTAATGGCGCAGCAAGTCAAAAAGCTGCCGATGCTTACGTATTTTGACTATATCATTCTCAGTGAAACAATCTCTGAAAATGAAGTAAGACATTTGCTATCAACATTACCGGAGTCAAAAATCATTTTGCGAAAACTTGAGAGCGAGCCGGAAAATCCAATAGAAGGAATTCACGGCTGGATCAATGAAAATGCCAGTGTCGAAGAATTGCGTGAGTCTCTTTGCCGCTGGACAAAACGACCGATATCTCAAGAGATGATCCTATCTCTAATAGGGCATCGTATGGGTGAAGAATCAGAAGTCCATACTACGGGGACTTTGACCCTATCCAAATTGGAACGCCGAGCTTTAGAAAAGCTTTATCAGGCGAAGGGGAAAGTGATTTCACGAGAGGCTTTGTGCGAATATCTATGGAAGGATGGTGCAACGAAATCTCGTTTAGCACAACTTTCAATCCTGGTTAAGAAATTGCGCATCGCATTTCAAAAGGATGGTGTCACAGGTGAAACGGTTCAAACCTCATGGGGCGAAGGCTATCTCCTGACGTCGATCGCCTTGGAATATTGTGATCAAGAGCAAAAACAAGAAATGTTGCTTTCGTAAGGGAAGAGTTTAAAAAGGTCATTCTCGTTTGAGGATGACCTTTTTCAGTCTAATAGATAAGAAACCCGATGAAGCCAGCCAAACACATCAGTAAAATTGGGTTCGGTTTGAATTTTCGTAGAATGATCAATGACGTAGTGAATAGAAATGCCGCTGACCAGTCGATATGTGCGAGCATGTTCCTAGAGAGTTCGGAGCTTTCAAAAAAAGTCAGCAGCAAAATGGTAAAGCCGGCGGACATGATTAAGCCTACGGACGAAGCCTTCAGACTCTTTAGCGCCACAGAAACATACAATGATTCCTGATGTTTTTGAAAAAATTGATACAAACTGATTGAAATGACGCATCCTCCTAAAATACAACCAGTCGTTGCAAGGACAGCACCGAGGACACCATTTATTTGCATACCAACAAAGGTCGATGTGTTGACGGCCAGAGGACCGGGAGTCATTTGCGATATCGTGATAATATCGGTGAAAACTTTGTCACTCAGCCATCCCTGTTGATGAACGACCTGTTCTTGAATCAAGGGAATGATGGCGTAGCCGCCGCCGATACTGAATAATCCAATTTTTAGGAAGGTCCAAAATAGTTGCATAGGCTAAACCTCCTTTTTCTGTAGATAATAGGTGTGGATGAGGCAGATCCCAATACTAAATAGCAAAATGTATATGACGTTTAAATCAAAGAATACATTGGCGATAAACGAAAAAGGGACCAGAGCACTTAATAGTTTTGAATGCTCTTGGCGAATCAGCTGGTACATATCGATCACGATGTCAATAATCAAAGCTGTTACACAAGCCTGCATTCCTTTTAGCACAGCCATAACGGTTTCGTTAGCAGCAAAAGCGGCGTACCAATTGGAAATAAGACCTAAAATCACTAATGGTGGAATAATGGAACAAATGGCGCTAATGAATACCCCGAGCATTCCTGCGACCTTCTTGCCGACCAGCACACTTAAATTGATAGCGATGGCTCCTGGGGAGGATTGGGCGACTGCAGCCATTTCCATCAATTCATCCTTTGTAAATAGCGCCTTCTTTTCTACATAATATTTGCGAATCATCGGGACAACCACATAGCCGCCGCCGAAGGTAAACGTACTGATGAATAAATTTATTCCCGCTAACCAGGAGTAAAATTTTAATTTTGCCATGGGACCAACCTTTCTTTTTTGCATTATCTCTAGTATAAAGGTTGGTTTGACATGTGTGAAATGATAATATCGAGAAGTAAACATGAATAGAATTCATGGGAAAGGAGCAGCAATGAATTTCAAACAATGTCTGATTTTTCGTGAAATCGCAAAAACCAACAACTTCACCAAAGCGGCAAACAATCTGTATCTGACACAATCGGCTGTCTCTCACGCGATCAAAGATTTAGAAGATGAAGCAGGGACACAGTTCTTTGAACGGTTGCATCGCAGCGTGAAATTAACTCCGGCGGGGGAATTATTTTTAAAGGAAATTCAACCGATTATTGAGGAGTTTGAAGCGGTAGAAGCACATCTGCCAAACTTAGAAAAACAGCCGCCAATAAAAATCGCTTCCTGTATCACCTATGCGCAGACGGAGTTACCGCAGCTGCTGCATAAATTTAGTGACAAGCATCCAGCGAGTAGTTTCAATGTTCAGGTTTTTCCTGCCTCTGAATCCATTGCGCTTTTAGAAAAAGGTGAGGTGGATATTGCCTTTATTGAAGGGCATGTTCTGCAGCCAGCTTTTGAATCGAAAAAAATTGCTGACTACCGTTTATGTGTCGTGGCAGCTGAAGGAGCTGCTGATGAACGGCTTAGCTTTGAGGCACTTTTACAACAGCCGCTATTATTGCGAGAACGAGGGAGTGCTGTACGAGAAACCTTTGAATCGGCTGCTGTTTTTCAAGGCTTCAAAGTTTTTCCGATTTGGGAAAGTGTGGATTCACAGGCATTGATTTCAGCAGTTAAAGCTGGCTTCGGTCTATCTGTGCTTCCTTATCGTTTGGTCAAAGAAGAGCTTATGAAGGGAAAGCTGAAAGAGGTCCTCATTGACGATTGGCAATTAAAAAATGATATTACAGTTCTTGTTCGAAAGAGTCGCTATCAATCACGAATGTTATCTGATTTTTGGCAAATGATGACTTCCTTATCGTAAAGTGAAAGGCAAGTTTATTTAAAATTCTTCCTAAAAAAGTTACTATATATTAAACTATTTACTAGAAAGGGGTTATTGGGTTATGAAAACGACTGCTGAATTAAAGGCAGAAGCGAAAAACGCACTGAGAGGGAAATGGGGACAAGCGGTTATTTTAAACTTGATTCCAACGCTGCTTACAGTAGCCGTGATGTTTTTTGTGGTATTATCTGGTGTCATTTGGTTCTTTATCCATGGATCTGGAGATGGAATGATTTCTTCTGTTTCCGAGTATCAGCAAAATAATGCGAGTGGCGGTGGAACTAGTTTGGTTTCTTCCATCATCAGCGCATTGTTTATGAGCGGGATCTCATGGACTTATTTAGATTTGCTGCGGGGCGAACGGACGCATATTGATCCTCTGAAGGATGCTTTTCGCGGCTTTCAAGGAGTATTTATCGGTGGTGTAATTCTTTTAGCGTTGCTTACCAATATCTTTACAACGTTATGGACGTTCTTATTCATCATTCCTGGGATCGTAAAAGCGTATGCCTATTCTCAAAGCTACTTTATCTATTATGATCAAATTCAACAAACAGGGGAGAAGCCTAAAGTCTTGGATACGATCACGGCAAGTCGCCGATTGATGGATGGACACAAGGGCCGGTTGTTCTGGCTGGATGTTACTTTTCTTGGCTGGTACATCGTCACTGGGTTGACCTTCGGAATCGCCTATTTATGGGTAGCACCTTATATTTCTGCTACGAAAGCGGCATTCTATGAGGATTTACAAGCGAATATCTAAAAAAATCGTCTGGACTCAAGCAAGATTGAGCCAGACGATTTTTTTAGGCAAATTTCTTTTTGTTTTGAATGGCTAGCAAACGGGGGAGAAGATCCGATGTGTAATCTGCATTCAAAATATTGATCAGATAGCAATCGCTATTTTGAGTGGGCAGGAGCTCCTTGAAGGTGGTAATAAAAAGATCAATTGGCTCATCTGGATGAGGCTGGAAAACCACTTCGATAAATTTCAGGTTGTTCAGAAATTTCACGATGTGCTGCAGGTAGAGATAGTTGGGAATCGATACAAGACCGACACGAATTTTTTCGTCATTCACAATGAAAAGCGGTAGAAGACTTAAGCATAGCGTTTTAGAAAGTGAATCGGTAACGGTGGCTAACCATTCAAGTTTTCTGCGACGACTCAATTTTCTAATGGCTTTTTTTATCTCGGGATACAGCTCACGATACAGCTCTGATTGCAGAAATTGCTCTTTGTTGCCTGTTTCAAAAAGCAGCGGAATCTTCTTCTTTTGGATAGAGTAGCCTAAAAAGGTTCGTGCGATGTTGTTGAGGAGGATTTTTTTCTCTTGTTCCCCTAGTACATTTTTCAACAGCTCACCAGAACAATAACGGTAAAAGCTGTCGATGGCTAAACATAATGGATCGCGTTCTTCCACATTTTTTGTATAGTAGAGCATCAAAGGATTTACCTTGTGAGGTTCCTTTTTGACGCAATAAGGATAGTAGTAGAATAAATAGTTGAAGAACTCAATGTTTCTTTTGATTTGCTCGGGAGAATCCAGAACATTTGAAAGATACAGCTCCAATAATGGCGTTGTTTGAGAAAATAGAAGATCGTCAAATGGGGCTTCATTTAAATAATTCTTTTGCTCGTTACGCAGACGACATACACAAAGCATCAAACGAAGTAATTTCGGATGGATCTGCAAAGGGAAGAGAGTAAGCAGGTCTCTAAGTAAATTATCCTCGGCAGTAAAATCAAAGGGACATTTCGCAATATCTTCACCTAAAGAAGCCGACCAAAGCGCTTTGATATAAAATAGTCGGATGACCGCTTCATGACCGGTTAACGCCATCTTCGAGAAATTGAGGTGAATATTGCATTCGGCAAGATAATCGATTAGAGGGCGCATTCGGCGTAAGATCGTAGATTCGCTGACAGAAGTTTCCTTGCTAAATGCAGTTAAGCTTTTTTGAGGCTGGAATAAGGAAGTCAAAATAAAACGATAGGGAATGGATTGTTTGACTTCTGAAATTAAGAAACGATTGGAACGACTGGGCTCACTTTTCCAGTAAATTTTCGAGGCCTCCACAAAGAGTGGTTTTTCTTTGAGCTCAATCAAGGATTCATTGAGCTCTCGCAGCATTTGTAAAAAGGACTGATAATTGCATTTAAACTTTTGACTCAGGGTATTTACTGAGTATGTGCCTTCGGGATATTCCTCCATCAGCTTAAAGAATTGAATTTTTTTCTGTTGCTGAGGGGTCAAGAACAGCTCTCTAAACATAAGTCCCACACCTTTCTATCCTTTTAACGCGACGACTATTAAATGACAGTTATTTATAAGTTGATTTTAACATGACAAATTTCCCCAATTTTTTGTTAAAAAAAGTAATTGACTTTGATAATTCGTCAATTAATGAAAATTATTCGATGCTTTGTGAAAATCTGCTTTTATAGAAAGGTAAATCACTGAATAAAATCAATATTGACTTACGAATGTTCGTGAATTTCTCATATTTACCAAAAAAATTACGATTGCTTCAAATTCTGGATGTTTTTTTGGGAAATGAGAGGAGAAGGGACTATCAGGAAATAGTATAGAGCGAGTTGGATGAAAGCGTTTTTTAAGCTATACTGATATTAATTGAAGGAAAGGATGGTGCAGTGAATGATTGATCATTTGAGTATTGGTGTTAGCGATTTAGCGAAGAGCAGGGCCTTTTATGAGGAAGCTTTAAAACCCCTTGGTTATCAAGTGAAGATTGCGATGGATCATGGTGTTTGTTTTGGAGGAGATGGAGGCGATCTTTGGATTGTAAAAAGCGAACCGAGTAATATTCACCTTGCTTTTAGTGCGCAAGAACGAGAAATAGTCGATCAATTCTATCAAGCGGCGATGGCTGCTGGGGGGATTGATAACGGGGCACCAGGCTTACGACCTCAGTATCATGAGAATTATTACGGCGCATTTGTCTATGATCCGGATGGATACAATATTGAAGCGGTATGCCACAAGAAAAATTAATGCAATGCTGGCTGAAAAGCCAGTTTTTTTCGTTATAATAGAGAATCAAAGGCGGTGTCACAGAATGAAGAACTATCAATGGTACAGTGATCGCTGGGGAGAACCGACGCGAGATGATCGCATGCTATTCTTGTTATTGACGGTGGGCGTTTTTCAAGCGGGCCTTAGCTGGCAGGCAGCAGCGGGAAAGCGGGAAGTATTTGAGCGAAACTTTTGCGGGATGGATTTTCGCAAGGTAGCGGCATTTTTTCCAGAAGATATTGAAGAGGTCGCAAAAGATCCGGAAATGATTCGTAATTCACGAAAAATTCAAGCGGTCGTTCAAAACGCACGGGCAATCGTGACTTTACTTGAAGATTATGAGTCCTTTGCTGACTATCTTTGGGATTTTGTAGGAGGCGTGCCAATCGTGCGCGAGTATGAATTGGCCGAGGAAGTGCCTAACACATTACCGGAAGCAACGACTATTGCTAAGGATATGAAAAAAAGAGGATTTTCCTTTGTTGGTCCAGTTGTTACCTGTATGTTTCTTAAAGCAGCTGGAATCATACAGGATCGAGTGATGGAATAGATAAAATAGAAAATGATGATAATATAATACAGGACACAAAACACTTATTTATTTAAGTAATTAAAATAATAAGTGTTTTGTGCTATTGGGAAAATTACACCTTCTCAATTTGTTTAATCCCGTTTTTGTACATCTCGTCAATGAGCTTTTTATCTGTTTGATTATCCGTGATCAGCAAATCAATCTGATCAATTGGCAGAAAAGTGTACAATGCCCGACGACCGATTTTTGTGTGATCGGTGACGACAATTTTTTTTGCAGCGGCATCGATCATATTTTTTTTCGTCGTAATCAATAGCTCGTTGAAATGAGTCAGTCCTTTTTCCACATTTAGGGCAGGTGTTGCGATAAAGGTTTTATCCACACTGAGCTGCTGCAAGGATTCGTTGGCGATTTGTCCATTCAGCATAAAGCTGTCGTGGAAGAGTGTTCCGCCGGTAACGATGGTGGTAATGTTTCGATTGGATCGTAAAACAGAAGCGATGTTCACGTCATTCGTAATGATCGTGATGTCCTGCAGCTGGGGCATTTCATTAAGTGTCTTCGCAATTTCTAAAGTCGTTGTTCCAGAATCTAAAATGATCGCTTCACCGCTTTTTATATAGTTTGTCGCGTATTTTCCAATGCGTACTTTTTCGGTTATATTCTCTGTTGCCCGATCCTCAAAGACAGGTTCATCCTGTTTGATACTGGCTGGCACCACGCCTCCGTGAATTCTTACAACGAGCCCCTGCGCCTCTAATTCATCTAGATCCCTTCGAATGGTTGTTTCGTGTACCTGAAAGATTTCTGATAATTGGGATACAGAAATAAATTGTTTGCTCTCAATCGTTTCAACTAACTTTATTCTTCGTTCTCCTGTTAACATCTCACTTCACCCTTTCGCTGTCTACGCGAATCTATGCTTTCTCCTCAAAAAAAAGACATTCTTACTTCTCAGTCTATGGAAAATAACCGAAAGTGTCAATACATAGAGTCAACTAACGAGCGTAAACGAGTTTTTTCGAGCTGTTTTTCAAATAAAATAGTGAATCTATTTGATTTATAAAAATATGAGTCATGGATCAAAGGAGTAATTAAAAGAAATTGTTTTTTTATCTCTTCACAAACTTTAGTCAATAAGCTAAAACACGTTAGGCTGAATGATATTTTAAAAATAAAGCGTTTACAAAAAGATAGCACGATGCTATACTCGTTAACGAGCAATAAAGAGTATTAATGAGCGCTCGATAATGAGGAGGAAATGGAATGGGGCAATCGATTGATTCGAGAGTTTTTAGTCTTGTTGAACCAGGGGTAATTGAGGAAGTGAACAAAACGAGAGAGATCCCTGAAAAATGGGTAGCAGTAGAACCCAGCTATGCGAGCATCTGCCATGCCGATCTAAGATACTTCGCAGGCCATCGTCGTCCGGAGGCTTTGGCAAAAAAATTGCCGATGGCGCTATTACACGAAGGGATTGGTGTTGTAAAAGAAACACGATCAGAAAAATTTTCAGTAGGTGACCGCGTGGTGGTGGTTCCGAATATACCGGGACAAATTTTACATCCCGAAATTGATCAGAAACCGGATGTCCCTGAGAATTATTCCAAGGGAAATGCGTTTTTGGGTAGTGGGTATGATGGAATGGCGCAAAGTCGTTTGGTTCATCCTGAAGAATGCTTGGTACGGATTCCTGATGAAATTCCTAACGAGATTGCGGTGCTGGCTGAGCTTTCTTCTGTTTCTCACCATGCACTTAGTCATGTGGAAGACAAGCTGAAAAAACAGGATACACGGGTTGCTCTTTTTGGCGATGGACCTGTGGGGTATTTCACCGCTGTCATGCTGAAATATTTGTATGGAGTTGACGCAGAACGGTTTGTTGTTTTTGGAGCGGCGGATGATAAGCTCACTCATTTTGACTTTGCGCGAACGGAGAATGTACTAACCTACGACTTTGAACATTCCAAAGAACGGTTCGATGTGTTGATTGAATGTACGGGGGGACGCTTTAGTGAGAGTGCCTTGAACCAAGCGATCGAAATAGCGGATTCATTGGCGGATATTATTTTTATGGGAGTCACAGAGGAGCTAGTCCCGATCGATACTCGAGATATTCTGGAAAAAGGGATCACGGCTCACGGGAGCAGCCGTTCATCGACGGTTGATTTTGAAGCAGTGGTGAATGGAATGAAGAAACCGGAATATCGCGCGGCCTTAAGTAAGATTTTACCGGAGCAGATTGTTGAGATTTCAACTGGAGCTGATTTTAGTCAGGTGATGGAGAGGTTTGTAGAGAACCCTGGCTGGAACAAAACAGTCATGCATTTTAATTGGTAAAAAATTTGTATTCAAACAAAGGGAGTGTGGAAATGACAGGAATATTGATCGTCACCCATGGGGAGATGGCGACAGGAATGATGGACAGCCTGCGTCTGATTATGGGGGAACAAGAAGCCTATCAAACGCTAGGTTTGAAGCATGGAGATGACATTGTTGAATTCAGCGAAAAAATTCAAGCAGGTATTCGTCAATTGGATAAGGGAGAGGGCGTTTTGGTTTTAGTCGATTTGTTTTCAGCAAGTCCTTATAACCAAGCGGCCATGTGCTTTAACAAATTGAAGGATCATCGCTATCGACTGGTTTCAGGCGTCAACTTACCGATGCTCATTGAAGCCTTTAATCAACGAATGATCGGTGCGGATTTAGAAACCATGTACCAAGCGGCGATGACTGCTGGACAAGACGGAATCAAAGAATTTTTGGAAGAGATGGCCAAGCTGGAGCAAAAAGTCGATTGAGGCGTTTTGGAATCGGATGGCTTTGTTGTTAGTAAATTTCAACTAGATGAAATAGGGAGTGTGTAAATATGGGAGAAATCGTTTTAGCAAGAATTGATGATCGTTTGATTCACGGGCAGGTAATGACTGCTTGGCTGCAATTTACAGGAGGAAACCATATCGTCATTGTGGATGATGCGACAGCAGGGGATGAATTTACTAAATCTATCATGTCCATGGCGGTGCCTAATGGTATCAAGCTATCTATCTTGACTGTTGAGGATGGTGCAAAACTATTAGCGGCGGTTCCTGATGGGCACAAGATCATTGTGCTGGCAAAAGAGCCGCAAACGTATTGGCGACTGATCGAAAAGGGTGTGACGTTTGATGAGGTGATTATCGGCGGGATGGGCGCACGAAAGGATCGACAAACCTTCTATAAAAATATCTCAGCATCAGAGGAAGAAAAAGAGACCTTTAGAAAAATCGTCGGTCAAAATGTCAAAATGAAGATTCATGTTATTCCAGATCAAGGGTCACAGGCAATCGAGGGATTGCTATAAAAAAATAATGAAGGAAGTGGAGAAATGAAAATTAGTCTAATCCAAGCTATTTTAATCGGCGTCGTTTATTATCTTGGAATCAATGGAACACCTTGGCTTTCGTTAGTCGGAACGCACGGCTGGATGCGTCCATTAGTCAACGGGACGGTTGTAGGGTTGATTTTAGGTGATCCCGTTCAAGGGTGTATTATTGGTGCCGCAATTAACCTGCCGTACCTGGCATTTATCTCAGCTGGCGGAACCGTTGCGATGGATCCGGCACTTGCGGGAACCCTTGGAACCGCTTTAGCCATGGCGGCGAAGGTTGAACCAGCTGTCGCAGTGACCTTGGCTGTGCCTATTGGGTTGTTAGGGACTTTGATTTGGGTAGCTCACATGACCGTTGATATCACTTTTGTCCATATGGCGGATAAGGCAGCCGAAGAAGGAAAAATCGATCGCATCAACTGGCTTCATATCGTACCACCGCAATTATTTTTATTGTTGATCACGGTTGTTCCAATTGCGCTAGCTGCTTACCTTGGCGCTGACGCAGTAGAAGGAATTGTAGACGCGTTAAGTGGCCGTCCGTTAGATGTTCTTTCGGCAATTGGCGGGATCTTGCCAGCGTTGGGGATTGCTATGAACCTGCGGGCGATGAATGGAAAGGGAACCCTGCTGTTCTTTACTTTTGGTTTTATGTTAGCGACTTATTCGGGTTTGCCTTCTGTTCCAATTGCTGTATTCGCGGGAATCATCGGTTATGTCTTCACGGAATTGTATTTGAAGGATAAGAATGGAGGTCTAGTCTAATGGAGCAAGCAGTTGAACCAAAGCAAGAGAAGCTATTGACGAAAAAGGATGTTGTAAAAGCCTTCTGGCGCTGGACATTCTTTTCCCATGCGAATTACAACTATGAACGGTTGCAAGCGACGGGAGTTGTCCATGCCTTTAGTCCGATTTTGAAAAAACTGTATGGAAAAGACGAAGACGAGATGAAGTCCGCTTTAGAACGACACATGCAATTTTTTAACACCGAGCCATCCTTTGGTGGTCCGATCTTGGCGATGACCATCGCGATGGAGGAAGAACGGGCGTTAGGCGCGGATATTAACGATCAGACCATTAATGGCTTAAAAACCGGATTGATGGGGCCGTTGGCGGGGATCGGTGATACGTTATGGCAGGGAACGCTCATTCCGATCCTACTGTCCTTCACCTTGCCGTTTGGTGCGAAAGGGAATATCTTTATGGGACCTGTCCTTTTCTTTGCTCTTCATTGGATCATCATGACGGTGATTGCCTACTTCTTATGGATTCAAGGGTACGAGCAAGGAAAAGAAGGCATCCAGAAAATGATGGCAGGCGGTCGTTTGTCCTACATTATGACCTTCTCCCAGACGTTAGGGGCGATTGTTATCGGCTCGTTGGCGGCGAACTTTGTCAAGATCGCAACACCGTTAAGTATTCACTTGAGTGGAAAAGAAAATCTGTCGATTCAGACAGATGTATTGGACGCTTTGGTCAAAGGGATCTTGCCGCTAGGGGTTACTTTACTAACGTATTACTTGTTGAAACACAAAAAATATACACCGACAAAAGTGCTGGTCATTCAAATCGTTGGCGGAGCGATTTTAGCCGCGATTGGCTTGATCGTAAATTCGATATAGGCAGAGACTGTCGTTGGTTTCCGATTGGGCGAGGGTGTTGAAGAGAATTGTTGCTTACGAACAATATAATTAAATAAAAAGTCTGAAACGTCGGCAGATTGTCGACGTTTTTTTAGTGATCTCTGGAAGAAAAGCGTAACTAAAACTGCTCAAAAGTTGAAGGAGATAAACATACTTTTTGATACGTTTAATAATTAACATTGTTCTATAATTTATTAATCTGCAATAGTTATTTTTAAATTAATTATATAAGTAAATAATTTAAAAAGTAGCTGTTATAACGAAAAGATAATTATATATCGGACGTTATCGTTTTCGTTGATTAATTAGTTAAGAAAGGTGTTAGTGGTTATGAAGAACAGATTAGTAGTGATTGGTTTAGTAGTTTTACTTGTTTTGCAAACGCTTAGTCCAGCTTTTGCCTATGGGCAAGGAACAACTGCATCAACGATAAATTCAACGGAGAGCAAGGAAAACGTGTCCTCTGTACCAAAGCCTGCTGCTCCAACGACGTCATCAACAGTTCCTTCTTCTGAGAGCAAGAAAGAAACCGTTCAAACAAGCAGTTCGTCTTCCTCTACTGAAGCGACGAAAGCAACAACGGAGACAGAAACAAAAGAAGTCGAGAAAAAACAGACACGGACAGCGATTACGGACAACATTTTCAGCTCCGTAAAAATGTATAAAATTAATGGAGATGAAGTGCAGCCGAACGATACTTTGCCGAATATGACAGGGATCAAGCTGGCCTTGAAATTTTCTTTTTCAAATAAAAATTATCAGACGGGGGATACCTTTACTACGCAATTGCCTGCCCAGATAGCGATCGCAAAAGATTTATCGGGTGATTTCAGTCCAATGACCTCCGCCAAATGGACAATTAATGCGGCGACTAAGGAATTAACGATCACCTTTTTAGAAGACAACGTTTCTTCAGAGGTTTATGACTTAACTTTGGTTACTTCTTTAGAGAAGGTCTCTGGAGTGGAGGAAGAAAATCAAAAGGTAATCTTTGATACGGCGCCGACACCAACGGTCTTTGCTATCGAAATGACTTCTAGTGTCGATCCAGGAAAGAATAGCACTGCATTAACAATGGATACATTGAACCCTAAAAAGGCTGAAATAACGTCAGTTTTTAATCTTGATCGAACAGACAACGCGAATCGTACCTATCGAGTCGATGCCTATAACAGTGATAGTAAAATGAGTTACGATTCGATTAAAGTATATTCTAGCGATGTCGATTTTAATGGAGCGCTAGTGGGCAGTAAAACGTTGCTGACTAAGGGTGTGGACTATGAGATCACTTATAAAGATGCCGATACTACACGACCGACTGCGGAGATCAGCCTAATAAAATCAATTGGCAAAAAGGCAGTGATCGCGGAATCTGTCATATCGGGTATTAATGGAAAAAATTACGTTGACGAATCCATTTCAGGAAATGAATACAATTATTTTTACGCGTATTCTTACACCAATGAAAATAGTACACAATTAAATTACAGCAGTACAAGTAAAAATTTTGTGACGCTGCAGCCATTAGAGGCAAAAGGAAAAATCAATCAAGAGACGGGGGCCATTGATTGGGAGATCAAATACAATTTTAATGAGCAGCCGTTGACTACCGCGTCTCAATTAATCACTAATCTAGCAGATCAAGGGGTTGAACTGGTAGCTGGCTCCATCAGTATTGAAAAAGTTGGATTTAACTATAGTAACGGCAATAGCTATGAGGTGGTTTCACAAGGAGACGGAACGAATGACTTTGTGAGTTCATCTGATAGCGACGGTTCAGTAACTTTCACACCGAAAGGAAACACGACACAGGCTTACGTGGTTCGATGTTCAACGAAGATCACTGATCCGACCGAGCGCGTAATCAAGAACAAGGTAACCAATGGAACGGTCACTAAAGAAGCGCAAGTGAGTCTGATTCCAAATCTTTTATCTAAAGAAGCAGGGACAATCGATATTTTCAATCGGACGATGGAATGGAACATTACAGTCAATGCGGAAAAATACACCATGAAAAGACCTGTCGTTCATGATTACTTTATTGGTGCGGTCAAAGATTATACTGGCTTAACGATTAATAAAAAAATCTCTGATACTGAATCCATTCCATTAGTTGAAAATGTTGATTACAAGGTGACTAAATTCGATGAAAACGGCTCACCTGTCGGCGCACAGCCCAATGTTAATGGAGCACCAGACAGCTTCAATGGAGGTGTGAGAATTGATTTTCTTGGGGATTATAATGAATTAAAGGACACACTCGTCATTACAATTAAAACGAAAATCGAAACATCTACTGAGAAAACAGAAATCAAAAATAAGGCGACTCTGAATTATGGTGATACTCCCGGTGTTATCGAGTATGAGGCTAAAGGAACATTCATTGATCCTTATTACACTGGCGGAACAAAAATAGCGCAAACAGCTAGCACTTCTGGCGATTATCTGTATCAAAACTGGCTCGTCTTTATAAATTCTACCGGAGCGAAATTTGATATGACCAAAATGGAAGACAGCTTACCTGCAGGTACGGAACTAGTTCCAGGCTCCTTACGTTTTGAAGAAGTGACGAATCAAGCTATGATCGATAACATTCAGCGCTACTTAACCACCGATTACAATTTAGTTCCAGAGGGCAACGACGCTTATCCAACAAAAATTGATACTGCAAATAATAGCATCAATTTGGAGTTTGGCAATTTAGGCGCCAAACGAGTGTATGTAAAATATCGAACCCGAGTCAAACGAGACTGGTATGTATATAATCGGTTAGATAATGTTGCAAAAGTAACTTACGGTGACAAGGCGCCAACAGATTATAAAGCGAGTCTCTACGCCTACAATTATGAATATGCCTTGCTAAAATCGGTGGCTAAAGATCCAGAGAAAGAGAATGTAGCCAACTGGACGGTAACGACCAGAAATATCACAGCGAATATGCCTGTTCAAGATCCTGAGATCACGGATACCTTAACACCAGGAACAACCAATGCGGCATATGATCCGACTTCTTTTGTTGTTACCAATACGGCCACTGGCGAAAAAGTCAGTTCGGATCATTATCGACTGACGATCACGGGAGATACGTTTAAGATCGCTTTTTCTGACTACAAAGCAGAAAGCAATCTTCGCGTACAATACAATACTATTAGCGAGTTCCCCGGCGGTGTAAAAAATGTTTCTCAGGTGAATGCCGCCAGCTATGGCGCACTTCCGGCGTATTATCGCCAAGCAAATACCGTGATCAATTTGAGCTTTACTAACGGAAGCGGGACGGGAGTAGTGAAGACCGCTGATCTACCCGTACTAAAAGTAGATGAAAAAGGCAAAGGCTTGGCAGGTGCAACCTTTGAAATTCTTAAAGCAGACGGCACCGAAACTGGGCTAAAAGCAGATACGGATGCAGATGGGAAGCTGACCTTTACAGGATTGCCATTAGGCGACTATCTGCTGAAGGAGAGCAAAGCACCAAATGGGTATGAAATAAATCCAGAATATCAAGATGGTAAAGCCATCACGCTCAACGAGAATATGGCGGTTATCAAGGTAGTGAATAAAGAGACCGTGCCAAATAGTGTGGAGCTGACCAAGACCGACGCACAAACAAAAGAAGCCTTGGCCGGCGCCAAATTCCGACTAGAAAAAACTGACGGAAGCGTCGTCAGCGAAAACCATGAGACTGGAATGGACGGACGTTTCACAGTGAAGGATCTGCCAATTGGTGAGTATCAGTTTGTCGAAACAGAAGCACCGACAGGCTATCAGCTGGATGAAACACCAGTGAAATTTTCGATCACTGAGCGTCAAGGACAAGTGGTCAATGTTAAGAAAACCAATACTCTCTCAACAGGGTCAGTCATCTTAACGAAAGTGGATGAACAATCAAAAGCAGCGTTAAAAGGAGCAACCTTCCAATTACAAGACAGTAACGGAAAGACGTTGAAGGAAGACTTGTCCACCGATGGCTATGGTAAGGTGGAAGTCGCTGATCTAGCGCCAGGAGATTATCAATTTGTTGAAACAAAGGCACCAACAGGGTATGAAATGGATGCGACGCCAATCGAATTCACGATTACCAAAGCACAAGCGAAAGCAGCTGAAGTGGAGAAGACAAATGCCAAGACACCACTGAAACCAGGAACAATCCTTCTAACGAAGACCGATGAAAAAACTGGAGAAGTCTTATCTGGAGCAGCTTTTGAATTGAAAGATGATCAAGGAAAAGTGCTGCAGTCGGATCTCGTGACGGATAAATCAGGAAAAATTGTACTTGAGACACCGACACCCGGCAGCTATCAATTGGTCGAAATGGAAGCACCAACAGGCTATGTGAAGGATACGACGCCAGTGAAGTTTACGGTGAAGGATCAAGCAGAATCAATGGCGCTCACTAAGACCAATAAGACGATTAGCGGCGGTGTTCTTTTAGAAAAAGTCGATGAAGCAACCAATCAACCATTGGCTGGAGCGGAATTCGAGCTGCAAACCCAAGCAGGAAAAGTAATTGAGACGGAAAAGATGCGTACGGATGACAACGGACGTCTAGCAGTGAAGAACTTGGAGCCAGGGAATTATCAATTGATCGAAACCAAAGCGCCTGCTGGGTATCAGCTGGATGCGAAACCAGTGGCCTTCACGATCAAAGCAGATCAAACGAGCCCTGTTCGAGTGAAGAAAACCAATAAAGGCCTTACTTGTACCGTCGTGCTGAAGAAAATTGACAGCAAAACCGGCGAAGGGTTAGCCAATGCGACGTTCTCTTTACAAGATCAACAAGGAAAAGTCTTGAAAGACAAGTTGAAGACCGATGAAACAGGAACGCTTGTTGTTTCGGAGATGAAACCAGGGAAGTATCAATTAGTCGAAACCGAGGCACCGAAAGACTATGTATTGAATACAAAACCAGTAACCTTCCAATTAACAAACGCGAAAAAACAATTGGTGACTGTGAGGAAGGAAAATGTGAAGGCATCCGTGAAGGGGAAAACAGGAAACCACTCACGGACAATGACTTCCGCAAGCTACAGCTCACGAAACCATACCTATCTACCTAAAACAGGCGAACAAAAATCAACGATCCTAGTGATTGTTGGGCTTATCGTATTGCTTGCTTTAGGAGGAATCGTCTACCTTAAACGAAAAAAATAAGGTGAATCAATCCGGCTAGTCTATCGGCTAGCCGGATTTGTTTTGCCCAGCGTTTCCCTGTATGGTATAGGTAAAAGAAAGTAAGGAAGGTGTAAAAATGGGAAATACGTATGTCCTGATTGACGAACAGAATTGGAAGCGAGCCATGCATTGCAAGGTATTTAGAAATTGTGTGGAGCCGGCCTTTTGTGTCTCTTTTGAATTAGATATTACGAATTTTTTGCAGAAAATTCGTGAGAAACACTACTCTTTTACGTTTGCGATGATATACAGTGTGACGGTTTGCGCCAATCAAATCGAAGAGTTCCGTTATCGTTTTTTAGACGGGAGGGTTGTCCTCTATGATCAGATCGATACAGCATTTACCTACCTTGATAAAGAAACAGAGCTGTTCAAGGTGGTGAATGTTCCGATGGAAGAAACGCTTGAGGCGTACATTGCGTCCGCTGCGAAAAAAGCTGAGGAGCAGAAGGAATATTTCACAGGACCTTTAGGAACCGATGTCTTTCAATTTTCGCCAATGCCGTGGGTTTCCTTTACCCATGTCTCCCATACAAATGCTGGGAAAAAAGATAACGCGACACCGTTGATTGATTGGGGAAAATATTTTCAACGAGAAGATCGAATCCTATTGCCTTTTTCGATACAGGCGCATCATTCCTTTGTTGATGGGCTGCACATTGGCAAGCTGGCGAATGCTTTGCAAGCATATTTAGACGCTTTTTAATATAATGAATGAGAAAGAAAAGCGAATAAGCAGCGAGGGATAAAAAATGATCACGAACATTGAAGAATTGTATACAGCGTTTAGTCGGGTCATGTCGCATAAACGCTGGTGGGATACGGATGATAAATGGGAGATTCTACTGGGAGCGGTACTCGTCCAAAATACGAATTGGCGCAATGTGGATTATGCGTTGGATAATCTGAAAAAGGAGACACGATTTTCACCGGAAAGCATTTTGGCTTTGGAAAAGGAACAGCTGCAGGAGCTGATCCGGCCAAGTGGTTTTTACAAAGGAAAATCGAATACGATTATGGCCTTGCTAACGTGGCTGAAACATTATCAATTCGACCTGCAAAAAGCGGCTACTAAAGATTTTTCGTCGCTACGGAAGGAGCTCCTGGCGATTAAAGGGATCGGCGAAGAGACCGCGGATGCACTGTTGGTCTATGTCTTTGACCAATCAACCTTTATTGCGGACAAATACGCGCAGCGGATGTTTGAAAAATTTGGCTTTGTATCTGCTGGCTATAAACAGTTAAAGGAAAAAATTATCTGGCCTGAAACGATGGACACTGTCAAAGCGCAAAATCTTCACGGCTGGATCATTGAGTACGGTCAAGTTTACTTGAAAAATGACGAGGTTTGGCAAAGTGGCCCTTTGAAGGATTTTAAGCTCGAATTAAGGGAATTGGACATTTAGCGGAAAAAAGTGTCTGAACTTTCCCTTTAAGGTATTTCTTGGCTGGAAAAGGAAAGTGGGACACTATAGAGACTTGTTTTTTTCTTACAGAAACCAACCCACAGAGGCGGACAAATAAAATATGGAAATTGAGATAGTAATGAGCAGCTGATTTAATGTCAAGGGCTGCTTATTACTATTTTTAAATTCCAGCTTCAAGTAATGAAAGAAAGGTTTTCATCTCTGGAGATACCCATTTGTTTTTATGATGAATATGAACAGCAGTTAGGGCCATTCCGCTCAAATCCATGGGAATTTCTTTCAACAAACCATTTGATAATTCTTCTGTTACAGTAAAGCGTGGCAGAAAGGCAATTCCCAGATTACTCAAGACGCTTCGCTTTATCGCTTCAATACTGCCTAATTCCATTAATCCATTCAAAGATATTTCCTTTTGATTTAAATAGGTTTCGATTTTTTTTTGATAGATGCTATGCTTATCATCTGTTAACAGACATAGGTTTATTTTCTGCTTAGGCGTTTTAAAGTCATAATCAGATAAATTAAGTTTAGGATTTCCAATCAAAACCAGAGGGAATTCTCCCAATGGTTTTGAAGTAATGCTTTTTTCATACTTTCCTACATTGTAGTGAATTCCTAACTCAATATCCCCATTTTCTACGCTGTCTCGTATTTCATAGCAGTTCAATGATTGTATCGAAAGGTTGACATCAGGAGCGATAATACGAAACTTTTCAAGAATTGGTTGAATACGATAGGTTAGGATCGTTTCAGGTGCGGCGATTTTCAAATGACCACTTAAACACTGGTCCTTATTTTGATAATTTTTCATGAATGCAGCGGAGTCGAGAATTGTTTCTATCGAGGGTAATAACTCTTTTCCAGCTTGGGATAATACCATTCTTCGGCCAATTTTTTCAAATAGTTGAACGGCTAACTCTTCTTCTAATTGTTGTATTTGGGAAGTGACCGTTGATGGAGAATAATTTAATTTGTATGCGGCTTTCTTAAAACTACCTTGTTCTAAAATTGTCTTAAATGTTGTTAGGTATTTTAGATCCATAACAGAGCCTCCAATTCGATTATTTTGAATTCACGATTCTTATATTTCTGATTTTTCGAATTAATAGTTTGAGCTATTATAAGGGTCAAGAAGATCGAAGTCAACAGCACTATTATTGGAGGAATAAAAATGAACATCATCCCGTATGAAGAAAAATACAAAAATCAGGTTATCGCGTTAATTCTATATCTACAAAATTTTGACAATAAAGTAGATCTGTCTCTTAATGAGCAAAATGATCTGTGTGATATCAGTAAGTATTATGTAAAAAATGGAGGAGGATTTTGGTTAGCCATAAATTCCTCTGATGACGTTGTTGGAACTTTAGGATTAATGAAAAAAAGTGGGCAGTATGGTATCCTAAAAAAATTTTTTGTGAATCCGGATTATCGTGGAAAAGAGAAGGGCGTTTCTTCAAAACTATATAATTGTCTAGTTGATCATGCTAAAGCAAACGGGATAACTTGTATTATCTTAGACACGCCTTCTAAGTGTACACGGGCTCATAATTTTTATGTTAAAAAGGGGTATCAGCAAATAGAACAAAATGATCTGCCAATTCACTATGATTTTCCTGACAGAAATTCTTACTTTTTTATTAGATACTTATGAAACAACGGAAGAGCGGGATCAGTATTAATGATCCTCGCTCTTTTTACAACTGAATGAAAAGGAGAGACTGACACTGAAAAATTTTCGTAATACATTTGATAGATATAATTACTCTACGGATTTCAATGCTTCCAGCATATCAACTTTTCTTAATCGGTAGTTGACCATGAAGCCTAGTAAAAGAGTGACTAGCGCGATTATGGCAGCTGGAACTAAAAAGCTAGCCAGACCTAATGCAGGATTAAACATCACTTCATCTGGAGGGACGACAGCAATAATATATTGATGAAGAAACTCGCCAATGCCAAAGCCAACAATTACTCCGAGGGTAGTCAATAGTATCGTTTCTCTGTAAATATACATGGTTACTTCTTTATCATAAAAGCCTAGGACTTTTATTGTAGAGAGTTCTCTCATACGTTCTGAGACATTTATGTTTGTCAAATTATAGAGAATCACAATTCCTAATAGAGCAGCTACAATAATCAAGACTCTCATAATTTTATTCAACGAATTTACAATCGTATGCACTTGATTGATTAAACTTGTATTTTGAACAACTGCTTTCACACCATCGAGATTCATAAAGTTTTCTGCTTGTTTTTCAGTATTGCTTAATGAACTATTCGATAAATTGATGACAAAAGCATTGGGTTCGTAGCTGTGATGAAAAATTTTTTCATACCCCTCTTTACTCGTAAAGGCGAAATGCCCCATGTACATTTCAGTAATATCATAGACATTCATTTTACGACCATGACCGTCTTCGTCATTTAAGGTGATTGTATCTCCAACGTTCACCTTTAACAATTTCGCTAAACGTTCGGTAATGATCACACCATCGTCTGGTAACTCGAGTTCTCTACCTGATTCACGATTTTCCAAGTCAATATAGCTACTCAACTCTTCCTTTTCAACAGGAACTAAAAGCTTGATGTTTTGAGTGTCATTATTTTTTCCAGCAACTTTTGTCATGTTTTCAAAATGTATGGCGGCGGATTCCTTAATAGCCTTTGTGTTTAGTTGTTCTGCTACTTCTTTCTTTTGCTTAGCCAGACTTGTATTATTCTCAACAATAATCATATCGTAATGAATAATATCACCGAATTGTCTATTGCTGATACCGTCTATCGAATGCTGGACGCTAAAACCAGCAAATAATAGTGTAACAGCCCCCGCAACTCCAAAAATTGTCATGAACATTCTTTTTTTATATCTAAAAATATTTCGAGCGGTTACCTTATGGGTGAAGGTCATCCGGCTCCAGATAAAAGTGATGCGCTCCAGAAAAATCTTCGATCCCGCAGCTGGTGGTTTGGGTAATAATAAATTTGCAGGTTGATCTTTTAATTCTTTTGATGCTACTAACCATGCTGGAACTACCGAACTAAAAATAGATAAGCAGACTGCCACGATAGTGATTTTTAAGTTGAAGTGTAATTCAATATTTTGGAAAACAAACCCATTATGATAAGCGTTATAGACAATCATAGGTAATAAGATATGCCCCAAAAGAACACCAATAAACGTACCTATTAGACTCGACGAAAGACCATAGAAAGTGAATTTTTTCAATATATCTCTATTCGAATAGCCTAGTGCTTTTAGCGTGCCGGAATTGATCCGCTCTTCATCAACAAAACGTGCCATGGTAGTTGACGTCACTAAGGCTGCTACGAAATATAGGAAAATGGGAAAAATATTTGCTAAAGCATCTACTATTTTCGAAACGGTACTATAGGTTCTATAACCTTCAGATCCTGGAATTTCACGGCGAGTATTCAGGCTGTAAACAGGCGCTTTTAGATTATTTACTATTTCTTGGGCTTCTGCTATTTTTTCCTCACCAACGCTAATTTCTTCTGCGACTTCTGATTCCCTTTTAGCAAATTCTTCAGTTAAACGCTGTGATTCTTCAGATGGAACCAAATTTAATGCTGCTAATTGATTTTTTGAATCCGAAAGCTGCTTTTTCGCCTCATCAATTTTTCTCTGTCCATCATTAATTTGATCTTGATATTCTTTTTTCAGCTCAGCTAGGCGAATAGTCGGCTGTTCTTCTAATAATTTTTCAAGATCGTCCTTGTGATCTTTGATCTTGCTAGTATATTCTTCAGAATACGGGTCAACACCTTGAGTGTTCTTGAAAGACATTCTTGCTAGCATATAGTAGGGAGAATCAAAATTCTCTTTAGAAACAACGCCATAACCTTTTAATTCGCCGCTACCCGAAGTTGATTGCCCCATATTGATACTCGATAATATTTCACTCGAATGGACAAAGCCAACGATTTTATACTCATGTCTTTTTAAAACGGTTGCTGCATCAGATTTTGCTTCTTCATCAAATACGATAGTCTCGCCTATTTTATATTTATCACTCTGCATTTCATCAATAGCAATCTCATTTTCTTTTTTTGGCAACCTACCGTCAACTAGCGAGTAATCAGACAAATTTTTCCCTTTAGAATAAAGACGAATACTTTTATGGCTATCGTTAATAGTAACGTCTTTCATATAGCCGTATTCTAACTCTTTTAGATTCTTTGTCGTATCCAAAACCTGTTCGTCTGTTTGATCTAAACCCAGAGAGCTGATAACAGTAATGTCAGCACTATTTAAGTCGTCCACATATGTTCTGCCTGTATCACGCATATCGGGTCCCGTTACTTTCAATCCAACGAGAGCAAACGAGCTAAGTAGCATTAACCCCATTATTGATAGAAAGCGACCCTTTGATTTTGAAATCGAGCGAAGCGCTTCTTTCCAGAGTATCTTCTTCATCATCGACCACCTACCATTCAATATTTTCGATTTTTTTAGGAGTTGGGTTTATATCTATACTGCTGACTTGAGCATTTCTCATACGAATAACACGGTCAGCGATAGGAGCCAGGGCGCTATTATGTGTGACAATAATAACGGTAGTTCCTTGATTACGACACATATCTTGCAATATTTGTATGATGTGCTTTCCAGTTTCAGAATCAAGTGCTCCAGTTGGTTCATCACAAAGTAGTATCTTGGGATTTTTTGCTACTGCTCTTGCGATAGCTACGCGCTGCTGCTCACCGCCAGAAAGTTGAGACGGGAAGTTATTTACACGTTTGGCTAATCCGACCATACTTAACGTTTTAACTGGTTCAGCAGCATTCGCTACGATTTCAGAGGCCAGTTCAACATTCTCTTTTGCAGTTAAATTTGGCACTAGATTATAAAATTGAAAGACAAAACCAACATCTTCTCGACGATATTTTGTCAGTTGGGTAGCGTTATAATCAGCGATGTTTTTTCCATCGACGATAACTTCTCCTGTATCGTTGCTATCCATTCCTCCCAGTATATTAAGAATTGTAGATTTTCCAGCACCTGATGCGCCAAGAATGATGGCAAGTTCTCCTTTTTCTACTTCGAAATTGACATTATAATTGGCTTTTATTACCGTATCTCCCATTTTATAGTTTTTTGAACTATCTTTAACCTCGATGTAACTCATGAATACACACTCCTTATTTAGACAACGTGTTGATTTTAATCACTCGCTCAGTATATAATCATCTTGAGAAGCATGCAATAAACACTTGGTTGACGCGTGTCCATTTAAGGAGGAGACTAATGAAAAAGCGGAATACACCAACGAAACAAGAAATAAAAAAATCTTTCATTCAGCTATTACAAACAAAAGGGTTTGAGGGAATGACCGTAAGTGATATTGCAAGAGAAGCATCCATCAATCGAGGGACATTTTATTTACATTATCTTGATAAATACGATTTAATGGATAAATTGGAGAAAGAAACGATTTATGATTTAGAACAAATATTGCTGAATGATACGCCTAGTTCTTCAGACAATAGTCATACTGAGTTGATTCCTTATGACTTAATACTAAAAGCGCTTGAATATGTACGCGCTGATTTCGCTTTTATTTCTGCGCTATCTGGAAAAAATGGTGATCCAAGGTTTTCTGAATTGGTGAAAGATGTGTTGGGAGAGATGGTCGATGCAAAAATGAAAATGTCAGGCACCTCTAAAATCTCAAAGCCTCATTTACCTGAAGACTATGCTACCGAAATTTTACTTTCTAGCGTGGTATCTATTATTATGTTATGGATCAGAAAGGGCGGACTTGAGGAGCCAAATGAGATTGCGGCGATGATTGAGCAAGCGAAGAAAATTCCACCTTGTCAATTATTACTGTGAGAGTGTTGGATAGGAGAAAGGCATCATTCGCGAAAAAAAAGTGTCTGCACTTTCCCTTTAAGGTATTTCGTGATATAACATTTCAGTATTCTGTCGTAAAAACAGAAGAGACATCATAAGGAGCGATCGCATGGTCACATTGAAATCGAGTAGAGAAATTGAACAAATGAAAGAATCTGGCGCTATCCTAGCGGGTATTCATAGGCAGTTACGAGAGATTATCGTTCCTGGAATCACAACGAATGAAATCAATCAGTTTGTCCAAGAAAGAGTCGAAGCCGCAGGTGCCACCGCAGCTCAAATTGGCTTTGAGGGCTATGAATTTGCGACCTGTACGAGTGTGAATGACGAGATTTGCCATGGATTTCCTTCGAATTATCGATTGAAATCCGGGGATGTCTTGAAGGTTGATTTTTGTGTCGATTATCACGGTGCGATTTCTGACAGCTGTTGGACGTATGCAGTCGGCGAGATCACACCAGAGCATCAAGCGTTGATGGATGTGACCAAGGAAGCCCTAAGACTTGGAATTGAACAAGCGCAGGTGGGAAATCGTGTGGGTGATATCGGCCATGCTATTCAAACCTATGCAGAAGGAAAAGGCTATGGTGTGGTACAGGACTTTTTAGCACACGGCATTGGCCCAACGATCCATGAAGAACCCTTTTTTCCACACTTCGGAACAGCTGGGAAGGGCCCACGTTTAAAAGAAGGCATGACGATCACGATTGAACCAATGATCACAACAGGGACATGGGAGGCAGGCATCGACGGCAATGGTTGGACGGCTCGAACGTTAGACGGCAGCTACTGTGCGCAATATGAGCATTCCATAGCAATTACTAAAGAAGGGCCAGTCATTATGACGGAACAAGACGCGTAAGATTGAATAAACAGGAAACCAAACAACGCTTTGGTTTCCTGTTATTTTTTATATATTCAATCGCTTTTGAAAAAATTTAAAAAATGAGTATTTTTGTTTAATTAAAAGGTTTCTTTTTCGGGTAGGATAAATTATTTCTTTTAAACTATTTACAAAGTTGTTATTTTAGTTATATCATATTGAAAAGAAAGTATGTTAAATGGAGGGGTAAACATGGAGGCAGTGAAATTAGGGCAGCGACAAATATTTTTAATGAAGAAGGAGAACTTAACCAAAAGAGTTCAGCTTTTTTATGCTAAGAATAAAAATATGGAGCATTTTATTCAGTACATGGTCGCTATTCTCGTACGGGATTCTCTTAGCAAGGGGACCTTTACTGAGCCGTTAAAAAATCTGATTCGTGAAGTGTATCTAACATTGGAGCCCAATGACACCATGCGCCAGTATAGCCCTTTTTTCAAAGCCTTCTTTAACGGAAGCGAATGGAAGCAGCTGATTAAAAAGCTGTTCAAAAATGAATCCGCTTATTTTGCCTATACGGAAGAGGCCCGTTTATATAGCAGCTATTTAGAAGAGTCGGGGACACTTAATAATCGCAGAGAGGGCCTGATTTATCACGTAGAAACGATCTTTGAAGACGCTGAAGGGAAAAAGCATAAGCTAACGATTCCGGATACGGATCCCACCAAAGATGAAGCGTTGACTGCAAACATTCTACGAACATTGTCCACTTTGACAGTTTTTGAAACTGGCGGTGTGCGAAAATTTGTTGAATTCATCAGCTACAAAACGCCAGGCATGACCATTGCTACAGCCTTCAATAGCCGAAAAGCAGAGAAAGCTGCTCAAGCTGCAAAAGAGGAGAAAGATGAGGCTGGGACTGTTTCAAAAAGAACAAAACAAGACAGTACAGATAAGAAAACTGTTCAAAAAGCAACGGACAGAAACGCAAAAATTCCCTCATTAATAAACGACCATAAAACGAATAAGGCTGCGAAGCTAGAACCCTCAGTAAAAGAAAGTTCTGATAAAAATGATACCGCTACCAATACAAGTGAGAAGAGCGCGCTTTCGTCTAATACGCATCAAGCAGCTGAAGAAACATCAAGGGAAAAGTTAAACGAACCAGATTTGACATCGTCAACATCAGATAATGCTCCTAATCTCTTTGGCAAAGTACGATCACAAATAAAAAAGGGACGAGAAGACCGACGGCTGAAAAGAGAGATCGATAAACTGATGGGGAATAAGAAGAAAAAGAAAAAAAGGAAATAGTGACTGAGTGAATAGAGGTGATTCGATATTTAGGAAAGGGCTTCGTACCTTCAGCAGCGTCTTTCTACGCCTCATTTTTAGACAAATCGTCAAAATAGTCTAATTTTTCGAAGGGGCGAGTGCGTCTTGTTTTCAATAAATTTTTCCTGCTGGTATGCTGAAATTAGATTATCAGAGGAGGGAACATCATGAGATACACGAATGGAAATTATGAAGCTTTTGCTAGACCGAGAAAACCAGCAGGTGTTGACGAAAAGAGTGCATATATCGTTGGAGCCGGATTGGCTGGCTTAGCGGCGGCTGTTTTTCTGATCAGAGATGGCCAAATGAAAGGGGAGCGAATCCACATTTTTGAAGAGCTTTCCTTATCCGGCGGTTCGTTAGATGGAAAATTTATTCCCCATGACGGCTTTGTGACACGTGGTGGTCGCGAAATGGAGAATCATTTCGAATGTTTATGGGATCTTTTTCGCTCAGTGCCATCGCTGGAAGTAGAAGACGCTTCTGTTTTAGATGAATTTTATTGGTTGGATCATGATGATCCTAACTCATCCAATTGTCGCATCATCCATAATCGCGGTGAACGTGCGGAAGACGACGGCGACTTTACCTTGTCGAAGAAAGCGCAAAAAGAACTAGTCGATCTATTTATGACGTCAGAAGATCAATTGATTGGTAAGAAAATCGAAGATGTCTTTGGTGATGAATTCTTTGCGTCGAACTTTTGGTTGTATTGGTGTTCAATGTTTGCCTTTGAAAAATGGCATTCTGCAATCGAAATGCGCCGCTATGTGATGCGTTTTATCCACCATATCAAAGGGTTGCCTGATTTTACAGCCTTGAAATTCACTCGGTACAATCAATATGATTCTTTAGTCAAACCGTTATTGTCCTTCTTGAATGATCATGGGGTCGATTTCCAATATGAAACGAAGATCACGAACATTCAAGTTGATGCGACTCCTGACAAAAAAGTAGCGAAGAAGATTCAGTTAACCCGTGCAGGTAAAGCAGAAGAAATCGACTTAACTGAAAAGGATCTCGTTTTTGTGACAAACGGTTCGATCACAGAAAGCTCCACAGAAGGTGATCATCATACGCCGGCGCCAATTACTCACGAATTAGGCGGCAGCTGGAATTTGTGGAAGAATTTAGCGAAACAGTCTGATGAGTTTGGGCATCCAGAAGTTTTTTGCGACAATTTACCTGATGAAAGCTGGTTTGTTTCTGCAACAGTTACTTGGGAAAACTTTGATATTGAACCGTATATTTCACGATTGACGAAGCGTAAATTACGGACGGGAAGAATCGTGACTGGCGGAATCATTACGATCAAAGACTCGAATTGGTTGATGAGCTTCGCGACGCATCGTCAGCCTCATTTTAAAGAACAAAATGACCAACAAACGGTTACTTGGGTCTATGGGTTATTGTCTAATACCCCGGGAAATTATATCAAGAAGCCGATTGAACAATGTAGCGGGCAGGAAATCGTACAA
The DNA here is from genome assembly GCF_051710765.1 of Enterococcus sp. DIV0170. Taxonomy (NCBI): domain Bacteria; kingdom Bacillati; phylum Bacillota; class Bacilli; order Lactobacillales; family Enterococcaceae; genus Enterococcus; species Enterococcus sp. DIV0170. Next base: position 511,989 of record NZ_JBIOLG010000001.1, read on the forward strand.
GAATTGATGTATCACTTAGGTGTACCGGAAGAAGATATCCAGAAATTCTCTGAGAAATCCTGTGTCGTAACACCGGTCTATATGCCGTTTATCACGTCTTATTTCATGCTGCGGGAACCTGGCGATCGTCCACTAGTCATTCCTAACGGGTCAGAAAATCTAGCCTTTATCGGAAACTTTGCTGAAACCGAACGAGATACGGTCTTTACTACAGAATATTCTGTTCGAACAGCGATGGAAGCTGTTTACTCCTTCTTGGATATTGAACGCGGCGTACCAGAAGTTTTCGCGTCAGCGTATGATATTCGTACACTGGCAAATTCCGTTTACTATTTGAGTGATCGGAAGAAGCTTTCCGAGATGGATCTGCCTTATGTAGAGAAAAAAGTGCTGGGTCACTTTGTTAAGAAGGTTGAACATACCTATATTGGTGACGTGTTGAAGGACAATCATTTATTATAAAAAGAAGGGTCACTTTCTTTCTAATAAGGTAGGGGTGTTCCCTCTGTTAAATACAAGATAAAAAATGATCACTATAATAATCTCATTCTCCTAAAGAAAGCTTCTTGGAGAATGAGATTTTTTTAATATGAAATCCTCTTTTGTAGTATAATTTTAATCATAAAAATAAGGAGGGCAACGGATGATCAAGATAGCAATTGTTGGATATGGAAACTTAGGGCGCGGGGTCGAGCGAGCATTAAAACAAAGCGCAGATATGGAATTAGTAGGAGTTTTCTCAAGAAGAAATCCGGCAAACGTTCAAACAGATGGCGCACCTGCTTTCGCGATGGAGGAACTAATCGCGCAAAAGGGAAAGATTGATGTCTGTATTTTGTGTGGTGGTTCGGCGACTGATTTGCCGGTCCAAACCCCAGAAATCACTAAAAATTTCAATACCATCGACAGCTTTGATACGCACGCGAAAATTCCTGAGCATTATGTAAATGTCGATCAGGCAGCGAAGGAAAATCAAACAGTCTCAATTATTTCGACAGGCTGGGATCCAGGACTGTTTAGCTTGAATCGCTTATACGCGGAAAGTATTCTGCCGCAGGGAGACACGTATACTTTTTGGGGCAAGGGCGTTAGCCAAGGCCACTCGGATGCTTTACGCCGAATTGAAGGCGTCGCGGATGCGATCCAATATACGATTCCAAAAAGTGAAGTTATTGAGAAGTTAAAAGCTGGGGAAAAGCTGGAGCTGACGACACGCGATAAACATCTACGCGAATGCTTTGTCGTCCTTGAAGAAACGGCTGACGAAAAAGCGATTAAAGAAGAAATCGTGACGATGCCCAATTACTTTGATGAATATGATACGATCGTTCATTTTATTACCGCGGAGGAATTGAAGCGAGATCATCATGCGATGCCTCACGGCGGTACAGTGCTGCGGACAGGAACCACGCATGAAGACACTAAACAGGTAATTGAGTACAACCTGCAGCTAGAAAGCAACCCGGAGTTCACAGCGAGTGTCTTGGTTGCCTATGCAAGAGCCTGTGCGCGATTGGCAGAGGAAAAACAATTCGGTGCTTTTACCGTATTAGATATCGCACCGAAATATTTATCCCCCGTCGATGACGCGACTTTAAGGAAAGAATTGTTGTAGGCAAAGCGTATTCTGTTTTGTTCATATGATGAATAAAAGGATAAGCCATCAGATATTTTGATATATCTGGCGGCTTTTTAATTTTAGGAAGAATGATTGCCTCTCGTCCTATATTTAGTGAAGAACTAAAGCTTATTTTACTGTTCGTATTCTGATCGTAGGAGCGTTGTTAATTGGCTAAACTTAATTTCATGTATCTATATAACTAAGACCAACGACTCTTCGATTGGTCTTTATTCGTCGTATACGCAACTTTTTTCCGTATACGACGAACTTTGATCCACTCCTCCAAATCTGGTGTAAGCTTGAATCAACCTATTGAATGCAAATGCATCAAATAGGAAAAAACATATAGGAGGACATACATTATGTCAGGAGCAATTACAGTCACACCCGAACAGCTGAAATCACAGGCGAAGGTTTACCAACAAGCCTCAGCACAAATCGAGGATGCGATTCGCAAGGTCAATTCCATGAATCAAACGATTTCCCAACAATGGCAGGGGGAAGCCTTCCGTGCTTACTTAGAACAGTACAACCAATTAGAAGGCAACGTGAAACAAATGGAAGAGTTGTTGGAGAGCATCCACGGACAATTGAACAAATATGCGGACACAGTGGCAGAACGCGACCGTCAAGATGCTGGATCATTCGGCTTGAACTAAGTGGAGTGTGGAGCGCCAGTACTTTATGTGCTGGTGCTTTTTTCAAAAAGGAGTGAAGGGTATGGCAGTAAAAAGTAATCTGGGTGTTGCTCAACAGCGAGCCAGTGCGTTGAAGAGTGCGGCAGGCAGCTTAACGGCAGGCGGTACGCCTACAAGTGATTCTCAAACAACCGTTTCGGGAAACAAAACGGCGCAAGAGGCGATAACATCGACGTTTAACGCTGTGAAAAAAGTTACTGAGGCCGTCAATAGCGCCTCCAGCAATATCAACAGTGTGGCGAAAAACTTTGAAGCAATCGATCAGGCAGGAAAAGAATTATTCACAAGGAAGATATTATGATGAGTGAAAAACGATTAGATGCAATCAAAAGTGAGAAAAAAAGTCTCACCAAAAAACAAGAAGACCTTTATCAGCGTCAGCGAACATGTGAGCGATTGACAGACGGTATCGGTTCCTATTTTCGTAAGAATCAGCGACTAATGCAAAAAACACGGGAACTCTTTCGCAAGAATGATGACAGTCGGGTCTTTGACGAGGTCTACGCCCTGTTTACACAAGATTCAGGACAAACAATGATGGCATTAGGCGATGAGAAACGAACGTTAAAGCGCCAACAACACTTACTAGAAGAGCAGAAACAAGCCCTAGTCAAGGAAGAGAAAAAACTAGACAGCAGGGAGGAATCCGATGAGCATTGATATGTCTGTCAGCAGTTCCCAAGAACAAGCGACGAGTGTTAACACGATGTGCCAAAAACAAATCCAAGGCTACCAGCAACTACAACAAGCCATCAACCAATTTGTCATGAGCAGTGCCGAACTCCAAGGGAAAACCTATGATTCTGCAAAGCAATACTTTTCAGCCGTTTTACTTCCCTTAGCTAAAGGTGGTATGCTTTTATCTGAGGCAGTTTCAAAAGCGTGCCAGAAGTTTCCAGATGATTATCAGTCACAGGTAGATAGTGCGGATTTAAAATCCTCTGAATTAGAAGAACAGATCAAGCAATACCAACAGGGCATTGACATGGCAAATGCAATCCTTCAGACGGTTTCGAGTAGTCCTTTGCCTGATCCGACGAAGAAAACCGTATTAGATTCAGTCAATAATGTCAAAGACGGACAGGAAAAAGCGAAGAAGAAATTAGAGGAGAAGCTAGAAAAACTGAAAGCCTTTGATGCGTCTTCGCCATCGATTTTTTCTGAGATTGTAGCATTAGAATCGGCGATTAACAGGGGAGCAGCACAGGCTGCCACCTGTTGGAATGGTGCTACTGGCATGTTTACAATACCCAAAAATATGTCGTGGGTAGATGAAATTAAAAGTTATGAAGATAAAAAGCGTAATGCCAAGAAGGAAGAAGAAAAACAAAAAAAAGCAGCAATAAAAGAACTGAACGATCTGATTAAAAAGAATCCAATCGCTGCTTTGGATAAAGTTAGAAATAATGATAAACTGTTTGGATACGTTATCGCAGCGTTAGACAAATTTCCTGATTCATTTCAGGACATGGTTCTAGAAATTTTTATTATGCATGAAAATTGGAGTTTACTACCCAAGAAGGCAGTGACAAGTTTGTTAAATAGTCCCAAGTTTGCTTTCTATATGAACAAATTGTCAACGAACCAGCAAGCACTTATCTATAGAAATCTTGCTAAATTAAGTGACAAGGGTTGGGATGTATTTGCACCAATGAGTTATGCTGTAGGGATTCTGTCTAAAACGTCAAAAGGGGCGAAAATAATCGAAGGAACGAAAGTTGGGCTGACAGCATTCAAAAAACTAAAAAGGGTTGCTGATTTTATAAAAGCCCATCCTGCTGTTCGTGAAGGGTTAAGTTATGGAGGAGATCTTGCGACAGTAACTGCTTATGCATATGAAGAATATTGCAATCCAGAAAGTCCAGCTTATGGTGATTTGAGTAAAGCATTTTATGGGGGAATTAACTTATTTATGTTAAATGCGGGGGTATTGGAAGGATTAGACTATGGTGGACCTGTGGGGGCTCTAGCAGGATTTGCGAACTCTGTAGTACAAGGAAAGATTACAGTTTGGCCTGACAAAATCTTAGGATTTGATTTACCTGGAAAAGAAATAAAGACTCCGGGATTAGGTTCTGAAAAGGCCAAACGAGAGTGGATAGAAAAGCAGTATAAACAATATGGGAAACATAATAGTAGCCCAACTGATAAAAATTATCGTACTGGAGTACAACCTGAGAGCGGGAGTCCTAGTTTCAATCCGAGTACCAACTACACACCGAAATAAAAAGAAAAAGGTGAGAGAATGAAAGGCATTTGGAATTTGGTGAAAGAAATCCCTTTATCGAATATCCTATTAAGGAATTCCTATCAAGAAGTTTTAGAAATTTTGGAAGATTCTAACAAAGGAATTCTCTCGAGAAAAGTAAAAGTTTATTTAATGTCATTTATTGGATGGCTCATAAGCTTAATCTCAGCTGCAAATTGGGTTGTTTTTCCGATATGTTCTACACTTATTCTAGCTGTTAATCTATTTTTATATTTAAAGAGTAAGAACTTTTTTAAAAATGCGGCTTATAATCTTGCTATGTTCATTAATTGTCAGACGGTTGTCATTTTTTATATTGCTTCTTTAGAGGTTACAGAGAACAGATCACTGAATAGAGGAATATCAACTATATACATTCTGATTAGTTTTCTATTGGTATTTTTTGTAGCAAAAACCAAATTATTAGAAACTTTACAAGTATTCTATGTTTCAAACAAAAAGAATACGCACAAGCTTCCTATCAAAATTGTTAAAAAAATTTCAATATTCATAACGATTTTTATTGTCTTGTTAGTGGCAGGGATGCAGTTTTATCGTTTGAATAAATGGTGGTTAAGAGGAATCAATTCAGATGCTTTGTCTGGGTTAAATGGGACTCTTTTTGGCAATATCATTTCCATTTTGGCGGTAATCATAGGACTTACTTTATTAATGTTAGTTACCTTGACACCAACTGTTTTATTGAATAGTAAAGTCGTTGTTACAGGCTTGTTACTTCGCAAATACTCTGAAGAAGTTCGTTTTGAATATGATTTTACTGAGGAAGAATGGTATGGGGAGATGGACTGAAGTATCTAATAACATCTGTAAAGGAAATTCAATAAAGATATTCTTTTAGAGAAAAATCAGAGATCAATCGTTTAAATGGTTGGACTCCTTATTCAAATATGGATGCCGAGGCTTATCGAAGAAGGTAAGTCTTTTTTCCAATCCAACCATTCGATTATTTAGCAAAAGTGTGGTAAATTTATGCCCCAAAAGGATAGGAGGGGTGAAAGCCATGCAATTGACCCAAGAAGTAGTACTGCAAAAGCTTTATAATCTGATATTGGATCCGAATACGCGCGAATGGGAGCGTTACTTGCTGACAACGTCTAAAAATGGATTGGATGAGCCTGCAAAGTTCAATGAACAATTGGCTAAGCTGGAAGCGGAATTGCGACCATTGGCGCTGCGTAATAATCTGACGCCGGACGTGGCTGATTTTTATCAGGCGATTATAAAAAAGGAAGCAGACATGGAACAGTCTGTAAAAGACCAGCATTTTATTTCAGAACCAGCCTATCATGAACGAGCGATTTTTGCTGGCGGCTGCTTTTGGTGTATGGTGGAGCCTTTTGAGACATGGCCGGGGATTGTCTCAGTTTTATCTGGGTACACTGGCGGGACTGTCGATAACCCAAGCTATGATCAAGTCAGCAGCGGTGCGACCGGACATGTCGAAGCCGTGGAGATTATTTACGATAACCGGTTTGTCAGCTATCAGGAGTTAATGGATCTCTATTGGCAGATCATCGATCCAACGGATGCCTTTGGACAATTTCAGGATCGCGGTGCTCAATACCGTCCGATAATTTTCACGACAAACGAAGAACAACGGAAAATTGCCGAGAATAAGAAGCAAGCAGTTCTTGATTCTAATCGGTACAGTAAACCAATCGTGACAGAAATCAGATCCGCAGAAACCTTTTGGCCCGCGGAGAATTATCATCAAGAATTTTACAAGAAGCAGCCGAAGCGCTATAAGGCCATTAAACGCGAGCGTCAACAATTTTTAACCTATCAACACTTAAAGGGGAAAATACGCGAAGGATGGAGTCGCAGGAAAAAGGGTTAGAGAAACTCAGTAAAAATCTTTTTTTACGGTTGACATTGTTGTTAGAAGCGATTATAGTGAATACATACCAACCGAATGTATGGATAGGAGATAGAATGTATGGCTCGAAATAAATACCCAGAAGAAACAGTCAATAAGATTATAGAGGTATCTATGCAGCTGTTTTTAGAAAAAGGCTATGAGCATACGTCGATTCAAGATATCGTCAATAATCTTGGCGGCTTATCAAAAGGCGCGATCTATCATCACTTCAAATCGAAGGAAGATATCTTAGATGGAGTAATGGATAAGCTGTATCAAAACAATGAGAATGAACTCGAGCATATCAAACAGCTTGAAAAAAATAAAAGTATGAACGGATTAGAAAAGCTGCAGTCGTTATTCACATCGGCTTTAGAGAATCCACGGCAGGATGATATGTTTCAAATGGCGCCAGACTTTTTGAAAAATCCTCAAATGCTGGTAATGCAGCTAGAAGGCATTTTCAAAGACTCCGCCCCTCATTATGTACAGCCGATCATTGAAGAGGGGATCGCAGATGGATCGATTCAAACAGAGTATCCGAAAGAGCTAGCAGAAGTGATTCTACTATTGATAAATATCTGGTTGATTCCATTGATTCATGACGATGATCCAAGCAGTGTCGTTAATCGCTTCGCTCTATTCCAAGAAATGATGGCTAAACTGGGGATTGAAGTTTTCAACGAAGACGCAATTAAACGTTTGGAAAAATTTCGCAAATTGTACGAACAAAAAAAATAATCTCTGCCTACAAAGGCAGTTTTATTTTAAAGTTATACATACCGTCGTTCGGTATTAAATCGTAGTATTCGTTTTTATCAAATATGAAACGTCAAAAATAAAATCAAAAATAAGAAGGAGTGTTTAAAATGGAGCAAAAAATGAGTAAAAGAAATGGGTGTCGTACAACTGGTGAGGAGCAAAAGGAGAGAGGCGTAATGGAACGACTTGGCAGTGGCCTTGCAGTAATTTTTTCAGGGATCTTCATTTTACCGATCTTGACTGTATTGACAGGAGCTTTTGGAATGATCGGGATTGGTCTGCCAGTGGTTGCTGTGATGAATCTATTTGGCATTCTTCATATTCCTTTTAATGTCTTATTCATCACCTTGACAGGAATGCCGCAAGTGTTCACTGGAGTTATTGTAGGGATGATTTTCATTGCTTTATCTTTCTTATGTGGCGGCTTGTTGAAAAAATACATGGCTATTGCCAAACGAACGTTTTAAATGAGCTAGCTGTTGGACTAGTGGAGACATGTATTAGAAGAGAATAGTAAAGAGTATATCAATAAAGAAAGTAGACGAAATTCATTTAATAGAATCTTCGATCAATATGTAAAAAGGAGCTATTATAAAAAAATAATTGTATAATAGATTCTTTTTATCATTTTTCATTAAAAATCATTCTTGATAAAAGATAAACAACATAAAAATTATCGTAATAAAAAAGAAAATAGGTGTTATACGAGACTTTCTTCAAAAAAATCTAAATATTTTATTAATATCAATGAAATATATGTTAATATTTAAATATAGTCAAAAAGTGATTTTCGTTAAGAAAGTCTCTTTTTTTTGCGCATTATAAAAAAAATAAGGACAAATCAAACGATGTACTAATTAAAAAAAGCTTATATGGATAATATAATTAGATAAAATTAATCAAAATTTTATTTTGATTTGAAAGGAACAAGAGATGCAATCGAACGATTTATTAATGGATGATGACCGTTATAAATGGTACTTGCTTCAGTATCTGGAATTAAATAAAAATGCGTATTGCTCGGCGGATCAGCTGGGAGATATTTTAGAAATATCTCGCTATAAATTAGAGAAATATCTGCAGGAGCTTCAGGATGAGCTAAAAGAAAATCATTTTAACGCAACCATCGAACTGCATGAAACAGGAGAAATCGAGATTCATCAACTTACACACGCCCTCGTAAAAAAAATGCGGGTGTATTTAGTTGAGCGGAGTCTAACGTATCAAATTTTTCATTGCTACGTGACAAATGAGACAAGTTTAGATAAGCAGATTGAAGAGTTGCATGTCAGTCGTTCAAGTACGTATCGCTTATATAAGCGGTTAAAAAATAGATTAGCAGATGAAGGCTTTCAATTGAAGCAAAATCAATTAATCGGAGATGAAGGCATGCTCCGTAATTTTCTGTTTGGCTTGTATTATGAAATATTCAACGGCTTAGCCAGTCCTTTTGATGCGGAGATACAACAGCAAGCAAAAGAGCTTTTACGTTATTTAGAGCATTATTTAAATCTTTCACTTCCTAAAACGAAAGAGCATAAGCTGTTGTTTTTCATGAGTATCGGGCTGATTCGAATGAGGAAAAATCATTTAATGCCTCAGGCACAGATCGAATATGTGGAAAATGAGGCGACAGAATATCTGAACAAATGGCTAGATAGTCATTTTTCTATGACGGCAACGGAGAAACGGCATGAAATTGCTGCGTTATTATTATTTTGCCAAATGATGGAAGTTGATTGGCAAGTGAATTTGAAGATGATTGAAGGAAAAGAAATACAAATGGCGCAAGAGTTAGTGGAGGAATTTTTACACTATCTGGCAGACCACTCGCGCTTTACTATCCAACGATTAAAAGAAGATCGTTCATTATTATCCGGCTTGTTAAGAATCAATCGCAGATGGCTACTTTATCATTTTCGCGAATCGACTTTTGTGACGAAGATCCAGCGCCGTTACTTCCAAGAAATCAATCCCAAACTAGATGAACTGATCCAAGACTTTATTGAAAGGATCGCCCAGAGGGGGCTGTTTCATTCCGATCAAGAGCGGAACAAATTGTACTATGATTATTTGTTTTTTTTGATTACGCAAATTTCTGTTGAGGAACTGGAAGATCCAGTGTTTATCTGTATCGATTTTTCACATGGCAGCAGCTATAACGACTATATTCAAACGATGCTGCGCTCCCTTCAAACCATGAACATTTGCTATGAAGAAAAATTAAGTACCAAGACGCAAATTTATTTATCTGATTTTCTGATTGATACGCTTCCCTGCCATCAAATGATTTGGAAGCGTCCGCCGACACCAGAGGATTGGGCAGAGTTTGGACACTTATTATTGACGGTAAAAGGAGGCGCTTATGAATAGAAATCTATTAATTGCATTGGCGCTTCCTTCAATGATGTTTTATCAATCCAACGCACCGATTTTATATAGTAGTGAAAAACTAATCATTCAAGTAAGAGAGGAACAAGCGCAGCTTGCGTTTGATTTGTCAGAGACGGGCAACACGTTGATCGTTGCGAATAAACGAATAGAAGAAAACGAAACGACTGTTTTCTTTGATAACACCGAATCAGCGGAGTCGACCAGCCAGATTAGAGAAGAAACAGGTGACACTAGTGAAATAGAAGAAAGCACCAGTTCCATAGAAAAAGAGAAAAAAGAGACCACTAGTGTTTTGCCGAAAACAAATACGCAAGATATGACGCGTTCAGAAAAGAAAAATAGTACCAAGATCTTGGAAACGATCGAGCAGAAAATCATTGCCCTGTCTTTTACAAATCCACCTTCTGATGATACAGGAGAGCGGGAACTCGTACGAATGTTAGCAAACATGTCTGGGACCATCTTATATGGGACTCATAAAACTGAAACCAATAAGCAAGATTATCTTATTTTTTAAAGGAGATGAAACAGGATGAAGCAATTAAAAAAAATCTGGTCATTATCAGCAATTTTAGGAATGGTGATCGGTATTTTTCCGATGACGATTTTCGCTGAGACGATTGAAGCTGCTGATGTAGTGATTAACCAAGTAGAAATCACTGATACTGAAGATCAGGAAATCACAGAAAAAAATCGCTTAAACAATAAAGACGCAATAAAAGTGAAACTTACGTGGTCATTAGCCAATGCAACATTGATAGAAGATGGAGCGATGGTGGCAGTTGACTTACCGAAAAATCTGAATTACCCAGAGCAATCCGGTAGCTTGGGTGAAATGGGCCACTATCAACTAAGCAGTCAACAAGTAATTTTTCAATTCAATAAAAATTATCAAGATACAGCAGATGGCCGTGTGCCAGAATTTTCCAGTGCAAAATTCTATGAAGGAGTAATGGAGTTAACTGCTGAAACAACGGCAGAGGATGTGGAGACAGAAACGGTTGATTTTGGGAACAACCTTGTTCAAACGCTTTATTATAATAAAAAAGTCGACCCAGCCGCAGATCCGCTAGATACAGTAGAAGCCGAACAAGAAAAAAATGAGAGACAATCACGAGCGAGCGATCCCAATTTGAATGCACGTGGTGTGAAGCTATTTCACAATATCAAAATTACAGATTTTAATGGAGATGAGTACACAGAGGAGCATCCCGCTCTATATAACGACAATATCGAGATTAAAATTGATTGGCGTTTGGACAATGACGAAGACATCTCTGATGGGGATTATTATACGTATCAGCTTCCTGATTATTTTGCGATCCATAACGTTGTAGTTGGAGATCTGGTCCGCAAGAATTCTAATGGTACAGAGGACAAACTGGGGACTTTCGAGCTAGATAAGAACGGGGAATTAAAAGTTATTTTTAATGATACCGGAAAAAATCTGTCCGAGCGTTCTGGCGTCATTAATTTGAAGACAGAACTGAAACTTGATTCAACGCTGGAGAAACAAGTAATAGAAACAGGAATTCAAGATGATGAGGACAAAGAAATTTCACTTGTCGTTCCGATTTATCATAGTGATATCGCAAAGAAGGGGGCGATCACGGATCAAGCGACAATTGATTGGGAAATCACGTTTAATCAGGATTCGAAAGCATTGACGAATGTGGAAGTAGAAGATGTTTTACCAGAAGCCGATTTTGTCTATACGGTATATGATAATGAAATCGTCGTGAATGTAGATTTATACGATAAAGAGACTGAAACTTGGAGTTCAGCAGCCAAAGGATTTTATACATTTGATGAAGCAAGCAAAACCTTCAAATTTCATGAAACAATTACCACGCCAGTAAAAATATACTTCACGGCTAAAATTGTAGACACCGCAAGAAGATTTTTCACGAATACAGCGACCATTAAAAGTAGCCAGTTCTCTGAAAAGAGTGTCAGTGCGACAGTCAGTTATGATGAGCAGGAAGCTTATAAACGAGCTGTCAGCTATGATTCCTCCAAAGGGGAAGTGAGCTGGGAAGTTGCTGTATCCTTCAAAAATGCGAATGGTTACATTCATGATAAAACGTATGATGGATCAGATTCTTCAAGGGCTCTTCATTATCTTGTAGAAGACAGTATTGTTGTAACGGATAAACAAGGAAACGCAGTTGCTGATTCTACATGGGATCTTTCCTCCGAAGATAGAATTGAAAAAGAAGGAAAACCCGTTCAATTCAAATTGACGTTTTCCGCTGCCGGAAATTATTTGATTACTTATAAAACGAAATTGTTTAAAGTGCTATTCGGAAATACTACTATCAAAAATTATATGACCGTCACTGATGGGGATGACAGTCATGAGCATACAGGTCAAACAACGATTGGACCGACAGGAAATATTGGGGTTAAAAAATCTGAAGGTGGATCAGGTAATGTTAACTTAGAGAAAATTCAGACAAAGTGGACGACGACGATCAATTCCGAGAAAAAACAAATTAAGAATGTTGTCATTACAGACCGCTATCAAAAATCTGATGGCAGCAACAAAAGTGCGTTGGAATTAATAGACGATGATGCACCAACTACTACAGAAGAAGAGAAGTTTAAAATCACCAGCTCAAATGGCAATATTCTTAAAAAAGGAGAAGATTATGAGCTAGTCCGGCTAACAGCGAGCGAAGGTGGAGTGGATTATGAGTCAGGCTTCCAAGTGACTTTTAAAGGTGCGTATGGGGAATTTGATGAAGAATTAACGATGACGTATACAACAAAATTTGATATTCGAAAGCAGGTCGAGCAGCTTGATGGGCAATCCAATCGTTTAGACAACTCCGTGATTGTTGAGTATACAGCTAGTGATGACATCACGTATAAAGAAGGCTCAGAAGCAACTAGATGGTTACAGCCATTATGGCTGAACAACGCTAGTAAAGGCGGTTTCTTTGTTGCAGAGGGAGAATCTGTTGCTGCCGGGTTAAATCAATATATCGGGTGGAATCCATCGGCTACTCCTTTTACCGAGACTACCGCACCAAAAGACAGTGTTTGTTGGCTAGCAACTTTCAATTTCTACAAAGAAACAATAGAAAAAAATGCTACGATTATTGAAAAGCTTGGAGAAGGTCAGACGCTGCGAGAATTAACCATTTGCGAAACCGAGCTTCTTCATAATGGAAGACAGATCACAAATTTTAAAGACAAGTTAGAAGAAGAGAAGGATTATAAATATGAGTTAACCGCCTCGGGTGAAATCGTTATTACGTTCCTGAAAGAGACCAATAAGACCTTTTCTGTGGCTCTAGCAGTTGATGCGAGTGAAGATGTATTCAAGTATAAGAATTATGCGGAACTACGAGATGCAAGTGATCAGGAAATTGTTCATACCGAAGGAGAAGTCATTAAATCGGATAAGGACATGTGGTTGAAAAAAGATGGTCTTCAAGATGCGGATAATAATCGCTTAGCGAACTGGCAAGTTCTGATTAATCAAGATGCTCGAACAATAAATGATGCAATCGTCTCAGATACGATTAAACTAAATCAACAGTCATTTGTCTTAAATAATCAGGATGAAGTGTCGGTTCAGGTATTTCATGCAAAAGCAAAAGATGGCGGGTTTGAAAAAGGCGAAGAAGTAATCGAAGGATTTAAATCGTCAGTGACTATGGATGCAATTAATGGGACACAGACGATGACTATCGAGTTTGAGTCACCGATAAATTCACCCTATATCATCGAGTATCAAACAAAGTTAGATCCAGGAATTGTGAATAATGAAAAAATTACGAATGATGTAAGATTGAACGGAAGCGCCACAGAAATTCATCAAGTGACAAAGGAAATTCAAATAAAATCAACAGATGGTTCGGGAACTTCAACCGGAGTAAACGGTGCGTTAATCATCAATAAAATAGATTCTGACACGAAAGAAGCAATCAGCAAGTCCGCACATTTCGAAATTTCACGGAAGAACGCAGATGGGAATTATGAATCCTTTATTTCGGATGTAGAAGTCAAAGAGAATAAAATCGTGGCTGGAGATGGTACCTTGGTCGAAGAACTCAGCAATCTTCGCTATGGAGACTACGCCATTAAAGAAATCACCGCACCAGAGGGTTATGTATTAGATGATACGTTATATGAATTTACAATAGACGCAAATACCCAGACGTATACATTTACGCTGGAAAACACCAAGAAAGTAGCAGACCCCGTTAATCTTACGTTAGAAGCCAAGAAAGAATTAAGCGGTCGCCCATTAAAAGCCGACGAGTTCAGCTTTAGCCTGAAAGGTGACGGTGTGGACCAGACGAAGAAAAATACTGCTGATGGCAAAATCACCTTTGACACAATTTCTTACGATAAAGCAGGCACCTATGAGTATACAATCTCAGAAGTCGTTCCAAACGATAACGATAAAGAAATCGGCGTGACCTACGATGAGACGAACTACAAAGTGATCGTAGAAGTAGAAGAGAAAGCTGGAAAATTAGAAGCAACGGCGACGTATGAAGGCCTTCAATCAGGCGAAGATGTTCCAGTATTTAAGAACACATACAAAGCCCTGCCAGGAAATGTTCAATTAGAAGCGAAGAAAGAATTAAGCGGTCGCCCATTAAAAGCCAACGAGTTCAGCTTTAACTTGAAGGGAGACACCATTGATCAGACGAAGAAGAACACCGCCGACGGTAAAGTCACTTTCGAAGCAATCACTTATGACAAAGCAGGCACGTACGAGTATACGATTTCAGAAGTAATCCCGAATGATAAAGAGCCTGGCCTGACCTATGATGAGGCGAAGTACAAAGTTACTGTTGACGTAGAAGAAAAAGCAGGAAAACTGGAAGCAACGGCAACGTATGAAGGTCTTAAATCAGGCGAAGTACCGACCTTCAAAAATGTGTACAAAGCTATGCCGGGAAGTGTTGTTTTAGAAGCCAAGAAAGAATTAAGCGGTCGCCCACTAAAAGCAGACGAATTCAGCTTTAACTTGAAGGGAGACACTGTTGATCAGACGAAGAAAAATACTGCTGATGGCAAAATCACCTTCGACACAATTTCTTATGATAAAGCAGGCACTTATGAATACACTATCTCAGAGGTCGTTCCAAACGATAACGATAAAGAAATCGGCGTGACCTACGATGAGACGAACTACAAAGTGATCGTAGAAGTAGAAGAGAAAGCTGGGAAGCTAGAAGCAACGGCAACGTACGAAGATCTTAAATCAGGTGAAGATGTTCCAGTATTTAAGAATGCATACAAAGCTTTATCAGGCAGTGTTGTATTAGAAGCAACAAAAGAATTAACGGGGAAAGAACTGAATGCGGATCAATTTAATTTTGAATTGGTAGACAGCACGGGTAATGTTCTTCAGACACAGCAAAACGAGGCGAATGGGACCGTGACCTTCGATGCGATTCACTATACGGAAGCCGGCACCCATGAGTATACAATCAAAGAGGTTGAAGGAACAGATCCTACAATCACATATGATGCCACAGAATATCAAGTTACAGTAAATGTGGAAGATAAAAACGGTCAACTAGTAGCGACACCAACCTATGCAGGAAATGCGGTCTTTAAAAATACGTATAAGCCCGTATCAGGCAGTGTTGTATTGGAAGCTGCAAAAGAGTTGACGGGGAAAGAGCTAACTACCCATCAATTTAGTTTCCAATTACTGGATGCCGATAAAAAGGTTCTTCAGACAAAGCAAAATGATACTAATGGAAAAATCTATTTTGATGCGATTGAATATACAGAAATCGGCGAACATGAATACATCATCAAAGAGGTTGATGATGTTAAAGACACAGATCAAACGATTACGTATGACCAAACAGAATACCAAGTCACTGTAAAGGTGGAGGATAAAAACGGTCAACTAGTAGCAACACCAACCTATGCAGGAAATGCGGTCTTCAAAAATGCGTATAAACCCGCAGCAGGCAGTGTCGTATTGGAAGCAGAAAAAGAGCTGATTGGTAAAGAATTAAGTGTGGGTCAATTTGATTTTGAATTAGTAGATAACAAAGGAGCTGTTCTGCAAACAAAACAAAATGATGGAAGCGGCAATATTTATTTTGATGCGATAGCTTACGATAAAGCCGGCACCTATGAATACATCATCAAAGAGGTCAAGGGAACGGATAGTACAATCATCTACGATCAAACAGAATACAAGGTCAATGTGAAGGTGGAAGACAAGGCTGGTCAATTAATAGCGACACCCACCTATGAAAAAGAAGCGATCTTTAAAAATACGTATACCCCTGCAGCGGGCAGTGTCGTATTGGAAGCAGAAAAAGAGCTGATTGGTAAAGAATTAAGCGTGGGTCAATTTGATTTTGAATTAGTAGACAGCAAAGGAGCTGTTCTGCAAACAAAACAAAACGATGGGAACGGTAATGTTTATTTTGATACGATAGCTTGCGATAAAGCCGGCACCTATGAATACATCATCAAAGAGGTCAAGGGAACGGATAGTACAATCACCTACGACCAAAGAGAATACAAGGTGAGTGTGAAGGTGGAAGACAAGGCGGGCAAATTAATAGCGACACCAACGTATGAAAAAGAAGCGGTCTTCAAGAATACCTATAAGCCAGCGGCAGGCAGTGTTGTATTAAAGGCTGCGAAAGAATTAACAGGCAAAGAACTGCGTGCAAATCAATTTGATTTTGAATTACTTAATAGTAAAGGGGAAGTTCTTCAAACGAAAAGTAATCATGCAAACGGTGAAATAACTTTCGAAGCGCTAACTTACGACAAAGCCGGCAGATATGAGTATACAATCTTGGAAGTGATCCCAACAGACAAAGAAAACGGAATTACCTATGATGACACAGAATACAAAGTAACCGTGACAGTCGAAGATAAAGGTGGGGTATTAGAAGCCAAAGAAGTATACGAAAATACAAAAACTGGAGACATCCCAACCTTTAACAATCTATACACGCCAGAAAAGAAAGTTCCAGCTGGTGAGATTCTATTGAAGAAAGTAGATAGCAAAACCGGTAAAACGCTAGCGGATGCAGAATTTAAGCTTGTGGACGCTAAGGATCAGCCTGTATCAGGACAAGAGAAAATCGTAACAGGTGAAGACGGAACAATCTTTATCAAAGGACTAGCAGATGGGTCGTACAAGTTGATTGAAACGAAAGCGCCAACTGGTTATCAGTTGGATGAAACGCCGATTGAATTTACGGTAAAGGACAATCAGCCAAGTAAAAAGGAGATCAGCAAAGAAAATTCTAGGGTTAACCTGCCTAACACAGGCAATTCAAGCAACACACACACAAACAATGGAGGAACGAATACCCAGACAACGTATCGGAATCAGGCTGGGAGCAGTTCTGCAACATCAAGACGGCTGCCGTCAACCGGTAGCATCCGCAACAATAAATTGATCATTTTAGGTTTATTCTTCTTATCCGTGGTCATCTTGGTGGTATTCGGGAAACGAAAAAAGGTTTAGTTTCTAACTAGCAGAAAAGAGGTGGAAAATGAAAACTAAAACAGAGAAAAATTGGATTTCGGAGTTAAATGAAGAGGAACTTGAATTTGTGAAATATTTTATCCTTTCATCGGGTTCTATCAAGAAATTAGCAGATATTTATTCAGCAAGTTACCCTACACTTCGAAAACAACTGGACAAATTAATTCAAAAAGTTCGAATCTGTGAACGTAAAGAAAATGACAAGATTGTTCGATTGATTCAGCAACTTGAAAAAGAAGGAAAAATCGATCAAGAAATTGCTGATACGGTTGTGCATGAATATGGCGAGTCATTAAATTGTTTGATTGTTGATTAATTAAAAGGATCAAGCCCAACTCTTTAAAAGAGGGGCTTGATTTTTTTCAACGTTAATCGGCGTTTATCCTTTTGTGGAGCATCCCCTTTTTACGGTTGAACAATGATAAAATAGCTTTAATAAGAACTAGCAAGTCTTTGAAAGGGGGATTCGATGTTTGTTCATGAATTAAAGCTATCGGAAATAGGCAATCGCTTGGAGTATCCCTTCGGTGTTTTTGCTATCCAAGAGATCCTGCGCAGGGGCGGCCTGTCGTTTGAAAAACCAGTGACCTTTTTATCAGGGGATAACGGAACAGGGAAATCCACAATTTTGGAAGCGATTGCTGTTGCTTATGGGATTAATCCAGAAGGAGGCAGTCAGAATTTTAACTTTAACACGGTAGAAAGTCATTCGAATTTGCATGAATCAGTTTGTTTAATTAGAAAAGGAAAAATTCCAAAGACCAAGTTTTTCTTACGTTCGGAAACGTATTACAATGTGGCCTCGGAATTAGAGGAGTTATCAAGAGATCCGATCGAAGGAGAGTTAGCCTTTGCTTCCTATGGTGGAAAATCTTTGCATACCCGCTCTCACGGAGAAGGCTTGTTGTCCATCATAGAAAATCGTTTTGGCAGGGAGGGCTTTTATCTCTTGGATGAGCCGGAAGCAGGGCTGGCGACAAGCAGACAATACACCCTATTGCAGGAAATTCATCGATTGGTCAAGGCTGGCAGTCAATTAATTATAGCTACCCATTCGCCGATATTGATGGGCTATCCAGAAGCGACGATCTATCAGTTTTCTGAAGCAGGTTTAGAGAGTTTGCCGCTAGAAGAAACGATTGCTTTTAAGGAAACGAAGCTCTTCTATGATGATCCCAATCGTATGCTGTATTACTTGCTAAACTAGTCAGAGGCTTTCTTTTCCCTGTTGAGCTGGTCAATGCTAGAATTATTCTTAGCAGGATTCAAGGAGATGGGAAAGTGAAGAATCTGAAAAAATATGGCTTCTATTTTTTACTAATAGGAGTGCTCAGTGATTTTTTAACTCCATATATTTTAGGATTTTTTTATCCAGAACTCGATCAGATGACGTCCGTGATGAGTTTGTTCGGTGATGTTGGAAGTCCAGTTCGTACGGCCTTTTTAGTTTGGTCAGTGGTTGCCGGGTGTTTTTATGTTCTCTCTTTACCGGCGATTTACGCAGCATTTCAGGCTATTTCTAAACCATTAGCTGGCTTAGCTGCTGCTGCGATTGGCTTCTATGGGATCGGAGATTGTATTTTTACGGGCCTATTTAGTGTAGATACCGCAGATGCCCAGTGGAACGTTTCAACTTGGGTACACAATATCGGCTCGGGGATCGGCTATGCTGGCTTTTTACTTTTTCCGTTGATTTTGTATTTGATCTATAAAAAGAAAAAGGATCACCAAACGAGTCGCCGATACCTCTTTTTCTTTTTACTCAGTATTGCAGTAGCTGCAATTTATGGGTTGGCACGCTTGCCGCAATTGACTCCATTCACTATTTTCAAGCAATTAGGATTTTGGCAACGAGTGAGTTTTGTTTTTAATTATTTACCGATCATTTTCATGTGTTGGCACCAGATAAAAAAATAATTAAAAATATTTTTTTATCTGAAAAATAAAGTATTTATGACGAAATGATTTGTATTAGGAACTCAAGACCGATATGATAGAAGAAAGTCTTTTAATAGTTATTCTAAAGGAGAGAAAGATGAAAAAGTTGAAATTGGTTATGGTTGTTGCCTTTGCATTGGTTCTTTTTGCAGGATGTAAAAAGCAGGCACAGGATGAATTTTCTGAAGAACTAGTGAAGCAGGGGGAAATGAATGCAGGGGAATACTCTGCTGTGATTGATAAAGTATCAATAGAAACAAAGGATGCTGATGCACCGACACGTACAATGATTGATATGGCAGCAAAAATGATTAGCGGAACAAAAATCACAGGTGATTACCAACAAGATAGTGAGAAGGAATTAGTGGCAACGACTATGTCCATTGATGGATTAGGACAGAAGCTGCCTTTAACGCTATTTATGGATGTAAAGAAACAGTCCGTCTATATGAGTACAGATTTTATGACGGAATTAGTAGACATCGCAAAAGAGTTCAACCCAGATGTTCCATTTGACGCGAAAGAATTTGAACAGTTAAAGGGTAAATACATCTATGCGAATGAGGAAGATCTAGAAAAAAGCGGAGACAAGAAAGATACTGATTCCAAGAGTGAAGCTGTTAGTCCAACATTAGTTAGTGATTATATAGCGACTTTAGATCCGGATTCTTTTGAGAAAGAGGGAGATACGCTGAAGCGTACCTTCACCAAAAAAGACATTCAGAACTTTATCAAGTATGCAAAAGAAAACGGAGATAAAGAGGCCAAGGAGCTTGTCAAAGAACTAGAAAAAAATATGGATGATTTAACTGAGTACAAACAAACGACAACCTTGAATACGAAAAAACATACACAAAAAACAACAATGAGTCTCACAATGAAGGACGAGGATACTACTGCTCAAATAGGCTTGACGCTAAATAATCAAGCGAAAAATTCAGATAAAAAGATCAAATTGCCTAAGAAAGCTGAAACGATCTCAATGGAAGAATTTCAGGAAATCGTTGAGACTGCGCAAGAAAATAATTCTCTGGTCTCAGAAGAAGACTTCAATGATTTGCTGGATGCGATCAGAAGTAATGGAAGTCAATTGTCTCAAGCAGAAATTGAGCAGATCAAGGAGACCTATGAACCTTATTTGACAGAAGAGCAGTACAAACAATTAGAAGAAGCTTTGGATCAGGCAAGTCAGATGGCAGCATAGCATAAAAGGATCAATCATTTTACATGATTGGTTCTTTTTTTACGGTCTTCTGCATGGTAAACTTATGGTGACGACAATCACATGAGAAAGAGAAGAGGCGGTTTTGGTCTGGCGCACTACTCATTACGCAACTGAAGTAATTTAGTGAAACGTGGAAAAGGATTCTGACATTGAATAAACTGAAAATTTTCGAAAGAAAAGACAGTTTATTTGGTGTGCAGAAATTTTCCACGTTTTTTTGTTGTCTGTTGGATTGTCGTCAGGTAGAAAGAGGAGTAGAAAATGATCAATAAGTTGAAACGAAATATCCCAATATTCAGTACTAGCAAGGATTCCATTTGGTTAGACGAGCACCTGGCACCGCAAATGCTGGCAGCTCATTTGGATACAGCGTCTGATGGGGCTACGAGAAGGGAAGAATATATCAACCAATCCATGTGCTGGCTGACCGAAAAATGTCCGGTGCAGGAATTTCCGAAGCTGTTGGATCTTGGCTGCGGTCCAGGAATTTATGGGGAAAGATTTTATGAAGCAGGCTATCAGGTAAGCGGGATTGATTTTTCAGAATTGAGTATCGCCCATGCAAAGAAATCTGCGGAGGCAAAGAACTTCGCTATTAATTATCAATGCAGCGACTATCTAAAGGAAGACTTAGGACAGGATCGCTATGATCTGATCGTCTTGATTTATTGTGATCTGGGGGTATTTTCGCCAAAAGACCGGAGGTGTGTCTTCCAAAAGGTTTATAAGGCTTTGAAAAAAGGTGGACGATTTGTTTTTGATGTTTTTACGCCAAGTAAGTATGAGACTTTTGAGGACAAGCATACGTGGCAGCTAGAAGAAGAAAATTTTTGGACAAGTGAGCCGTGCCTGCATTTATCTGCTCAAAAGAAGTATCCAGGGACAGCGACCTATTTGGATCAGCATTATTTGTTGTATCCGGATTCCTTCAAAGAATTTTTTATTTGGGAAACGGTCTTCACTGAAGCAGAGCTGTCAGCGGAATTGGAAGCAGCTGGTTTTACCACGATGGAGGTCTATGGAGATATTCGCGGCGCACAGCCTTCTTCTGATTCTGAAACCCTTTGTTTTGTAGTGGAAAAATAGGATTTCCACGTTTTTCCTTGCTATAATGGAGAAATAACGAAGCAAGAAGAGGTGGACAGATGAAAACAATCGGACTATTAGGCGGCATGAGCTGGGAAAGTACAGTGACCTACTATACGCGGATCAATGAATTGATGAATCAAACATTAGGCGGGCTGCATTCAGCCAAGATCAAGTTGGCAAGTGTAGACTTTGAAGAGATCGAGCAGTGTCAGGCGAAAAATGAATGGGAAAAAAGCGGGGAGCTTCTTGGGAAAGAGGCGCAGCAGCTAGAGCAGGCGGGGGCTGATTTTCTATTGATTTGCACCAATACCATGCACAAAGTCGCACCGCAGATCGCAGGTCATATAGCCATTCCGATTCTGCATATTGCTGATGCGACGATCGCGGAATTACAGGCCAATAGAATTAAAAAAGTCGCGCTTCTAGGGACCAAATATACGATGACACAAGAATTTTATAAGCAAAGGATCATTGATAGCGGGATCGATGTCTGGATTCCCAACGAACAAGACATCGAGACAGTGAATCAGATTATTTTTGATGAATTGTGTCATGGAAAAATTTTAGAAGCGTCTAAAGAAAGATTCATCGCAGTCATTCAGGAGGCTATTGCCGCAGGTGTAGAGGGGGTCATTTTAGGCTGTACCGAAATTGGTCTGTTGATACAGCAAAAAGATGTCACGATCCCTGTTTTTGATACGACGGAAATTCATTCGCAAAAGGCTGTTGAACAAGCCTTGGAAGAATAGCTGAGGCCCATGATGAAAACCATTCTTTTTGCGCCAGCAACATTCAACTTGGCAGAAACGACGCGCATAATTGAGATTGCGAAGGTTTTACGTCAGGAGTACCATTGCGTTTTCTGCGGATTCTCTAAGACCTATTTAGAATTGATTAAAGAAGAGAACTTTGACGTTACGTTAATGCAGCCGACACTGACAATTCAGCAGGAGAAGGCGATCATACAATTTGATCAAGGAAAAAGTTTGAAAAATCCATTTACCAGCGAAATCGTTGCGGAACGAGTAGAAAACGAACTAGGGTTATTGAAGCAGCTCGCTCCTCGTGTCATTGTGACTGGCAGCAATGTGACGATGTTCTTATCTGCACGTATCAGCAAGATACCGTTGGTGTATGTCAAACCAATCGCGATGTCTCGCCCGCACTTTGACCATGAAAAGGGATGTATCATTCCAAGCCAACTTAATAAGGCGTATCTCCCAGCAACTGCATTGTGGCACGTCTTTCTCAAAGTGGCGAAACACCTAACTTGGAAACCAAGAGCATTCAAAAAAGCAGCACGAAGCTACAATCTTCCGCTGCCTAAGTATACGTTGGATCTGCTGGATGGGGACTTGAACTTGATCACCACCCATCCAGTTTTTACGACGGAAGTAACGTTCCCCGATAATTACCAATCGGTGGGACCGATTTTTGCTCGATTACCCTATACGATGCCAACGGAGGTTCTTCAATTAATAGAGCGGGCACGTGAAAGCAACCGATCAGTGGTGTATTTCGCCATGGGCAGTTCAGGCAATCAATCACTGGCTGAAAAGCTTTTAAGTTATTTCGAACAAACCGATTTTGAGGTGATCGCCCCCGTAAAAAGCTATATACAGGAGCAGGCTGTGCCAAGCAATGTCCATGTATTTGATTGGCTGCCGGCGCTTAGTGTTTCTGAATTAGTGGATTTTTCAGTGATTCATGGCGGTGAAGGCACGGTCCAAACCGCTTGCTCTTCAGGCAAACCGTTTATAGGAATCGGGCTGCAATACGAACAGGAGGTCAATGTCGCTTATTGCGAAAGATTTGGCAATGCCGCAGCAGTCAGTCCAAATAACCTTTCAGCTCAAGCATTGGAGCAAGCGATTAGACACATTCGTACCCCCGAGACGCAGGCGAAAGCCCAAGAGATGAAACGATTAATGCAAGAAGTAAACGGGGCAGAGGCCGCAGCCGAAGCAATCAAGGGACATTATCTTTAAAATGGACAAATAAAGACATCCAGCTTTCAACAAAAGCCGGATGTCTTTTTAACGAGTTCGTTTTCTCATGAAGAGACCAGCGATCAATCCCAATGCGCCACAACCCAGAAGCGTGACGATTGTTACAAAGCTCATCTCAATAATAGAATATACATTGGATTGGTTAGCAACCAAGTTGGTTACGACGACTGCTGGAATCGCTAATAAAGACGCAATTCCTAAGCAAGAGCCCATATTCCAATGCAACAGTTTTCGAATGCCAATGTTAATCCAGAAATATGCGATCCAAGTCAACGCGATAGGTAAGCCTATCGGCCGTAGCCAGTAAATTGGCGCATCCAAAAAATAAGTATTTACGGTTCGTTCCAGCACCATGAAATAAGGAACGACTAACACAGTGAAGACTGAAACGGAATGAATCACCCGCGCATTCTTACTAAAAAACAAAGCATCCAATAGCATTCCAGCAAAAATCAAACTGCTCCCTACGATACGAAACCAGGTAAACTGATGATCAATCGCTAAGTTTGTAACCGCTGTTATCCCAAATGCTAAAAAGAATAAAATCCATAAAAGCTTCCTGCCCCAACTTCCCTTTTTATTCGACTCTTTCATTTATTTTCCTCCTTCCTCCTGCTAAACAGAGTGGACGTTTTATGCCCTTTTCTTAAGTATAGCAGTCGAAGGATTGATTGCTATCAGACTTATGTCCTATTTTTGATATAAGTGGCTTCAAAGAAGAGGGGAAGTATCGGTTAGAATTAAACATTTATGCTAGTGTTATCATCAAATAATGTGTATAATTTTGATGAACAAGGATATCATTTAAAATATTAATTATTTAATTAATAGATAATAATCTGATGGAATGATGTTGTAAATGAACGAAATGTTTATCGTTTATAAATAAAATAGAAAACGTTAACATTATTGGGGCATATAAAATTAGTAGGAGGAAAGGGACGATGAAAAAGTTTTTGTCAGGTGTTTTTTTTGCAGTTGCCTTGTTGGTTGGTGGTGTACTATTTGTTCAAGCGGAGGATGCGGACGCGGCAACGTTATTGAGAGTTTATAACCCAAATTCAGGTGAGCATCACTATACAGCAAATACGAATGAACGCAATCATTTGGTGAAGGTTGGTTGGCGGAATGAAGGGACGGCTTGGGAGACACCAGCCAAAGGGGCGGCAGTCTATCGTTTATACAATCCAAACAATGGCGGCGACCATCATTACACAGTCAATTTGAATGAAAAAAACCATCTGGTGAAGGTTGGCTGGCGTTACGAAGGAATTTCTTGGCAATCAGGCGGTTCAGTTCCTGTCTATCGGTTATACAACCCTAATGCAAAAACAGGTACGCATCATTACACGCTGCATGCCTATGAGAAAGATCATTTAGTAAAAGTCGGTTGGCGTTATGAGGGCATTGGTTTTTATTCTACAAAGGCTTCATCCGGCGGCAGTACAAGTTCAGGTGTCACGCCTAAAAAAGTAGATGTGAATATCACCGGTCTTGGCGGTGTGGAGAAAGGCGTGTCCGGATCATATCGCCTGTTGTATTCAAACAAGCCTTTTGATCAAGCCAATTTAAGCGGAAATGCTCGGATTGATTTTTCAGCAAATGTGACGATGACAGGAAATAAGAGCGACTACGAAATGCAGTTTGTCATTGCCGGAAATGGAAAGGCCTGTGGTCAAGTTGGGGTAGGGTTGCATTACCAAGCAGGCTCAGATGCCAATTTTGCCCAAGGGAGAATTAATACAACGAATATCAACTTCCCAGCCAATGCGGGAGTGTATGGTCAACAATACTATTCTGTGAATACAAATGCCCCGCGGATCGCTAATGGACAAACAGTACATCTTCGGGTGAAATATTTTGCATCCGGTTATATGCAGACGTTTGTTAATAATACACTGGTAGGACAATACAAGACGAACCTGACAGCTGAAGGCGGAGCCTATATTTTACATGATACGACCAACACGCCAGTCAAAATACGTAATCTGAAGGTTCTGAGAGATGGAAAAGATGTAACAAAGAGTGGGCGTCCATCATTCACAAACACGAATTATGATCATTCAAGTGGGTCTGTATCAGGAGCGTATTAAAAGAATTAGTCACTTATCATAACGAAGTTAAAAACAGGCAAGCAATTCTGGTAAAGAACTGCTTGCCTGCTTTATGTTAGTTTACTGCTTTTGTATCTGCTTCTGTCTGGGCCATTTTTGCTGTTACATGTTCATCAATTCGTAGAAATGGCAGGTAGATGAACACACTTACTGCGATGATGATGATTTGAAGTACCGCAGCGCGCCAATCGCCTCCAGTGGCTAAAAATCCTGAAATGACAGGAGGTGTAGTCCAAGGTATCTGAACCACAACATGGTTGATCAACCCCGCAGCTGTTGCAAAATAGGCAGTGACCAATGAGAAGATAGGTGCTAAAACGAAAGGAATGATCAGACTCAGGTTAAAGACGATCGGCAGTCCAAAAATAATCGGCTCACTGATATTGAACAAGGCTGGTGTTACTGATAATTTAGCGAAGTCCTTATAATCTTTTCGGCGACTGAAAATAAAAATCGCGATCAATAAAGCAATGGTATTTCCAGAGCCACCCATAACGGCGAAGGTATCTTTAAAAGCCATATTAATAATATGAGGAATTTGTTCATGGTTCGCATAAGCCGCCATATTTTCCTGCATATTCTGTAATAAGAAGGGATCAAGTAACGAACCAGAGATAACGGCTTGATGGATTCCGAAGCCGAAGAACAAGTTTGCGATAGACGTGATCAAAACAAAGCCAGGAAGTCCCGTAGTTATATGGCTTAAGGGTCCAGTGATTGCTTTAGTAATCAGACCATTCACATCCATATTAAAGAGTTGGTTCACTCCAAATGAAAGAAAGGCAAATACGGTAACAGTAATCATAATCGGAATCAATACGTTAAATGATTTCAATACGGCGGGAGGAATATTTCCCGATAGTTTGATCTGCAATTTTTCATTCGTAGATAATTTGATGAACAACTCAGTAGCCAAAAGGCCAACGAAAATACCAACAAACATCCCTGAAGCCCCAGTATGAGATCCAGGGATAACCCCTGTGACTTCGATGGCTTTCGTCGCGTTTTCCGGAGTAAACATTGTTTTCATCGGGGTTAATACTATGAATGTTGAGATGGAAACTAAAACGGCTGCAATATGATTGGTATAATTTCTGCTGACACACATATGATATGAAACTGCAGCAACTACTAATAATGTAGTGATACTCAACGTTCCGTTAGCGATTGACATACCGATTTCTTGGACCTTCATCAAGGTTGCGGGACGAATGATATTTCCCATGAATCCGGTTGGTTCTAAGATAACGTAATTGATTAGAGTGACGAACCCGGCCAACATCATAAATGGCATGAAGGTTGCAAATGCGTCACGCAATGTTCTCATATGAATCTGGTTTCCGAGCTTCGTTGCGATGATTCCGAAGCGTTCAAAGAGCTGTTCCTTCTTATTTGTTTTCTCCACGTTAAAGTCTCCTTTTTGCATTGAATGTATTCATCAAGTGAAAGCACTTTCTTATTCACATAATAAAACGAATTACAGATAAAGTAAATACTTTTTTAAAAAAATATATATTTTTGTTTTTAGCAATAAAAAAAAGCCGAGAAATTCGGCTCTTAAACTTAGTTTTCTACAAAAACAGCTTCAAAGATAAAATCTTGATACAAATGCCGCGTGATAGAATATTCAAAAGGTGTCCCATTCGCCAATGAAACACTTTTTTCCACCTCAATCATGAAATCTCCAATCTCGATTCCTAAAATTTTCGCATCAAATTCTGTTGCCAATACCCCTTTCATCCAAACATGAGAGGCATTGATTTCTAAGTGCAGCTCATCACGGATATAGGAATACACTGATTTTTTCAGATGCTTTGGCTCTAAGCCAGGAATAATAGAGAGGGGCATAAAGGTTTGTTCTAAAGAGTAAGGCTGCTGATCAACAAAACGACTGCGGATGATATTATATACGTAGTCTCTTTCGTTTAGTTGCAGCATTTCTGCAACCTTTTTCGAGGGCAACTCAATTGAAAAGGTATGAATCTCAGAATCAACATGATCTTCTCCAACCACACTCATCAGCCCTTCGCTAGGGCCAAAAACCTTTGAATTATCAATGGGTTTACGCAAAACCTCTGTTCCAAAACCGCTTCTGCTATGTAGAACGCCTTCAGAAACCAACATATCCAAGCCCTTTTTAACAGTTAGCTTACTAGTGTTATACTTTTTGGCTAGTTCTGGACCAGTCGGCAGTTTTTCACCGATAGCGTAAGTGCCGTCTTCGATCTTTCTTTTTACGTCTAAATAAACTTCCATGTATTTTGCATTCTTTCTCATTTTGACCTCCTCTAACAGCTGACTAAAGATATAAATAATTATATACCTTTACAGAGTATTATCAATGATTTTACAGATAAAGAAATAATTTATTTTTAAAAGTATATATTTTTATATAAAAACTATTTCATTTCTGGTGTTGGGATGTTATGATGAAATGGCATTCAAGAATGGAAGATTTTCTTAATTGGAATTTGATCGTTTTCAAAGGAAAAATATTACTAGGATTCCCTTAGTATAAAGGAGGACACAATGAACAAACAGCAATTGACATTTCCAAAGGACTTTTGGTGGGGATCTGCATGGTCAGCCGAACAATCAGAAGGACGTGGTGAAACAGGAAAAGCAGAAACTGTATGGGAACGATGGTATAAGGAGCAGCCCTATCGGTTTTATCAACGAATCAGCTCAGAGACGACAACAGATCACATTCATCGCTACAAAGAAGATGTCCAGTTGATGAAGCAGACAGGTCATAATTCTTTTCGAGTATCGATCTCTTGGGCACGGATGTTTCCATCAGATGGTATCGGGAAAGTTAATTCAAAAGCGATTGCGTTTTATCGTGATCTATTTACAGAAATGAACAACAAT
Organism: Enterococcus sp. DIV0170; assembly: GCF_051710765.1. NCBI lineage: Bacteria > Bacillati > Bacillota > Bacilli > Lactobacillales > Enterococcaceae > Enterococcus > Enterococcus sp. DIV0170. Next base: position 540,338 of record NZ_JBIOLG010000001.1, read on the forward strand.
GGGATTAAGGTGTTTGCCAATTTGTATCATTTTGATATGCCTGCTGCTTTACAGGATCAAGGTGGTTGGGAGTCGCGTGAAGTAGTTGAGGCTTATGTGAACTTTGCGGACACATGTTTTAAAGAATTTGGTGATCTAGTGTATCATTGGTTCACTTTTAATGAACCATTAGGCCCCATTTTAGGTTCTTATTTAGAAGATTTTCATTATCCGAATATCATTGACTTTAAACGCGGTGCTCAGGCGGCTCATTTCACCATTCTGGCACACGCAAAAGCGATTGCTGCTCATAAGAAGCGACAGTTGGATAGTAAAATCGGCGTTATCTTAAATTTGAGTCCAACATTCCCACGAAGCCAAAATTCAGCGGATAGAAAGGCGGCAGAAATTGCTGACCTGTTTTATGTGCGTAGCTTCTTAGATCCAATGGTTAAAGGCGATTATCCAGAAAAACTAGTATCACTTTTACGAGAATATGACCAATTGCCTACGGATTATACGAAAGAGGATTTGGTTTGTATCAAAGAAAATACCGCCCAAATTTTAGGTTTGAACTATTATGAGCCACGACGTGTGAAAGCGCGCTTAACTGCTATCAATCAGGAAGGGCCTTTTTTACCAGATTGGTTCTTTGAAAACCACGTGATGCCTGGACGACGTATGAATGAGTATCGCGGTTGGGAAATTTATGAAAAAGGTATCTATGATTTATGCATGGATATTAAAAAAAATTATGGAAACATTGAAGCATTTATCTCCGAGAATGGTATGGGGGTAGCGAATGAGGAACGTTTCATGAATGAGGAAGGAAAAGTAATCGATGACTATCGTATCGAATACATTCAAGACCATTTAGCTTATTTATGGAAAGCCATCGGTGAGGGCTGTAACATCAAAGGGTACCATTTGTGGACGTTCATTGATTGTTGGTCGTGGATCAATGCCTATAAGAATCGCTATGGCCTAGTCTCGCTTGATTTAAAGACACAAAAACGAACAATCAAAAAAAGCGGTGAATTCTATAGACAGCTCAGTGACCAGAATGGGTTTGAATATGATGTGGATCGACTGATATGATCTAAGAAACCAATCTGAAAAGATTGGTTTTTTTTAGTGAAATTTGTTTTTTCTGAGCTACATGGTGTTGTAACCATAAGGAAACTTCTTTAAAATTTTTATTGAAAAAGAAATTTAGGAGGAACAACAGATGAGTCAAAAAATCTTGGCAATCGATATTGGTGGAACAACGATCAAAAGCGGGTTATGGGAAAAAGAAGTTTTAACAGAGCTAGTTAGCATTCCAACACCAAAAACTTGGGATGGAATGAAAGCGTATTTAAAAGGATTAGTGGAAGAGCATCAAATTACGGATGGCGTGGCGATCAGTGCGCCAGGAGCAGTTCATACTGAAGAGGGAGTGATCTATGGAGTCAGTGCGGTTCCTTATCTTCATCGCTTTCCAATCAAACAAGAATTAGCAGAGTTTTTGAATGTGCCAGTATCTTTTCAAAACGACGCGAATTGTGCGGCACTCGCAGAGATTTGGCAAGGAAATGCGAAAGGATTGGAATCAGCAGCGCTTATAATCATTGGTACAGGAATCGGCGGTGGCATTGCAATCAATGGAAAATTACGTGCGGGAACAAACTTATTTGGCGGTGAGTTCGGATATCAAATTATGGATCCGGAGACGCTAGAAACATTAAGCGATTTAGGGAGTCCCGTAGCGATGTCGAATCGTTTTTCTAAACAAAAAGCAGATGGTAAAAGCTATACCAGCAAAGAGATTTTTGACTTGGCAGAAGCAGGGGATGAACTGGCACAAGAGGCGATCGATAAATTTTATCATGCGTTAAGCATCGGTATCTATAATATATTGGTATCGCTGGACCCAGATCGAGTATTGATTGGTGGAGGCATCTCGACACGGGAAGAGTTAATATTGACTATCGAAGAACGTGTGCAGCAGTTATTGCAGATGAAAGGAGCAAAGGAATTGAAGGCATCTATACTGCCATGTAAATTCTTGAGTCAGGCGAATTTAATCGGAGCTGTTTATCAATTTATAACAGAATATGCCTGATAATAGATCTTTTTCTAAGTTAAAATTTTTGACGAGAATGATTACTTGAAATCATCCTTTTTTAGAAATGCGAATGGCGGTTTACTTACTTTGCCGTATTGGCTGGGAGTAAGGGAGTCAACGTGGACATCAGGGTAAGCATTTAACTCTTCGATGTGATCTTTTAACATTGGAACCAAAATCAAGGTATCAATGTCAAACTCTCGCAATAATTGTCTGGCCTCCGCTAGAGTAGCGGGGCGCCAATCATAGTTGGGGTACATTTTAGCGATATTTTCGATCATATCCGCAGTCGCATAATCAGTTGCGACCGATCCCCTCTGGATCTTTGTTTGATTGATAACGATGAACAACAAGCAATGCTTTCTTCATAAGAAGTTCCTCCTATCGGTTCTTTGGCTGAATCAATCTATTTTCTTCATTGTACCGAGTCAGGCTTTTACTCACAATTATTAAATGAATCGTTTTCTTCTTAAAAGTAGAGAATTCTGCTGGATTTTTCCTTCAAAGTGGCGTAGATTACGAAAGGAACTTTTTAACGATAGAAAGCGAGTGTTTCAATTGAAAAATTTAGACCTAGAAAAAACAGCCTTGGTTGTCATTGATTTACAAAAAGGGATTATGGGAACGGGCGAGCTGCAGCCTTACTCAGCGTCAGAGGTATTGGAAAAAAATAATCAATTGGCCGAAGCGCTTAAAAATACTGCTGGCTGGATTACTCTAGTTAACGTGGATCCAACGACCATGCAATTTTTGAACAAGGAAGGGAACGGCAAAGCTTATGGGAGTATTCCCGCTGGATTTACTGAATATGTGATGCCAATCGCAGAAGACAAGGATGCAAAAAATATCCTTAAGATGACAAAGCATAATCCAGGGGCATTCTTTGGGACAGCTCTAGATGTACAATTGCGTCGACGCGGTATCGACACGATCATCCTAACAGGAGTAGCCACAGCGAACGGGGTTTATGCGACTGCATTAGAAGCCTATCAGCACGGTTACAAAGTTCTCGTAGTTGAAGATGCTTGTTCCGATCGCGATGGCGAGCTGCATCAGCTCTTTTTTGATAAACTATTTGTAAAATTAGGTCAAGTGGCTACAACAGAAGAAATCTTGGATAGAATTGAAGGTAAGTGAGTAGATAAATGACTCACTTTTTTTGTGTTCATTTGTATGAAAGCCCTTTATAATTTGAGTTAGAAGAGTACAAATGAGAAGGGGTGGAATGAGATGAAACAACAAATAGTAAAGATTTTGCCTTTTTTTGAAGCACGGATATGGGGCGGCAAGCGAATGTTGGAAACCTTTGATTACCAGACAGATGTTTATCCAGTCGGTGAAGTATACAATGTCGTTGCTTTACCAGGGGCAGCGGATTGTCTTGTCGCAGGTACGGATCGGACGCTCTCTCAGCTTTACGAAGCGTGTCCAGACTGGTTTGCTTGTGATACGAAGGAGCTGCCGATTCGAGTAAATTTATTGGACCCTTTGGCCGATCTATCTGTCCAGCTTCATCCAGATGATACGTATGCGCTGAAGCATGATAATTCCAGAGGAAAACCAGAAGCGTGGGTAATCCTAGACACCCCCGTTGATGGAAAAATCGAGTTTGGGCATCATGCAAAAACCAAGAAAGAGTTTGAGGAATGGGCAAAGGCTGGTGATTGGGGAAAATTATTGAAATATTTACCGGCTAAAAAAGATCATTTCATTGATATTCCCGCAGGAACACTGCATGCGATCAATCGTGATGTGCTGACCTATAATATCTCTCGCAATGCGGATCTGACTTACCGCTTATATGACTATGGGAGAGTTGATCCCAATACAGGGAAAGAAAGGGCATTGCATATCGAGAAAGTATTGGAAAATGTGTTGATTCCTGATTTGTCGGAAGGATTTGTTTGGGTGGCACCCTATCAGAAGGATGGCTGTGAGATCACTGATTATTGGGATGAACCCGGATTGTATAGTTTAAGCCGTATCAAGGTTGAACAGCAAGGAATTTATCATCAGGAGCGCTTCGCTTTTCTCACGATAGTAGAAGGCGAAGGCAGGGTAAATGAAGTTGCGGTGTCGAAGGGGGAAACAATCTTGGTGCCAGACGGAATAGAGCGGTTAGGGCTTTCAGGAACCTTCGATATGTTTTTAGCGAGCTATAAAAATAAGGAGGTATAGGATGAAAACCAAAGAAGTAGCCTACACAGCCGCGCTGGAGCTGGCAGACACACTGAAGAGGATCGATCAAGAACAAATTGATCACCTGATTTATGGAATCAAACAAGCACGACGAATTTTTGTTTCTGGAGCCGGTCGTTCATTGTTGATGTTGAAGGGATTAGCAATGCGTTTGATGCATCTGGGTTATGAAGTATACGTTGTCGGAGAAGTAACAACACCCGCCTTTTTGCCGGAAGATTTATTGATACTAGCTAGCGCTTCAGGGGAGAGCTCATCCGTCATAAATATTGCGAAGAAAGCGCAGAAAATTGGTGGAAGAACCATCAGTTTGACAATCTTTCCAAACTCTACCTTGGCGAAATTATCATCGAACATCCTTCAAATCCCGGCGTATACAGATAAGCTTCCTGACAGTGAAGAAAACAAGCGGGGCATTTTACCTGGCGGCAGTATGTTTGAAGAAGCAGTTCTACTGCTGGCGGATTCATTGATTCTTGAACTGGCGCTGGATCAAAAGGTTCCTATGGATCGAGCCTTTGAAAAGCATGCGAACTTAGAATAGGAGGCGGCTGAAAATGAAATTACAACTGGCCATTGATGAACTTACTCTCGCAGAGGCCCTGGCGAGTCTAAAGGAGCTTCATCCTTATATAGATATCGTAGAAGTAGGGACACCTTTTTTGATCGATGCAGGACGTGAGGCGGTTCGGCAAATTAAGAAATCCTACCCTGAACTTGAGGTATTGTGTGATGCAAAAATCATGGATGCGGGGGCATACGAAGCACAGCTGGCCTATGATGCTGGCGCCGAGTATGTGACAGTTTTGGGAATTACTGATTCGCTGACGATCAAAGGGTGTGTAGAGCAGGCAAAGAAGCAGCAACGACAAGTCATGGTGGATTTAATCTGTGTACAGAATTATGCCGAACGAATTCCAGCTATTGAAGCTCTAGGTGTTGATATTATAGCAGTTCATACAGGTGCAGATCAGCAGCACGTTGGGCGAACCCCATTAGAGGATTTGAAAGAATTAAAGCACTATGCGAAAAAAGTGAAGGTAGCTGTTGCTGGTGGGATCAATAGCGAGACTATCGCTGACTATGTTGCTTTAGAGCCGAATATCGTCATTGTAGGAAGCGGGATTTTGAAGGCAGCCGATCCGGTGGAAGCTGCGAAGAGGATTAAAGCGGCTTTGAGATAAAAAGAAAAAACAAAGGAACCGCTGCCAATAAATAATGATACAATAGAGCTTGAAAGCATCGGGCACGCAAAATTCGTGACCTTGTATGTGGAATAAATCTAAAGGATTGTGAGTGAAGCTTAGTGGAAAAATTATTTGGCGGCATCGAAGCCGGCGGCACAAAATTTGTTTGCTCTGTAGGAAATAATGATCTGGAAATTATCGAACGGGCCAGCTACCCAACAACGACACCAGAAGAAACAATGGCGTTAGTCATCGGCTTCTTCAAAAAATATGCGGACCAGCTGATGAGTATTGGAGTCGGTTCATTCGGTCCTATTGATATTCATCGTGATTCGAAAACCTATGGCTATATTACCTCTACGCCAAAATTGGCGTGGCAAAACTATAACTTTGTCGGCGCGTTGAAGAAGGAATTTGATCTGCCGATTGCTTGGACGACAGATGTGAATGCGGCTTGTTACGGCGAATACGTGAAGGGGCGTGGCGATGGCGTCAACAGTGTCGTTTATTATACGATCGGTACAGGTATTGGCGGCGGGGCGCTGCAAAAAGGCACCTTTATCGAAGGCTTCAGTCATCCCGAAATGGGGCATGTATTGGTGAGTAGAAACCCTAAAGATGATTTTGAAGGCAGCTGTCCTTTCCACGGGCATTGCCTAGAAGGTATGGCGGCAGGACCAGCGATCGAAAAACGTTTAGGTCGCAAAGGGCAAGACTTGAGTGAAGAGGATCCTTACTGGGAGATCGAAGCAGATTACATTGCACAGTGCGCCTATAACACCACCTTGATGTTTTCACCAGATGTGATCATCTTTGGTGGCGGGGTGATGCAGCAGGAGCATTTAGTCAAAAAGGTTCGCGCTCGCTTCAAAGAATTAATGAACGAATATGTAAAAACACCAGAATTAGAAGACTATATCGTGACACCAAAATTAGGCAATAACGCCGGAACGATCGGTTGTCTAGCCTTGGCACGAGAAGCAAAATTGCATTCTTAAGAAGAAAGTAAGAAAAAAGCCGTCAATCTTGGCGGCTTTTTTTGTGGAATGGACAACTTATAGCAAATGCTTCTCTCTCAACAAGTGCGTATCTTTTCTGAGTTAATCAAAAAATTGCTATAATTTAAATGGAACCAGAAAGGGGGACACGGGGTGAAGAACAATACCTTTGCAAAATTCGAACGAGCGATTAGTACGATCGTGGATATTTTATTAGCTATCTTGATTCTCGTTGTAGTAATTGTTATGGCAGAAGGGATCATCAATATTATTATGCATGTGATTCCGCTAAACAATGTGTCCGAACTAACGCTTTTGATTGACGAGATCGCAACGCTATTTATTTTACTAGAGGTTATTCTAATGCTTCTTCGCTATATCAAAGAAGGGCATCATATTCCCGTTCGTTACTTGATTCTGATCAGTATCACAGCGATTTTGCGGGAGCTATTGCTGGCACATGGAAATGGAATGAACTCGTTGTTGCTATCTATCTCGATTTTGATTCTTGTCGGTGTTTTATTTATTTTAGAAAAGGTCAAGGCCTTTCATAAGGGTGAAAATAGATTAGAAAAATAAACGGCTCTGTACCCATTAGGCACAGAACCGTTTTTTTAAGCTGCCGCAGTTTTGCGTGATTTTAAGATGTATTGAATTCCTGTATAGAAAATAATGACAATAACTAAATAGGTAACCATCGAAATATCTAGGTTCATTAAGAATTGAGAGGCGATAATTACGCCGGGAATCCCACCGATCGTGATCGCTAAGGCAATCTTTCTAGAGTAGGCTTTCTCACGAATAAAATTGATACTAGCAACTGGCTGAAGGCCTGCACATGAGCACATCATGATAGGAAAAGCAGCTAATGGTGTCATGCCTAGCATATAAACCATCGCCATACAAGGAGCGTATAGCCCGACACCGACCGTCATTAAAGCACCGAAGAAAAAGTTCCCAATAATTCCCACGATTAACTTGATGCCCGTTAATCCCATCGCAGTGTTTCCTTTACCCAATAAGGCAATGACTTCAGTTTGACGCAATAACATTAAAATAGCAGTAATCAATAGTGCCCAGCCGATCCATTTCTGAACAGCTGTTTCTGATAGTTTAGTAACATACTTCGAGCCGAACCAAGAGCCGACAATAGCCGCTAGGATCAGTGAAACTAAGGTTAAGGAATCTACTTTTATAACTGTGACGAAAATCACAGCTTCAGTTAACACAGGAATCGCGTGTCCCACATTTAATATTCCCGGTAATTTTCGATCGTCATCATTTTGCTTAGTTACGTTCAGCATCATGGTTGTTAAGGCAAAACTACCAATTCCGATCGTATCCGCAAAATCTGCAATAAATCCAATAATCCCATTAATTACCCAATTCCCTGGTCCTAAATCCTCCCGATGCGTCACGACATCGTGTACAAGCATGATCGCTTGAAAGATCATTAGACCAATCAAAACATAAAAAATAATCTGTGCCATAAATCCTCCCGTAGGTCTTTTTCTTATAATTATAACAATAAACAAAAAAGAAAAACCATAAAAATTGAAATTTTTGTGATTCATTGAACTATTCGAATGAATGATAAGTCGTTTTATCTCAAAAAATAAGCAGCTTATTCAGAAATTCTCGACTCGCTAAAGACAGCAAAGATTCCTTTCGATAGAGGACCCCGACCTTTCTAAAAATAGGTTCGGTTAAGGGTCTCGTTTCAACCTGATAGGCGATTCGCTGTAAAATCAATTTCGGTAAAATACTGATCCCAAGATTTTTTTCTACCATTGCTAAGATCGAGTAATCATCCCATGTTCGAAATTTAATCTGAGGACAAACGTGATTCGCGGCTAGTAATTCGGTAATGTCGGAAGTTCCTTCACGCTCCAAAAGGATGAAAGGTTGTTTTTCTAGATCAGTCACACGGACAGTCTCTTTTGACAAAAATGGATGCTCCTGTGGTAAGACCACCAACTGTTCGTCATTGTGAAGAAATCGTTGTTCTAAATTATGAACCGCTGGCAATCGAGAAAAACCAAAGTCAACACGTCCATCGAGAATCCATTGTTCAATTTCTTCGTAGTCACCCAATAATAATTCAAAATCGATCTTAGGATAATCGAATTGAAATTTTTGAATCATCTCGGGCAGCCAATGTGTCGCGACACTGGAAAAGGTACCGATCCGAATCAAGCCGGTGTCTAAGTGTCCCAGCTCCGCCAGTTGATTTTGTAAAATCTGATATTTTTCCGCCAGTTCTTTAGCATAAGGCAGAACATTCATTCCATCTGAAGTCAGTCGCAGTCCCGCACGATTCCGTTCTAATAGGGTAATTCCCCATTCCTGTTCGAGATCATTGATCATTCGGCTGATTCCAGATTGAGAATAGTTCAAAATTTTCGCCGCCTTGGTAAAGCTGCCTAACTCGACGGTTTTCACAAAAGCAATGTATTTCTGAATATTCATGTCCATCTTTGTTTTCCCCCCTTGTTTACTACTGTATTAAAGTAAAATCGGAAAATACGTAGTCTTCCATCTGTTTTCCTCATGTTAAAGATGATAAAAATTCGTTTTTGTTATCTATAGTTCTATGATAAATTACTGCTATTAACTATTCAACTCAAGGAAGAAGTCTTTTTTGTTGGTTAGAAATAAAATTAGGAATAGGAATGAGGAAAATGGTTTTAGTCAGTGAAGCTTATACAAGCGTGCCAGCCACCTGCAGTACTCCTTTGCAGGAAAAGGTTTATCAGGTCTTAGAAGAACTAAAAATGGATTTTCAACGAGTGGAAACAGAAGAAGTGATCACGATGGAGGACTGCCGTCAAATCAATGAACGGTTAGAGATGGATATGGTAAAAACATTGTTCTTATGTAATCGTCAAAAAACGAATTTTTACCTGTTTGTCACCTGTGGTGATAAGCCCTTTAAATCAAAGGAATTCAGTCAGGCGTTAGCTATTGCTCGAGTCTCATTTGCATCGGCTGAGCGGATGGAGAAGCTGTTGGGGTCAAAAATTGGAGCAGCCACGATTTTCAGTACACTCTTGCCGGAAGCAAAACCAGTCCAGCTTGTTCTAGATAAAGATGTCTGTGATCAGGAATACTACGGATGCAGCGATGGAACAACCACCGGATATTTAAAGTTGAAAACAGAAGATGTGCTGCAGAAGTTTTTACCACATGTGAACAGACAGCCGAAGATTATTGAACTATAAAAACATATAAAAAAAACATATAAAAAGACGACCCAAATTCGAACTACGAGTTTGGGTCGTCTTTTGTCTACAGTCTGAGTCGAGGGGACACGTCTTTTTTATAGTTGCATAGGAATCAACAGCAATCCAACGGACAGCCTAAGCGTTCAGCGATCGCTAGTCCAGAAGGTGTTTGTGCCAATCCTCCGTGACCGGTGCAACGCAATTCTGATGGAAGCATCCGACCGACTTTATTAAAGCTCTCGATTGTTTCGTCCAATGGCACAACGACATCATATCCGGCTAAGGACATATTCGCTGCACCAAGCGCATTCATTCCGCACATCATGTTTTTCCCAAGACAAGGGACTTCCACCCGCACACCAATGGGATCACAGGTCATGCCGAATACATTTTGCAAGGCCATAGAAGCGGCATTCACTGCCTCTTCTATGGTACCGCCCATTAATTGAACCAGTGCGCCCGCTGTCATCCCTGATCCTGAGCCGCATTCCGCCTGACAGCCTGCGACTTCCGCGGCGAAAGTGGCATATTCTGCGATAAAGACACCGATCATTCCTGCCGCAAGCAACGCCCGAACCAAGTCATCGTGAGATTTTTTCTGATACTCGCTGACAGCGATCAATGTTCCCGGCAAGGCTCCGCACGAACCAGCAGTAGGTGCCGCAACAAAGACATTCATTGAACTCTTTACTTCCATTAACGCTGAAATATTTTCGATGATTTTTGCGGGCAAATCATCACCAATCAGCTTCTGTCGATTCGCCTGAATTTTCGGTGCCTGCGATCCCAACATGCGGTCTTCATAAGAAGTACCTGCCAAACCGATTTTGATGCCGTTGATCATGATTTCAAGAATCGCTTCAGCTTTTTGGTACACTTCCTCTTCGGAAATACTGCCCCGATGACTTTCATAGCGCAAGGCCATATCTGCTAAGTCCAGCTTGTCTTTTTTCGCCAGCGCAATCATTTCTTCAGCGGTTGAAAAAAGCATTTTTGGTTCCTTTTGGGACATGATTGGCAGAACGGGATCGAAGGCAATGATTCGATTGACCGTCATTTGCTGCTTCAACCAAGTTACTTCGTCATCAGGAAGAGCTTGCTGAGTTTTGATGTGCAGTAAGGTCTCACCAGCCTGCTCCTTGATTTCCGCAAAACAGAATTTACTAATTTTTTTGGACAATTCGGCTTCTTCAAGTGTGAACTGGCTGCCAAAAAGCAGTGTTTCATAGAAGCCGCCGGTCACCTCAACCGCGAAGTGATTGATCTCTGTGATTTCGATCATTCCACCGCCAACAGAAAGAGCAACAACATCCAAGACCTCATCAAGATCTGTTTTAATCGTCATCTTGTAGGTGTTCGGATGATTATTCTCGTAGGGAACGACACGAAAAAGAATCTCCATGCCGTCTTCTTTAGCAATTTCAATCGCACGTGTCAGTCGGCCATCTGTTGGGTCCATCCCCAACAGGCCGCCCACTAAGCCGATATCGGAACATTGGGTGATATAGCTTGCTGCCAGCGAGCCTTCTGGATCAAAATCCGCTTGAAAATAAGTAATTTTTCCAGCGACCATCTGACGCAGCGCACGCCCAATTCTGACAGAAGCCGCCGTATGAGAACTGGAGGGCCCAATCATGACTGGTCCTAAAACATCATTAAAAATACTCGCATGTTCTTTCATTGGCGATCCCCCTTAGAAATCCGATTCGATATAAACATCTTCGCCGGCGATTTCATCCTCGATCACATCGTGCCATTTTTCTTTTTCAATTTCTTTGAATGAGACAGATACAACATTTGGCTTGCAGCCCAATTCTTTTACAACTAAATCCTGTAACTTGTTAGCAAACTCTTGTTTTACCTCTTTCGAACGTCCAGGATACAATCTGACTGATAAATGTGGCATGATTTTTTCCTCCTAATCTTTTTAAGCTTCTAGTTAATTCCATTCTGTACCAACGTTTGCTTTAAGAGCTCGTTCATATATTTTTTGTGCAGTGACCAAATCCTGGGCCCCGATACCAACCGTTTTAAAAACAATGATTTCTTCATCATTTTCACGCCCACCGACTGTTCCCATCAAGACTTCACCGATATCGCCAGTAAAGTCGTCTTTGGTGATTGTTCCGTCCTCTAATGGGATCAGAATATCTCCAGCTTCAGAAAGGACAGCTTCTTCTGAATCGAAATAGATCTTGCTTGCCCGTTCTAAAATTACCGGATCCATTTCCTGCATATGGGGCTGATAAGAGCCAACACAGCTGACCGTCGCGCCAGCCTTAACTTTGCTGCCGTCAAAAACAGGAGAGGAAGCAGGAGTGACCGTAACGATCAAATCAGCCTCATGAATGGCTTCATCAGAAGTCTCAGCAGGTAAGATTTCTGTTCCATAGTCACTAAGCTCCACATTCATTTGATCGACGAAGGCTTTTGTCCGCTCAGGATTCTGATCAAAAACATGGACCGTTTCTAAATCACGAGCGCAAATCATGGCTTCCAGCTGAGTCGCCGCTTGTCCGCCTGTTCCGATCAATGCCCCTTTTTTTGCATCCTTTCGACCCAAAACATCAAAGGCGACCCCAGAAGCGGCACCAGTCCGAAGTTGAGTAACTGTGACACCATCTAGTAGAGCATTCACGTAGCCAGTCTTGCCATCTACTAATAGCACTTGAGCAGGGGCGGATGACAAGCCCTTATCAATATTGTCTGGGAAGATATTGATAATTTTCAGCGCCGCCGCATCCAAATCAGGTGCATAAGAAGGCATGAATAAAAACGTCCCATTCTGTTTTTCTGAAACGATCTGCGTACGTAAAGGTACATCTGTTTTGTCTTCACTAAATAATTGGAAGGCAATTTTATCTGCTTCGATAGCGTCCTTCATGGTAAAAACTTGTTTGATATTTTCTCGAGATAAAAGTAACATAAAATCCCCCTTTAGAAATTTTCTTTCACACCTAGAAGTATAAGCGATTACATTAACGGTTTCAAAGTAATTCCAGAACTTTCTCTTTTGTTCTGACTAGAAATCTATTAAGCTGATTGATAGGAGAAAAAGAAAGGAACGCAAACATGAATGAAAAAACACTGCATTTGATGGGAACCGTGATCAAGCTTTGGGTCCAACATCCTGAAGCGGAAAGCTTGTTAGTAAATGCTGAGACTCGGCTGCGTGACTTTGAACAGCGCTTTAGCGCGAATGCAGAGGACTCTGAACTCATGAATATCAATCATCACGCAGGTCTTAAACCAGTCAAAGTGGATGATGAACTGTATGAATTGATCAAAATAGGAAAAGAACGGAGTTTGGTCACAGACAGTGCACTGAATATCGCTATTGGCCCTTTGATTCAAGAGTGGCGAGTAGGCTTCCAAGACGCGAAGTATCCGTCGCCGGAAAAAATTCAGGAGCTGCTTCCGTTGATTGATCCCTCTGCGATTGAATTAGAGGACGTCAAAAAGACTGTTTACCTGAAGCATCCAGGGATGGCGATAGACTTGGGGGCGTTAGCAAAAGGCTATTTTGCCGATAAAATCATTGCTGATTTTAAAGCCGTACAAGCAAAGGCCGGCTTCATTGATCTTGGCGGGAATGTGCTGACCTATGGTCCCGCGCCGCAACGAGAAGAAAAACGTTGGCGAATTGGGATTCAAAATCCCTTCCTGCCACGAGGAAATTATGTAGCGGTGGTCAAAGTGAAGGATGAGTCTGTCGTAACATCGGGCATATATGAACGAAAGTTTGTCTGGGAGGGGAAAACCTATCATCACATTTTTGACAGTCAAACAGGATATCCGATAGAAACGGATCTTGCCAGTTTAACGATCGTTTCAAAAAAATCTTTAGATGGTGAAATCTGGACAACGCGTTTATTTAGAAAAAAAGCGTATGAAGTAATAGCGGAACTAAATAAGCTCGAAGCAATCGAGGGCATCGTCATTACCACAGATCAGCAAATGGCAATCAGTGATGGGTTAAAAGGAAGAATCGAGCTATGACAGCAAAGGCACAGACAATCGTTTCTGTGTCTTTTTTTAATTGGAAAAATGTGATTTTATTCAATTTTTTTAGTGGATATAAAAGATTTTGCAACATTGCTCTTAATTACGAATTGTTATTGAAAAAGCGTTTTCCTTTCTATATACTTTGATTGAGACAGCCCTTACATGAGGCACAGGAGGTGAAAGAAATGCCAAAACGACTATGACTATGAGGCCAAATTCAACTTAGAGTCTCTAAGCGAGTTTATTTAGCATTCTTTTCCTCAAAACATATATGTGATTAATCACACAAGTAGATACCTTCAAAATGCATACCAAAACAGTATGTTTATTTGCGTGGGAAATTTTTGGCGGATGGAATGCGAAGGCTCATTAAGCAAGTGATCCAAACAAAAATTAGAACGAAAGAAGGATTTTGAAAAATGAAAAAACGAGTAAGTGGATTATTGATCGCTTTGGCGATGGTTGCATTGGTAGTAGCAGGATGTTCAAATAACGACAAAAAGGAAGAAAAGAAAGATCGTGCAGAAGCAGATATCGAATGGCAGATGATTTCTCCTGAAGACATGAAAAAAGTACTTGAAACTGATGATTCAACCGATTATCAGATTATTGATATTCAACCAGAAGACGACTATAAAAAAGGACACCTGCCGAACTCAATCAGTGTACCTGCGTATCCAGTAGATACGGAAGAGTTGGAAAAATTAGTCGTTGATAACGCTGATCAATTCAAAGATGGCGATCACCCGATTTATGTAGTCTGCCCTGGTGGCGGAGGCGGTGCAAAACGTACGATCTCACTATTGATCGATGAAGGAATTGATGAATCCCGTCTATTCATCGTTGAGAACGGTGCGAAGAAATGGCCGTATAAGGATGATAATAAGCTTTGGGTGACGGATTAGAAGACTCTTGATTGAGAAGTTCGTTTTATTGCTTTGTACGTCTGAAATCACTAAAGTAGAAAGCGAAGAAGACCTTAGGACAGTTTTAGCTGCCTTAAGGTCTTCTTTATTGTTGTACATTTAGTTCCCATGTCAGACCGAGTGTGTCCTGAATTTTTGCTTAATAGTAATTCCAAAAGATTTGTGTGCTGTTGCGAGACTAGCCGCTAAAACATTCTATCTCACCTTATAAATGAACGATCAAAAAAGCAAATAAAAAAGGATTATAAAGTTCAGTTAATAGAATAAAGATAGAAATAATAGGCGTTATTGTTTTTATGAAGAGTCTCTTATTGGAAATTATTCGTTATCTTTATAATTTTGTTTAAATTAATATACTATGGTTTAAAGCTATTTATGAACTGTATAGTATTTACTAACTAACTAAAAAATGTTATTTTCAATACTAAGGATATTTATTGAAAATGTGTACCGTTTCGTTATGATCGGAACGAGAATAAGGGAAGGGTGGGAAACCATTGCTAGTAGAAATGAAAGCTGTACCAACGATGGAAAATCCAAGTACGCTAATAAGTGCTCGATTATCAGAGTTCTGTACCGTGAATGAATTACAGGATAATTATGGTATTGATTTCTTCTGCTCGTGCTTTTCAGGCAAAGCAGCTGAGGGGCGAGAGTTTTTTGTTCAATATAAAGACACAAAGAAGGTTTCCGAAGATGAAGAGTCTATATCTCTGGAGCTTAAGACGGCATCCGTGCGGCGGTGGTTTAAAAAGAGAAGCATTACTTTTTTAGTTTACGCTGATTCTGAGAAGGGATTGATTTATTGGGTAGATCCTTTTGTACAGCTGTTTGAAAGAATTAAGGAGTTATCAAAAAAACAAGACACCATTGTCCTTCTTGTTCCTAAAAGAAACCAGTTACAAGGAGGAAAAGAAATTCCTGCAGCTATGTTGAAGCGTATGAATCGATTCGATCATTTTCTGTTTACAGGAGTGATAGAGAGGACAAGTATGGATATGGAGAATTTTTCTAAAGAGGACTATTTTTCAGACGAACTCATTGTGGAGGAGGATGAAAACACTCTAGATATCAGCTATAGAAATGTTCATCTGAATGCCTCTTACCCTGAACGGTCGGATGAAAAAGTAGAAGAAGGATGTGTCCTTCGTTTCGCTCGTCACCAAGAAAAAAATGAGGATGAACTCTTTTTTACGCATAAGGAGATATTGGAGCTATTCTATTTTGGTAAAGAAACAGAGGCAAGATTAGGGATGCGTAAGTTCATTAAATTATATTTGGATGAAATAGATCAATATTTTGCAGATTTTGGAAATAGTATCGCTTATTTGTATCCGGATGAGGTAGACGAGCTCTGCATCGTGATTGATATATTCATCAACAAATACGTGGAAAAGATTACTGATTTTTTGAAAAAACTAGAGTCATTTGCCTTTGAGCCTTATCGCGGAAGCTATAGAAGGTTTAAGCTAATGCAGCTTGAGGTAGATTTGTGGGAGGATATTCGAGCACATGTGAAAAAGTACCAAACAAGCAATGGGGCCTATAGTGAGGGCTACATTTTTACACCGTTCGAGGATGACAATCGAATCGGAGTAGAGGATGAACGTGGCCGAGAATTGTTTAATGTTTATGGGAGTTATCGACAGGCGCCTTCTGATTCTGAAAGATTGGTTGTGGATGTAATTTGGGAGTACATCGATTATCAGGAAGAGATGGATAAGCCTGAGCAACCCTACAATGTAGCGGATACGTATGCTTTTTTTGTAAATGATCTGCTTCCCAAATTTCTTACAAACGAATTTACAGTTAGAAAAAAAAGACTTTTCGGAACAAAGCTGATTAAGGTATACAAAACATTGACGAAGGAAGAAATCGAAAAGAAAATTTTTATCCCAAAATATAAACTCACTCAATATCCGAATAGCAATGCTGAATTAGCCAGCACCTTTCACTATTTAGCAGAGTACATGAAGGAAAAAGATTTCTATCATATTCCTCATGAAACATTTGATCATTTACTCCAGAGCTTTGACCAGTTAATTCAAGCAGAATTATCTATCGGCGGTAACGCTTCAAAAGCATGGTACGAAAAGAAGAAAGAAGTTTTGACCGAAGATTTGCTCCAGATTAAGCAAAGTCAGAAAAATGACACGCTTACTGAAGGCTACTTTTTGGCAGATATGTTCGACACCCTTAAAGCAATTGTTCGGCAATACAAAGGTTCCTTTGACGGAAAAAGAATTCGTGAAAGTGATCTTCTAAGAGATTTAACCGAGATGATCGCAGATTATAATGAAGATCGGTTGATCCGATTGTTGGTTAATTAGAAAGATAAGTTTGATTTTTAAGAAAAATAAGTGTACAAAACAGCTGAGGAATAGAACTTTTCCCTGTAGAAAGGTAAACTATTGAAGTCTTACGTCTATTAGGATTATTTCCACTTTCTTAGTAACAGAGAAGCTAATCCAAAGATACAGGTAGTAATAAAAAGGATAAACAAAATAATTTTAATCATCATTGAGAATTCCATAGATTTCGCCTCCATTAATTAAAACTATAGCACAAGTAATGTTGTTCTGAGTAATAAAATAAGTGATAAAAAATAGAAAGTAGAAATTATCATTACTTTTACTAGTAGGAAAGCTACAGAAGTTGAAGAAATTAGTAACAACTTTTGGAGTAATAGAAATAGGTCATTCAATACGTTTCGTGTTTTTTCAGAAACACCTGCGATTTTTTTAATCGCAGGTGTATTTATGATTCTGTTAATAGGCAGTCCTGTCTAAATTAGTTGTCTCTTACGGTATCATAAACATATTCAATTTTGAAAGAGCAAGAGTTACTTAGGGCGATTCTGGATCACGGGTGTGAATGTCAGGATCGTCTTTGTTTCTTATTATTCTTTTATGCATCCAAGCAAAAATGTTTTTTACTGTACTTTTTTGATGAGAAGCTCTAGGCTGCGATGGAGGAACCCTTGAAGCTGCTTCGGTAGAATTTTCAGTAGTAATGGATCGGTTTTTGATCGCAAGTGATGGTTCTGTTGATAAGAGAGAGTTCTTTTTCGCTTCTGTTAATTCCTCGATTCTTCCCTCAATCGATTTTTTTGATTCATCAACTAAATACTCGTAGGCTTCAGGGGTGTTAAAAGCGAATCGTTCATTTTTTTCTACGGTTTTTTCTTGTTCTACCTGCTTTATTCCAAAATCTGGGTCTTTTTCTAAATCAAAAATTTCTGTCTCATAGGTGGTTACGATCTTGGCTGTAACGACAGAATCAAATAGTTTTACGCCATTTTCTTCAAAAATATCCAACGTGGTTAAGAGTTCGCAAGCTTCTTTGATGACGGGGATTGGCAGATCATTCTTTAAATTGCTATATTTCCAGTCGTGTGTTTTTCCTAGACCGTTAGTAAAGGTCGCGACTAAATCTTGTTGCATATCATTCTTTTCCTTTCTTAAATATTTTGTGTAGAGTCTTTTTCATCAAGGTTCATTCGTTTCATCAGGACGGACTTTTGCAATCAAGGAACGGACAAAGGATACGGCTTTTTCACCAAAGTTACGGACAGGGAAGGTTCACAGTTTTAATGCTTGCCATTCAGGTGCCATGAAGTAATCCTGAAAATAATAAAAGAAGCGCTTCATGGTGCGAGTGGCTTTGGTGTTCATAAAAATCTCACGGACAAGATCCTTCAGAATGAAGGCAAACTCTTCCGCACCTAGCTGGTGCCGTATTTTCAAAGTGAGAATGTATTTAATCGTTAAGCTGCTGTTTTGTGTACTGTAGTAATACTCTTTGATGCGTTTTTCTAAGGTTGTTGATTTTAAGTTGAACAATTGGCGGTACGAAAGAACTTGTTCATTCATGGGATCTCCTCCTTATTTTTTGTTTGAAAGGTGATAGCTAATTCTTCTTAAAACATTCGGCCGATGACTATAAGATAAAGCATTTCAAAAATAAAAGCGAACCGCAAAAATAACACTTTTCCCCTCAAAATTGCACGTTTGAAACGAAAAATTAGGCTTTTCAGAATGTAAACAAGCTATTTTGAGGGGGAAATAAAAATTTTGCGGTTAGAGAAAAAAACATAGATGGTTTATAATGAAAGATTTTCTATTTTTCGAATGTAGGTGTAAAAGAACTCATATTATATATGCTTGAACATCGATAGTGACTTCATTGCAAGGAATTCTACATTAAAAAGTTAAAAAATAAAAAGAAAATATGAAAAAAATTTGAATATTAAGTGAAGAATTGATAACATCTCTTTTGTAAGCGTTTTAAAACAGAGGGAGATGATTTTTTGAAGAAACCGAGTCTAGTAAGAAGTGTAATCACAATAATGACTGTTTTAGGATTTACTTTACCGTCAGGATTAGCAACAGCAGAAACAGTCTCTCATGAGTTGAATAGTACGGTAAGCAGTCAATCGAGTGAAACGTTAGGAAGTACTTCCAGCAGTGAAACAAACAGTGAAACTGGTAGTCTATCATCGGAAACAGCTTCACCAGCTGAATCGGTGGTAGAAAACAGTTCAGCATCTGAAAAGAACACAAAAAGTTCAACGACAGTTCCCATCCAGATGCTGGGGATCAATGATTTTCATGGAGCATTAAGTACAACCGGAAGTTATTATGGCGCGAATGGCTCTAAAGTTTCTGGTGCAGGGACGGCATCCCTGCTAGCTGCTTATTTCTCACAAGCGGAGTCCAATTTTAAGCAAACAAATAATAAGGGAAAGACACTACGTGTACAAGCTGGAGATATGGTAGGGGCAAGTCCTGCAAATTCAGGTTTATTGCAGGATCAGCCGACAATGCGCATTTTAAATCAAATGAATTTTGATGTTGGAACGTTAGGAAACCATGAGTTTGATGAAGGATTAGGTGAATTCAATCGTATTCTAACCGGGACAAAGCCAGATCCGGATTCTGAATTTTATGACATTGTCAAGAATTATAATAATGACTATACTCAAGATCAACTGAAAGGCGGCTTTGACTTAGTCATTGCGAATGTTCGTGAAAAAAATACTGGGGCTATTCCTTATGGGTGGGAACCCTATACAATAAAGAATGTTGGAACGACTGCTGATCCTATTAATATTGGATTTATCGGAGTTATTACTACAGAAGTTCCAAATTTAGTACTGGCGCAGCATCATCAAGAATATACATTTACTGATCCAGCGGATGAAATTGCAAAATATTCCCAAGAGCTTGTTGGAAAAGGAGTGAATGCAATTGTTGTTCTTGGCCATACACCCTCTGTTCAAGGTGAAGGAGAGTCTGTTAGTGGTGAAGCAGCCGATATCATGAAAAAGGTCAATCAGGTAAATCCTGATAATAGTGTAGATGCCTTTTTTGCAGGACATAATCATGTCTACACAAATGGTGTGGTGGAAAGCACACGGATCGTCCAAGCCACTTCTCAAGGGAAAGGGTATATCGATTTGCAAGGTGATTTTGACACTGATACTAAAGATTTCGCAGAGACACCAAAGGCGACAGTAAATCCTGTTGATCCAAATGGTGGCGTGATACCTGATTCTACAATTGAGGGTATTGTCTCAGACGCGGATAATCGTGTAAAAGAAGTAACAGAAGAAAAAATTGGAACAGCGGATAAAGCTGAAAGTATCACTCGAACTGTTAACGAATTGGGGGAATCTCCTGTTGGAAATCTCATAACGGATGCGCAAGTGTATATGGCAAAGAAGAATGGTGAAGACGTTGATTTTGCTATGACCAATAACGGCGGGATTAGAGATGATTTGAAGGTCAAAGAAGATTCATCCATCACTTGGGGCGCTGCGCAAGCGGTTCAACCATTCGGAAATATCATGCAGATTGTTGAGATGACGGGGCAACAAATTAAAAATGTATTGAATCAGCAAACTTTCAAGTATGACCCAAATGACTCGAGAGGAAGCGGCTATTTTCTTCAGGTTGCAGGCTTGCGTTATACAGTTAGAGAAAATCCTGATAAAAATGATACGGAACATCAATACATTGTTGAGAATTTGTTGAAATCCGATGGAACAGAAATCGAGGCAGATAGAACATATAAGCTAGTCATCAATGATTTCTTATATGGTGGGGGCGATGGGTTCTCTGAATTTACTCAAGCTAAATTGACAGGTGCCTTAGATCCCGATACAGAAACCTTTATCGGTTATATCAAGGACCTAGAAGCAAGTGGCAAAAAGGTATCGGCAGCGATTGAGGGACGTAAAACGATTGTAGATCCTGTGACAGAAGAGACTGAAAAAATCAAAGCAGAAACAGTATTTGATAAATACCGTGAAGGGGATAAATCTCTAACGGGTAAAACAATTCCTAATGGGCTGGTAACTGTCACTTCTGTTAAGACTCGAGCGTTGGCTCAGGTGAGAGCAGATAAGGATGGAAACATCAATCTTGCTGTTGATCAATTAGGTTTGACAGAAGGTCAAGAAATTACTGTATCAATTGAGGGCGAAAACGGCGGTAGAGCAGAATTTCCGATTACTGTTTTAGCGATGGAAACAACTCAAACGACGAGCTCATCAAACGACCCAGCGATTGTTGAAACTAAGCAAATTAAAGAAAAAACAGAAATAAATGACATCCATGAAAAAGATCAATATTTGACTGGTAAAACCATTCCCAATGCGACCATTGAGATTTTTGTAGCTGAGGATAATGCTGTTGCAAAAGCAGAAGGTAAAGTTGCTGTACAGGCGGAAACACCTCAAGTATCCAACGCAGAAGGGAAGTTTGAGATTAATATCCAAAACTTGAATTTAAAAGAGGGGCAAAACGTCATTATCTCAATCACTGGACCAAATGGTGGACAAGCAAACTTCCATAAGACTGTTTTGGCGGAAGTGGGCGTCGATCCAGCAGCTGATGCAGAGTCAGCAAAGATAAAAAAAGAAACGACACTAAATGATTTTTATGAAGGTGACGCGCGATTGACGGGTAAGACGATCGTAAATGCCGCAGTAAATGTATCCATTGATGAAAGTGGAAAATTTGTTCAAGGGGAGTCTGATGAAAAGGGCAATATCACTATTGACGTTAAAGAATTAAATTTGAAAAAGGATCAAAAATTTACAGTGACGGTCTACGGATCAAAGGGTGGTCAAGTGAGTTTTTCAATGACCGTTTTGAAGCGTGAAATTACATCGAACGTTACTGGCGGAGGAAATACTAGTCAGAATTGGTTAGATAGTGCATGGAAAAAGGTCTATCCAAATACTGGTGAAGGCGAACAACCAATTTTTGTTGTTTTAGGAATGGTTGCTCTAGCGGCTAGTGGATGGATGTACTTCAAGAAACGATAATAAAAATTAGCCGAATCTAACAATGGATTCGGCTTTTTTAGCATTTTTTATTTTTTTGAAGAGTTATTGTGAAGTATTTCTCTTTCGATTATACTCTTAATGATAACGCTTTTAATTTTTAGGAGGTGGAAGTTTTGTTTATGTATCAGCTGTGAGTTTGAGTGAACGGTGGACTTAGAGTTTCTAAGTCAATGAGTAAACAGAAAACCCCTCCTTTCTTTAGCGTGTGAGAAACATGTTTCTTTTCTATGGATTGGGGGAGCATACAGAATTGTATGTTTCTTTTTTGTGCGCTCAAACACATGAATGGGGCTTTAACACAAAAAAACGATGAGGAGAATCATAATGAAAAAGGCAAAAGTAATTTTAGCTATGTTAGCAGCAATTTTTGTATTGGGTGCTTGCGGATCAAAAAAGGAAGCTGCGACGGAAAAAGAGGAGAAGAAGGATATTAAGATTGCCTGCAATCAAGTATCAGAGAATTCATTGAAAGCAGCGAAGGAATCTATGGAGGCAGAAGGCTATACACCGGAATTTGTTGTCTTTTCGAATAATATTGAGGCTTTACAAGCTGTTCAGGATGGCAATGTAGACGCATCATTCGCCCAGCATGAACCCTTTATGAAATCTTTCAATGAACAAAAAGGAGGCGAGTTAGCAATGATGACGCCTCACGTTTACTATACGGGTATTGGCTTGTACTCATCTAAATACGATAAAATCGATGAGTTACCTGATGGGGCGCAGATCGCAATCATGAATGATGCTATGAATAGAGACAATTCTTTATTAATGATGCAGGATGCTGGTTTAATCAAATTAAGCGAAGAGAAGAAATCGGGGTATACAGCATTGGACATTGTCGATAATCCAAAAAACTTCAAGTTCGTGGAGATTGAACAGGCTCAGACGGTTCGTAGCTTAGAGGACTTAGACGCAGCGACTTGTTTCTTTACTTTTATGTTTAATTCAGGTGAAGATTATAAGGATTATCTGATCCGTGACCAACATGCGAAGGATTTTCCAATCAGCTTGATTGTAAAAGAGAAGAATAAGGATACGGATTGGGCGAAAGCAATCAATAACTCTTTCACGACAAAAGAAAGTAAAAAAGGGATTAATGATCATTTCAAGGGAGTGTTTACTTTCTATGAGTAAATACCATGAACTCGGCCGTCGATTAAATTATTTGTTGGATCTGGAACGCAACGTTGTCGGGATCAGCTTTTTGCGAACAAAAGAAGCTTTCGAAGCCTATGACGCACCTGCAACAAAGAAATTGGTTCCCTATTGTCGAGCGGTTCAGCAGGCAACAGAAGGGATCAGTGTGAAACTGTCGATTGATAATTTCGGTTGTCCGGCCTCTGCAGTAGCTTTAGGATTGATTGAAAATGATGAATACAGTGCTAGTGGACGAAAGCATGCCAAGATGGGAGTCTATAAGGATATTGAGGTGAGCAAGGAAATTGCGGATGACATGGTTTATTGCAGCGAGCCTTCTTATGGAGTTGCGGTAGAGCCTATTGAGGTATGGAAAAGCGCTCCTGACGTTATTTTGGTTATTACAACACCGTTTAATGCGATGCGGATCTTGCAGGGGAATGCGTATTTTAATGGACAAGCGAAAAACATCAAGATGACCGGAATGCAGGCGATCTGTCAGGAAGGGACATCCTATCCTTACGAGACAGGTCTGATCAATCTTTCAATGATGTGCTCTGGAACGCGCTATGTCGCACGCTGGAAAGATGAAGAACTTTGTGTCGGTCTTCCTTATGAGGTGTTCGAAACGATGATCGAGGGTTTAGAGGAAACATTGAACCCCATGGAGTTATTGGAGAAAAAACGTAAAATCATCAAAAAAATCGCAGAGGATGAGGTCCCGGATTTTTACGATGTGCGAAAACGAGACAATTATTTTAGAGGCGCTTATCAAGGCGTGAAACGTTAGGTGTTGAGTAGATGGAGATAGTCATCGATCAGATAAATAAAAGGTACGGCGAGCAAACGATCTTAGAAGATATTTCTCTGACGATACCGTCTGGTACTATTATGGGAATCTTAGGCGTCAGCGGTGCGGGAAAATCAACATTGTTGCGTTGTATCAACGGATTGGAGCAAAGTGAATCCGGCAGCATCAGGATCGGTACACAAGCGCTAGAGAAGCTATCGGAAAAGCAATTACGTGAAATGAAGAAGAAAATCGGGATGATCTTTCAAGGAAATTCTTTGATCGAACAAAAAACGATTTATAAGAATGTTGCTTTGCCATTGGAATGCAGTGGTTACTCTAAAGAAACAATCAAAGCACGCGTGGAAGAACTCCTGACAGAAGTAGGGATTGCTGATAAGGCGCATATGAAGCCTCGACAGTTATCTGGTGGGCAAAAACAGCGGGCAGCGATTGCTAGAGCTTTGACGATGAATCCTGAGATTCTCCTCTGTGATGAGGCGACCTCGGCGTTGGATCCCAACATTACAAATGGTATTTTGGATTTACTTTTAAAATTGAACCAAAAGATGGGGCTAACGATTGTGGTGGTAACCCATCAAATGGAAGTGGTAAAGAAGATTTGTGACCGTGTCGCCATTTTGCAAAAAGGAAAAATTGTTGAAGAAGATACTGTTCAGCAGGTTTTTCTTAATAATTCTAACGTTCTGCAAACAATCACAGGAGAATCACCAATCAACTTTAGTGAGCGAAAAAGCGGACATCGCATAGTAAAAATTGTGACAAAGTTAGAAAAGGATATTCTGGCTTTGTGGCGTCAAGCAGGGATAGAAGCACCCCGCTTGTTAAAGGCAACAACAGAACAATTTAAGGAAGGGACTTTGACTACGTTATTCGTATCAGTACCAGATGCAGATAGTGAGAAACTACTGAAACTTGCGGATCAAGATCACTTTCTTTATCAGGAGGTGAAGTTCAGTGAGTAATTCCGTGTTAATTACCCAAGTGCTGCTGCCTAATTTAGTCAGCACCTTAATTATGGTGATGGTCTCGTCGTTGATTGCGACAATCGTCGGCTTTGCCTTGGCAGTTGTTTTAGTGATCACGAATAAGAAAGGACTGTCACCTAATTTAAAGGTATATCGCTTGCTGGATTTTGTTGTGAATATCATTCGGTCCTTTCCATTTATTATTTTGATGGTTGCACTGATGCCGTTCACCCGTTCATTGGTGGGAACGACGATTGGAACATCAGCAGCAATCGTCCCCTTAACCTTTGCGATGACTCCGTATGTGGCGCGGTTGTTTGAAAATAATTTGTTGGAGATTAATCCCTATACTTTAGACGCGGCGAAGTCGATCGGCGCCACACACATGCAGATTATCTTCAAGGTCATGCTGGTAGAAGCCTTCCCTAGTATGATTTCCAGTCTGACCTTAGCAACCATCTCGGTATTGGGTTATACCGCAATGGCCGGAACGGTCGGTGCAGGTGGATTAGGCGCGGTGGCCATTACCTATGGGTATCAAAACTTTGATAACACCATTATGTATAGCACGGTTGTATTGCTGGTTATTTTTGTCCAGATTGTTCAATGGATCGGCAGTTTCTGCTATAAGAAAGCGAAAAATTGAGGTGAAGGAGGTGTGACAAAAGGATTGTCACACCTCCTATTTCTGAATAAACGGTGTCCCAAAAGTAATTTTCGGAAATTCCTTCTTATTTCTTGAAGCTATTTTCTAAAATTCGTCTGATTTCAACATTTATATCAGGTATAATGAGTGAACGATATTTTTTGAGGAGGTCGTATGGAAAAGACACATCAAGTCAAACTGAATCTGCAGTATATTAGCATGCAGGTTCCCTACTGGATGGGGTATTCAGTCCTCAGTACATTCACTTCTGTTTTTTTACTGTCCCGTGATTTTACTAATAGTCAGATTGGACTGGTCTTGTCACTAGCGAATCTATTCGCCGCGATCGTCCAACCATTCTTGGCTTCTTTTGCTGATCGGATGATTCGGATTCGTTTATCGCAGTTGGCAGCGGGGATGGCACTAGTACTTGTACTGTTTTCCGGAATTTTGCTGGTAGTGCCGAAAGTTTTTTTAATAGTAGCACTGATTTACATTTTACTGTATGCGTGTCTGGTACTGTTACAACCACTGACGATTGCTATCGGAACTTTTTTTATTAGTCGCGGCTACAATCTTAATTTTGGTGTCGCACGGGGACTTGGATCGTTAGCGTTTGCGGCTGCATCTGCTGTGACAGGGGTCTTGATTGAACGATTTTCTTCAACAGTTATTTTGTATTTATTGATTGGCTTTTTTCTCTTTTTTGCACTGATGACTTTACTAATCGATACGCGCAGGCATGGTGGAACGTATTCGGAGTCATTGATCCCGGAGCATCATGAGGAGGATCATTTAGAAGAACCGATTGGCTTGCTGGAATTTATAAAAAAATACAAACGCTTTATCGTTCTATTGGCCGGTGTTTCGTTACTGTTTGTCTTTCATACTATTACCAACAGCTATATGTTTCAAATCTTGCATCCATTAGGTGGAACTGAAGCCAATGTTGGTTCTTCCTTATCGGTTGCGGCGCTAAGTGAGCTTCCGACGATGTTCTTCTTTTCTTGGTTGTTACGTCGGTTCAAGATTCATTCATTAATGCGCGTCGCGGCCTTCTTTTTCTCAGTCAAAGCGTTATTAATCTTATTTGCTGGCAGTATTTTTCTAATTAACGTGGCTCAGAGCCTGCAAATGGTCGGCTTTGCGATGCATACGATGGCATCGGTCTATTATACAAATCAAATTATTCCGCAAAAGGATTTGGTCAAAGGCCAGACCTTGATGGCGACTGCAAATACGATGGGCGGCATTATAGGTGCATTTGTCGGTGGTCAGATGCTCAGCTTTTTATCTGTTTCCGCCATGCTTTTGATTGGAACGATGATTTCGATTGCCGGGACTTTGATTGTTTGGCTGGCAGTAGAAAAATAAATTTTAAAAAACGTCTATTTTCATTTTGAAAATAGGCGTTTTATTTCGTTTATTTTTTTAAATAGGATAGAGTAAAGTTTGTAATAATCGATAATTTCATTCGTTAGGCTGTTTGAACACGGAGCTATTCTTGTAGTCAAGCGAATGGATAGCGAACAAAAAAGTTCCTTTCTATGAACGAGGAGGTCGATTATGAAACGTTATCGCTACTATCTGATTATTTTTGTGATTGCAGGATTATTTGTGGTCCCACAACTTTGGACACACAAAATGATCTTAGGAGCAGATGCACTGTTCCATTACAATCGTTTTTATGAGACTGCGGAACAACTCAAAACGGAAAATTTCAGCTATTTTATTTCAATCTTCGGGTTTCAGCAATCTGGACGAATTGTTAATGCTGTATATGGACCATTATTTGCTTATTTCCAAGGAGGACTTGTTTTACTGGCAGGCAGCTGGTTTCGTTATCAGGTATTATCGAATTTCTTGGTATCTTTACTAGCAGGCTGCTCATTGTTTAAGCTGTTGACCTATGGAAAAATTAGAGAAAATACAGCGTTGTTTTCCGCAATTATTTTTATGACGACATACAGTATTAACTATTGGGTAGTAAATCAAGGCTTCACCAGTTGGGGAACCAGTCTATTGCCGTTGTGTTTAATTCCATTAGTAGATTTAAAAAATCGTCATTTTCCAGTGGTTAAGATCGCTGTAAGTATGGCTTTAATGACCCAAATCCATATGCTGACAGCTGTAATGTTAGGATTAATCTATTTTCCATTTTTTATTTCCTATGCACGAAAACGCTGGGGAACGGCTATTATTCAATTAATAAAGGCTATGGGGCTATATGGCTGTTTGTCAATCAACGTGTGGATCAGCTTACTCTTGATTAATACTGGAGATCAATTAAAGATGCCCTTCACCAATTCGGAAATGAGTGAGAAGGCCATTGATTTAGGAGGAGCCTATTGGTTAGAGTACCCAAGGGTTTTACGACTGGTCTTGATTGTGGGCTTTATTCTTTGCCTAATCTATTGGTACAGGGTGTCGCGTTTTACCAAGCAGTTGTTGATTTTTAGTGGTCTCTTTTTACTGCTTTCAACAAGTTTGATTCCTTGGGACTGGCTCGTTGCGCATAATGTACCGTTTATATCATTGATCCAGTTCCCATTTCGCTTTTTTGCGCCCTTTACAATATTGTTTCTGTTCTTTTTTGCTTCATTAATCAACGATGTGGCAGACAAGCATTTTTTGCCGATGATCTTGTTAGTGTTTAGTTTGATTAGCATCGGAGAGAATTTGCAAATTCTCACTAATGAGTTAAATCAATGGGGACAGCAGACCTTAACTAGCAAACATACCTTTGTTCGAGGCTCTGAAGAGGAAGCGAGACAAAGTTTTTATGATAAGGACATGCAAAAGGCCTTGAAGCTAGTCGAAAAATCTAGTCCCGATTATTTACCAATTTATCACGAGGATACAAAAAATAAATATGCTAGTTATGAGAAACAAATTCTAGAGAATCAAGCGAAATTTTCTAAGACAGCGGCCCATAATCAGTTAGAGATTTCTTGGGAGGCGGAGAAGGCAGGAGACGTCCAATTGCCCGTAATTCTTTATCAAAATTCAAAATTAGTTGAAGAGGGTCAAGAAATTACGCCTAGTGCACTTTCTAATATTGGCGTGCCAACGATCAAGCAAAAGGCTGGGAAAAATGTAGTCTATCTGCGTTATGATCCGCCAGAGTATGTAACGATCATACTTGCACTTTGCGGGCTCAGTTGGTTTGCGACAGCCGCCTGGTGTGGGTATCGCTTCTTCATGAAAACAGGATAACTTTGGTATTCTTATGGACAATCGGGTAAAATACAAAAAAGAACTGGCACTATTGGTTTTTCTTATAACATTTCAATTGAGTAAGGAGCAAATGATCATGACAAACTATAACAATGAAAAAGACCGTCGTTTACGCGGTTCTATGGCACCAAAAACGGAAGAGGATGTTGCGTTAGCTGGAACCAATTCTAGCGAAACAGAGGATAAGCAAGAAGCACTAGCTGGCAGTAATTCTGGCGAACCTAAAGAAATCGCCCGCTCTGGCTCTAATGCGGTCGAGGAAGAAGAACCTCATACTTCATTAAAAGAAGAAGCAAAAAAAATCGTTAAAGAGATCGAAGAAAAATTTGATCCTAAGAAATAAGTGGTGAAAGAGTTCATTCCATGGATAAGTATTTAAAGATTTATGACCATTGGTATCCGCAAAATTACGGGTTGAGCGACTATCCCACAGAGTGTCACGTGACCTACTCAGGAGCCGAACGGAAAACATTATTCGAAAAGCTGACACCAGCGCAGCAAGCCTTAATTTATCAGCAAAGAAAATATGAGGTTCGTTCGTTGTTTTTACAAAAGCATTATTTGCAAACCTCGGATTGGGAATTTGTTGCCTTGAATATTGATGATGAATATGAACGAGGTGTTCACAGCCAGTTAAAATGTGCCTGTGGCCGCCCATTGAAATATCAATTTGTCATTGAATCAAAGAGCAAACAACAAGAGATTCGTTTGGGAATTCAGCATTTTAAGGATCACTTAGGCATTTCTCAGCAAGTAGCAGAGGAAATAAAAAGAGGCGTCGCCCATGTCGATTTAGCTTTGGATGAATTGCTTTGGCTGGTAGATCGGGAAATTACATTTCCAGAAGACCTGTGGCAGCGATATGTTTTTGCTTACTATCGGAATGCCACGCTGCGTCATCCGTTATCTCTTAATCAGAAATTAGCCGAACGGGTCGTCCATTTTCGTGAAGCCAAAATGCCGTTGTTCATCGGAGATTACTTAAGTGTCGTGACAGAAATCAATCAAGTTGATCGAGAAGCCTTCGAGGGACAGGAACAGAATTTTATCGCGGACAAAGCTATTTTTGAAGCGTATTTGGAAGATTTTCAGCAGGATATCCAAACACCGATATACCTTGAAAAAAAGTATTGGGGTAAGAAATTAACAGACTTCATTCATTTGGAGCGATATGGAACAGAAACCTATAAAGAAGCCAAAACACGCTACTTTGATGATCTCTTATCCTTTTTGGTCGCGTTGAAAGAACCTAATAAAGCCTCACGAAAAATTCGCAGCTTTAAGCTTTTTCATCAAAAAAAATATGGAGAGGTGGAATTGATCGACTTTGTCATTGAGAAATATCAGCGGTATCAATTCACCCAGAATTTTTTCTTAGCAATCCCCAAAGTTTATCGAATAGGTATTCGAAAAGCGATTCAGCGAAAACAAAAGAGATAAGAGAATTCGACGAGTGATCGGATTCTTTTCTTTTTTTTACTTGCAAGAAAGTGTTCAATAAGCTGTGTAATTAAAGGATTTTATGGGATAATAGTTGTAAATAAAACGTTACTTTTAGGAGCTGGGATCAGATGTTTGATTCACAAAAGGTAAAGGATCTAAACGAGTTAGAACTGATTGTTTATACTTTTATTGTTGAAAATATAGAGCGTGTAGGAGAAATGACGATTCGAGATCTTTCCGATAACTGTCATGTTTCTACTTCTACTATTTTGCGCTGTTTAAATAAGCTGGGCTATTCAGGCTATACAGAATTCAAATATTCTTTGAAAGAAAATCTATCAAAGAATGGACAATCTTTCGAAGCCTTTTATGATGCAAATGTCCATGTGGATGCCTTTTTAAAAAAGGTGAACAATGAAAGTTATCATACAGTCATTGATCCGGCGATTGATTTAATTCTTGCTAGTAAGCATTTAGTTTTTTCAGGAATTGGAACAAGCGGAACATTAGGGACCTATGGAGCGCGCTATTTTTCTAATTTACTGTTTAACGCGTATGCCATCACGGATCCGTTTATCCCTGTTCCAACGAGAGGGGTAGACACGACCTTAGTAATAGCCTTGTCCGTTTCGGGAGAAACCGTCGAAATCATTAAACAGATTGAAAATTTCAAGCGCTATGGAGCAAAGATATTGAGTATTACGAATGATCAACATTCGACGATTGCGCAACTGGCTGATTTCAATATTTCCTACTACATGCCTGAAGTAACCGGGCCTGATCCGACAGAAGAATTTATTAATTTGACCACACAGGTTCCGGTTATCGCGCTTTTAGAAATTTTGGCTCATCAAGCGTATCAACGAGAAACTAATGCAAAAGGCTAGTAAACACAGCCTTTCGCATTAGTTTTTTGCTGGACAATTTTTTATCAATTATCGAAGTTGTTTTTTTTATTGGAACATGTTTCTAGGTGTTCCAGAAGTATTCCAATCGTGGGAGCCATCCCTTATGATAAAACTGTAAACGGATACAAAACGCGAATGGCCATCGCTGTGTTAAAAATATTATTTGAGGAGAATCATTTATGAATAACTTTATTAATGAGAAATTATTGCCCCCGATTTTAAAATTTGTAAATACAAAAGCTATTACTGCTCTTCGTAACGGGATGCTATATACTATGCCATTTACCATTGTAGGTTCTGTATTCTTACTTTTAGCGAACTTCCCGATTCCTGCCGTTTCTGAATGGGTGGCTAGTAGTGGCTTAGATGTTTATTTTAACGAAGCTTTCGGCGCGTCATTTGGAATTATGTCAATTTTTGCCGTAATGGGTATTGCGAACTCGTATGTAAAAGAAGAAGGCTTTGAAGGATTGCCAGCAGGAATGATCGCATTGGTTATCTTTTTACTAACACAGCATTCAAGCGCGACAAATGCAGAAACGAATGCAGTTGTAACCAATGTTATCGACAAAACTTGGACTGGCGGACAAGGGATGATCAGTGCCATCATAGTTGGGTTATTCGTTGGTTGGTCCTACTCTTGGTTCTTAAAACGGGATATCCGTATCAAATTACCAGAACAAGTACCAGCAAACGTAGCGAATTCATTTACTGCGTTGATTCCAGCGGCGGTAATCACGACAGTGGCATTAGTTGTCTATGTCATCTTTGATAAAGTATTCAATACGACGGTTGTAGAAGCAATCTATGAGTTAATCCAAACACCAATGCAAGGGGTTACAGATACCTTTGGTGGGGCCATGATGCTTGGTTTCCTAGTACCATTCTTATGGTTCTTCGGTGTTCATGGGTCTACTTTAGTCGGAGGGATCATGGGACCGATTTTGACAGCAAATTCTTTAGAAAACACGGCAATTTTGAATTCTGGTAAAGAGTTAACCATCGCTAACGGCGGTCACATCGTTACACAACAATTTTTAGATCAATTTATGACTGTAACCGGTGCAGGGATGACAATTGGGATTGTGATGTTCATGGTGGTATTTGCTCGTTCCGCTCAGTTCAAGCAATTAGGAAGATTAGCTTTGTTACCGGCATTCTTCAATATTAATGAACCAATTCTATTTGCTACTCCTGTTGTGATGAATCCGATTATGGCTTTACCATTCATTTTGACACCTATGGTTTCAGGTGTAATCACATATTTCTCACTTTACACAGGACTTGTTCCATTGTTTACGGCGGTACAAGTGCCGTGGACGACTCCACCAATCATCTCAGGCTTCTTAGTTGGCGGCTGGAGAACGGCTTTGCTACAGGCAGTTGTTTTAGTTGTAGGATTCTTCATCTACCTACCATTCGTTCGTAAAGTGGATTCATTAAACTATCTGCAAGAACAAGGTGAAAGTGTGGAGCAGATCGAAAAAGATTTAGCAAAAGGGAACGAAAAGGCAGAAGGTCAAGCAACAGTTTAACCAATAAGGAAATGAAGAGGGAGATACATGAGTATTTTTAAAGAGAATTTTTTATGGGGCGGCGCAGTTGCCGCCCATCAATTAGAAGGTGGTTGGCAAGATGGCGGAAAGGGGATCAGCGTAGCGGATGTTATGACAGTCGGTGCACATGGCGTTCCCCGTCGAATCACTGAGGGTGTTTTAGAAGGTGAGAATTATCCAAATCATGAAGCCATCGATTTCTACGGACGTTATAAAGAGGACGTGAAGCTGTTTGCAGAACTTGGCTTAAAATGTTTTCGTACATCAATTGCCTGGACTCGTATTTTTCCGAATGGAGATGATGCGGAGCCGAATGAAGCGGGCTTACAGTTTTATGATGATCTTTTTGATGAATGCTTAAAGTATAATATTGAGCCGGTCATTACTTTGTCACACTTTGAAATGCCTTATCACCTAGTGACTGAGTATGGCGGTTGGAGAAATCGAAAAATGATTGAGTTCTTCGCACGTTTTGCGGAAGTATGCTTCACACGCTATAAAGATAAAGTCAAGTATTGGATGACTTTTAATGAAATCAACAATCAAGCAAATTATAAGGAGGATTTTGCACCTTTTACCAACTCTGGGTTGAAGTTTGAGTCAGGGGATGATCGCGAGAAAATCATGTACCAAGCTGCACACTATGAACTGGTTGCAAGTGCTAAAGCTATCGAAATTGGTCATAAAATCAATCCTAAATTTGACATTGGCTGTATGATTGCTATGGTTCCTATTTATCCGTATTCCTGCAGTCCATCAGATATGATGTCGGCAACGGTAGCAATGCAGCGTCGCTATTGGTTCACGGATGTTCATTGCAAAGGACGCTATCCAAGCTATATGAAGGCTTACTTCAAACGGAAGCAGTTTGAGTTGGATATCACTCTAGAGGACGAAGAGCAATTAACAAAAGGGACTGTTGACTACATCGGTTTTAGTTACTATATGTCGTTTGCCATCAAAGATCACGATAAGGGACCAGCCTATGATTATGATGAAGCGAATGACTTGGTGGAAAATCCGTATGTAAAAGCCTCTGAATGGGGCTGGCAGATTGACCCAACTGGCTTACGTTATGCTATGAACTGGTTCAATGATCGCTATGAACTCCCTTTATTTATTGTAGAAAATGGTTTCGGAGCAGTTGATGAAATTGCAGAAGATGGGGAAATTCATGACGAGTATCGAATTGATTACTTACGTGAACATATCGAAGCCATGCAAGAAGCGGTGATTTATGATGGTATCGACCTAATGGGGTATACGCCATGGGGCTTTATTGATTTAGTATCTGCCGGAACAGGTGAAATGAAAAAACGCTATGGCTTCATCTATGTAGATAAGAATAACGAGGGCGAAGGAACATTGGATCGCAGTAAAAAAGATTCTTTCCATTGGTTCCAAAAAGTGATCGCCAGCAATGGCGAAACATTGTAGGAGGAAGGCAATGATGAGTGAAAAAACAATTATGTTAATTTGTAACGCTGGAATGAGCACTAGTATGCTAGTAACAAAAATGCAAAAAGCGGCAGAATCACAAGGCTTAGACGTTGATATTTTCGCGATCGCAGCAGCGGATGCGACAAATAAATTACAGGAGCGCGAGATTGACACAGTTTTATTAGGACCACAAGTCCGCTTTATGCAAAAACAATTTGAGGAAAAATTGGCACCTTTGGGAATTCCTGTCGACGTTATCAATATGACGGATTACGGTATGATGAACGGTGAAAATGTACTAAGTCAAGCTGTTGCAATGATCAATGCCTAATCTACTTAAATGGAGGAAGATGACATGCAAGAAGAAAATCTAGAAGCGGTGATGGGGCTGATCGTCCATGGCGGCAACGCTAAAAGCAATGCAATGGAAGCAATCCAAGAAGCAAAGGGCGGAGCCTTTGATTTAGCTGATGAGAAAATCAAGCAAGCGGAAGAATCACTGGTCGAGGCACATCATTCACAGACAGGGCTGCTAACAAAAGAAGCACAAGGAGAGCAGCTTGATTTGAATTTATT
The DNA here is from genome assembly GCF_051710765.1 of Enterococcus sp. DIV0170. Lineage (NCBI taxonomy): Bacteria > Bacillati > Bacillota > Bacilli > Lactobacillales > Enterococcaceae > Enterococcus > Enterococcus sp. DIV0170. The sequence goes on from NZ_JBIOLG010000001.1 coordinate 575,042, forward strand.
GACTGTTCACAGCCAAGATCATCTGATGACCTCTATCGCTTTTACCGATTTAGCAAAAGAGATCATTGATGTTTATCGAAAAATAAGTGCATAAGAAATCCCCTTCCATGATTCTCCTTAAATCATGGAAGGGGATTTTTTTGAGTAGTAAAAAAATTTCGAGTTACATCTGCCGAATAAAAGCTATTTTTTCTTTTATAGAACTGATCTCTGATTCAATGGTGTTTAAAAAATCCATGATCTCTTTTCGTTCTTCTTCAGAGTGAATATCCCTAGAGTTAATTTTCTCAAAATTCTCTTGGATGGTTTTCAGATTGATCAGACTACCAGTGACATGCATTTTTTTGTTGATATTTTCGATTGTGTTCAACATCCTACTCCCTTCCCATGAGCAGTTTCACCTTCTCAAAAACAGTTCCCTAATGAATGCTTTTACGGCTTAATGTAGGCGTAACCTTCTGACTGTAGTTCGATCAGATCCAAAACACCTGAGGGCACGACAACAATATTCTTTGGTAACTGTTCTTTTGTGATCTTGTAAGCTCTCATCGCATTATTGCAGGCATGAAAGGTTACCCCTTCTGTAGCGATGAACGATTGATTTTTAGGATCAAGGTACCCTTCAATCGCCTTTCCGTTAATTAAAACAATAATAGCTATTTTTTTAGGTTCTTTCAACAGGTTTTTGATATTATTAGCAGTTTCTGTCCATTTTTCTATTTCATCAATATGAAAAACAACGTTCATTATTACACCTTATTTCTTAATTATCATATTTATTGCTTGTTCTAATTTTTGCGCTTGTTCCTCTGGATTTTTATCAGGGTTTTCAAAGCAGTTCTTCAAATTTTCAGCGACGATCATTCCCATCACACGATCAATGCTAGAGCGTACGGCACTTAATTGGGTAATGACGTCGATACATTCCTTTTTCTCCTCAATCATTTTTTGTACGCCGCGAATTTGTCCTTCTGTTCGTTTCAACCGATTAAGGATTTTTTTTTCTTCGATTTCCATCTATATGCACTTCCTTTAAGAATGATCTTACAAAGAATATACCTAGAGAGGGTATGTCTCGTCAAGTGGATAGCTTTTATCAAGAAAATGAATCAATCAAGATGATTGACAGGATTAGATTTTTTATGATAAAAATACCCTATGAGGTATTTGAAAGTGATAAAAAAGGAGTGAAGAAGATGTTTAAACTATTTCAAAAGATACCAAGTATTTCAACAAATGAACTAGCGGATAAGCTTGAACAATCAATTACATTAATCGATGTTCGAACACCAGAAGAATACCGTAGAGGGCATATTGCTAAGGCGGTGAACTACCCATTGAACAAAATCGATCGTTATAAAGGAAAAGAAAACGAGCTCTACGTTATTTGTCAATCTGGAATGCGTAGCAAACAAGCGGCGAAGGTTTTGAAACAAAAAGGGTATACGGTAACAAATGTGCAAGGTGGTATGAATCGTTGGCAGGGACCGATCAGAGGAGGAAAGTAAAATGAAGATTGTTATTGTAGGCGGCGTTGCAGGCGGAATGTCAGCGGCTACGCGTTTGCGTCGGTTAATGGAAGATGCAGAGATTGTTGTGTTAGAAAAGGGACCTTTTGTGTCATTTGCTAATTGCGGGTTGCCTTATTATGTTTCTGGAGAGATCGCGGATCGTGACGCTCTTTTGGTTCAAACACCGGAATCGTTAAAGGCGCGTTTTAATCTGGATGTTCGACCTTTCCACGAAGTTACAGCTATTTCTCCAGAAAAGAAAACGGTGACCGTCGAAAATGATCAAGGAAGCTTTGAAGAAAGCTATGACAAATTGATTTTATCTCCTGGTGCAAAGCCATTGATTCCAGAAATGGCTGGATTGGCTGAGAGTGAGAATGTTTACAGCTTACGCAATGTACCAGATTTGGATCGAATCATGCAGGCTTTAGAAAAATCCCCAACTAAGACAACAGTGATCGGTGCAGGATTTATCGGACTTGAAATGGCAGAGAATTTAAAGTCACGGGGATTAGAAGTCACAGTTATCGAGAAGGCACCTCATGTTTTGCCACCGCTAGATGAAGAGATGGCCGCATATGTCAAAAATGAGTTGATGAATAAAGGGGTTCATGTCATTACTGGAGAGTCTGCGCAAAGTTTCAGTGAAAAGGGACAGAAGATCCTGTTGATCAATGGAGAAGAAGTATATTCAGATCTTACGATTCTATCAGTGGGTGTTCGACCAGAGAATACATTGGCGAAACAAGCGGGGATACAAACAGGTTTAGGCGGCGGTATCCTAGTGGATGAATCTTATCAGACTAGTATACCGGACATTTTTGCGGTTGGCGATGCGATCGTGGTCAAACAACAAGTCAGCGGTGCAGATGCATTGATTTCACTTGCCTCACCGGCAAATCGTCAAGGACGACAAGTGGCAGATACTATTGCTGGTCTGCAACGAACAAATCGTGGAAGTATCGGGACTGCGATTGTCCGTGTGTTTGATCTAGCTGCCGCTGCGACAGGTCTAAGTGAACGCGCGGTGAAACAATTAGGTTTGGATTATCAAGTGGTCCATGTTTCTGGGAAGGATCATGCAGGGTATTATCCGAATGCAAGTGATCTAGTATTGAAATTAGTGTTTGATCCGAAAACTGGAAAAATTTATGGGGCTCAAGGTGTGGGCGTCAATGGGATAGATAAACGTATCGATATTCTGGCGACAGCTATCAAGGGTGGATTAACAATTTTTGATTTACCTGAATTAGAATTCACCTATGCACCACCTTTTGGTTCTGCAAAGGACCCCGTCAATATGTTGGGCTATGCAGCGATCAATCTCTCTGAAGGTATGAGTGACTCGATCCAATGGCATCAATTAAAGGAAGAGCAGCAAAATGGCAGTCAGTTACTGGATGTACGAAATCCTGAAGAATTAGCAAATGGCCGTTTTTCTAGCGCAATCAATATTCCTCTGAATCAATTACGTGAAAGAATCAGTGAGCTGGACCCAGCAAAAGAATATATTGTTAGCTGCCATAGTGGTCTACGTAGCTATGTCGCTGAACGTATTCTAAAACAAAAGGGCTTCAAAGTGAAAAATTTGGACGGCGCATTTGCTTTATATAAAACTGTGAGACCGGAGGAATTGATTTATGACTAGTTCAATTACTATGAAAGATTTTTACCAGTTAGCGAATCATAAGGAATTGGAGATCATTGATGTTCGAGAAAGCTATGAATACCAAATGGGGCATGTTCCTCATGCAAAAAATCTGCCATTGAGCAGTTTAAGCGGTAGTATTACAGAACTTGATGACAGTAAAGACTATTATTTAATTTGCCAATCCGGTGCTCGGTCTGAAAATGCTTGTGCTTTTTTAGCTGGACAAAGCTACAATGTAATCAATGTATTAGGCGGCACCGCTGCTTGGCCAGGAGAATTGGTTAGATAACTTTCATTTGCTTTCAAATAGTAATATCGGAAACACTCCTTTAAATATGTAAAGGAGTGCTTTTTTTTGTTTTATTTCTGCTTTTTTATTTTTATATGTTGACAAAATGAAAACAAATGATAGTATAAAGGTGTAAATAAAAATGAAAAGGAGTAAGTGGATGATTGAGTTGGGAAAATTAGCAAATATGGTGGATCACACATTGTTGAAGGCCGACGCAACCAAAGAAGGACTTGAACAGCTATGTAAGGAAGCGGATGAGTATGGTTTTAAAATGGTAGCGATTAATTCTTATCCTGTAGAGATGTGTCGAGAGTTTTTGAAAGACAGTAAGGTTCATGTAGGAGCGGCTATCGGATTTCCTTTGGGGCAGACAACAATTGAAACAAAAGTTTTTGAAGTAAAGGACGCCATTAAAAACGGTGCGGATGAAATTGATTATGTAATCAATATTGGCAAATTAAAAGAGGGTGATACAAAGTATATTCGAGAAGAAATGAAAGCAATTGTGAGTGCTTCTCATGAAGGCGGAATTATCAGCAAGGTTATTTTAGAGAATTGCTATTTAACCGATGAAGAAAAAATCGCGGTTTGTGAAATTGCCAAAGAGGTAAAACCTGATTTTGTCAAAACGTCAACAGGATTTGGAACAGGAGGAGCGACATTAGAAGATGTTGCCTTAATGAAAAAAATCGTAGGGAATGAAGTGAAAGTAAAAGCAGCTGGCGGCATTCGTGATTTGGATACTGCTTTGAAGATGATTGAAGCAGGGGCGGAACGATTAGGAACAAGCTCAGGGATCAAGATCTTAGAAGAATACAAGAATTTAAAGGAGTAGAGAAATGACAGAAATTCGTGATGTATTGAAACCAGCATTTATCAAATTTGATCTAAAAACGACAGATAAGCAAGCAGCGATCAGTGAGCTTGCGAACACCTTTTTAACAAAGGGTGTTGTAACGAATGATAGCGTTTACTTAGAAGCTGTAATGAAGAGAGAAGAAGAAAGCACTACGGGGATTGGGTTTGGGGTAGCGATTCCTCATGGAAAAAGTGCGGCGGTTGCGGAACCTTCATTGGCATTTGGTCGTAGTCAAGCGGGAATTCAATACGATTCAATGGATGGTAAACCCGTTCACTTGATGTTTTTGATTGCTGTTCCAGAAACATCAAATGATGAACATTTGAGAATTCTTAGTAAGCTTTCTCGAAAGCTAATGCATGAGGATGTCCGTCAAAAACTGATGACTGTCACAGACGCTGAAGAAATCTATCAGATTTTTGAATAAGGAAAGGTGAAAAAAATGAAAATTGTGGGGATTACATCATGTTCGACTGGTATCGCACATACTTATATGGCAGCGGAAAATTTAGAAATCGCTGCTAAAAAGCGAAATATTGAAATCAAAGTAGAGACGCAAGGCTCCATTGGTGCAGAGAACGTTTTAACACCACAAGAGATAGAAGATGCCGATGCGGTTATTATTGCGGCCAGTACATCGGTGAATAAAGATCGATTCAATGGAAAACGCCTACTAGAAGTTGATGTTACTGAAGCGATTGATCATCCGGATGAGTTGTTTGACCGAGCACCGAATGCGGCGATTTATTCGACTAACACGGAGGTTAAGTCGGAAGCAAAATCAGAAAAAAGCGGGATCTATAGTCATTTGATGACAGGTGTTTCTTATATGATTCCTTTTGTTGTGGCAGGGGGGATATGTATTGCGTTAGCCTTTGCATTCGGCGGGATTAATGCAGAAGGAGAGCTTGCCTCAGCAATCAATGAATTAGGTGGGATTGCAATGGGCTTAATGTGGCCAATCCTAGGTGGTTATGTCGCCTTCTCGATCGCTGATCGTCCGGGACTTGTTCCAGGGATGGTCGCGGGAATGATCGCTTCATCAATGAATGCGGGATTCTTAGGGGCTTTGCTTGGCGGTTTCTTAGCAGGGTACACGGTTTATGGGTTGAAGAAAGTATTGAAATTGCCCCCTGCATTTTCGGGTTTATTGCCTGTTTTGATTCTTCCAGTCGTATCGGTATTACTGGTGGGACTTGTCATGAAATTTATTGTAGGGATTCCGATTACAGCGTTAAATGAAGGGATTACCAATTGGTTGAACAGTTTGTCTGGAATGAATTCAGTGTTGCTGGGACTGCTTTTAGGCGGGATGATGGCGATTGATTTGGCCGGTCCGATCGGAAAAGCAGCTTACTTTTTCGGTGTGGCGTCCCTAACAAACCTAGGTGCTGGGGAAACAAGTATGGTAATGGCAGCAGTAATGATTTCTGGGATGGTTCCGCCTTTAGCAATGGCCTTATCGTCAACAGTTTTAGGAAAAAACTTATACAGCAAAGAAGAACGTGAAGCAGGAAAATCAGCTTGGGTATTAGGATTATCCTTCATCTCTGAAGGGGCGATACCTTTCGCTGCGGCTGATCCGATTCGTGTGCTGGCGTCAGTAACAGTCGGTTCAGCGATTACCGGTGCTTTGTCGATGATCTTCAAGTGCGGAATCGCAGTTCCCCATGGTGGCTTCTTCGTATTCCTGATTCCTGGAGCAGTCGAAAATGTCTTATTGTATGTTTTAGCATTAGCTATCGGAACAGCGGTTAGCGGATTTTTAGTAACAGCAGTAAAAGTATTCTCGCAGAAGAAACAAACAGCTAAGGAGTAATGATTGGCATGTCAAAATTGGTTAACATTTGTTTGATAGGTACTGGCAGAGCAGGAATGATCCATGGAAAAAACTTTGCTCGTCGAATTGAAAATGCAAAACTGGTCGCTTTGTGTGATCCTTCAAAAGAAAGCTTGGAGCTGGCTCAAAAAGAAGTAGATTGCCAATATCTTTACGAGGATTATCGGGAAGTGATGGAAAATCCAGAGATTGATGCTGTTGTGATTGTTACACCAACGATTCACCACAAGGAGATCGCATTGGCAGCTGCAGCGGCGAAAAAGCACATTTTATGTGAGAAACCTTTAGCAATGGATGAAGCAGAATGTTTGGAAATGATCCAAGCGGCAGAGGAAAATCAAGTGAAGCTGCAGGTTGGATTTATGCGACGTTTCGATGCAAGCTTTCAGGAAGCAAAAAAAGTCGTGGATTCTGGTGCGATCGGTGAGGTTGTCTTGGTGAAATCCTTAACCCACGGACCGAGTGAACCAAAGCCTTGGATGTTCGATATCCATAAAAGCAATGGGCCAATTGGCGAGGTGAATAGTCATGATTTAGATACCTTGCGCTGGCTGACTGGCAGTGAAGTGAAAAGTATTTATGCGAATGGCGGCAATTATCGTTCACCAGAGGTAAGCGATCAGTTTCCTGATTATTATGATACGGTAGCGATGAACCTGCGTTTTGAAGATGGCAAGCTGGGTCTGATTGATGGAGCACAGTATGTTCAATATGGATATGATGCGCGTACGGAGATTCTTGGTACCAAAGGAAGTATTTTGGTTGGTGATCAGGGAAAGCATAATATTGTAGTCGCGACAAGTGATCAGAAACTGACCCAACCAACAATGCACAGCTGGATGTACTTGTTTAGAGAAGCTTATGTAGCTGAAGATCAGGCCTTTATTGATTGCATTTTGAATGACACGACACCTAAGTGTACAGGTCACGATGGCTTAATGTCCGTTCGATTGGTCAATGCCGGCTTAACTTCACTGCTGGAAAATAGAATTGTCGAGGTGGAAGGATAAATGAAAGCAATCCAATTATTAGGAAAAGAAAAGATTCAATTGAGCGAACTGGCCAAACCAGCGATATCTGAAAAAGAAGTTCTGATAAAGGTGAGAGCAGCATCCATCTGCGGGACGGATGTTCGCATGTACAAGAATGGATATCCTACCGCAAGTGAAGAAACACCCTTAACTTTAGGTCATGAGATCTCAGGGGATATTGTTGAAGTTGGAGCTTCTGTTAATTTTTATAAAAAAGGGATGAGGGTTGCAATCGCTCCGAATATGGGCTGTGGGATATGTGATCAATGTGTCAGTGGAAATACACATTTATGTGACAGTTACGAAGCCTTCGGGATCAATTTGCCAGGAGGATTTGCAGAGTACTTAGTCATTCCTGAAAAAGCAGTACGCCAAGGAAATATCTCGTTGATTCCAGATGCTTTGTCTTATGAAGAAGCGGCATTAATTGAACCTTTTAGTTGTGTATTTAATGGACAGGAGATTACTGGAAACAAGCCTGGAGATCATGTGTTGATCATTGGATCAGGACCAATCGGGATCATGCACGCGATGTTGGCGCGAGCTAGAGGTGCCGGAAAAGTGATGATGAATGACCTATCGGAAAGTCGGCTGGCGGATGCGAAAAAAATGATTCCCGATTTGATTCCACTGACTTCAAAGAATTTACAGGAGAAAATTTTTGCTGAAACTAATCATCAGGGCGTTGACCTCTGCATTATTGCGGCACCGGCACCACAGGCTCAAGAAGCCAGCTTCAACTATATGGCAATGAATGGCCGCTGCCTATTCTTTGGCGGACTGCCAAAGGAAAAAGAAGAAGTTAAACTAAATACGAATATCCTGCATTATAAACAATTAAGAGTCTTTGGCTGTACTCGTGCAAGTTTGATGGGGTATCGAACCTCTGCTCAGTTGGTTGCCAGTGGGAGAATTCCCCTGAAGGAACTGATCACAAAACGCTATTCATTCGATCAATTTGATAAGGCCTTAGACAATGCTAAAAAAGCAATTGGGTTAAAAAACGTGATTGTCTTCAAAGAATAATTTTAGTTTAATTGCTTACATTTTCAGTTTCTTTTATAATGAAACAAAACACAAAAAGGTGATTAAAAATGGATGATCAATTATACGCAGAGGAACGGAAGCAGTCCATCGTGAATCTAGTCAACGAAAAGAATCGTATGCAAGTTGCGGAGTTAGCCGATATTTTTAACGTCACAGGATCAACGATTCGAAATGACTTGCGTGAGCTTGAAAATGAGGGATTAGTGACTCGAACACACGGAGGTGTGATCAAGCGCGATTTTCAAAGGAGTGTTGAAATTATTCCTAAGAGTCGTGAACGCACAAATGAAAAATATCGGATTGCTGAGCGAGCGGTCAAGTTGATTGAAGAAAATGATATTTTGGCGATCGATACAGGAACCTCTTGTAGAGCCTTTGCAGAGAAATTGATCAATAGTTCGTTAAAGCGTTTAACGATTTTGACATACGATTTGGAGATTGCCTTATTGTTAAGCGAAAAAACAAATTATCTGGTACAAGTTATTGGCGGAGCGATCCGCAATGGGTATCCATATGTTTCTGGAAGTTCTGTAGCTCTTGGGTTAGCAGGATTTTCTGTAGATAAAATCATTCTTGGAACCACTTCTTTTGATAAGAGCTATGGGTATTCGACGCCTAATTATGAAACAGCAGAAATGAAAAAAAGCTTACTAAACATTGGACGAATAAAAATTGTCTTATGTGAGTCAAATAAAATTAATCAACGCAGCTTTAAACAGTTTGCTAAACCTGAGGAATGTGATTATTTGATTACCGACTCACGAATAACTCGTGAACAACAAGCAGACATTGATGCGTTAAATATTAATTTTTTGATTGTATAAAATAAGCCTGTGTAATTCGGCTCTTCGTCAATGAGTGTTGGTGAAGAAATTCAATAGAATAATCAAGTCATTCACACGGCTAGGCAGCTCTTCTGTCTAGCCGTGTTGTCGTTCTGGTCTTGTTCATTTGGGTGGTTTTCTTGAAATACTTTCCGCGATACAAAAAGATTCGTTCTCGGTAGTTTTGGAAGTTTCTAAAGCCATAGGCCATTCGTTTTAGTACTTTGATATGGTTGTTCAAACATTCCAGTGGCCCGTTGGAATAGGGAACCCGCAACGCGCGTTTGATTTCTGTTTGGTACTTTTTGAAGGTCGTAATCACTGGTTGGTAGTGTTCTGGTAACTCTTTGTAATTTTCCTTTAAAAGCTTCGTGAAATCAGGAACATCTCGTCTTCTGATAGCGGACAGAAAGTGCTGATAGACTTCGTAGCCTTGCTTTAAGGAGTCATCGTAAGACAACAGGCGATCGACGATTTCTGCTTCCGTTAGATGTGCCCGAAAAGAAGGTCGCCAGTAGCGGTGTCTCCCCTTCAATTCCCACGCATTCTTCTGAAGCAGTTTCCAGTATTTCTTTAAATGTTTTGATCGACTGTCGCCCTTTCTAAAGGACTTCATTATCTGAATTCGGTGATTGGTAAATGCTCGGCCAATGTGTTGACTGATATGAAAGCGATCGGCGACGATTCGGGCATTCGGAAAACAATCTTTCACCAATGTACGATAAGGTGTACAGAAATCTGAAACAACCAAGCGTACCTGTTCCCGTACCTTTCTGGGATAACGCAAGAAATAGTCGCGTAAAGGATCGAGTTGACGATTTTCCACAATGTCGATCAGTTGATGGGTTTTGCCATCCATCATGACAAAGCTCATAGCACCCGAGACATTTTTCACTGATTTGAATTCATCAAAACACAACACTTCTGGCAGTGGCTGGTTCAAAGAAATGGTTTTAGGCCGAAGGCTGCGAAGGATCCGAATAACCGTTGTTGGAGAAACGTGTTTCATGCGTGCAATCAAGGACATAGAAAGAGGCTCACTTAATAGTTCGAGAACGGCTTGTTTGACTCTGCGGGCAATGGAGCAGTGACGATCACTAACCGAATCTTCGGCTAAAAAAGTTTTTCCACAGTGTTTACACTTAAAGCGTTGCTTGTTTATCCGCAGAATCGTCTTGTAGTTACTGACGTCATTTAATAGGATAGAGACTTTCTTCCAGCCCCATTTAATGATCGTTTGATCATTTTCATAGCGGCAATGAAAGCATTCCTCTGGTCGATAGGTTAATGTGCCATCAAAAACAAAACAGGTCTCGTCCTTGATTCGCTCTTTGCGAAAGGCATTCTCATGAAAGGTAAGATTTAGGTCTAGAATATCTAGTAACTCTTTGGTAAACTCTGAATAGGACATCTTGAAACACTCCTTTGAATGGTTTTCGTCGACTTTATTCTAAAGGATTTCAAGGTGTCTGTTTGCGTTTATTAAAAAAAAGAAAAAGTGTTGGCAACAGAAGGTGTCACCAACACTAGATATTATAGAGCCTGTAATTCTCAATGGAATTACACAGGCTTTGCTTATGCAAAAAATGAACCGATAAAATAAAGTACTGGATAGAGTACCATGATTACAGACATGGCTTTCAAAACGATCGGAAACGTTGTTTTCTTATCCTGCAACATTCGATATTTCTTTAAACCTTGCCAGTTTTTTGGAAAAAGGAAGACTAGCAATAGGACCGTCCATGGATCCAATCCTGCGATGACCAAAACAATTAACCAAATAAAGCTAAATATGTAGACAACCGATAATACTTTTACTGCTAACGGTTTGCCTAAATAATAGACCAGCGTTTTGCGATGGTTTTCAATATCCTCTTCTAAATCACAGGTATTATTGGCTAATAAATTATTGAACATCATCAATACTAAGGGCAGGCTAATCAGGAATACTTTACCGATCATTGCCAAAGTGATTGCATGAGATTGGTATACTGCGAGATAATAGCTGATTACAGGAATAAAAAAACCGCTGGCGGTACCAGTCAAGGCTTCAGCGATAGGCAAGCTGTTTAACGGACGCCGACCATACGAATAAAATAAACCAATATAAAAACCAATCACCCCTAAAACCCCTATTACCCAATTCGTTCGCCAAACCAATAGTAATCCTAATAAGAAAGAAACCAATAGATTAAATAAATAAAAATTGCGTACAAAGCGTAGATCCAAGTGATCCCGTCCGATGATGTTGGTTTGTTGTTTATAGTTTTCATCAGAGGCATTTCGATAGTCCATATAATGGTTAAAAACATTCACGGTGATATGAAACATCACAATAATCAAAACAAATAAAAAGAATTCAGGACTTGGCAGACTATCGAATTGATACTTGGCAATAGCATATCCTAGTAAAATAATAAATAGATTTAATGGCGCAGTGTAAATTTCGGATAATTCCCAAAATTGTTTAAAGGTAAGTTGTTTCAAAATAATTCTCCTTTTGCTGTACTTATGATGATGGTGTGAATGAACAGAGAAGCTTTTCATTAATAGTAAGATGGCAAACATGTGACTTTCTATAGCGAAGTTAAAAGACCATCAAATAGAGAAGTCCTTTTCAAAAATAGCGAGGTTTAGGAATTTTGTCCAATAGTTTGTTTAAGGAGCCAGAATGGGTTTCGATGAAATCGGTTGTTTTACTATCGAATGTTCGTGTTTAGGCTTATTTACACATTATTGTTTACATATTATGGCGTTTATTATATGATTGACCTCGTTGTTTAAAAAAACAAGCAATTATTTCACGAACATTATTAGATTTTAGGGGGAGCATCATGAGAGGGAAAATAAGTTCCTATTTTGAACTTGAGAAATTGAATACAACAGTAAAAAGAGAGGTTTTAGCAGGATTTACTACTTTTATTTCGATGGCCTATATTCTTTTTGTCAATCCAAGTGTGTTAGGTGCCTCTGGGATGGATGAAGGTGCAGTATTTACTGCAACTGCCTTAGCGAGTGCATTAGGGTGTATTTTGATGGGTGTACTTGCCCGTTATCCAATTGCTACGGCACCAGCACTAGGAATCAATGCCTTTTTTGCGTATTCCGTTTGTATTGGTATGGGCATTCGTTGGGAAACGGCATTGGCAGGGGTTTTTGTCGCATCGCTGATTTTCATTTTGATTACGATCTTCAAATTGCGGGAAATGATTATTGATGCTATTCCAGCAGACTTAAAGTACGCCATCTCTGGAGGAATTGGTTTGTTCATTGCTTTTTTAGGATTAAGCGAAGGTGGTATTATCGTTGCAAACAAATCGACATTGGTTGGGTTGGGTTCAATGAGTGTGGGCACAACATGGCTAACAATCTTCGGTTTGATTGTAACAGCTATTTTAATAGTGCGACGGGTTCCTGGCGGGATTTTTATAGGAATGGTCGCAACAACTTTATTAGGATTGGTTACAGGTTTGATCCAGGCACCGACTCAAATTATTTCAGCTGCCCCTAGTCTGAAGCCAACCTTTTTAGTGGCTTTGAAACACGTGAAAGATATCAATACGCTTCAGTTATGGGTCGTTGTACTCACCTTTTTATTAGTGACATTCTTTGATACAGCTGGGACACTAGTCGGCTTAGCGAATCAAGCGGGCTTTATGAAAGACAATAAAATGCCGAGGGTTGGAAAAGCTTTAGCTTCTGACTCAACAGCCATGTTAGCTGGATCATTATTAGGAACGTCGCCAGTTGGTGCCTATGTTGAATCATCTGCAGGTATCGCTGTTGGTGGCCGTTCAGGACTCACAGCTATTACGACAGGAATTTTCTTTATCTTTGGATTGTTTTTTTCACCATTATTATCGGTAGTTACATCACAGGTTACAGCACCAGCTTTGATTATTGTCGGTGTATTGATGGCACAATCGCTACGACAAATCAAATGGGATCAGTTAGAAATCGCCATCCCTTCATTTTTAATTTTGATTGGCATGCCGTTAACCTACAGTATTTCTGATGGAATTGCACTAGGCTTCATTTTCTACCCAATCACGATGATCGCTGCTAAGCGTGGGAAGGAAGTCTCTCCAATTATGTACGGGCTTTTCTTCGTCTTTATTGGATTTATGTGGATACTAAACGTGAAATAATGGAAGTTGGAGGAACCGCTCAATTTTTGCTTTGTCGAAGAATGAGCGGTTTTATTGTGTCGTAAATTCATTTAATGATCATTTTTTTATTTTTTGATTTAAACGTTGTGCTTTAAATGCTATTAATATCTCTGTTTAAATCTCGTTTTGTTTAAATTGCCATTTAATTGAAGTGGATAGGTGTATTTTTTACCGGATGATTTCATCACTTATGTTTTTGTTATATGAAATTAAAAATTGACCTAAAATTAACAGTATAATATAATTGACTCGTGTAATTATTTTTCTTTTATGCGACAATTAATGAAAATTCAGATTAATTTTCGAAATTTATTAATGAGTGATTCCATTATTGGTATTCGCAAGACTGGAAGGGTATTTTTAAGGAGGAAACAAACTATGCAATTATTGCTTTTAACGAAGGTTCCATTGTATGAAGAAAATTTTGAAAAACAATTGAAACAGTTAGGAAATGAGGTTTATTGTTCCGCTAATTTGATAACAAAACTAAAGAGAAATTCTTTTGATAAAAGTTTCTTCAATCAGTTTGAAGGCATTATTTTTAGTGAAACACTTTATGATGTAGAGGCATACGAAGTGATCAAGTATTTACCTCAAGAAGAGGGGATAAAACTATTTCGTCGAGCAATAAACGGGAATCATGATGAGAAAGATCCTGCACCATTTGATGCGTGGCTTCCAGTGAACTCTGATTTAGAACGATTACGTGAAAACTTGTTAATTGCAGAACTATCAAGTTTGGCCTCCAAAGATGCTGCTCATGTTCAGCAGGTGAGTGTTAAACAAAGGTTATCAGAATTGAATTTGAAGCTGAAGCAAAAAGAAATTGTTTATTACTTGATTCAATCGGGTGACCGAACAGTACCTAGGGAAGAAATAAGTCGTGAGATATGGGAAAAAGAACCAACGAAATCAGTTTTAGCAAGTCTTTCAAAGGTTGTATCAAAAGTGAATGAAAAGCTAGAAAACCGCTTTGGCGATGAAGCGATTCAGACCGTTTGGGGACAGGGCTACCGTTTAAATAAAAAGTTTTTTGAATACTTAGAGAATGACTATGTTGTCTTACAAGAAACTTCAGTGCACTAACACATGAAAAAACTGCAAATAGACAATTTGCTATGAATCATTTGATAAAGTTCAATAAGCGATTTTTGTTTCGAAACAACGAGACAAAAATCGCTTTTTTGTCATTTGTCCAATCATATCTCTCTCAGAATATTGAAAAAGAAAAAGTTTATATTAATGCACTGATAATTGTCAAAATAATATAATTAATCTGACAGAAATGATATATAGTGATGATTCTATTAATGATACAGGGATAAAATATTGCGATAAACCCTTTATTAAGTAATAAAAGAATCGTTTCTAGCAAGAAATCTACAATTTTTACTTTCAGCGAATACGATGATAAAGCGGTTTCTTTAGCTAAAAAATGTTGATTATAATTTTATTATATTAGAACCGTTCGCGAAGATTAGAATGAATATAAAAAGAAGACAAGTCATATTTGTGTAAAGATAAGTGACGATTAAAAAAGCCGAATTAATAAATATCTATTATAAGTGTATAAAAAACCAAATAACATTTCTTGAATAATGTCGCGAAAAATTATTTTTCAAATAATTATATTAAAATTTATTGAGTGGTTTACCATCACAAAAAGTACGTTTTTTACCTATTTTCTTCTTCAGGAGTAGACTTAAAGACTAAATATTTTTCTTGTTACAGAGGGATTGTTTACAGATAATTATTATTATATAGCTATTTATGTTAAGTTGCGAATAGATTTTAGTAAACAAATTTAAAATGTGTAAACGATTAAAAATTTCGCTAAGCAAAATTCATTTTAAAAAAAAGGTTTCTCTAAAAGTTAATATGCTGTTGATTTATTATAAAAAATATTTTATAATTTTTTAAAAATAGATGTATAATAAAACATAAAAATTATTTATTTAAAATAAAAATAATTTTTATTCGATTTGAATCGGAGCAGAGAAGACAGTTTTGTTGTCTAAGAGTCTAATAGTTATTACGGTCGGGAGTCTGCTTCTTTACTTAGCTTCCATAGTCATCAGTCAATTCAAATAGAAAACGAATATTTCATTGATTGAAAAAAAGGCGAAAAATGGAGCTGCATCTTTTTTTCTAAAGATACCAGATTGAGAGGGAGGAGAAGAAAAAGTAGTCCAAAAATCAAAGGTTAGTAAATAGAAGATAAGCTTCAAATGATTTCATTAATGAATGTTGCTTATTCGGAAGAGAGATGAAGTTTTACATAATAAGTCAAAATTCATACATAAAGAAGAAAATATTTTTAATCTTAATCACAAAGAAGAGAGATGAGGCTAGGTTGGAAATTTTGGATGATTCTAAATTAAAAGAAAGTAATAATGGGAAAATTTTAAGTAAAGTTCAATTGTTAGAAGATAGAAATGATGAATTGTTGAATCAAGTGAAAAAGCTGGAGGGAATCCGAGGAGCTTTAGAAGAGAAAGTTTCAGCATATCGTTATCGCTTGAAGGAAATAACAAAACAGTTAGAAGAAACACAGTTGCCTCCAACTCAAGATGAAGTGGTCTACCATAACAAGGACAATTTAGATAGGCGTCGCTTTATTTTACGAGGAAGGCTTTTCCAAAAGGGAATAGAGAAACGTTCTAAAGGGTACAAAGGCGATCAGAATGTAAAGGAATTACAAGAAAAATATGATCGGTTGTTAGAACAATATATGTATGAACATGATAAAAGTGAAGCGTTGTTTGATTATCTATTTCAAAAAGAAGGAAACCCTGACTTAGAATTATTTGCAAGAGCGGATGCTGCAGATACGTTGTTAGAGGCAACGAGATTAAGTCGCACGATTATTCAACAAGCAGAAAATCGTGTGCAATCTATTAAGTCAGTAAATAGTAGCAATTGAAGAAACGTTGGTAGGAGTTAAAGGGTGCAAAAGTAGAAGTCAGTAAAGACTGGAGTGAAGTGAAATGAAAAAAGTAATCATTTTAACTAGAAATATTATCATTGAACAGGAATTTCAAAACGAGTTGCAGCGTTTGGATTATGAAGTGTTTGTCTTGAAAGAATTTTTTGATGTGAACAAGCCTAATTATTTTGAGGATATTTTGTCTCTTTTTGATATTGTCATTTTTAGTGAAACATTGACAAATCAAGAATTTAATGAGATTTTGCCGATTGTTGTAGAAAAAGATATGCATTATTTACGAAGAACGGATGAACCAGTACCTAATATAGATGAAAATCATTGCTTATCTATTGATTGTACACTGACAGAGTTAAGGGAGTTCTTATTGTTGAGCGATAAACGTGAGGGTCAGAAGGAATCCATTTCAAAAGGTCTAGTAAGACAATCAGAAATGAAGAAACAGGATCTAGTCCTTTTCTACAGTTCGCTTAATAATATTGAAAAGAAAATTATCGGTGCATTAGCTGAAGGCAGCGGCAAGATTATTTCTAGAGACGAGTTATGTAATAAGGTTTGGAATAATGAAGTTAGCAAGTCGCGTTTGGTTCAGATGTCGACAGCGGTAGGGAATATCCGTAAGAAAATTGCCCATGCTCATATCGACAATGTTCGAATTATTACTTATTGGGGCAATGGGTACCGTCTCCATGATGTGCCAAACGGATTAATGAATGAGCATATTAAGGAATACAGTATGTAGTTGTAAGAAATAGAAAAGCGCTAGAGCTCTCCTCACTTAGGAGAGCTCTAGCGCTTTTTTTCGATAAAATTTTCTATATTTTTTTAAGTTTGTCTTATTCGAAAGAAAAAAATTAAGAAAAAAGCTCCCCCCACACTGATTATACTTCTCCTTGTAAGGAAAGAGGTGCTGGAAAATGTTTTATCCATATTCTACGTCGTTTGTTCCCTGAAGCATTATTATGCTAACGAATTTAAGAAAAGGGAAAGAAGCGTTTATATGAATCAGAAAAAATTATCTTTATTCGGCTTTTTTGCTTTAACGGCTTCGATGGTTTTGACCGTTTACGAGTATCCAACATTTGCGACTTCGAAGTTACACCTAGTGTTCTTTTTATTGTTAGGTGGAATTTTATGGTTTTTACCAGTTGCTTTATGCGCTGCCGAAATGTCTACAGTAGAGGGATGGCAAAATGGCGGGATATTTAGTTGGGTCAGCCAAACATTAGGTGAGCGATTTGGTTTTGCGGCTATCTTCTTTCAATGGTTCCAGATTACAGTGGGATTCGTAACAATGATTTATTTCATTCTGGGCGCACTATCCTACGTGTTGAATTTTCAAGCATTGAACACTGATCCGTTAATGAAGTATATAGGATTGCTCGTCATATTCTGGGGATTAACCTTCTCGCAATTAGGAGGAACACAACGCACCGCAAAAATAGCGAAAGCAGGATTTGTGATCGGGATTCTTATCCCCTCTGTGCTTTTATTTGGCCTAGCAGCAGCATACTTTATTGGCGGAAATCCCATAGAAATTGCTATTAGCAGAAAAGCGTTTATTCCAGATTTTTCACAGCTATCAACATTGGTCGTATTTGTCTCCTTTATTTTGGCTTATATGGGCGTTGAAGCATCCGCTTCACATATCAATGAATTGGAAAATCCAAGCAAAAATTATCCATTAGCAATGATTCTATTGGTGATTTTAGCGATTGCGCTAGATGCGATCGGCGGCTTTTCAGTAGCTGCTGTGATTCCCCAAAAAGAACTGTCTTTAAGCGCTGGAGTGATCCAAACATTCCAATCATTGATTTTACATTTTAATAGTCATTTAGGTTGGATAGTTAAAGTCGTTGCCTTAATGATCGCTTTTGGTGTGATGGGAGAGGTAAGCTCATGGGTAGTCGGTCCTTCTCGCGGAATGTTTGCTGCAGCTCAACGAGGATTATTGCCTAATTTTTTAAGAAAGACGAATACTCGTGGCGTTCCTGTTCCATTGATTATGATCCAAGGTGTGATTGTTACTATTTGGGGCGCAGTACTGACTTTCGGCGGCGGTGGAAACAACTTATCTTTCTTAGTGGCTATTTCACTAACGGTCGTTATCTATTTAGTAGGATATCTTTTATTCTTTATCGGTTATTTCGTTTTAGTGTACAAAAAGAAAGGCTTGAAACGAACGTATAATGTTCCTGGGAAAACGATTGGGAAAACAGTCATTGCTGGAATCGGATTTTTATTATCCATTTTTGCATTGCTAATTTCTTTTGTTCCCCCTGCATCAATAGCGAAGAATGAAGATCGAACGTATCAGGTGATTTTGTTAATCAGCTTTGTAGTTACTGTGATTCTGCCATTTGTAATTTATGAACTGCATGATAAGCAAGGACATAAGAAAATAGAAGAGCCGATTCATATGGAAGCAGGAGATGTGAATACGGCCGTCTATCCGGCAGCTCGTGGTGAACACCAGATTGTTCAAAAAGAAGAACATACATTAAAACATTAGAAAACGAACTTATTGGAGGAATTGCATATGTTATATGGAAAAGAAAATCGTGACGAAGCAGAATATTTAGAACCAATCTTTGGTTCAGAAAGTGAACAAGTAGATTTACCAAAATATAAGTTGAATCAAGAATCGATTGAACCGCGTGTTGCCTATCAATTGGTTCAAGATGAGATGTTAGATGAAGGAAATGCTCGGTTGAATTTAGCTACTTTTTGTCAAACGTATATGGAACCAGAAGCAGTGAAACTCATGAGCCAAACTTTAGAAAAAAATGCGATTGATAAATCTGAATATCCTCGTACGACTGAAATCGAAAATCGTTGTGTGAATATGATCGCCGATCTTTGGCATGCTAGTGAAAACGAAAAATTTATGGGGACTTCAACAATTGGTTCTTCAGAGGCATGTATGCTGGGCGGTATGGCAATGAAATTTGCATGGCGAAAACGCGCTGAAAAATTGGGCCTCGATCTCAATGCTAAAAAACCTAATTTAGTCATTTCATCTGGTTATCAAGTATGTTGGGAAAAATTCTGTGTTTATTGGGATATTGAAATGCGTGAAGTACCTCTAGACCAAGACCATATGTCCATCAATTTAGATAAAGTCATGGATTATGTCGATGAATATACCATCGGTATTGTTGGGATTATGGGGATTACCTATACCGGCCGTTACGATGACATCAAGGGTTTAAATGATCTAGTTGAGGAATACAATAAACAAACGGATTACAAAGTCTATATTCATGTTGATGCTGCTTCTGGAGGTTTTTATGCACCGTTTACTGAACCAGATTTAGTCTGGGATTTCCGTTTGAAGAATGTCATCTCAATTAATTCTTCAGGTCATAAATACGGACTAGTTTATCCTGGTGTTGGTTGGGTTTTATGGCGGGATCAACACTATTTACCAAAAGAATTGATCTTTAAAGTCAGCTATTTGGGTGGTGAATTACCAACAATGGCGATTAACTTCTCACATAGTGCGGCACAATTGATTGGTCAATATTACAACTTCGTACGTTATGGCTTTGATGGTTATAAGGCCATTCATGAACGTACACATAAGGTAGCGTTGTATTTGGCAAATGCTATAGAAGAAACAGGCTTATTTGACATCGTCAACGATGGTTCCCAATTACCGATTGTTTGTTACAAATTAAAAGAAGATAGTACTCGCGAATGGACTCTTTATGACTTAGCCGATCGCCTTTTAATGAAGGGGTGGCAAGTGCCAGCCTATCCACTTCCTAAAAATTTAGATCAAGAAATTATTCAACGTTTAGTCATTCGAGCTGATTTTGGTATGAATATGGCTTGTGATTACGTGCAAGATATGCAAGAAGCCATTGAAGCGTTGGATAAAGCGCATTTGGTCTATCATGAAAAACCAGAAATTAAGACTTACGGATTTACTCATTAAAAACAGAAGCCTGGAAGGAAATGTTCCTTTCAGGCTTTTTCAATTGGTCGCACAAGTTCGTTAATCTCATAGCAAGTATTGTTGATCGTTTGCAAGGATACAGGATAGATCAATGTATTTTCGCTGCCCAGATCCGCTTGATAAAGCGCCGTATCACAAACAATGATCCTTTTTGAACAGAAAAAGACATCGTCTACAACTTCGTTTAGAGTGTTGTAGATCATATTGCTAATAGTAAAATGATCATCAAGTAAATTTTCTAGCTGCTTTCGATAATACAAAAAGTTGAAATCAGTGGGAGCTACAATGTATAGCTCAATTTTTTCATCAAAAGTATTTTTTCGTAATAGATCGAGTGTAAGAGTCATTTTCCGGATAAAATTGTCATTCCAATGAATGTTTGGTCGATAACGTGTTGACCAATCAATTAAAATAGTTTGCACGGTTTGATAAAGTTCTTTTTGTTCTTCGTCTAATAAATAAATTAGATCAGGCTGGAAAAGCTGCATGTTGGCCCAAGCAGATCGAATAAAAGGTAAAAAGGCTTTTTTCAAAAGCAGTTCATTTTCGAGGGGAATATTTAAAGAGAAATGCAATTGCTGAAGCAACTCCTCTATTTCCGGATACCGTTGAATATGATTTTGATAGACGACTTCAAAATCTTTTTGTAGTAGTTCCAAGTTGTTGCAAAGATAATTTCTGGCATTGAAAAGAGAATAAATAAAAAACAACTCGTCTTCATTTACACAAATTGATGACTGTAAATTTTTTATACCAGCTTGAATCAATCCGAATAAAGGTGTTTGTCGAGCCGTCTTCTTCTCATCCTCCGAAAAAATGATAGGAAATTGTCGTGCCCTTTGACTACTTAATTGGGTGCCTAAAACAATGATTTCTCGTTCACTTTTAGGATAATCACGCGCAAAAAAATGCGATTCAACATAGTCAATCAGTTCCTCTGCTCCAGCAGCAATCATTTTGTTGAATGGAATAGCAGAGCGGTCGCCAGTGGCTCTGGAGATAGCCAGAAGTAGGTAGCGAAGATCCTTTTCAGGTACTTGAATCGCATTATTTGAATCTAAATAGCCTAATTCTTTAGCAAAAGAAAAAATATTCGTACGAATTTGATAGATCTTACTAGTAGAGAGAAATTCTTTTTCTGCGATTTCTGTCCAATGAGTATTTCCTACTAAGAAATCATTGAGTACACGCAGAAAATCTGATCGACGATAAATTCGCTGCGATAATTCTAATAATGAAAACGCCGGGTCAAAGGATATCTTGCAAGAGTTCCTTGTTCGCTCGAATGTAAGGATCTCCTGTTCAAAAGATTCTTTTAGTGCATCTAAATCATTGTTGATTGTAATAGAACATACATCCAAACGTTCTGCCATGCTTTTTAAAAAGACTTCCTTCTTTTGATACAATTGTTGGCAAAGATAAACTTGACGAAAAATATTTTTTTCAATGTACCTTTCTAACATAAAGTACCTCCCTTTTTTGAAAAACACATACGTTTGGTATTGTATACCAATTTAATTTATTTGGATATTTCTAGTTGGAATAATTTGCTGTTTTTTTAGATATACTATCAAAATGAGCTATGATAACATCTAACGATTATCTTATGAGTATTTTTAAATAAGTTTTAGTTATTTTCAATTGATAATTATTCTAGGTGATGAATAACTTTCAATTAGGATTTCGAGTGACTAAAAAAAACTTTTCTCTGTATAGAATAACAGCAGAAGAGCTTTTCAATAAGATGAGAAAATTATGCCAGAATAATGAGATAAATTTTATTTTAGGAAAAACTTTTCCTTTTATGAGAGTTTAGAAATGAAAAAAATTCACAAAGGCTCCTGTATCAGTCCTCTGTTTTTCAATTTCATAAATGGATAGTATTGTGGAATGGTGAGCAAAATTCACTATCAAGTAGAAACTGTCATTATCAATTATCATTTCTGTTATAGTGAAAACTGTAACAGATAGTGAATAGGGATAAGATAATTATCATTATTTTAAAAGGATTTTTGAATAAGCGAGTGTAAAAAAGCCCTTTCTTAAAACAGATTCCTTTGTTATAATCATTTTAAATTATTTTGAAACTATTTAACAAAGGAGTGCGCTTATGGAAACTACAACAATCAAAAAAACTGTTGAACAAACTGAAAATCCTTGGGAAGGTTTTAACGAAGGACGCTGGCAGCATGAGGTTAATACGTTAGACTTTATCAAACGTAATTATACAGAGTACAAAGGTGATGACAGCTTTTTAGAAGGTGCCGCACCAAGTACTGAAAAATTATGGGAAAAATTACAGGAGCTTTTTGAAGTACAGCACAAGCAAAATGGTGTTTACGACATGGACAATAATGTTCCTGCAACGATTACTTCTCACGAACCTGGCTACTTGATTAAAGAAGAGGAAAAAATTGTTGGTTTACAGACAGATATCCCTCTAAAACAAGCATTCATGCCTTTTGGCGGAATCAATATGGCTAACAAGGCTTTAGAGTCCAATGGCTATGAAGTGGATGACGAAATGTCATTCATCTTTAACAAATGGCGTAAAACGCATAACCAAGGTGTTTTTGATGCATACACAGATGAAATGCGTTTAGCGCGTAAAAATAAAATTATTACAGGTTTGCCAGATGCATATGGTCGCGGACGTATCATCGGCGACTATCGTCGTGTTGCTTTATACGGAATTGATTTCTTAATGAAAGAAAAGAAAAAAGACTGGAAAAACGTTGGTAGCAAAGTGATGACTAACGATGTCATCCAATTACGTGAAGAAGTTTCTGAACAATTCCGTGCATTAGCAGATATGAAGGAAATGGCAGCAAGCTATGGTTATGACATTTCAAAACCAGCGAGCAATGCACAAGAAGCGATCCAATGGTTATACTTTGGTTATCTTGCGGCAATCAAATCACAGAATGGTGCGGCAATGTCAATTGGTCGTATTTCTGCGTTCTTGGATATTTATATTCAACGCGATTTAGATCGTGGTGTAATCACTGAGTTCGAAGCACAAGAAATGATCGATCATTTGATTATGAAATTACGCATGGTAAAATTTGCTCGGACACCAGAATACAATCAATTATTCTCTGGTTATCCAATTTGGGCAACCTTATCATTAGCAGGAATGAATATGGATGGGACTTCATTAGTAACGAAAAATGATTTCCGTATCCTACACACATTAACGAATATGGGACCTTCACCAGAACCAAACTTGACAGTACTATACTCTTCTCATTTACCAGAAGGATTCCGTACCTATGCAGCAAAAGTTGCGAAGCAAAGTTCTTCTATTCAATTAGAAAATGATGACTTATTACGTCAATACTGGGGTTCAGACGATGCAGCAATTGCCTGCTGTGTGTCCGCTACTGTAATCGGTAAAGATATGCAATTCTTTGGTGCTCGTGCGAACTTGGCAAAGGCAGTCCTTTATGCAATCAATGGCGGTGTTGATGAAATGACCAAGATGCAAGTTGGTCCACGTTTCCGTCCATTAGAAGGTGATAGCATTGATTTTGATCAATTTATGGAAAGCTATAAAGATGTCTTAGATTGGTTAGCTGAATTGTATGTAAATACCTTAAATGTTATTCACTACATGCATGACAAATATGCCTATGAAGCACCACAATTAGCATTAATGGATACTGATTTGAAACGTACTTTTGCGACAGGAATCGCGGGTATTTCTCATGCGACAGATTCATTGATGGCAATCAAACACGGAAATGTAAAAGTAATTCGTGATGAAGATGGCCTAGCGATTGACTATATTCCGCAAAATGAATTTCCAACTTACGGAAATGATAATGACGAAGCAGATGAAATGGCAAACTGGATTCTTGAATATTTCATGACGCAAATCAAACGCCAACACACTTACCGTGATTCAACACCAACATTGTCATTACTAACGATCACTTCAAATGTTGTTTACGGAAAAAATACTGGAAATACACCGGATGGTCGTCGTGCAGGTAAACCTTTAGCGCCAGGTGCTAACCCAAGCTATCAAGATGGTAAATTCTTAGGTGAGAAAAATGGCTTATTGGCTTCATTAAACTCAACAGCTAAATTGAATTACTCTTGTGCGCAAGATGGAATTTCTGATACTCAAACAATCAACCCAGGTGCTTTAGGTCGGACAGATGACGAGTCAATGCAAGTCGATAATTTACGCCAAGTATTAGATGGCTACTTTGATAAAGGTGGCTATCACTTGAATGTCAACGTCTTTGGTCGTGAGTTACTAGAAGAAATGGATAAAGATATTGATAATCCGAAATATGCAAACTTTACCATTCGTGTATCCGGATATGCTGTGAAGTTCCGTGACTTGACACCAGAACAACGTCGAGATGTTATTTCACGTACGGATCATACAAAAATGTAAAAATAATTCTATTTTTAGTAAAAAAGAATTTTTAGAAGATTCTGAAGCTCAATATTGCGCTTCAGAATCTTTTTTTACCAAAAATGTTAAAAAATATTAATAATTATGATTTAAGAGTAAAAAAATGGTTGTTTGATTTATAATGTGAGTAATTATTGGCATGATAAGAAGGTGATAAGGGTTGGGAGAGCATGAACATCGAGTAGTGCTGCGGATTGTTGGTGTTGTTGCGGGGGCAATGACGGCATTAATGTTAATTTTTGTTTATTTTGGTTCGCACTTTTATTTTGGGTCGACAGTTGCGAATGTCGCTGTTGGTGGTTTGTCAATCAATAAAGCTGATAAAAAAATCAGACAAGAAACAAAACAGGTTGAGATTAGATTGATTGGTGAAAACCAAACAGTGAAACTTCAAATCACTTCTCCTTACAGGATTCAAAAGGAATATTTGAAAAAGAATATTCGCAAAGGAGAATTTAGTCTACCTTTTAAAAAAGAAGCGAAGGAAGAGTTAATTCAAGCTGTTAACGCTGCTTCTTTTCTTGGCGGGAAGGAAGCAAAAGATGCAAAAATTATCTATAAAGATAAAAAATTTCAAATTGTTCCAGAAGAAAGTGGAACAGTGGTTGATTCTGTTCGTATTCGTAAAGAGCTCTCGAAAGCATTCGATGAGGGGAATTTGCGAACTGAGTACGATTTGGGGGATTTCTATCGTGAACCGGAAATTACCGCAAAGGATTTAAACCGAAAAAAAATTCCGCAAAAGTTGGAGAAGATAAAGGATCGGGGAATCATGCTGAAGCTCAACAAAAAAAAGATTCCTCTAACTGGACAAATGTTAGCAGATTCCATAGATGACCAAGGGAATTTTGATCAAGCTTTGATTATAGAATGGGTAGCAGATTTAGAGCGAGAGCATTCCACGATCTATAAATCAGTTGATTTCACCAATATTCATGGACAACATCTACAATACAAAAATGTAGGAAATTATGGCTGGTTTATTGATATCAAAGAGTCTACCAAGAAAATAACCAAAGCCTTAAAGAACTCTGATACTAAAACGATTCAACTTGTTTTAAAGGGAGATACGAAAAAACAGCCTCTCCACATAACTAAAAATTACATAGAAGTTGATTTAGACAATCAAAAAATGTACTGCTTCAATAAAGGAAAGTTGGTTGTTGAAACAGACGTGATTACTGGACGATATAATAAAGGAACAGCGACTGTTCCTGGGTTTCACACCATTATGGATAAACGACGTAATGTCGATTTAAGTGGTGTTTTGACAACAGGTGATGGAACTTACAATGTGCCGGTAGATTATTGGATGCCGTTGTTAAGTTATGGACAAACGATTACTGAAATCGGCCTTCATGACACAGACCATAAATTACAATATTTTGGTCAGCCAGGTGCCTATCAGACGGACCTAGGCAGTTACGGCTGTGTAAATACACCAAAAGCCAAGGTAGCGGAAATTTATGAATATAGCTATATTGGCATGCCAGTATTCATATATGGTCATATCTATGATGATGCTCCAGGTGAATTTGATAAGCCAGTAGAATATGGAACAGAAATTTAAGTGGTTCAGCCGTTTTTAGGCTGAACCTTTTAAATTAGAAAATGATATTGTCTTTAATTAATTCAATATTTTTAATCAAAATCTTGCGATTAATCATTTGGATCGCCCCGCAGCTTTTCAATTCATGCATGATACGGCTAACACTGCTTGCAGCGTTAATCCCGCAGAAATGAGCAATCTCCTCATTAGTCACAATAAAATCAATTAAGACACCGTCATCAAGTTCGACACCAAACTTATCATACAAGTCATAAATTTGTGTGCAGACAGCTCCAAATTTACCGTTCATCAGCATCTGTTGTGTTCGCTTCATTGATTTTAGCAATCGTTCTCGATAATAGTTTTTAACATAGATTTGTAATTCAAAGTTCTGATTAATATCCTTCCAAAATTCGACACGATCGATTTGATAAAGTTCGGCCTTTTCAGATTCGACACGAATATTAAAAGGGGCATCAATAAATTGTGAGTACTCATCCTTCAACAAGGATACTACTTCAAGATCATTGATGTATTCTAGGTTAAATTCACGGCCATCTCTGGAGATAACGCTCGTCTTGATAACGCCGCTTTTTAAAATGTATACATGATGATCTTGAATTCCTTCGTAAAGTAAGTATTTTTTATACTCTTTGGTTACGATAGGGAAATTATTTTTTTTTAAGTAGTCTGTTAAGGCTGTATTATCCAATTTTACTTTATTCCTTCCATGCTTTGCTGAAATTTTCATTACTATTTTATCATAAGTGCTCTTCTAATTTGATTAAAAGTATGTTCAAAAAAGATACTAACAAATGTTAATGAAATTTATTGTCATTAAAGTTTGAAGTCATTTTTTATTAAAAAAACTGATTTCGCTCTTTTTTTATATCCGTATAATCGATCAGGTAAGTCACACAAGCCAAATGCTCTATTGATTAGAAAATTTGGAAGCAAGATAATCTCATCTCAACATTTCACAACAAAAAGGAAAAGAGGGGGAAGTCAGATGTGTTATCTAGCAGAAATTTAGTTGGCTGATATATATCTTGCAAATAGAATTTATTTTTTCTAATTGAAAAACTAAGTTCTTTAATAAAAAAAGGAGTGATTAGATATGAAAGAATGGACATGTGCAATGATCGAACGTTTGGAATCAGCTTACAAGGTACGGTTTGAAAAGGAAGCGGTATTGGTTTTTCTTAACGATGCGTATCAAAATGCCTTAATGTTAAGGAAAGACTATACGCAGGAAAATGATAAAGCGCTAGCAGACTTTTTGGCAGCATTTGATCGTACGCGAGATCTATTTATTAGTCAAGCTGTAGATCGTTATCCGTCTAACTACAATAAGGTTGCGGAAAAAATTTCTGATTTAAAGAAACTAAATGAGAGTATCGCATAATAATGAGAGTAGGTAATGAAAATTAAGGAAGAGGAAAAGTTATTCAATAAAGGTTTTGTCACAATAACGATTATCAATTTTGTTGTATTTTTAGTATATTATTGTTTTGTCGTAATCACGGCGAAATACGCTACACAAAGTCTAGGTGCGTCAACTGCACAGGCGGGGTTTGCTGTTGGGATTTATATTATTGGCACCTTGCTTGCCCGTTTATACATTGGCAAAAAATTGGAATTATTCGGTCGACGAGCGGTGTTGCGTTATGGCGCACTATTTTATTTAATTACAACAGCTGCTTATCTGATCAGCAGCAACATTCTAATTTTGGATGGCGTTCGTTTTTTAAATGGTTTTGGCTATGGGGCGGTTTCCACAGCGGCAAATGCGATTGTTACAGCCTATATTCCAGAGTCAAAGTATGGAGAGGGAATCAATTATTACGGATTAAGTACCAGTTTAGCCGCTGCGATCGGTCCGTTTATCGGCTTGCTTCTATTACCCTTGGTTGGGTTTAAAGCAATTATTATTCTAGCGGTTGTGTTGGCATTTATCACATCAGTCGCCTGCTTCAAATTTAAGGTCAATAACATCGTCTTAACAGAGGAGCATCGAGCTAAAATTAATACCTTTAGTCTAGAAAGTTTTATTGAGTTTAAAGTTCTGTTTATTGCAGGAATCGCTTTTCTAATTGGGATCGCCTACTCAAGTGTGTTAGGGTTTCTTTCGATTTATGCTGATCAGTTACATTTAGTGACTGCAGGAGCTTTTTTCTTTGTTGTTTATGCATTAGTTGTTACGATTACTCGGCCGATGTCAGGAAAAATTTTTGATAAACATGGTGAAAATTCTGTCATGTATCCAAGCTTTATTTGCTTAACTATCGGGTTAATTTTGTTAGCTTTTACAGAGAATGCCGTTGTATTATTGGTTGCAGGAGCTTTTGTGGGCCTTGGTTATGGGACCTTTATGGCGAATGGTCAGGCAGTGACACTCAAATTAGTTGAAACAGCTCGCATCGGCGTTGCCTTATCAACATATTTCATTGGTCTAGATTTAGGACTAGGCGTTGGCCCTTATTTGTTAGGGGCAATCAAAGGAATTTTGGGAACTTATCAACATATCTATATCTTTTGTGCGGTGATTCCAATAGTGGTTGCTATTTTGTACATGATTTTCTATCGACCAAATAAATCGATTAATTCTAACATCTAGAAGCAATTAAAAAAGCATAAGCGAGGCTAACTTTTCTTAGCAACGCTTATGCTTTTCGTTTAGATACTTGTTAGTTTTTGGTTGATTAGCTCTTTTAAATTAAAGTTTTCATTGATATTCGCATAATAATCAGCCTGCTTCAGAAGCTCAATCTGATCTTCAATATTTTCTTGGATCGTAGCTTTTTCAAAAAATAATTCTTCAAGACCCGTAGTCATATTTACTTCTAATAATGTCTGTATCCCTTCATCGCAAAGAGCATTAGCTTTTTTTTGATTTCCACGATTGGCATAGAAACAAGCAGCTTGATAATAAGATGGACCTAATTGTAGTTGAGTATTCATTTTTTCCTCCAATTGTTCAGCACGATCAAAAAAGATTTGTGCGCGCTTTTTTTCTTCATTAACTTGATAGCATGTGGCTAATCCTTTAAGTACTAAAAGTTCGTAGCGTTTTTCATCGTGTAAAAAAGTATAGGCTCGTTGAAAATAATGTACGGCTTTTCGAGTATCATGATTGCCAAATAAGTTTGCATATGCTCGGAAATACATCAGGTGACCGACGATTCTCGCATTAACATAAGTAATTTTTTTTCCATAATTATCTAACAAAAATAAAACACTAGAAAACTCTTGACGTAAATGTAAGCAGCGAACGATGTTTAACAAAGAGACTTCATTTAAAAGCGTTGATTCTGGAAAAGCCTTTTGATAAGGAATTTCCAATGTCTTGCAAAGATCCAAAACAACTTCCAATATGCCCCAGTTTTTCTCTTCAATCAGTTCCAAGTCAGCTGTTGAACAAATAGCGGTAAAGTTGTCACGAGCCAAGCTCGCATATTCACGCATTTGCTTAATGATAAACCCGTTAACTTTCATGAATGCCCTCCTGTGAATAACACTTACATATTAATTCTAAAGCTTTTATTAGAGAATCACAATAAAAATATTCAATAATCTTCGTTTTTTTAAATTATTTTACAACAATTTGATTAGAAAATTTATATTATCTTTGTTATATCAGTTATTTAGGCAAAATAGAACATTGAAATATAAATTGAGCCTTGTATTGGAAATTCTAATAATTTGAATAGAGAAGAACAAGAATGACGCGCTTGCGTTTCAAGATAAATATGATAAACTATTAAAATACTATGATACGAAAGAGTGATTATGATGAGGAAAATGAATGTTGCAATAGTCGGTGCTACTGGCGCAGTAGGAACACAAATGATCAAATTATTAGAAAATAGTTCTTTACCCCTTGGTACAATAAAGTTTTTAGCTTCAAAGCGTTCTGCTGGAAAGCAACTTTCATTTAAAGGCGAAACTCAAACTATCGAAGAATTGGTACCAGATTCATTCGAAAATATAGATCTTGCTCTATTTTCAGCTGGAGGCAGTATATCTGCAAAATTTGCACCTGAAGCGGTTAAGCGCGGGGCGGTTGTAGTAGACAACACAAGTCATTATAGAATGGATCCAGAGGTTCCCTTAGTTGTTCCAGAAGTGAATCCTTCTGCGTTGCGTGATCATAAGGGGATTATTGCCAATCCTAATTGTTCAACCATCCAAATGATGGTGGCTTTAGAGCCCATCCGCCAAGCTTATGGATTAAAACGTATCATTGTTTCAACTTACCAAGCCGTATCTGGTGCTGGAAATCAAGCAATGGAAGAATTAAAACAACAAACAAAGGATTTTCTAGATGAGAAGCCTGTTGAAGAATGGAAAGCAGACATCTTACCCTGCGGAGGGGATAAAAAGCATTATCCGCTAGCATTCAACGCACTGCCTCAGATTGATGTATTTACCGATGCCGGCTATACAAATGAAGAGTGGAAAATGATTAACGAAACAAAAAAAATTATGGAAGATGACACGATTAAAGTATCTGCAACTTGTGTTCGTATTCCAGTTATGAGTGGACATTCTGAGTCTGTTTATATCGAGACAGAAAAAACGGCGACAGTAGCAGAAATTCAAGAGTTGATTGCTAATGCACCTGGAGCAGTGTTGGAGGATGATCCGAGCCAGCAAATTTATCCACAAGCATTAAACAGTGTGGGCAAAAAAGAAACTTTTGTGGGTCGAATTCGTAAAGATCCAGACGAGGAAAAAGGAATCCACCTTTGGGTTGTTTCAGACAACTTATTAAAGGGTGCGGCATGGAACTCCCTTCAAATTGCTGAAACAATGTATGAAATGAACCTATTCGAATAGAATCAAAGAAGTGTGAATCTTTCACGCTTCTTTTTTTTGATGAATTGTAATATATTTTGAGAAAAAGAAATGCAAAAAATAAGTCAGATAGTGAGAGGAGTCTCTGGACGTTAAGTAAGTTTCTATTAAAGGAAGGGACGATTCATTTTCCATCAATGGTTTTTCAGAAAAAATCATGTATAATAGCTAATGAGTATAGGCACAGACCGTACTGATTACGGGGTCTGAGTAAGCTGAAACGATAGATAAATAAACTAGAGAGGTGGATTTTTTGAGTACAGTCAAAATAATTCCCTTCAGTGGAGTACGTGAAAATGGTAAAAACATGTACGCAGTTGAAGTGGATAATGATATTTTTGTCCTAGATTGTGGACTAAAATATCCAGAAAATGAATTGTTAGGGATTGATGTTGTGATTCCTGATTTTACCTATTTAATTGAAAATGCAGATCGTGTAGCGGGGGTCTTTTTGACACATGGTCACGCGGATGCCATCGGTGCGTTGCCTTATTTAGTTTCTGAAGTGGCAGTGCCTGTCTTTGGAACAGAATTAACAATTGAACTGGCAAAATTAAATGTGAGTCAAAATGAAGAGAGTAAAGGTTTTAAAGACTTTCATGTAATTGATGAACACACAGAGATTGATTTTGGTACGGCAGTTATTAGTTTCTTCCGGACGACACATACAATTCCAGATTCTGTGGGGATTAGTTTAAAAACCGATGAAGGCAATGTTGTTTATACAGGTGATTTTAAATTTGACCCTACTGCAATTCCGATGTATGCGACAAATTATCGTCGTTTGGCTGAAATTGGTTCAGAGGGTGTACTAGCATTATTAAGTTCTTCTTCAAATGCAGAAAATGCGATTCAAGTAGCTTCTGAACGCGAGATCGCCAGTGAAGTCTATGATGTGATTAATGAATGGAATGGCCGAATCATTGTGGCTTGTGTAGCCAGCAATTTACAGCGTGTTCAGCAAATCCTGAATGCGGCAGAAAAAGCCGGACGAAAAGTGGTGCTAACTGGACAAGACCTAGATCGTATCATTAAAACGGCGATGCGCTTGAAAAAGTTGGAAGTGCCTGAAGACATTCTAGTAACGATTAAGGAAATGAAGAAATATCCAGATGAAGAATTAATTATTCTAGAAACAGGTCGTATGGGCGAACCGATTAAGTCATTACAAAAGATGGCCAATCGTTCTCATCGAAATCTTAAAATTGAAGATGGGGATTTAGTCTATATTACTACTACACCAACCATCGCAATGGAAACAACGGTTGCGAAAACTGAAGACATGATTTATCGTGCTGGCGGGATTGTAAAGAGTATTTCTGAGAATTTACGTGTTTCAGGACATGCTAATCCTCGTGACTTGCAGATGATGATGAATTTCATGTCTCCAAAATATTTTATCCCAGTACAAGGGGAGTATCGTCAATTGGCGGCACATGCCAGTTTAGCCAATGAGTTAGGCATGCCATTCAAAGATATTTTTATAACTGGACGCGGAGATGTGTTGGAATATAAAAATAAACATATGAGTGCGGCCGGCAGTGTACCTGCGGACAATATCATGATCGATGGTATTGGTGTCGGCGATATCGGCAATATTGTTTTGCGAGACCGTAAAGTTTTGTCGGATGATGGTATTTTTGTGGTTGTTGTAACGATTGATCGTAAGCAGAAAAAAATTGTTTCTGCTCCACAGATTACTTCTCGCGGATTTGTTTATATCAAAGCGAGTCGTGATTTGATCAAAGAGAGTGCTGAGACAACGAGTGAGATCGTAGAGAAGCATTTGCATTCTGATGATTTCGAATGGAGCAAATTAAAGCAAGACATTCGTGATCAGCTAAGCCGCTATTTATTTGAGCAAACAAAACGCCGTCCTGTTATTTTGCCAGTTATTATGGAAGCAAATCAACGACGTGGACGTCGTAATAAGTAAAAAAGAAACTTCTTCTGTAGTCATTTTCTATCGGAGAAGTTTTTTTGACCTTTCTGCTCTGTTTTTTTTGAAAAAAGGAGTATCATTATAAAAGAAGTAAATGTAGAGAGGGCTGGTCATATGTTGGAAAAACCATTAAAGTGTCCAAATTGCGGCACACATTTTTTTGTTGATGAGGTATTAAATGTTCAGCAACATCCAAAAGAAGCAATGCCGGTTGAATGTCCGAATTGTCATCATGTATATGAAACAAGGATTACAAATGGATATTTCATGACCTTTGAAGATCGTGAAGACGGAAAATATGATAAAAAGACGGGAGAGTAATCTCTCGTTTTTTGTTTTGGTTTGCTTTTTTTTAGGAGTATCCTTTAGAATAGCTATGGTTCATTTTTGTAGCGAAAGGAAGTTTATGAATGAAAACGTATCAAGATGATCCTGTGGTTCAAAAGAATCGGTGGTGGATTTTAGTTTCTGTTGCGATGTTTACCTTTATGTCTACTTTAGATTCAAGTATTGTAAATATTGCATTACCCACTATTTCAAAAGACTTAGTAGTTCCAATGAATAAGGCTGAGTGGGTCGTATCAATTTATTTAATGATCGTTTGTGCATGCTTGCTGCTTTTTGGAAAAGTAGGAGATAGCTTCGGTAAGATTAAAGTGTATCGAATCGGTACGATCGTATTTACTTTAGGTTCCCTTTTGTGTGGGTTTAATCATTCGTTAACAATGCTTCTTTTTGGGCGAGTCATTCAAGGTATTGGTGCTAGTATGACAATGGCTACTAATACAGGGATTACAACAGAAGTTTTTCCGATGGAGGAACGAGGACGAGCGCTTGGGGCAATTGGTGCTTTTGTGTCCTTAGGGTCAATCGCAGGTCCTGGCATTGGCGGTTTGATTCTTGCGCATTTTTCTTGGTCATACATTTTTTGGATCAATGTACCAGTAGGGATTTTGACAATTTTGATTGGAGAGAAATTTTTACCTAAGGATCTCACGATGTCTAAAAAGAAAATTGATTGGCTTGGTTTTGCAACCTTTGCACTCACTATTATGAGCTTTTTTGGTGCTGTTTTTATTGGGCAAGAAGTTGGTTATATTCATACGTTGCCAGTTCTTTTACTTATTGCTGCAATCATCTTTTTCATCCTGTTTATCCAAGTAGAAAAACGCAAAGAAAACCCACTGTTGGTTTTTAGCATTCTAAAAAATAAAATGTTTACGATGAGTTTGATTACAGCTCTTTTGATTTTTTCAGCGAACTTTTTTGTCAATGTAGTCATGCCATTCTATTTACAGAATGCTAGAGGATTAACAGCCAGCTATGCTGGATTGTTGATGATGGTATTTCCTTTTTTGATGGTCATCGGATCGCCTTTAAGCGGCTATTTGACAGATAAAATTGGTCCGCAAAAATTGGTATTGATCGGCTTGACGCTGCTATCAATCACTCAGTTGCTTTATGTCTTTATGAGTCAGTCGAGCCCTATTTGGTATTACGTATTAGCGACAGCCATTATGGGAATGGGAAATGCTCTATTCCAGTCGCCCAATAACACGATTGTCATGAGTAGTGTTGAAAAAGAAAATTTAGGTGTGGCCGGAAGTATGAACTCCTTTGCTCGAAATCTAGGAATGGTTATTGGAATCGCTTTATCAACGACGATTCTATATGGTGGGATGAGTACAGCCTATGGTCAACGGGTAACGACATATGTTAATGGCCGCCCGGATATTTTTATCTATGGGATGAGAGTGACTTTTATAGCCTCGTTAGTAATTTGTGCTGTTGCCTTGATGATATCTCTTGTACGTTTCAGGAAAAAACGGTAACTTAATTTATCTATTAACACAAAAAAAGTTGATTGTTACTTGAATGGTAACGGTTGACTTCTTTTTTTATAAGTACTCTGTTATACTAGTTTTGCTAAGCTGTACTAATATAATAGATAAATGCTATAACGGGAGGAAATTATGGCGACAAAACATGATTTGATTTTAGAACACATCGAAAACTTGCCCGTGGGTGAGCGTATCTCTGTTCGCAGTATTGCAAAAAATCTGCGTGTCAGTGAAGGGACTGCCTACCGTGCGATTAAGGATGCAGAAAATATTGGTTTAGTTTCAACGATTCAACGTGTTGGAACGATTAGAATTGAACGCAAATTAAAGAAAAATATTGAACGACTAACCTTCGGTGAAGTCGTTCGTATTATCGAGGGAGATGTTCTAGGCGGCTCGAATGGATTGGATAAAGACTTAAATAAATTTGTTATTGGTGCTATGACTGAAGAAGCTATGCGCCGATATATCACACCGGGATCGTTATTAATCATTGGAAACCGCGAAGGTGCACAGAAACTTGCTTTACAAGATGGGGCAGCTGTCTTGATTACTGGTGGATTTGACACCACCCCTGAAATCGCAAGATTAGCAGATGATCTAGCGCTACCCGTTTTAAGTACAACCTATGATTCGTTTACGGTAGCAACTATGATAAATCGCGCATTAAGCGACCAATTGATTAAAAAAGATATCATGCAGGTCAGTGATATTTACATGCCTCTGGAAAAAACAGTGTATTTACAAGCTGGCGATACCATCCTAACGTATCACCGTCTGTCTGAAAAAACTGGGCATTCCCGTTTTCCTGTTGTAAATAAAAGCATGCGTGTATTGGGAGTTGTAACTGCGAAGGACGTTTTAGGGAAGGCTGAAAATCAAGTGATTGATCGTGTAATGACTCGCGATCCTAATGTTGTAAAGCAAAGTATGAGTGTGGCTTCAGTAAGTCATCAGATGATTTGGGATGGACTTGAGATGATGCCTGTGGTGAAGGATGATCTTTCACTTGTAGGAATGGTTAGTCGCCAAGATGTTATGAAAGCAATGCAGCTTGTTCAACGCCAACCCCAAATGTCTAACACAATTTCCGATCAAATTGTAGGAGACATCATAACTGTTGATACAGATCGTGATGATAATTTGTTAGAAAATCCATATTTTAAATTTGAAGTTACCCCACAGATGGTTAATAGTGTTGGAACAATTTCATTTGGCGTACTAAGCGAGATTGTAGCGAATGTAGCGCAGCGGAGCATTTTAATGGATCAACGTCGGAATACACTAATTGAACAAATGAATTTACATTATTTACGTTTGATTCAATTAGAAAGTGAAATTGAGATCCATTCAAAAACATTAGAATTGGGACGTCGATCTGCGAAAGTGGATTTAGAAGTATATATTGATAATGTGATCGTTGCTAAAGCGATCGTGGTTTGCCAAGTGATGGAGCGTTCTTAGAAAGAGGAAGTAGCATGACAATTACAAAAGAAATTTTACAGATGATTAAGCAGTACGATCGGATCATTGTCCATCGTCATATGCGCCCTGATCCTGATGCATTGGGCTCACAATGCGGGCTTGCTGAAATCCTGAGGACAAACTTTCCAGATAAGGAAGTTTATCAAGTCGGCGGGCCTGTAGAAGGTCTAGCGTTCTTAGCAGAAATGGACGAGATTCCTGACCAACTATATGAAGGTTCGTTGGTAATTGTGACGGATACAGCGAATGCACCTCGAATCAGTGATGAACGTTATGCATTAGGAGATAAATTAATAAAAATCGATCACCATCCCAATGACGATCCTTATGGTGATTTGCTTTGGGTTAATACACAGGCAAGTAGCTGCAGTGAGATTATTGCTGATTTTGCATTTGCTGAAAAATTAGCGATAACAGAAAATGCCGCTCGTTTATTATATGCAGGAATTGTTGGAGACACGGGACGTTTCTTATATCCCGCAACTACTTCACATACGTTGCAGGTAGCAGCTAAACTATTGGATTATGGTTTTGATGCAACCAAATTAAATAGAGAGATTGATCAAATTTCGTTGGATGTTGCGAAGCTCTCAGGATACCTGTACCAGAACTTGCAGATTGATAACAATGGTGCTGGATATGTATTTTTGGATCAAGGAATCTTAAAAAAATATGGGATCAAGGACTCTGACACTGCATCTCTGGTTCCATTGCCAGGAACAATAGACGTTGTATTGGCTTGGGCAGTTTTTGTGGAGCAGCCGGAAGGATATTATCGCGTTCGATTGCGCTCCAAGGGACCGGTCATCAATAATTTGGCCAAAAGATATCATGGTGGCGGTCACCCATTAGCTAGTGGAGCAAATGCTAAAGACCAAGCAATGTGTCAAGAAATATACCATGAAATCCAAATTTTGTGCGAAAATTATCGAAAAAAATAAATAATTTGAAAAAAATTCGAAAAAAAGTATTGACAAAGCCTTCATTGGTCTATACTATTTAAATTGTTAACAAATACTGTTTCATGTGACTAGATCATACTAGGCATGGAAAGAATCGCAAGGGGACTCCTTGTGTTTCTTTCCATGCCTTTTTATTTGGCCAATGTCTAGTTAAAACAGTGAATTTATTCTGCAGAATGAGGAAAACAAATGAAAATCAAAAAAATATTGAATCAAAATGCAGTATTGGTAGATGATCGAGGAGAAGAGAAGATTGCTATCGGCAAGGGTGTCGGGTTCAATAAGCAAAGAAATGATTTGCTTTTTTCTCGTGATATTGAGCGTTTGTTTGTGATGGAACCAGAAGGACAGCAAAAGCTACAGACCTTATTAAATCAAATAAACGAATCTTACTTTTTTGCTGCTGAAGCAATCATTGATCATGCTGAAACGGTTCTTATGGAGAAACTGAATGAACATATTTTTATTTCATTGACAGATCACATTGCCTTTGCAGCTCAAAACATCGCTAATGGAATCGTAATTCGAAACAAGCTTTTAAGTGAGATCGAGATTCTGTATGGGGAAGAATTTGGGATTGCGCAATGGGCAGTCGACTATTTGAATCGAACATTAGAAATACCTTATGGGTATGACGAAGCTGGCTATATCGCAATCCATATTCACAGCGCTCGAACGGGGAAAAATAATAATCATGACAGCATAAGAGAAGTAAGCATTATTTCGGATGTGATTCATTTAATTGAACAAGAATTAGAGATAAATATCCGTTCTCAAGAAATGGCATTAGACTACTCGCGTTTGGCGAATCATCTACGCTTATTATTGCAGCGGTATCAGAACCAGCGTTATGCCGTTTTAGATCAGGACATTATCGAAATGGTAAGAAACAAGTATCCTGATAGCTATCAAATTGCTAAAAAGATTCGAGTCTTTTTGATGAAGCATTACCAATTAGCAATCACCACAGAAGAATTAGGTTATGTAGCCATTCATGTTGAACGATTGCGGAAAATAAAAGAATACAAAGGAGAAGAGTAAAAATATGAAAGCATATATGCAACGCATGGGTCGTTCGTTAATGTTACCAGTAGCAACATTGCCGGTGGCAGCTCTATTTATGGGAATCGGATATTGGATTGATCCTAGCGGCTGGGGTGGCAACAACTTGTTAGCAGCCTTCTTGATTAAAGCTGGAGGAACGATATTAGACAATTTAGGTGTACTTTTTGCTGTTGGGTTGGCATTAGGAATGTCGAAAGATAAGGATGGAGCAGCAGCTTTGTCTGGTTTGGTTGCATTTTTGACACCTATGACCTTAGTTAATAGTGATGCAGTAGCTATGTTTACTAAAGTTGCTGTAGAAGATGTGAACATTGCCTTTGCAGCAATAAATTTCAAAAATGTTTTCGTTGGGATTTTAGCTGGATTAGTTGCAGCAGCTATGTACAACCGCTTCAGTGGTGTCAAACTTCCTATGGCGCTTTCTTTTTTCAGTGGGAAACGTTTAGTACCTATCGTTACAGCTGGATTAATGGCAGCAATTTCGGCCGCTTTAATTTTTGTTTGGCCGCCAGTTTATAACGGATTAGTAAGCTTTGGAGAACTGATTTCAGGAATGGGACCTATAGGGGCTGGTTTGTATGGTTTATTTAACCGCTTGCTTATTCCAACAGGATTACATCACGCGTTAAATAATGTATTCTGGTTCAACTTAGCAGGAATTGATGATATTGGAAAGTTCTGGGCGAGCGAAGGCGTTCGAGGGATAACAGGACGTTATCAAGCTGGATTCTTCCCAGTAATGATGTTTGGTTTGCCGGCAGGAGCCTTGGCAATTTATCAATGTGCAAAACCTGAAAAGAAAAAAGTCACTGCTTCATTAATGGTTGCAGCAGCATTTGCTTCATTTTTCACAGGGGTAACTGAACCACTTGAATTCTCCTTTATGTTTGTGGCGTGGCCGCTTTATGTTGTTCATGCTTGCTTAACAGGGATTTCTATGTTTATAGCAGCAACGTTCAAATGGACAGCTGGGTTTAACTTTAGTGCTGGTTTTATTGATTTCTTCTTAAGTTTGCGTGTCCCCATCGCAAATCAACCATTCATGTTGATTCTGTTGGGATTAGTGATGGCGGTTGTCTATTATGTGACATTCCGGTTTGTCATTGTTAAATTCAATCTAATGACGCCTGGACGAGAAGAAGATGATGGCGAAGAAATGCCTGATATTGACATGATTGGTGATAACAAACACGTGGTTATGGCTCAGAAAATTTATGAAGGGCTAGGAGGAGCAGCTAATGTTCTATCAATCGACAATTGTACGACTAGATTGCGCCTTCAGCTTAAAGATACTGGCGTAGTAAATCAAAGCCAAATCAAAGC
Organism: Enterococcus sp. DIV0170; assembly: GCF_051710765.1. Classification (NCBI taxonomy): domain Bacteria; kingdom Bacillati; phylum Bacillota; class Bacilli; order Lactobacillales; family Enterococcaceae; genus Enterococcus; species Enterococcus sp. DIV0170. The sequence continues at coordinate 614,624 of NZ_JBIOLG010000001.1, forward strand.
TACTGGTGTCCCAGGCTTGAAAGTGATTGATGATAAAAACATTCAAGTGATTGTTGGTACTGAAGTGCAGTTCGTAGCTGACGAAATGAATCGACTTCACAGTGGTGGGGGAACAGCCCATGCGGCTACTGAACAAGCCATCGTTAAAGAAGAAGCGCCAAAAACTCAAGAAATGTTTGCAGTAGCGAATGGTCGATTGGTTCCAATTACCGAAGTTTCAGATGATGTTTTTTCAGAAAAAATGATGGGTGATGGTTATGCAGTATTACCTACTTCTGGTGAGATTTTCTCTCCAGTAGCTGGGACTATCTCGAATGTTTTTCCTACAAAACATGCGGTTGGAATTACAACGGCTTCAGGTGTGGAAGTTCTTTTACACATGGGATTAGATACTGTTGATCTTGGCGGAAAACCTTTCGAACTTTATGTTCAAGCTGGTCAGCATGTTGGACGCGGACAGATGATTGCGAAAGTTGATTTGGAAGCAGTAAAAAAAGCAGGCAAGAAAACAGATATCATCGTTGCTCTGACTAATATGGATAAAGTGAAGAGCTCTGACTTAGCAGGTACAAAAGAGGTTCAGGTAAACGAAGTGATTGGTGAATTGACAAGTTTATAAAAAAATTCGCACTTATTGTATAAGTGTCAGACTGTAGACAAAGTCCATTTTATGGATGCTGTCTACAGTCTTTTCTTTTATAATGGATTTATGAAACCGAATACGATTTTTTTGTATAGAAAGTCTTTTCAAGTCATTCCGTTTCGGCTAAACTAAGTGTTTAGAAAACTATTATTATTGGAGGAAAATTATGCCAAATTGTCCAATGTGTCAATCAGAATATACTTATGAGGATCGTGGCTTATTTGTTTGTCCTGAATGTGGTCACGAGTGGTCTGGTAACGAAGAAGTTGAAGAGGGATTGGTCGTCAAAGATAGCAATGGCAACCAGCTTCAAGAGGGTGACAGTGTTACAGTAATTAAAGATTTAAAAGTTAAGGGTGCTTCTGGTGCCATCAAACAAGGAACAAAAGTAAAAAACATTCGCCTAGTTGAAGGAGATCACAACATTGATTGCAAGGTTGATGGTTTCGGACCGATGAAATTAAAATCAGAATTTGTTAAGAAGTTATAAGCTAGAGAGATTCTTAGAGTTGTTTTCATAAAAAATTCACGCTTTTCATGCTAAACTAAGAATAGGAAACTGCTTTTTTGCAGTAAAATTATCTTTGATTAGAGGAGAATGTATATGTATGGGTATGGAACATTTTATAATTTTCTAGATCCCACGTTTTTATTAGTGATTGCTGGACTGGTCATATCGGGACTTGCTTCTGCTTATGTTAATTCGACTTTTCGAAAATATGATGAATTCCGTAGCAGCAAAGGTGTTACTGGGACTCAAGCGGCTGAATATATTTTGCGTAGTCAAGGGATCAATGATGTAGGTGTTCAACAAATTGCTGGAGATTTAACAGATAACTACAATAGCGGGAATAAAATGCTGAGCTTATCGGAGTCAACCGCACAATCAACCTCAGTGGCAGCTATTGGTGTAGCAGCTCATGAATGTGGACATGCGGTACAAGATGCAAAAAATTATATTCCATTAAAAATGCGAGCAGCGATCGTACCAATAGCGAATATTGGATCGACACTTTCATTTCCATTGATTATGCTAGGGGTCTTCATGAGTTGGAACCAAACATTGATCAATATTGGTATTTTGGCCTTTTCATTGGCCTTGATTTTTCAACTAGTTACTTTACCGGTAGAGTTTGATGCTTCGAGACGTGCATTGAACATCTTGCGTGATGGAAACATGTTAGCTGAAGATGAATTAGCAGCAGCTCGAAAAGTTCTGTTTGCCGCAGCGTTGACTTATGTAGCTGCAGCGTTAGCGACATTTTTGCAATTGCTACGATTGATTTTATTATTCGGTAATCGAAGTCGTGATTAAGAACTGACGTAATGTCGGTTCTTTTTTTGTACAAAATTTGGATACGGCATTGAACTCTTTTTTAAGTTAATTTCCCCATTGTAAGATTGCGCTTTCATTTATTTGAGTTTCTTATTATTGATAATTTTAAGTGTGTGGTATGATGGAATAAAGGATGACTAATGTGCTTTGTCGTAGTGCTAAATAAACAAAATGTATTTAGTAATCTTGAGAGTGACAGACATAGCGTATTCACTTTTTCTATGGGAAAGAATAACGACATTAATAAGAATAGGAGCTGATACCATGAAAAAATCAACTAAGATCAAAATCGGAGTAGGTGTTATTGTTGCGGCTAGTACTGCGACAGCTGTCATTGCTTCTGGAAAACTAATTGAAAAAGCTCGTCACATGTCAAATCGATGCAAAGTAAAACGTTTTGTTAGTGATAAGTTTGACGGTAGTGAAACATTATTGGCAATCGTTGATAAACTATCGGATGAAGATTTAGATAACATCATGAGTATTTTAGACAAGATCAAAAGCGGAAAAAAGCGAGTATCGGTCTATGGTGATTCCATCAAAGATACGACCGAGGATTTAAAAGACCGATTGATGGATTTTGTGGACAAAGTAATGTAATGGATGTGCCAGTAATGGCGCATCTTTTTTTGTTTAAGGAGTTGTGCTAAAGTAAATTGATTAATTGATAGAGGTAAAAGAGTGAGGGATGAAATGGAAAGACAGAGCCAGTTGACAGAAGAAGAAAAAGTTTTTTTTATGCAGGAAGCAATTGCTGAAGCGAAAAAGGCAGAAGCGATCGCAGAGGTTCCTATTGGTGCCGTTGTAGTTTACCATGGTGAAATTATTGGACGGGGACATAATCTACGAGAACATAGTCAAGATGCCACAAGTCATGCAGAAATGTTTGCTATTCGTGAGGCGTGTAGTCATTTAGATAGTTGGCGATTGGAGGAATGTCAATTATTTGTTACATTAGAACCTTGTCCAATGTGTAGTGGAGGCATGATTTTGTCTCGAGTAGAGGAAGTTTATTTTGGTGCTTATGATCCTAAAGGTGGAACGGCAGGAACGTTGATGAATTTATTAACGGATGAGCGCTTTAATCATCGAGCGTATGTTGAAGGTGGTATCTTGAAAGAAGAATGCGGGATGTTATTAACGAAATTTTTTCGAGAGATTCGGGAGAAGAAAAAAAAGACTAGCCAAAATGACTAGAGTTTGTTATACTATTTTTTGCCGAAAGGCAGGACAATGCCGGGCCTGTGAATTGTGTCAGGTCTGGAAGGAAGCAGCACTAAGTAGGATCCGGCATGTGTCTGATAATATGATTTTTTACAGCAAGCGATGTGCTTGCTTTTTTTTGTGTAATTTTAGAGTTGAATAAGACTTTTGTTATTGGTTTCTATTGATGATCGAATCGTCTGAAATAATTGAAGCTCTTTCAAAAGAAGCGTACACTGAGGTTATGAATTTTGGAGGTGCAAGGATGAAAGGATGAAAGATAAACAAGCGTTTCACATTAATGGATATTTAGGTTTAGTTGGTTTAGTTATAATTTTAGGAATAGGTTTTTGGGCAATTCTTGCCGGCAATGATTCGAATAGTTTAGGATTCATTTTTCTAGGAATTATTTTATGGATTGTCGCTGCTCTATTTTTAAGTTCTTTAACTATTGTGGGGCCAAATAAAGCAAAAGCCGTTTTGTTTTTTGGAAAATATCTTGGAACGATCAAAGAAAACGGCTTATTTATTACGACGCCGTTGACAAGAAAAATTCCTGTTTCACTGAAGGTTAGGAATTTCAATAGTTCGCTTTTGAAAGTAAATGATTCAGATGGAAATCCTGTAGAAATTTCAGCAGTCGTCGTGTTTCGAGTAGTAGATACCGCTAAGGCATTATTTGATGTTGATTATTATTTGGATTTTGTAGAGATTCAAAGTGAGACCGCGATCCGACACATTGCTACTCAATATCCTTATGATACCTTTAATGAAGACGATTTAACTTTACGAGGAAATACAACTGAAGTTTCTGAAGAACTGGCTAAAGAATTACAGGAGCGTTTAGCGATGGCTGGAGTCGAGGTAATCGAAACGCGGTTGAATCACTTAGCATATGCGACAGAAATAGCTAATGCGATGCTGCAGCGTCAACAAGCAAAAGCCATATTGTCTGCACGTCAAACGATTGTAGAAGGCGCAGTGACAATGACACAAATGGCTCTTGAACAGATTGAGAATGGTCAAGAAATTCATTTTACTGATGATCGAAAGGTTCAACTTATTAACAACTTGCTTGTTTCAATCATCACTGACAAAGGAACACAACCGGTTATAAATACAGGAGATTTGTCTGAAAAATAGGAGGCTCTGCGATGAAGAAACTTTATATTAAACAAAAGGTTTTTAGTATTGGTGAAAAATTTACAGTGATGGATGAAGATCAACAACCACGTTATTTTGTTAAAGGTAGTTTTATGAAAATCCCAAAAACATTTCATATTGAAGATGAACACGGGAATGAAGTTAGCCGAATCACGAAAAAAGTCATTAGTTTGTTACCTAAGTTCTATGTTGAGATGAATGGGAAAGAGGCTATTGAAATTTCAAAACACTTAAGTTTTTTGAAGGCGAAATATTCGATTTCTGCTGAAGATTTAAGTGTCGAAGGAAACTGGTGGGACATGGATTTTGAAGTCTCGCAAAAAGGGAAAAAAGTGGCTGAAATCAATAAGCGTTGGATTTCTTGGGGAGATACGTATGAGATTACGATTTTTAATGAAGACTTTGAAGAGTTGGTTATCTCACTTGTGATCGCGATTGATTGTGTGAAGGAAGATGAAGCATCAGCGTCCTCGCCAACAAACTAAAAAACACCGTTATCGAAAAAACGCGATAACGGTGTTTTTGCAATTAGAACAGTGTAATTTCTTGTAAAACTGGATTTTCTATTGCGAGTAATTGTTCTTTAATTGTCAATCCCTTTTCAGTGGATCCAGAGTAACCTACGAGTTTTCCATTTTTTCCAATCACTCGATGACAAGGGATGATAATGGGTAAGGGATTATTTCGATTCGCTTGGCCGATAGCACGTACAGCTTTTGGTCGTCGGATTGATTCAGCGATGTCCAGATAACTACAAGTCTCGCCGTAAGGGATAGTCATTAAAGTAGACCAAACTTCCTTTTGAAAGTCGGTTCCTAATTCAAAAGTATAGGGAACATCAAATGATTTTCGTTTTCCAGATAGAAATTCCAAGAGTTGTTTTTTTGTAGATTGTAAAATTTCTTGATTAGCCAAGGGGCTTTCATCAATTACTGTATAGGAAACGTGAGTTAAAGCAGTTTGATTCGCGTTTAGCCACAACGTACCAAGGCTTGATTCAAATTTCATATTTTCACCTGCTTTTTAGCGAACGAGTTCGTTCGACCTTAATAAGCTATATGTTACTATAGATGGAACAAGAAGAGTTGAAAAGAGGTAGAATAATGGAAAAAATTATTCTTTTGCATACGAATGATCTTCATTCCCATTTGGAAAATTGGCCAAAGGTTCGCCGTTTTTTGTTGAACCGAAAGCAAGAAGAAAGTCCTGAGAAAAAGGTTATTACGATTGATCTTGGTGATTTCGTTGATCGCTGGCATCCACTGACAGAGGCAACTAATGGGCAGGCGAATGTTCAGTTGATGAATCAAATTCATTACGATGCAGCCACGATTGGAAACAATGAAGGAGTCGGGAATTCTAAGGACGAGCTGAATCATTTATATGATCGAGCAAATTTTGACATTGTATTAGACAATCTTTTTGATAAGCAAACATTGCAACCTCCAGAATGGTCGCAACAATCGAAAATAATCACAACAGATCAAGGAACTAAAGTAGGATTGCTCGCGTTTACAGCGCCTTTTCCATTAACCTATAGCCCAAACGGGTGGGATATTCGTCAAGTGATGGATATTCTACCAGATCTTGTGGAAGAACTACGCCCAAAAATTGATGTCTTAGTACTAATGAGTCATCTTGGAATTAGTGTTGATCGTCAAATCGCACGAGAGTTGCCAATGATTGATGTGATTTTAGGTTCTCACACGCACCATTTATTTGAAGCCGGCGAAAAAATAGGCAAAGTACAGCTAGCGGCTGCAGGAAAATACGGCTATTATGTTGGCGAAGTTCAAGTGTTTGTGGATAGGAACCATCGTATTACAGATACAACAGCACACACTTTTCCAACTGAAAAAATGCTGGAGTTACCAGAAGATCAAGAGGAAATAAGGGACTATCTACAAACAGGGCATCGACTGCTAGCGGATAAAAAAGTAGCGAATCTGCCTTTTACACTGAGTGTTGATCTTCAGGCTGAAAATCCTATGATTAACTACACACTTAAAGCGGTTAAGGAAGCAGCTAACACCGAAGCAGCTGTTTTAAACTCTGGACTGTTTTTAACCGATATACCAGCAGGAATTATTAATCAAGATCAGCTTCATACCGCGTTGCCGCATCCCATGCACTTGATAAAAGTAACATTAGATGGTGCCAATCTGATTCGTTTGATTTTGGAAATGGAAAAGAATCGACATTTTTTAATCAATTTTCCTGTGATGGGGATGGGGTTTCGTGGCAAAATTTTCGGGCACTTAGTTTATGATGGGATTGAGTACGACCGAGTCAATCATCAAGTTCGATGGCTTGGTGAACCAGTTGATCCAGAAACAGAATACACAATTGCTACGGTGGATCATTTTATGTTTGTACCATTCTTTCCTACGATTGAGATTGCTGGACGATATGAGTTTTTATTCCCTAAGTTTATCCGAAGTGTTTTAGGTGACTATCTGCACACTCACTATCCAATCAATTAAAAACAAGGTATAATAACAATCAGGTGGTGAAACGATGGCAAAAGAAAAAAGAGACAAACAAAAAAAGGGAACTACACCAGAAAAAACTGTTACTGAAGAATTGACTGAGGTATTAGATGAAATCGTTGAGACCCCCGCTGAAGAAAAGAAAAAAGGTGAAACCGTCGTCTTTGTCGATGAGAGTAATCTTTTGATTGGTGAACGCCAATACCGCTTAGTTAGAAATTATCGTGAGGGCTTTGATGCCGAACGTTTAGGTGAACGCTTTAGTGAGGTCTTGACACGTTATGATTATATCGTTGGTGATTGGGGGTATGATCAATTGCGGCTGAAAGGTTTTTTCCGCGAAGATGATCGAAAGAGTTTACCCGAACAGCGAATAGATACATTAGAAGATTATTTATATGAGTACTGTAACTTTGGCTGTGCTTATTTTGTGTTGGAACGAACAGGTGGGAAACGTCAACAAAATCGTAAAAAACGCAAACGTAAACGTAAGGACAAGTCACAGGCATTTATTGAGGAAAAAAAAGTTCCTTTGACGGATAAATCTAAGAAAAAACCAATTATCAAAAACCGTCAGCCTAAAAAGGAAACACCTACAAAAACAAAAGAAAAGGACGAACGCTTTGTGATTCGTCAAAGAGAAGAGTAATAAGATGTACAAAGGATACTTAATTGATTTAGATGGAACGATTTATCGTGGAAGCGAACCAATTCCAGCAGGGCGCCGTTTTGTTGAGCAATTGCAGAAGCGCCAGGTTCCGTTTTTATTTTTGACTAACAATACTACAAAAACTCCAGAAACAGTAGCGAACCGTTTAGCAAAGGAGTTTTCAATTCATGTCGCACCAGAGACTGTTTATACTGCAACTTTGGCTACAATTGATTACATGAATGATGCAGCCAAAGGCAAAAAAGTCTATGTTATTGGTGAGCCAGGACTAATTGATCCAATTTTGTCTGCTGGTTATATTTGGGATGAAGAAACACCAGATTATGTAGTTGTCGGCTTGGATACAGAGGTTACTTATGAGAAATTTGTTACAGCTACGCTGGCAATTCAAAACGGAGCAACCTTTATTGGAACGAATCCAGATAAAAATATCCCTACTGAGCGGGGGTTGTTACCTGGTGCGGGATCAGTGATTGCAATGATAGAGGCTTCAACGCAACAGAAAGCAATTTATATTGGGAAACCTGAGTCAATAATTATGGATAAAGCGGTAGAAATTTTAGCTATGGACAAAAAAGAAGTCCTAATGGTTGGGGACAATTATACAACAGATATATTGGCGGGGATTAATAACAACATTGACACGCTTTTAGTATTATCGGGATTTACTCAAAAGGCAGATGTATCGTCGCTTCCTGTACCGCCTACTTTTCTTGTAGACTCATTAGATGAATGGAATTTCGATGAAAAGTAAATGGTTAGAACGTGGAGGTTTTATCTGTTTCGTTGTCGCCCTTCTGACACTAGCAATTACATTGACCATCAATGCGCGTTGGCTCTATCGATTTGATGTAGCCTACTTAAATCTACTGGATTACACAAGTCTTTCAAATAAAGAATTAATGCATAATTTTGATCAGTTAATGGGATATTTGAATTTTCCTTGGATAGAAACGCTGGAAATGACAAATTTTCCAGTTTCAGCGAGTGGAGCATTCCATTTTTATGAAGTGAAAAAATTATTTCTTTTGAACTATGTCTTGCTAGTAATAACGATTGTACCAAGCATTTTTTATTTACGTCATTTAGTTAAGCAACGTCGATTGTGGACGATGATTCAACCTTTTCGTATAGCTGTAGCTGTTCCAATCGTTCTCGTATTTTTAATGGCAGTAAATTTTGATCGTTTTTTTGTGCTGTTTCACGGTATTTTTTTCAATAATGACGCATGGATATTTAATCCAGCGACTGATCCAATCATCAATGTTTTACCGGAAACATTTTTTTTACATTGTTTTATTTTATTCTTTGTTTTACTAGAAATTTTTTATTTCTTACCAATCTATTTTGGAAAAAGAGCATTAAAAAAAGAGCGTTAAGCTCTTTTTTTAATGCTCTTATTTGACGATAGAATCAAGCTTACGAGGATGCTCGTGAGCCAAACGACTGGCAGCAGATGCTGCGATCGCTCCTACCAAATCGTCTAGAAATGTGTGGACATGAACACCATCATGTTCGTTCAGTTTTTTTAATATTCCAGGTTTTACTTTGTCGATATAGCCATAATTTGTGAAGCCGATCGAACCATAAACATTCACGATAGAAAGTGCCATAATTTCATCGATTCCATAGAGCCCTTCGTCTTCCTCCAAAATATTTTGCAATGGATAGTCTAATTTTTTCTGTTCAGCCAATTTATCTAGCTCAATCCCAGTGATAATTGCATTATGAACTTCACGTTTAGTCAACACACGGTTTACACTGTGGATACATAATTCGATATCCAGCTTGTCAATATAATCTTTTTGTAAAAAGAAAACTAATTCGGCAATATCTTTGATGGTAACACCGCGTTCTTCTAAAAGTTCACGGGCCTTTTGTTCAAGAGCCGTTGTTTCAAATACCATATCTTACCTCCGTTAATATTAAATTTGTGGAAATAGGCTAGTGCTGTGTCCTGGTTGAGTACGATTTTTAGGATTTATATAATGTAGAGCATTATTGACTGCTGTGGGTGCTTCCCCCATACCAGTGGCAATCAATTTTACCTTGCCATCGTATGTTGCGATGTCTCCGCAAGCATAAATTCCGGGAATTGAAGTACGCATATCTGATTCAACGAGGATAGCCTGTCGTGTACTCTCTAATCCCCAAGAGCGCAAGTGATCTAATGAAGAAGAAAAACCGTAATTGACAATTAAATAGTCCACATTTAATGTAATTGTCTCATCACTTTTTGTCTTTTGTAAAGTCACATCTTCTAAATTTTGTTCCCCATGCAGCTCTTTTAATATATAAGGAGTATAAATGTTTACTGATGAATCTTTTAATTTTTGCACGCTGTGTTCATGCCCACGAAAGTTATCACGTCGATGAATAATGGATACTTCAGAGGCAATTGGTTCCAACATCAATGCCCAATCAATTGCAGAGTCTCCACCACCAGCAATAGCGACTTTTTTACCTGCGTATTTCATCAGATCATTTATGTAATAGTCAATTCCGTGATTTTCCAACAAGTCAGCATTGTCAATCATTAATCGCCTAGGTTGGAATGAACCATTTCCGATAGCAAGTACAACCGCTTTTGTGTAGTGACTATCCTTAGTTGTTACAAGTTCAAGGAAATCTTCGTGTTGTTTTACTTCTAAAACTTCTTCATCTAAGCAATAGGTGTGTGAAAAAGTCCGTAATTGCTTTTCCAAGTTGCCAATCAGATCTGCGGCTTTTACAATTGGAAATCCAGGAATGTCATAAATATTTTTCTCAGGATAAAGAGTCGTCAATTGTCCACCTAGTTGTGGTAAACTATCAATCAACTTTGTCTTCGCTTGACGAATGCCTGCGTAAAATGCCGCGAACATGCCTACAGGTCCCGCTCCAACGATAGTTATATCAAAAATTTCCATAAGAACACCCTTTCTTCTCATCGATTGTATCAAATAAATGAGAGAGAAAGAAATCCTTAGTTTGAAGAGGTGGCAAAATAAGAAAAGTTTGTTATTATGGACTCAGAAAAATAAAGGAGGATTTTGAAGTGACTCAATTTCCACAGTTAAATTTAACCGAAGAAAAAGGACCTAAAGCAACAATCAAAACAAATATGGGAGATATTAAAGTACAATTATTTCCTGAAGAAGCGCCCAAAACAGTTAAAAATTTTGTTGAATTAGCAAAGAAGGGCTATTACAATGGTGTAATTTTTCACCGTGTTATTCCTGATTTTATGATTCAAGGAGGAGATCCCACCGGTACTGGTATGGGTGGTGAGAGTATCTACGGTGAAAAATTTGAAGATGAATTTTCGCGTAATCTCTTTAATCTTCGTGGAGCATTATCAATGGCGAATGCTGGCCCAAATTCTAACGGAAGTCAATTCTTTATCGTAAATAATCAGAATGTTCCTGCGAACATGATGGCACAATTGGAAGAAGCAGGTTTCCCTGGCGAAATTATCGAAACTTACAAACAGGGTGGAACTCCTTGGTTAGACTTCCGTCATACTGTTTTTGGACATGTAACGGAAGGAATGGATGTTGTGGACAACATCGCATCAGCTAAACGTGGCGCTCAAGACAAACCTGTCCATGATATTGTCATTGAAACAATTGAAATTTCAGAATAAAAAAACGGCCATCGGCCGTTTTTTCTATTTAATAGCAGAAGCAATTCTTTTCAAGCCCTCTTCAAGTATAACTTTTGGACAAGCAACATTTAAACGCATATGTTGTTTACCCTGAGGGCCATAACTAACCCCCGTATTAAGGACAACCTTTCCTTTATGAACCAATCGTTCCTCAAGTATTTCATCAGAAAATCCATACTCTGAAAAGTCTAGCCATAATAAATAAGTTCCCTCAGGTTTCATAATTCTAGTTTTGGGTAAATGGTTTTGAAAAAAAGTCATTGTGAAGTCTATGTTTGATTGAATATAAGATAGTAACTCAGTTAACCATTCTTCTCCAGTTTGATAGGCTGCCTGCATTCCAACGAGTCCGAATGTGTTAATTTCTTGTTGAAAGTTTTGCTCCTGCTTGCGAATTAATTGTGCCCGTAATTGCTCGTTTTTTACAAAGGCCAGCGAGTTTTTAATTCCTGCTAGATTAAATGTTTTAGTCATAGAGGTAAATTGTATACTAAAATCACTAAAGGAATCATCAGCGTTAAAAAAGGAGATCATTTCATTTGGAGAAAAAACCAAATCTTGATGAATCTCATCGCTAAACACTAGGACACCATATTTCCTACAAAGATCTCCAAGCTGTTTCAATTCTTCTTTTCGCCAAACACGACCGCCAGGATTATGTGGGTTACATAAGACCATGGCTTTTACTTTATAATGTTTGAATTTTTCTTCAATATCTCTAAAATCCATAATAAAATGTCCGTCTTTTTCAATTAATTGACTGCGGACTAATTTTCGTTGATTGGTTTTGATGATATTTGCGAAAGGAGGGTAAACGGGATCATTAATCAAGACCGCATCATTTGGTTTAGTAAAAGCTTGGACCGCTGTCGCTATCCCGGCTAATACCCCTGGAAAGAAAAGAATATCTTTCTTGTTTAAAATGAGATGATGGTGTTTGGCTTCCCAATCAATAATAGCTGTGTAAAGATTCTCTGGAATATCTGCATAACCCAGTATTCCATGTTTAAGTAAATTTTGATAAGCGCGTAATACTCCAGCGGGCGCTTTGAAATCCATATCTGCGATCCACAATGGCAACAGCTCTTTTTCTTCATACATGTTAAGAATAGTGTCCCATTTCACGCTGTCGGAACCAAGACGGTCAATTGGTTGATCGAAATTTGTCATACTTCTTCCTCCTACATCCTAACTTCAATTTTATTTATAAATACAGTATAATGAAACATGCGAAAAGAGGGAAATGAATGGAATATAAAATTGGGGACATTATTGAAGGTCAAGTAACTGGAATTCAACCTTACGGGGCATTTATTTCATTAGATGATCATACACAAGGATTAGTCCATATATCAGAGGTGCAGGCTGGATATACTAAAAATATCCATAACTTTTTAGAAATTGGTCAAGTAGTAAAAGTTCAAATTATTGATATAGATGAATATACCAAAAAAATTAGTTTATCTTTGAGAACATTGGCAGAACATCCTGCAGAATCACCCTATCATCGGAAACGTTACTTTACGAATCGAAATAAAAACATCGGCTTTCGTTCATTAGAAAAGAGTATGCCAGAATGGACTAATGAAGCAATAGATTTTCTTTTGAAAGAACGCACTGAAAATTAGCCGTAGTTTTACGCAAAAAATATCTTTTTTTCAGAAAACGTGATACAATAAGAACGATTTACGATTAGCTTTTGCAGAGGTGAAAATTGTGACAAAACAAGTATCTGGAACAATCATGTTGCACTTAGAAGATGGATCGAAACGTTTTTTAGTTCACGAAATAGGAAAAGATAAAGAATTTGCCCGCACTGATACTAAAGCCGAAAATACCGTTTTAGCTAGTTTTTTGAATTTTTTAAAAGCAACATTACATATTAATGTTAACGATATTCGTTTGGTAGAGTTAACAAATACACAATCACATGGAGACAATTTACCACTGTATGTCTTTGAAATGGCTAGTGAAGTGGCTACAGAGTTGCCTGATGGATTTGCTTGGGAAAGCCCAGAAAGCGTAAGGAAAATCCTTGGAACGATTGAAATAGAAGGTGTACCATTATTTGAATAGTTATAAAAAAAGAGCTTATGAAAATAAGTTTCTTTTTTTTTGAAAAAACAGTTGACCGATGGTTGATTAAGTGGTAAATTAATAAACGTTGCTGATACAGTGAAAGACGAACAATGACTCATTGAAATAAAAAAACTTCAAAAAAGTTGTTGACATTCACTCGGTAACCTGTTAAGATATAAAAGTTGCTGAAACAAAGCGACAAACAATGTAGACCTTTGAAAACTGAACGAATAAAACAAACCAAATGTGTAGGGCGTTTCTTTTAATAGAAACAAACAACATAGCAAGCAATATGCTAGCAAGTCAATTTTTACAATTGAGCTGATCAGTCGTAAGACTGTTTCAAACACTTTTTATGAGAGTTTGATCCTGGCTCAGGACGAACGCTGGCGGCGTGCCTAATACATGCAAGTCGAACGCTTTTTCTTTCACCGGAGCTTGCTCCACCGAAAGAAAAGGAGTGGCGAACGGGTGAGTAACACGTGGGTAACCTGCCCATCAGAAGGGGATAACACTTGGAAACAGGTGCTAATACCGTATAACAATAGAAACCGCATGGTTTCTATTTGAAAGGCGCTTTTGCGTCACTGATGGATGGGCCCGCGGTGCATTAGCTAGTTGGTGAGGTAACGGCTCACCAAGGCAACGATGCATAGCCGACCTGAGAGGGTGATCGGCCACATTGGGACTGAGACACGGCCCAAACTCCTACGGGAGGCAGCAGTAGGGAATCTTCGGCAATGGACGAAAGTCTGACCGAGCAACGCCGCGTGAGTGAAGAAGGTTTTCGGATCGTAAAACTCTGTTGTTAGAGAAGAACAAGGATGAGAGTAGAATGTTCATCCCTTGACGGTATCTAACCAGAAAGCCACGGCTAACTACGTGCCAGCAGCCGCGGTAATACGTAGGTGGCAAGCGTTGTCCGGATTTATTGGGCGTAAAGCGAGCGCAGGCGGTTTCTTAAGTCTGATGTGAAAGCCCCCGGCTCAACCGGGGAGGGTCATTGGAAACTGGGGAACTTGAGTGCAGAAGAGGAGAGTGGAATTCCATGTGTAGCGGTGAAATGCGTAGATATATGGAGGAACACCAGTGGCGAAGGCGGCTCTCTGGTCTGTAACTGACGCTGAGGCTCGAAAGCGTGGGGAGCAAACAGGATTAGATACCCTGGTAGTCCACGCCGTAAACGATGAGTGCTAAGTGTTGGAGGGTTTCCGCCCTTCAGTGCTGCAGCTAACGCATTAAGCACTCCGCCTGGGGAGTACGACCGCAAGGTTGAAACTCAAAGGAATTGACGGGGGCCCGCACAAGCGGTGGAGCATGTGGTTTAATTCGAAGCAACGCGAAGAACCTTACCAGGTCTTGACATCCTTTGACCACTCTAGAGATAGAGCTTCCCCTTCGGGGGCAAAGTGACAGGTGGTGCATGGTTGTCGTCAGCTCGTGTCGTGAGATGTTGGGTTAAGTCCCGCAACGAGCGCAACCCTTATTGTTAGTTGCCATCATTTAGTTGGGCACTCTAGCGAGACTGCCGGTGACAAACCGGAGGAAGGTGGGGATGACGTCAAATCATCATGCCCCTTATGACCTGGGCTACACACGTGCTACAATGGGAAGTACAACGAGTCGCGAAGTCGCGAGGCTAAGCTAATCTCTTAAAGCTTCTCTCAGTTCGGATTGTAGGCTGCAACTCGCCTACATGAAGCCGGAATCGCTAGTAATCGCGGATCAGCACGCCGCGGTGAATACGTTCCCGGGCCTTGTACACACCGCCCGTCACACCACGAGAGTTTGTAACACCCGAAGTCGGTGAGGTAACCTTTTGGAGCCAGCCGCCTAAGGTGGGATAGATGATTGGGGTGAAGTCGTAACAAGGTAGCCGTATCGGAAGGTGCGGCTGGATCACCTCCTTTCTAAGGAATATTACGGAAACTACACAGGTTGCTTTATTCGTTCAGTTTTGAGAGGTCTACTCTCAAATAAATATTTGGGGCCTTAGCTCAGCTGGGAGAGCGCCTGCTTTGCACGCAGGAGGTCAGCGGTTCGATCCCGCTAGGCTCCATTGATGACGTTGGTCATCAATCGTTCATTGAAAACTGGATACAGAAACAATAATTTAAACAAACCGAGAACACCGCGTTGAATGAGTTTTTTAAATAAGTTCAATTGCTTATTTTTTTCTGATTGGGAAGTCTATCGCTAGATGGAACAATCAACCCCTAACGCAAGTTAGGATAAGGTTAAGTGAATAAGGGCGCACGGTGGATGCCTTGGCACTAGGAGCCGATGAAGGACGGGACTAACACCGATATGCTTCGGGGAGCTGTAAGTAAGCTTTGATCCGGAGATTTCCGAATGGGGGAACCCAGCATCTTTTATAGGATGTTACTTTTCAGTGAATACATAGCTGATTAGAGGTAGACGCAGAGAACTGAAACATCTAAGTACCTGCAGGAAGAGAAAGAAAAATCGATTCCCTGAGTAGCGGCGAGCGAAACGGGAAAAGCCCAAACCAAGAGGCTTGCCTCTTGGGGTTGTAGGACTCCGATATGGTAGTCCAGTGAGATAGTCGAAGGACCTGGAAAGGTCTGCTAGAAAGGGTAAAAGCCCCGTAGACAAAATTTGACTGGCACCTAGGAGGATCCTGAGTACGGCGGAACACGAGGAATTCCGTCGGAATCCGGGAGGACCATCTCCCAAGGCTAAATACTCCCTAGTGACCGATAGTGAACCAGTACCGTGAGGGAAAGGTGAAAAGCACCCCGGAAGGGGAGTGAAATAGATCCTGAAACCGTGTGCCTACAACAAGTTAGAGCCCGTTAATGGGTGATAGCGTGCCTTTTGTAGAATGAACCGGCGAGTTACGATTACTTGCGAGGTTAAGTTGAAAAGACGGAGCCGCAGCGAAAGCGAGTCTGAATAGGGCGAATGAGTAAGTGGTCGTAGACCCGAAACCATGTGATCTACCCATGTCCAGGTTGAAGGTGCGGTAAAACGCACTGGAGGACCGAACCCACGTACGTTGAAAAGTGCGGGGATGAGGTGTGGGTAGCGGAGAAATTCCAAACGAACTTGGAGATAGCTGGTTCTCTCCGAAATAGCTTTAGGGCTAGCCTCAGAGTAAGAATGATGGAGGTAGAGCACTGTTTGGACTAGGGGCCCATCTCGGGTTACCGAATTCAGATAAACTCCGAATGCCATCCATTCATCTCTGGGAGTCAGACTGTGAGTGATAAGATCCATAGTCGAAAGGGAAACAGCCCAGACCACCAGCTAAGGTCCCCAAATAACTATTAAGTGGAAAAGGATGTGGGGTTGCACAGACAACTAGGATGTTGGCTTAGAAGCAGCCACCATTTAAAGAGTGCGTAATAGCTCACTAGTCGAGTGACCCTGCGCCGAAAATGTACCGGGGCTAAATAGTTTACCGAAGCTGTGGAACACACCAATAGGTGTGTTGGTAGGAGAGCGTTCTAAGGGCGTTGAAGGCAGATCGTGAGGACTGCTGGAGCGCTTAGAAGTGAGAATGCCGGTATGAGTAGCGAAAGACAGGTGAGAATCCTGTCCACCGAATGACTAAGGTTTCCTGGGGAAGGCTCGTCCGCCCAGGGTTAGTCGGGACCTAAGCCGAGGCCGAAAGGCGTAGGCGATGGATAACAGGTTGATATTCCTGTACCCGTTGTTTTTGTTTGAGCAATGGAGGGACGCAGGAGGCTAAGGAATCAGACGATTGGAAATGTCTGTCCAAGCAATAAGTCTTGATGTGAGTCAAATGCTTACGTCTTTAAGGACAAGTTGTGATGGGGAGGGAAATAATAGTACCGAAGTTCCTGATGTCACACTGCCGAGAAAAGCTTCTAGTGAGAAAACAATGGCCCGTACCGCAAACCGACACAGGTAGTCGAGGAGAGAATCCTAAGGTGAGCGAGAGAACTCTCGTTAAGGAACTCGGCAAAATGACCCCGTAACTTCGGGAGAAGGGGTGCTGATCTAACGATCAGCCGCAGTGAATAGGCCCAAGCGACTGTTTATCAAAAACACAGGTCTCTGCAAAATCGAAAGATGACGTATAGGGGCTGACGCCTGCCCGGTGCTGGAAGGTTAAGAGGAGTGCTTAGCGTAAGCGAAGGTACGAATTGAAGCCCCAGTAAACGGCGGCCGTAACTATAACGGTCCTAAGGTAGCGAAATTCCTTGTCGGGTAAGTTCCGACCCGCACGAAAGGCGTAACGATTTGGGCACTGTCTCAACGAGAGACTCGGTGAAATTTTAGTACCTGTGAAGATGCAGGTTACCCGCGACAGGACGGAAAGACCCCATGGAGCTTTACTGCAGTTTGATATTGAGTGTTTGTACCACATGTACAGGATAGGTAGGAGCCGTAGAAGTCGGGACGCTAGTTTCGACAGAGGCGCTGGTGGGATACTACCCTTGTGTTATGACCACTCTAACCCGCACCACTGATCGTGGTGGGAGACAGTGTCAGATGGGCAGTTTGACTGGGGCGGTCGCCTCCTAAAGAGTAACGGAGGCGCCCAAAGGTTCCCTCAGAATGGTTGGAAATCATTCGCAGAGTGTAAAGGCACAAGGGAGCTTGACTGCGAGACCTACAAGTCGAGCAGGGACGAAAGTCGGGCTTAGTGATCCGGTGGTTCCGCATGGAAGGGCCATCGCTCAACGGATAAAAGCTACCCTGGGGATAACAGGCTTATCTCCCCCAAGAGTCCACATCGACGGGGAGGTTTGGCACCTCGATGTCGGCTCGTCGCATCCTGGGGCTGTAGTCGGTCCCAAGGGTTGGGCTGTTCGCCCATTAAAGCGGCACGCGAGCTGGGTTCAGAACGTCGTGAGACAGTTCGGTCCCTATCCGTCGCGGGCGTTGGAAATTTGAGAGGATCTGTCCTTAGTACGAGAGGACCGGGATGGACTTACCGCTGGTGTACCAGTTGTCTCGCCAGAGGCATCGCTGGGTAGCTATGTAGGGAAGGGATAAACGCTGAAAGCATCTAAGTGTGAAGCCCACCTCAAGATGAGATTTCCCATTTCTTTAAGAAAGTAAGATCCCTGAGAGATGATCAGGTAGATAGGTCAGAAGTGGAAGTGCAGTGATGTACGGAGCGGACTGATACTAATCGATCGAGGACTTAACCAAAATAAAATGATTGTCGGTCGTTTAAAAACGTTTCTGATCCAGTTTTGAGTGAACGAAGTTTACTCAAGTAAATAGCAGTGTGGTGGCGATAGCGAGAAGGATACACCTGTTCCCATGTCGAACACAGAAGTTAAGCTTCTTAGCGCCGATTGTAGTGAGGGGTTGCCCCTTGTGAGATTAGGACGTCGCCACGCTGGATTTATTCCGGCATAGCTCAGTTGGTAGTAGCGCATGACTGTTAATCATGATGTCGTAGGTTCGAGTCCTACTGCCGGAGTTTTAAAGACAATTTTTCAAAATTGTCTTTTTTTGGCTCTTTGTCAAATAGGACTGATAGAGTGAGATAAGAACATCTAAGGTAGAATTCCTTTTCTACTTTAGATGTTTTTTTGATTCATAGGTAATCAGATTATTTAGTAAGAAAATTCTAGTCTTCATTTTCCAAAAGCTTCGAAAGCCATAAGCGACTCGTTTTAACGCTTTGATGTGGGTATGCAGATTTTCTATTTTGGCATTTGAATAAGGTAATTCCAGGGCTAAACGAATGCCGGATTCATAGGTTATAAAAGCTTTTTTTATATGATGCAGTTCTTTTGGAACGGAATTGGGCATCGTTCTTACAAGTTTAAAGAAAGTGTCCGCCTCTTTGTCGTGAAACGCTTGAAGAATTTCTTGATAGTAAAAATAGGCGATTCGTAATTCGTCAGAGATTGAAAGCAGACGATCCACCACTTCACTTTCGGTGAGATACGCCCAACCAAAATTGCGCCATTTGGTCCATTTGTCATAAACAAGCTTGTCCTGTCGTTTGATCAGAAGCCGAGACAACGCCTTTAATTGTCGATAATGTTTGGCTTGTGTTGGATCGTTACGATCCAAGCTTTTCATGATTCGTACGCGAATATCCTCAAATTTGCGAATGAGATGTTTGACAATGTGAAAACGATCCACAACGAGTTTTGCCTTTGGAAAACATTCCTTTATCAGAGAGGCATAAGAAGCATTCATGTCCGTCACGATGACCTTTACCTTCAATCGTGCGCGTCGTTCAAATTGCATAAAATAAGAAACGAGGGCTTTTTTCTTCCGTGAAGGAAGAATATCCAGTAATTTTCCAGTATCGCCATCCATACAAGAAAAGGAATAGGGACCGACTTGATTTTTCAGTGAACGAAATTCATCCATTAATAAACAACGCGGTAACCAATTTCTTTTTACTTTTGTCATGGGGATTAGAGAAGCAAGTGTCCGAGAAACGGTCGACCAAGAAACGCCGCAATGCTTAGCGATTGTCGTCATTGCTTGTTTTTCCGTTAGCTCTTCTAAAATTTTATAGCGCACTTGTTTAGCGATAAAGCAGTTTCTATCGACAATGTAGGTATTCGCCGTAAAATAGGTGTGGCAGCCACGACAGTGGTAGCGTTGTTTCGCTAAAGCAAGATAAGTCAGTTGGTTCGCACATTTATTAAGTTGAATGAGCGATTTTTTCTTTCCGTTCTTAACGATCATGCCTTCATGATTCATCTGTTTACACAAAGGACAGCGACGAATTTCTTTACTTAACGTCGCAGAAACAACAAGACTCTTAATCTTTTTAATCCTCTTCGATTCTACATTTGTGATGAGAATGTTTTTATCTTTGATTCCAAGTAGTAGTTTGATATGATGAAGATCAGGCATACAGAACGCTCCTTTGATTGTGTTGTGGTGATTCAATTCTAACGGAGCTTCTGTATGTTTTGTTTTTTCATGCTCAAAAAGGAACGATAGAATGATTTTCTATCAGTCCTAGAAATTATAGAGCCAAAATTAAAAGGTGTCCAAAAGTTGATGAAATTAGTCTTTTGGGCACTTTTCATTTGGTCTTTTTCTCTTTAAAATGAATACATGAAGCTGAATATTTTACACGCTATTTTCTTTGATAACTATCAAAATTGGAACAATTTCTATCAAAAAGGGAAAAGAAGAATTCGACTAGTTGTAAAGAAGGAAGTCCATAAGTTTCGTGATTGTGGTGGCCTCATAAAAGGGGATCGTTTATTTGTCTGTGAAGGGTGCCATGCTATAAAGATAGTGCTTTTCGGGTGAGCAAAGTATTTAAGGGATTATCATAATCGTGCTATTCTTTACATGAGGTGATGATAATTATGTATATAAATGTATCAGAGGAATTAGTAAAGAGGCTTGAAGAATATCAAAATAGTCGAATTGTTTTAGATTTAGATGATGGTGTGGGTCACTACTCCAAGGCTGGTAGCTGTGCGCTGAATATTAGTTTTCGATTGTTGATTTTAGATGAAGATCAAGATCATTCAGATTATACATTAGATGTTGAGAGCAACATTGGAAATATTGGTATTAAAGAACATTCTAAACTATATTTGGAAGATGAGATGTCTTTGATTTTTGATCCTCGTATGTCATTGATTAAACTGAAGGGTCCTAGTGGCATGATTGATGGAAATGTACAAATGATTGATTTACGTGAAAAAAAGGAGCAAGCTCAATAAGAGCCTGCTCCTTTTTATTTGGGTCGATCCACATCTACAATTGCTGAGATGTGACTATATGAGTTTCCTGCCAAACGTGCTAGAGGAGCCAATTTTTCTGGATCAATGTACTCTGTTTCCTTGTCGAAAACTTTCTCTTCAAAATAATAGTTTAAGACTTCTAAAATAAAAAGATCGCTAACAATGTCTCCATTGTTGTTCTTAATAGGAAGATATTGGTGCAACCTTACTTCAAAACGAATAGGCGCTTCACTAATCGCAGGTACTGTAACTTCTTTACTAGTTAACAGCGTTAGATTGTTATGGCTTAGTTCACTTTCTTCAGATGCTAAGGAAGCAGCGGACTGATTCATTTCGGTTAATATGGTGTCATTAACAATATGAATGACACCTTCATGTTGATTCAATAAATTGTAGGCTGTATCTTTCATTTGTTTATTCTTCCGATTAATCGAAAGGCTGACCAGTGGCAAATCTTTAGCAACAATGTTGAAGTAACTGAACGGTGCAGCATTAATCACATCTGTCTCTTGATTCATTGTTGTAATCCATGCAATAGGACGTGGAATGATGCTGCCAGTCAGGAATTTGTAATTTTGTTTCGTAGTTAGTTCTTTGGCTGAATAGAAAATCATCACGTTCTCCCTATTGCCTTTTTTTATTAGCGTCTGATGTATCAAATGGTCGAACATATTCTTCAATTTCTTCACGTTTTGATTGAAGATGAGGTGGTAAAGATAAAATTTCACCTGCATGTTCATAATCCTCGTCTTGTAAGAAACCAGGTCCGTCAGTAGCTAATTCAAATAAAACATTTGGTGCTGCTAGAAAGTATTCTGATTGGAAATAGAAACGATCAACAAAACCTGAATTTGGAAATTCTAAAGCATTGATTTTTTCAATCCAATCGCGAAGTGCTTCGTCATCTGCAACGCGCAAAGCTAAATGATGGACGTTGCCGTACCCTTCTTGAGCAGGAATCATATCTGGCTGATCATCGACAATGATCGTTGCGCCGTTGCCTCCCTCACCAACTTCAAATTGATGTAAGCTATCTTCTGAAGCTGTCTCAACAAAGCCAAGTAAATTTTCTAAAACAAGCTTTAAATGTTCAAATTTAGCTACGGTAACAATAGTTGGACCTAAGCCGAAGATGGCATGTTCGGCAGGAACATTTGAGTTTTTCCAAGGGGTTCCGCCTAAAACACCTTTGTTTTGTTCATCTGAAACTAGTTGGAATAGTTGATCGTCGTAGTCTTGAAATTCTAAATATTTTTTTCCAAAACGCTCTTTTACTTCACTGTGGGCAACACCTAGTTTCGTGAACCGTTGTAGCCAGTAGTCTAATGAAGAATCTGTAGGTACTCGAAAACCAGTTCTCGAAATACTATTTGTCCCTTTCGTTCCTTTTGGAATTTGTGGAAAGTCAAAAAACGTCATGTCAGTCCCAGGTGCTCCGGTATCATCGGTGAAATATAAATGATACGTCTCGATGTCATCTTGATTAACTGTTTTTTTTATCATACGTAAACCCAATATATCGGTGAAAAAGCGATAATTTTTTTCGGCACTTGAAGTCATTGCTGTAACATGGTGTAACCCGCGAATTTGTGTGTCCATAATTAATTCCTCCTTGATTCTTACTAAAAGTAAGTATAGGCGGATTTCTTTTGTAAAGCAAGAATATTGCCTTAGGTTGATATTTTACAAAGGAATCAGTAGGATGGAAGTAGGAGGTAGACGATGAAAAAAACTGTTTTGTTTGATTTAGATGGTACATTGACTGATTCAAGTGAAGGAATCGTGAATAGTGTTCGTTATATGTTGGAAAAAAGAGGTTTGGTAATTCCTGACGAAGCCACACTCCATAGCTTTATTGGACCACCGTTAACAGAAACATTAAGCAAATTATACGATCTTACAGAGAAAGAGTCACAGGAGGCAATTGCGATTTATCGTGAGTACTACTCGGAAAAAGGAATTAAGCAATTAGCTGTTTATCCAGGCATTATTGAATTATTAACTGAATTATCAACCATATACAATTTAGCAATCGCTACATCAAAACCAGAAGTTTTTGCGAATCAGATAATTAGAGAAACCGGTTTGTCAAAATATATTTCACATATTTTCGGTGCGGATTTAGTTGGGGAACGTTCCCAAAAACAAGCGGTGATTGCCTACGCTCTAAAAGAGCTGGAAAATAAATCAGCGATAATGATCGGGGATCGAGAATTTGATATTTTGGGAGCAAAGGCAAATCATTTGAAAAGTATTGGTGTTCTATATGGATTTGGTGACCGCAAGGAGTTGGTAGAAGCAGGAGCGGATATCATTGTTGAAAAAGTTGAAGACATTCCTGATGCAGTGAGAGAAGTCTTTTATTTTGTCTAAAAAAACAAAAAATCCCTCTCATGAGAGGGATTTTTAATCTATACTTCGGCTTAGTACCAGCCGTTTGCTTGCCAAAATGCTTGTGCGCCTTCCCATGAACCATAACGAGAAGTTACATATTGATCAGCGACACGTTCTTGGTTCGCAGCTGAGTAGTCACCATTTAGATATGAAGCGGATAGTTGGTAACGTCCAATATATTGACCATTTGTGGCTGTGTAAGACCCGCTAGATTCACGTTGAGCGATCCATTCTTTTGCAGCATTCGTACTTGCTGGAGTTGATGCTTCAGAAGTAGGAGCAGCAGCTTGTTGTACGGGTGCTGTTTCTTGAACAGGAGCTGCTTGAACGGGTTGTTCTGATTGAGCAGGAGCTGCTTGTTCTTGAACAGGAGTGACAGTTGTGTTGCCTTTAGCATCTGTATCGATGGTTAAATTTTGTCCTTCAAAAATCATATCAACATTAGAAATTTTGTTTTCCTTTGCAATTGAATCAACTAAGCTGTTGTCACCAGCAAATTTTATTGAGATTTTTGATAATGTGTCACCAGATTGAACCGTGTAATTTTCAGCTGCGTGCGCATCATTTGTTCCTAGTGCAAATACTGCACCAGCTGTTAGTAAAGTCGTAAGTACAAGAGTTTTTCCAAATTTCATTATGTAAATTCCTCCAAAAAAGTTTTTAAATTTCAATCAGTCATTTCGACTACGAGACATACTTTAACATCCTTCTTGATGTCATGGGTTATAAACCCGTGACAATACGTTACAATGTAATGTACAAATGTAACAAAGGAGAGGAATACTAGAGCTTTTGAAATACTTAAACTCTTTTAAGAATAAGTGAAAAGAGCATTAGGGCAAGATAGATAACAGCTGTTTTGGATGGGGATGTTTTGAAAGCGCTGCTTAAAAATGCAATGTTGAAACTTCACTGTAAAAAATCAGAAAATTGTTTGGCGATATGTTGTGCATAGGATAGAGAAAATTAGTGTTTGTTTCTTAAGAAAAGGTAAACACTGAAGAATGAAACCTAAAATAAATTCCTTAATCAAGCGATGAATCAGTAAAAATCGGGATTAGAATTCTAATTTTGCTATTTTCATTCAATGGACATCCTTAAGGCCACTTACCTATTAGTTCTCACATAACTTTTTTACATACTATAGGGTGAATTGTTTTATGAAATGCTAGAGAGTTACTTTTAGTGACTTGTGCGAATGGTATACTGAAAATTAGACTTTCTTGATGGTTAGTAGTTATTTAGTAGCTATTTTTTTTAGTGTATTTAGATAAAAGTATTCTCAAAACACACTTATTTTTTAGAAATAGGTGCTATTCATGAAAAAAACATATTTTTATAGACATACAACGTTATTTTTTTGGTAAAATATGATGGTAACAAAAATCTGAACAATCTGAGACAGCAGGGGTAGTTGTCTTTTGGTTAGAACAATTTAAATGAAGAAAAGTGAGGGTATATTTTTTGAAAAGGTTTGGGGAAGATGTTTTTCAGAGAAAAACGAAAAGGATCATTATTGTTTGTCTATTGGTTTTACTAATATTTGTTAGCTTCTATTCTTTTAAAAGTGTCTATTACGCGGAGCGATTATTACCGAAAACTAAGGTGAATAATATCAACGTAGGTGGGTTAACTGTAGATCAAGCGAATAAAAAAATTAATGCAGAATTAACGGAAGCACCAGTTACGATTCGTCTTGATAATAAATTATGGAGGAAAATAAAACGAAGTGATCTTGGCTGGCAAGAGGATTACTTGAATACACTAATGAGTATTAAGCAGCAGCAAACACCATTTGCTTGGGGAATAAGCAGCATACTTGGAAATCAACATGAACTAACTAGCAGGTACGATGAATCGCGCGTTAATCAATTAGTTGAAAGTTTAGGAATGGAAATCCTTCAAAAAAATGTAACAAGAACGCCCACTACAAATGCAACGATTGAGTGGGGGAAAGAAGACTTTGTGATTGTTCCTGAAAAACAAGGAGACACGATAGATGTTGTTGCGGTTCAAAAGGCGCTTATCCAAAATTTGGAAAATGGTAAATCCTTAGTGAATGCGGAGGACTATTATGCTCAACCGATTTTGACAAAAGACGACAAGAACTTAAAAGATTTAAAAAGTAAAATGAATCAATTGGCTAAATTAAATATCTCTTATGAGATAAATGGGAAAAAAGTTTCTATTCCTAAAGAAGAACTACGTAGTTGGTTAACTACGAATGAAAATGCAGAAATATTACTAAATCAAGAGAATGTCATTGCCTTTGTGACGAAATTGAATGCGGAATATAACACAAAAGAAAATCCAACGCCTTTCAACAGCACAAGGCGTGGGGAGGTGTCGGTTCCTGTAGGTATCTATAGCTGGTCGATTGATATTCCTGCAGAGGCTGCGGCGTTAAGTGAGCAGATTATAAAAGGAAAAAATTTCAGACGAACACCGATTGTTGAGAGTGAAGTGCCTAATGTTCAAACAAGCATTGGCAAGACATATGTAGAAGTTGATTTGCAAAATCAATATATGTGGTATTACAAAGAAGGTCAACTCCAATTTGAAACCGATATTGTCAGTGGAAAACCATCGACGCCTACGCCGCCTGGGGTGAACTATGTCACGAGTAAATCGACAGATCAAGTATTGAGAGGGTTGAATGAGGATGGCTCAAAATATGCCAGTCCAGTTCGCTATTGGATGCCAATTGATAAAACAGGTGTGGGAATTCATGATTCTGATTGGCAGTACGCTTATGGCGGTGATTTATGGTTGTATCGGGGTTCTCATGGTTGTATCAACACGCCGCCAACAAAGATGGATGAATTGTATCCGATACTTGAAGTAGGAACGCCAGTTTTAGTTTTTTAATAAGTAATTTGCTATCGGTGCTAGCCAATGTGTTAGCACTTTTTTTTATTGTTTAAATGAATCCTGAAGAAAATTTGTCGAGCAAAAATCTTAACTGGTATTAGATTTACTGTTCATTTTGTAAGAGAAGAGAGGGAGATAGTCTTTCGTCAAAAATATAAATTATAGAAATAATCTATATAAATACTGTAATATCAGCATTTTTTGTATACCGCTCGTAACTTTTGTTTTCTTTGTGTTGACAAATATAAAAAAACCACTTTACTATTGGTTTGTGGTTATAACCAGTTGTGAAAAAAGGAGAATACCATGGAAAATTCTTTTAAAAACAAAGCTTTGTATCACCAACTTGTCGATTTATTGAAGGAGCGGATGGAAACAGGCATGATTCCACATGATAAGCTCCCATCTGAAAGAGAATTGACGGCTCAATACGGAGTTAGTCGGACGACGGTTCGCTTAGCTCTGCAAGAACTGGAAAGTACTGGATATATTTATCGACGTCACGGAAAAGGTACATTTGTCTCAGATATTAAGAAAGAAGCTGCAGATTTAGCAGCGGCATACAGTTTTACTGAGCAGATGAAGAGTCTCGGAAGAAATCCGGAAACTAGAATTCTATCTTTTGAAAAGGTTGAAGCAGACAAATTTATTTCACAGCATCTCAATCTTTCATTGGGAGAGTCTGTTTTTAAACTTAGTCGTTTACGGATTGCGGACCGCGAGCCCCTGATGATTGAGGATACCTATTTACCTGTGAAATTCTTTCTATCATTAACGGATCAGCTTTTGAGAAGTAAGCCTTTGTATGATCTTTTTTCAGAGGATTTTGATCAAACGGTTCGCCTTGCAGATGAAGAATTATATGCCAGTATTGCTTCAAAAGATGATGCGAAACAATTGATGATTCCAGAGGGGGCACCTGTTCTCCATTTGTCTCGTCAAACGTACAACATGAAAAATGAGATCATTGAATTTACCTTAAGTGTCGCTCGTGCAGATCAGTTTCATTATCAGATTCGCCACATTCGGAATAGTTAGGAGAGTTGATGCATGTTTACAGTAGAAAAAGAAAAATTAGAGCAATTAGGTGCTGAGATTACAACACGTGAGATTCGTCAACAACCAGAATTATGGTCAGAGACAGTTGAGCTCTATGAAAAGGCAAGACCAGAACTAGAGAAATTTCTAGCAGATATTAAAAATAAAGCGAACGGTAAACGAATACGCGTGATCTTTACTGGCGCAGGAACATCACAATATGTAGGTGATACTGTAGTTCCTTATTTACGAAAACACGGAGATGTGAAGGCATTTAGTTTTGAGAGTATTGGTACGACAGACATCGTTGCTGAACCAAAAGAATACTTAATTAAGGAAGAACCAACCTTGCTAGTCTCATTTGCTAGGAGTGGGAACAGCCCTGAAAGTTTGGCGGCAGTAGAAATAGCTAATCGAGTGATTGATACGATCTATCATTTGTCTATTACCTGTGCAGAGGAAGGCCAATTGGCTCAGAACAGTAAGAAAGAGGATAATAGCTTCCTGTTTTTAATGCCTACGCGTTCTAATGATGCTGGATTTGCGATGACAGGCAGCTTCTCTTGCATGACACTTGGCACATTACTGACTTTTGATCAAACATCTTTATCAGAAAAACAAAGATATGTATCAACACTTAGTCATTTAGGAAAAGAAATTATTGCTCGTGAAGGTGAGATTGAAAAAATTGTTGAGCTTGATTTTGAACGGATTGTTTACGTTGGTTCCGGTAGTTTAGCTGGATTGACACGAGAAGCACAATTAAAGATTTTAGAGTTGACTGCTGGAAAAATTGCTACGGTCTTTGATTCATCTATGGGGTTCCGTCACGGTCCAAAATCATTTATCAATGAAAAAACGATCATGTTTGGTTTTATTAACAATGATCCTTACACACGAGAATACGATCTGGATATTTTAGAAGAAGTTCATGAAGATGCTATTGTTTCTGGTGTTTTTGCTCTTACACAACCAGGCGAACGGAATTTCTCTGGTGAAAAATTTGAATTCACATCAGACGCACAATTACTGCCAGACGGTTATTTAGCTCTAGCATATGTGATGGCAGCTCAAACAGTGGCTCTATTAACATCGATTAAAGTTGCGAATACGCCGGACACTCCATCTCCAACTGGAACAGTTAATCGGGTGGTAAAAGGTGTAACGATTCATGAGTATAAGTAAAAGTATTCACTAGGAGGAAAGAAGATGCTAACATTAACGGCAGAAAAAAAAGCAGCGATGGATCGCTTATCTACTAAAGAGGGTGTTATCAGTGCCTTGGCTATTGATCAACGCGGCGCACTAAAGAAAATGATTTTGGCATTAGGGATAGAACCAACAGAGAAAGCTATTGAACACTTTAAGGAGTTAGTTTCTAAAGAGTTAACCCCTTATGCCTCCTCGATCTTGTTAGATCCTGAGTATGGCTTACCTGCTGCAAGGGCACGACACGAAGAAGCGGGACTATTGTTGGCTTACGAAAAAACAGGATATGATGCGTCGACTCCAGGACGTCTACCAGATTTATTGGCAGACTGGTCCGTTCTACGTTTAAAAGAGCAAGGTGCTGATGCCATTAAGTTCTTGCTTTACTATGACGTGGATGAGGATCCAGAAATTAATCATCAAAAACACGTTTTTATTGAACGATTAGGCAGCGAATGCGCAGAAGAAGATATGCCTTTTTATTTAGAGCTGGTTTCGTATGATGCACAAAATGTCGATAGCAATTCCATTGAATATGCGAAAATAAAACCTCACAAAGTAAATGAGATGATGAAAGAATTCTCTAAAGAACAATATAAAGTGGATGTACTGAAAGTTGAAGTCCCCGTCAATATGAACTTTGTAGAAGGCTTTACCACTGGTGAAACAGCGTATTCGAAAGAAGAGGCAGCGCAATACTTTTTAGAACAAAGCAACGCTACAGAGTTGCCGTTTATTTTCTTAAGCGCAGGCGTTTCAACAGAACTATTTCAACAAACGTTGTTTTTTGCTAAGGAGGCAGGTTCAACCTTTAATGGGGTGTTATGTGGACGGGCTACTTGGAAAAACGGGGTGAAACCTTTTGTGGAATCTGGAGAAAGTGCGGCGCAAGAATGGCTTGTGAATGAAGGTCGGAAAAATATTGAGAGCTTAAACGAGGTATTGGCACAAACAGCGACCTCTTGGCATGAAAAAGTGCGAGTAATCGAAGAAACTGTTTCGAAATAGGAGGGATATAGTGATAGTAACAGTAACGATGAATCCTTCAATCGATATCTCCTATCCATTGGAAACTTTAAAAATCAATACTGTAAATCGGACGAATCAGGTAACAAAGACAGCCGGTGGAAAAGGACTTAATGTAACTCGGGTGATTCATGATTTAGACGGTGATGTTCTTGCTACTGGAATTCTGGGCGGGTTTCACGGCGCTTATATCTCGGAGGAATTAAAAAAAGTTGGAATTAAACAGGATTTTGCTTCTATTAAGGAAGAAAGTCGGGATTCAATCGCCATTTTGCATGAGGGCAATCAGACCGAAATTTTAGAATCCGGACCGACTGTTACCGAAGAAGAACAAAATACATTTGTTGAAAAATTTAAAGAGCTGATAAAAAAAGCGAACATTGTGACTATTTCAGGAAGCCTATCAAAGGGATTGCCGCAGGATTTTTACTCAACATTAGTTCGTGTAGCTCAAAACGAGGGCGCGAAAGTATTAGTTGATACATCTGGTGAGAATTTAAGGCAGGTAATAACTGGGCAAGAGAAACCTTATTTAATCAAACCTAATTTAGAAGAATTGGAAGCACTATTGGAAAAAAATTTTTCTTTGAATCGATCAGAAGAAATTCAAAAAGCACTTTCCCAGCCTTTATTTGACGGTATTGAGTGGCTTCTAATCTCTTTAGGAAAAGCCGGAGCGATTGCTAAACACAAGGATATTTTTTACCATGTAACGATCCCGAGCATCAATGTTGTGAATCCTGTTGGCTCAGGCGATGCGACAATCGCAGGTTTTGCCTATGGATTGTCTCAAGGAATGAAAACGGTAGATTTATTGAAATTGTGTATGGCAACAGGAATGGCCAATGCGCAAGAAAAAATGACGGGTCATGTGAATCCAGAGAATGTTAAGAAACATCTCAAAGAAATCAACGTAAAAAAGATCGAGCAGCAGCTCGATCAATGATTAAGTATGGTTAGAAACCAATTCTATTTTATAGAAATTCCATTTTTTATAGGTCTCAACATACTCGAGTATTTGTTGTGTATCTTTTCGCTTGGTTACCCTAATTTGTAAAACAGTTGGTTCTTTAGTCGGAATTTGTAATTTTTCTGCTTCTTTGGTTGGAGTAGGAAATTTGATTTCATTGGTCTCAGTGAAATCTTCTTCATTCATATGAATATTGTAATCCAATTTGAAGCGTTGATAAATCGAATTGTAGTAGCTCATCTCTTGATAATTCGAGTTAACATACTGTTCTGGTAGATAAGTTCGATGATACATGTAGGGTACATTCTCGGTTGTGCGTAGTCGTTCAATACAGTAATAAAAGGCACTATCATGCAGCTCTAATTTACTCAAAATATCAGGATTATTGTCGCGATTAATGGATAAGACTTGCACTTGGTCATGGCTAATAGGAAATAATTCAATATCGGAAAACTCAACCAATTTTCCTTTTCTGGCTCTTGAAACAAACGAACCTCTACCTTGTTGCCGAACAATAAAACCGTCTTTAACTAAATCATTTAGAGCACGAATGACAGTGATTGAACTGACTTTAAACATTTCTACTAACTCTGCTTCAGTGTAAAATTTATCGCCGTTTTCAAATTTACCAGAAATAATTTGCTGTTTAAGTTCATCTTTTATAAGTTGGTATTTTGGGATTGCCATATGATTCCTCCAAAAAATGAATAGGGACTAAAAATTCCATTAGAGAATCTAAAAATCCTTCTATGGGTAGATTTTAACACATCATGAGAAAATAAAAACCATTTGACTTTTTATTTTGAATAATTTAATATATTAATATATTAAAAACGCTTTCAAGAAGGAGTGAGCATTTGAATACTTTTGAGATTCAAGAAGATTTTCTTTTGAATGGGAGGCCATTTAAAATACTATCTGGAGCAATTCATTATTTCCGAGTGGCTCCCACAGATTGGTATCATTCGCTTTATAACCTGAAAGCTTTAGGTTTCAATACCGTAGAAACATACGTACCTTGGAATCTACATGAGCCTAGAAAGGGCGAGTATCATTTTGATGGGATTTTAGATTTAGAAAAATTTTTGCTGACTGCTCAAGAATTAGGGTTGTATGCGATTGTTCGGCCGTCCCCATATATTTGTGCAGAATGGGAATTCGGTGGCTTTCCAGCATGGCTTTTAAATGAATCGACACGTATTCGCTCTAATGAAGTTGTCTATTTGAATCATGTCGCTGACTACTATGACGTATTAATGAAAAAAATTGTTCCCCATCAGCTTTCGAATGGTGGAAATATATTAATGGTTCAAATCGAAAATGAGTATGGCTCGTACGGAGAAGATAAGGACTACTTACGCTCTATTCACAATTTAATGTGTGAGCGTGGGATTACGGTTCCATTCTTTACGTCAGATGGTCCTTGGCGTGCTACATTAAGAGCTGGAAGTATGATTGATGAGGATATTCTAGTTACTGGAAACTTTGGGTCAAAAGCAAAAGAGAATTTTGACTCAATGCAAAAATTCTTTAGTGAGCATGATAAGAAGTGGCCATTAATGTGTATGGAATTCTGGGATGGTTGGTTTAATCGTTGGAAGGAACCGATCATTCAACGTGATCCGCATGAATTAGCTGAGGCAGTGAGAGAGGTATTAGATCAAGGGAGTATTAATTTGTATATGTTCCACGGGGGAACAAATTTTGGTTTTATGAATGGTTGTTCTGCTCGAGGAGTAATTGATTTACCACAGATTACTTCTTACGATTATGGCGCTCCTTTGAACGAACAAGGAAATCCAACAGAAAAGTATTATGCGCTGCAAAAAATGATCCATGACAATTATCCTGATATTCAACAAATGGCGCCTTTAGTCAAGCCATCTTTGGAAAATAAAAATATTCCATTAACTAATAAAGTCAGCCTTTTCGCTACTTTAGATACTATTAGTGAACCAATTCATTCCAAGTATCCTAAAACAATGGAGGAATTAGGTCAAAATACAGGCTATCTTCTTTATCGAACAACCATAGAAAAGGATGCGGAAGAAGAACGTTTGAGAATAATTGATGGTCGTGATCGTAGTCAGCTATTTGTTAATCAAAAGCTTAAAGCAACACAATATCAAACAGAAATAGGCGATGACGTTAAAGTTTCTTTGCCACAAAATGACAATCAAATTGATGTCTTAATCGAAAATATGGGGCGAGTCAATTACGGGCACAAACTATTTGCAGACACGCAAAGAAAAGGGATCCGTACTGGGGTGATGGCAGATCTGCATTTTATTACTAACTGGCAACACTATTGCTTGCCGCTAGAGAATTGTAAGAAGGTCGATTATTCAAAAGAATGGCAACCCAATCAGCCTAGTTTTTATCGTTATGAATTTAACTTGAGTGAAGTGAGAGACTGCTTTATCGATTTATCGAAGTTCGGTAAAGGAATTGTTTTTGTTAATCAAACGAATATTGGACGTTTTTGGGAAGTAGGACCGACACTGTCACTTTATGTTCCCGGCGATTTATTAAATGAAGGAACAAATGAAATCGTTATCTTTGAAACAGAAGGCACTTTTCAGCCGCAAATTCAGTTAATAAAAGAACCACTATATAAAGAAATGAAAGAGGGATAAACATGAGCATTATTGGAGTAAGAATTGATGGACGCTTGATTCATGGACAAGTGGCAAATTTATGGACAACGAAATTGAATATTTCGCGGATTATGGTCGTTGATGATGAGGTCGCACAAAATGATATTGAAAAAAGTGGATTGAAATTAGCAACGCCCGCAGGAGTAAGACTTAGTGTTTTACCAATTGAAAAGGCCGCTCATAATATCTTAGCTGGAAAATATGATTCTCAGCGTTTATTGATTATTGTGCGTAAACCAGACCGATTATTAAAAATGGTTGAACTGGGTGTACCGATCGAAGAAATAAATGTCGGGAATATGTCACAATCTGATGAGACTCGATCTATCACAAAATCGATCAATGTTGTTGATCAGGATGTTGAAGTGTTTAAAGAATTGAACAACAAAGGTATCCGTTTAATTGCTCAAATGGTGCCAAGTGACAAAGCAGAAGACTTTATGAGTCTTTTAGCGAAATAGGAGGGGAAAAAATGGATATCTTATGGTGGCAGATCTTATTATTATCATTGTATGCTGGGTATCAAATTTTAGATGAGTTACAAATATATTCTTCATTAAGTGCTCCTGTTTTTGCTGGACTGTTCGCAGGTCTGGTGATGGGGGACCTAAAAGCTGGACTTATTATTGGTGGTAGTATGCAACTGACCGTTTTAGGTGTTGGAACATTTGGTGGTGCATCAAAAATTGATGCGAACTCCGGAACGATCTTAGCAACAGCTTTTTCAGTTGCTTTAGGGATGAACCCAGAACAGGCCATCGCGGCTATTGCAGTACCAGTGGCTAGTCTTATGATTCAGTTGGACATCTTAGCTCGTTTTGCCAATACTTATTTTGCACATCGTATTGATAAATTAGTAGATGATATGAATTATAAAGGAATTGAACGTAATTTCTTAATGGGCGCACTGCCTTGGTCGTTGTCTCGAATGATTCCAGTATTTTTAGCATTAGCTTTTGGTGGCGGCTTAGTCGAAAAAGTGGTGGCTGTTCTAAATGGCGATTTGAAATGGTTAGGTGACGGTCTATCTGTTGCTGGAGCTGTTTTACCTGCTGTCGGGTTTGCAATTTTACTACGTTATTTACCAGTCAAAAAACATTTTCCTTATTTGATTCTAGGATTTACTTTAACTGCATTGTTAGGAACGGTCTTTACAAATATGCAAGTATTAGGTACAGGTGTTGCTAGTGTCGTGAAAAACTTCGACGGTATCTTCAATTCGTTACCAATGTTAGCTGTTGCGTTAATTGGTTTTGCTTTAGCAGCAATAAGTTATAAGAATGGTCAAATGATACCATCCGGACCAATGGTGAAAAAAGATAGCAGTTCCGATGATTCAGATGAAGGAGAGATTGAAGATGACGAAATCTAATTATAAATTGACGAAGGAAGATTTTAAGCAAATCAATCGCAGAAGCTTGTTTACTTTCCAATTAGGCTGGAACTATGAACGGATGCAAGGCTCTGGCTACCTTTACACTATTTTACCTCAATTACGTAAGATTTATGGTGACGATACACCAGAATTGAAGGAAGTTATGAGAACCCATACACAATTCTTCAATACGTCTAATTTCTTTAATACGATTATCACTGGTATTGATTTAGCCATTGAAGAGAAAGAAGGTATCGGTGGGAAAGAGACAGTTTCAGGGCTTAAAGCCGGTTTAATGGGTCCATTTGCAGCGATTGGAGATTCTATTTTTGCAGCACTGATTCCAACGATTTTCGGAGCATTGGCAGCGAATATGGCGATTAATGGAAATCCTACAGGAATATTTATTTGGATTATTGCGCAAATTGCAGTTATGGTTTTCCGTTGGAAACAGTTGGAATTTGCTTATCGCGAAGGAATTTCTTTAGTAACAACCATGCAGCATCGATTGACTGCATTAACGGATGCCGCAACATTACTCGGGGTTTTCATGGTGGGGGCATTGGTTGCAACAATGATCAATGTGAAATTCTCATGGGCGCCTAGTATCGGTGATGTAACATTGAATATGCAAAATAACTTAGATATGATCTTGCCACGTTTATTACCAGCAGGTATTGTTGGTGGTGTATATTGGATGTTAGGGAAAAAGAATATGACATCTACTAAGGCAATCTTCATTGTATTAGTTGTTTGTGTGGCTTTGTCTGCATTAGGTGTCATTTCA
Organism: Enterococcus sp. DIV0170; assembly: GCF_051710765.1. Lineage (NCBI taxonomy): Bacteria > Bacillati > Bacillota > Bacilli > Lactobacillales > Enterococcaceae > Enterococcus > Enterococcus sp. DIV0170. The sequence goes on from NZ_JBIOLG010000001.1 coordinate 649,860, forward strand.
AAATAAGTTAAAAGAGAAAGAAGCAAGGAGGGACTCAATGGGTAAACAGTTAGTTTTAATTAGTCATGGGCTATTTTGTGAAGAATTAAAAAAGAGTACAGAAATGATTATGGGACCTCAGGAAAATATTCATACTGTAGGATTGCTCGCTTCAGAATCGGCTGAGGATTTTCGTGAAAAATTTGAAAAAAAAGTAGCTGGTTTGGATGAATTTGTCGTATTGGCAGATTTAATGGGCGGGACACCTTGTAATGTAGTTTCCCGCATGATTTTAGAAGGGCAGTCAATTGAACTGTATGCAGGGATGAATATGCCAATGGTGATTGATTTCATCAATAGTGAATTAATCGGTACAGAGATGGCCTTAGTTGATTCAGCTGTGAATAATATCTGTCATGTCAATGAACGAATTAGTAATGACGATGAGGAAGATGAATAATCTAAAACTTAATCATTCAGATTGGACCAGAAATCTTCTGGTCCTTTTTTGGCTTTAAATCGAATTCTCTACTATGGTAATATTTGTACAAGAATGTTAATTAGGATAGGAGAGTAAAAGTGGACTTTAGCGAGAAGTTAAAACAATTACGTCAAAACAAAAAGTGGACACAAGATGAATTAGCTGAAAAACTTTTTATTTCGAGAACTGCGATTTCTAAATGGGAATCGGGAAGAGGGTTTCCTAGTATAGAGTCACTAAAGGCGCTTTCTAAGGTTTTTGATGTATCTATTGATGAACTGCTTTCTAATAGTGAGTTAATTTCGATTGCGGAAAATGACAAGAAAAAGCAGACACAAAAATTTCACCATTTGTTACTGGGGAGCCTAGATTGTCTAGTGGGTTTATTGATTTTCTTACCTATTTTCGGACAAGCCCAAGAAAAAAATATTGTATTTGTTTCCCTATGGCAGCTAAATCCCGAAACGATATGGTTAAAGCTAATTCTATCGATAGTCGTTATTTTAACAGTGCTGTTAGGGATTTTCGAGATACTTTACGCAAATAGAGAACAGTCATTTTTGGTAAAGATTTCTTTGATTTTGACGGTAATTTGCACCTCATTTTTTATTTTGACAAGACATCCTTATCCCTCCATTTACTTATTAATGATCCTTGCTATTAAGGGAGTAACCCTATTAAATAAATAATGATACGCATCGTCACATGCGAGTGACGATGCGATTCTTTTTGCACATAGATAATTTTGATACTTTTTGTTTGGATGTAGTCCAAATAAAATGGTTAGGAGAAAATCTATGAAAACAAGAAAGAATAAACTAAGCGTTCCACTATTTCTATTTTTACTTTTTGTTTTATATACGTTTAGTTTGACAGTAGTTGACGTACAAAAGATAGGTCCTCAGCATTCCGAGGTGGGGTTTGCCACAATGAATCAATATTTTCAAAATATGATTGGAGCGAACTCATTTTGGTATCAAGTAACGGAAATAGGAGGAATGTCACTATTAGCGATCATCGGATATTTTCTATTGTGTGGTCTTCAACAATGGTATAAGCGTAAAAAAATATCACTAGTTGATAAGAAAATTGTGTATTTGGGTTTCCTTTATGTTGTTTCCGCAGTTGCGTATCTCTTTTTTGAAAAAGTAATTATCAATTCACGCCCTATTTTAGTCAATCAGCAATTAGAAGCCTCTTATCCCTCAAGCCATACTTTTCTTACAATCGTAGTATTACTTTCAACCTTCTACATCTGGAACGAAGGTTCGAAACTAAAACGAGTTCTTTCTTATCTATGTATCCTTGGAATGTTTGTAATGGTTGTAGGGAGAGTGCTTTCAGGGGTTCATTGGATATCAGATATCTTTGGAGGAGTATTGTTAGGTCTTTCATTTGTTTTATTTTACGTGGCAGCATTGAAAGGGAATGAAGACAACAAAAAAGAACGTTGATATTTCAACGTTCTTAGGAAGCCACCTGCCGGGCTTGAACCGGCGACCCCCACCTTACCATGGTGGTGCTCTACCAGCTGAGCTAAGGCGGCATAGTTATTTAACACAAGATATAGAATAGCGAAGTAAAGGTTATTTGTCAACTGCTAGAGTAAAAAAACTCTATTCAAAAGACCCCCGAGATAATTATTCATAAAAAAGTCGTCGCTAAGTTACAGCGACGATTTTTTTATATAATTGAGCAGCGAAATTATTATACCCCTTCGGTTGATTCCAGACATTTGAAAGTAAGATAATTCCATTTTGCCCGTCTTTTGAAAAATCAGCAACAGCTTCAAAACGAGCTTTCACACCACGAGTGTGATAACTATTTGTCATAGTATAGAGCCCACTAGCATATTTTTCACCTGGGTAAGTATGCCACAACTCATTTCGATCTTGAGAAGTCAGAAACTGTTCATTGAAGAGCGCTTGGAAGTAACTGTATAAATCCTTTGCAGACATAAAAACATTTCCTGTTCCTAATTCATCTGCGTAAGAAGAAGCTGTTGTCGGTGCATAAACAGGGCTGGCGGTGCTTTGTGAGTAGGAAAGTGCCTGAGCCATGTTTGTCTCAGAATAAAAACTGGTTTCTTTTAATTTCATTGCATCTTTAATTTCCTTATCAAATAAAGAATTATAATCTGTGGGATAAATTTTTTCTAAGATGCCAGCTAGTAGAACATAGTTGACTGGTTGGTAAGAATAGCTAGCACTTGGAGCCACTGTGGTTTGACGAATCGTTTGTGCCAATATTTCTTTCTCATCCGTAGTATTTAGAGAACTAATTTTTTTTTCGTCGATTCGCAAACCAGAGCTCATATTCAACATATCTTTGATGGAAATATTTTTACTATTTGGAATTTGTGGAAAAAAATCACTAAGTTTTTCATCTAAAAATAGTTTGCCAGATTTAATTGCCCGCATAATTAAATAAGCTGTTTGTCCTTTTTGAACCGAGCCAATACAATATTGTGTATGAACGGTATTTTGAATTCTTTTTGATTGATCTTTCCAGCCATAAGCTTTGTTCAAAATTATTTGACCATGATGAAAGACCAAAACAGTCCCGCTGAATTTTTTTTCAACTAAAGTCTGTTCAATCCCGGCAGATAGAGCATTTTTAGGCTCTATAGTTTGATTCGTCTTCAAAACAGTCTCTGTTTGTGGTAATTTGTTACTTACCGTCTTTCTCTCCTTTCCTACAGTAGTGTATTCACCACGTATATGCTCAATGTAGATGCCGCTCAATACTAAAAGTAGTACTAGGAGGACAAAGAACCCGACTTTCAATTTATAATTTTTCTTTTTTCTATGAGTTCGTCTTGACATAATATATCTCCTAATTCTATTTGCAATTGTTAAATAATATTGGTTCCTTAAGTTTCATTTTGATTAATAGCAATTGCTGAAAATTTATGATTGCATGATGAAATAAAAATTGATATTATAGTAAAGTATTCTTCCGGCATAGCTCAGTTGGTAGTAGCGCATGACTGTTAATCATGATGTCGTAGGTTCGAGTCCTACTGCCGGAGTTTTTAGAGACGATCATTTGATTGTCTCTATTTTTTTACACCTAAAAATTGAATTTTTTATGAAAAAATTCGTTAGATGTGAGGGAGTTTTTGAGGAAAGAATGACCTTTTTTTAAAACTGTTGCAATACCTTTGAAGCGTGGAAAAATCCTCGTTATACTGAGAATGAGGAGGGGTATGATGGAAAAACGCGATGCCTATTTTGACAACGCAAAATTATTTTTAATGATCTTAGTTGTATTCGGACATTTTCTACAGCCGTTTGTGAATGATCATCCTCTATATGATGATTTGTATTATTTTATTTTCACCTTTCATATGCCGGCTTTCATATTGATTTCAGGTTATTTTGCTAAAAGCGGTCCCAAGCCGATAGTGAGTTTGGTAAAAAAATTACTGCTTCCTTACATTTTTTTTCAACTCTTATATTCTGGCTATTACACAATGATAGGGTTACAAGATTCATTCAGTTTAGACTTAGGTATTCCTCAATGGTCCCTTTGGTTTTTATTGAGTTTATTCTGTTGGAATCTTTTATTACATTTAACGAAACGTTTTTCTGTTAAACAGGTGTTAATAGGCAGTATCATTATTGCAGTATTAGTTGGGTATTTTCCAATTTTTGATCGATATTTGGCTATACAACGAACATTAACTTTTTTCCCGTATTTTATGGTGGGATACGTGATCCCAAAAAGTTGGATAGAAAAGCTGAAAAATTTTCCTCAAAAATGGGTAGCTCTTGTTCTATTCGTAAGCTTGTTTCTATTTATCCAAGGAAACGATTTGATTAATAAATATTGGGTATTTGGTTCCAAACCCTATGAAGATTATTTGAGTAATCCGTTATTAGGTGGTCCTCAACGCTTGATGTTTTTTGCAGCAGGGTTGATTGGAATCGTTGCCTTTTTAATGTTAGTCCCGAAAGAACGTCGTTTTTTCTCTAACTGGGGAAAAAATACATTAACTGTTTATCTGCTCCATGGTTTTTTAGTCAAAGGATTACGTGCATTAGATGTTGATTTTGAAATCAGTTCGCTAGAGCTACTTCTTTTATTTATTGGTAGCATGTTGTTAACGGTATTGTTATCAAGCAAGCGAGTGGGGCAATGGATTGAAAAAGGAAAGCAAGTTTTGCAACCGAGTTTGTAAACTAATTGTCTCTTTGCCTTATTAAGCGTAAAATAAGGGCAAGGAGGCGTTTTTTTATGTCAAAAATTACGAATGAACGAACTCAAGCTTTTCGCAAAGCTTTTGAAGAAAACTCTAAACAAACTGCTCTACAGCGAAGCGTAGTAAAAAATGGGATTCGTGCTTCGGCAGAAAACATACAGACACATGTTGAAAATACACCTGTTTTTTCGATTGATCTTGCAACTGGAAAAGTAGCGAATCAAAAGCAATCAGGGCGTTGCTGGATGTTTGCAGCTTTAAATACGTTTCGTCATAAATTATTGACTACATTTCAGCTTAAGGATTTCGAGCTTTCCCAAAACTATACCTTCTTTTGGGATAAATATGAAAAAGCAAATTATTTTTATGAAAATATTTTAAATACAGCAGAACAAGCAGTAACAAGTCGTGAGGTTGCCTTTTTATTACAAACACCACAACAAGATGGTGGACAGTGGGATATGGTTGTTTCACTTTTTAAAAAATATGGTGTCGTACCTAAAAGTGTTATGCCAGAAAGCAGCAATAGCTCAAATTCGCGTGATTTAAATAATTATTTAAATAAGTTATTACGCAAACACGCAGTCTTGTTGCGTCAAATGGTGGCAGAGGATGCAACTGAAGAAGAAATCCAAGCGAATCGTGAGGCAATGTTGCAAGAGGTTTATAATCTTTTAGCAATATCATTAGGTACACCGCCAGAAACGTTTGATTTTGAGTACCGCGATGAAGAAAAGAATTATCATTTAGAACAAGGATTAACTCCTCAACAGTTTTATGATGACTATATTGGTGTTGATTTAGACAATTACGTCAGCATTATTAATGCACCTACTGAAGATAAGCCGTTTATGAAATCCTACACTGTTGATATGCTAGGAAACGTTGTTGGTGGAAAACAGGTGAAATATCTAAATCTTGAAATGGAAGAATTTAAGGATTTGGCAATTCATCAGTTAGAACAAGGAGAGTCTGTGTGGTTTGGCTGCGATGTGGGACAGTCTTCTACACGTGATAGCGGCATTATGGCTTTGGACGCCTATGACGTAGACGATTTGTTTGATGTGGATTTAACAATGACGAAAGCAGAACGTTTGGATTACGGTGAGAGCATGATGACGCACGCAATGGTTTTAACAGGCGTTGATATCATCAATGATCAAGCGAAAAAATGGAAAGTGGAAAACAGTTGGGGCGAGAAAGTCGGCGAAAAAGGGTTCTTTGTAATGAGCGACGAATGGATGAACGAATTTACATATCAAATCGTTGTTCGAAAAGAATTTTTGACGCAAGAACAATTAGCTGCTTTTGAAGCAGAACCAATAGTTTTAGCACCTTGGGATCCAATGGGAGCATTAGCTTAATATAAAAAGACTTGAAGCATTTTAGTGTTTGTTTCAAGTCTTTTTTTATTCTTGATAATTGGATATTTCTACTTGGAAAAGCGTTTTCTATTTTGTTGTGCTATACTTTTAGCAAAAAGGAGGTTGGTTGGATGTCTAAACATTTAGCTGTTCGACATGCTGAGAACATGCGAGAATTAGGAGGTTATGAAACAAAGGATGGGCGAAAAGTTGCCTCGCACAAGTTGATTCGTTCTGCGAGTATCAATCACTTGGATACACAGGATAAAAATTATTTAAATGAATACGGAATCAAAAAAGTTGTCGATTTTCGTTCACTTGAAGAACGCACCGCCCAACCTGATCAAGAGATACCAGAAGCAACGAATATTTTCTTACCAATTTTTCCGCTTAAAGAAACAGAGACGGCATCAGCTTCTCCGAAAAAAATGATGCAGAGAATGCAAGAAGGAGAAAATGCGCTTCAACAGATGGTTGAAGTATACAAGCACTTTGTAATTGATAAACATATTCGCGGACAATACCGTAAATTTTTCGATTTAGTATTAACGAATGACAAAGAAAATGAAAGTTTGCTATTTCATTGTACGGCTGGAAAAGATCGTACAGGATTTGCGGCAATACTTTTATTGGATTGCCTGGGTGTGAATAGTGAGACGATTGTAGAAGATTATATGGCCACAAATCGTTATTTAAAAAAAGTGATAAAAGAGATGTACAAAAAAGCAGAGCTCGCAGGTGTACCTACGGAAGCTTTACACGGGATTGAAGATATGATGTCGGCAAAAGAAGTATACTTACAAACTAGTTTTGAGCAAATCAAAGAAAATTATGGAACTGTGGAACAATTTATTCACGAAGGAATCGGTCTATCAACACACGAAATCTATGATCTGCAAAAAATCTATTTGGTGTAAGGAGCTGATAAAATGGATGAATTGCTGAAGTATCTTAAGCTGCAGTTAAAAGCCATACCTATTGGTGGAGGAGATATTAACCAGGCTTATCGAGTAACTGATGGAGCTCAAAATTATTTTTTAAAATATCATCCTAAAATGTCAGCTGACTTTTTTCAAGCTGAAGTTGATGGATTAGCTGAGTTGGGAAATGTAGTACGTGTGCCTAAAGTATATCAACATGGTAGCTTTGCGGAAGCCGCCTATCTTTTGATGGATTGGATTGAACCGGGAGAAGGCGATCAAAAGGATTTAGCACGGGAACTTAGCAAACTCCATGAAATTAAAGCAACCAAATTTGGTTATAAAAGAAATAATTTTATGGGTTTGCTGCCCCAAATTAACACGCGTTCAGATGACTGGTGGGATTTCTATTTCACTAATCGGTTAGAAGTACAAATCAAAATTGCTAACGGAAGAAACCATTGGACAGTAAAGCGAGAAAAAAATTATCAGTTATTTAAAGAGTGGGTTTATCAAAAATGGGGTACAATGTCTTTTGAACCAACTTTACTACATGGCGATTTTTGGAGTGGCAATACTTTTTTCGATACGAAAGGACAGCCTGTGTTTGTAGATCCTGCAGTTTCATATGGTCATCGAGAAATGGATCTTGCAATGTCACAGCTATTTGGTGGCTTTCGTCACGAGTTTATCGATTGTTATCAAGAAATTTCACCAATGCGTGAAGGTTGGGAAGATCGTTTGACCGTCTATCAATTCTATTATTTGCTTGTTCATCTGAATATTTTTGGTGAAAGCTATGGGGATGCGGTAGATCGTGTCTTAGCTTTAGGAGGAAAGTAATTGGGAAAAAGATACACTATTAATCACGAGGTCGCTTATTATGAATGCGATATTAATCAAAATATGACATTTCCTGCTTTGTTGAGTGTGGCTATTAAAGCTTCCTCAGACCAAAGCGATGAGTTGGAAAGAGGAACAGATTATATAAATACTTTAGGTATTACTTGGGTTATTACACAAACTGAGGTAACAATTAATCGCTTGCCGCAGGTTGGTGAACAGATTAGAATTGTGACTGAACCTACAGAGTTCAATCGTTATTTCTGCTATCGAAGCTACTGGGTGTATGATTCAGAAGATACAGAATTGTTGCGGATTGATATGTCATTTGTTCTAATGGACATTGAAAATCGAAAAATGAGTAGTGTAGATGCAGAATTAATGGCGCCTTATGAATCACCTCAAGTTAAAAAAATCCGTCGTTGGCCTAAGATCGAGAAAGTTGAAGGTAATCAAAAACAATTGTACCATGTTCGCTATTACGATCTTGACAGTAATCATCATGTGAACAATGCGATGTATTTCAATTGGCTGATTGACGTGTTGGGCTATGATTTTATGACAGCCCATGAACCAACTTATGTAAATGTGAAGTTTGATAAAGAGGTATTATATGGCAATGATATCGAAAGTTTTTATGAAGTCATTGAAGCTGAAGAAACTAAAACACGACATGAAATTCGATTAGGTGACCAGCTTGCCTGCGAAGCGAATATTTTATGGAAAAAAAGAAGTTAAATCGATGATTCGATTTAACTTCTTTCTTTATGCAATTAGGGAGTTTATTCTTCCATAAATTGTTTTAACTCTTCTTTAGATAAGTGAGCGTTTAAAGCAATTAACAATTTCAAACGAGCCTTTTGGCTATTGATTCCGTTACAGAAAATGACACCATGCTGTGCTAACTCTACACCACCACCGTGATAGTCATAAACGGGTTCTGCAATTCCGTTAAAACACCGAGAAACTAAAACGATAGGTAATCCTTTTTCCAACAAATGATAGAAGGGCGGTAAAGTTTGTGGTGGCAAGTTGCCTGCTCCTAACGCTTCAACTACGAGACCATCGACTGTAATCGCGTGATCTAAGATTTTGAAGAAATCTCCCTGCATTCCAGCAAAAACCTTAATGATAGGGATCATAGCATCAAAACTATCAATATCATAGCGAGTCGTTTTAGGTAATTCTTGTTTGAAAAGAATTTTTGATTTTGTGACTAGGCCGATGGGTCCCAAGGTCGGTGTTCGGAAAGTTGCTACGTTGGTCGTATGGGTTTTTGTTACATAACGAGCACTGTGGACCTCATCGTTCATTACAACAAGCACGCCTTTACCAATCGCATTTTCTGAAGCTGCTACACGGATCGCACACTCAAAATTGTAGAGACCATCGCTGCCCAGTTCATTGATAGAGCGCATTGCTCCGGTTAAAATGATTGGCATCAAATCACCAATCGTCATTTCGAGAAAATAAGCAGTTTCTTCTAGTGTATCTGTCCCATGAGTGATGACGACACTGTCCAGACCTTCTTGTTTCGCTTCCTTGATTCTCTCTTTTAGCTCAAACATTGTTTCAACGGTAATGTGGGGAGAAGGAAGATTTGAGAAATCTTCCACGATTAGTTCGATCCCAGCTGGTAGACGTAGTTCTTGTCCAGCGGCTAATAATGGATTTTTTTTATCTGGCCGCACTGCGCCATCATCATCTTGACTCATTGAGATCGTTCCGCCAGTATGTAAAATTAAAATCCGTTTCATTTTCATTACTCCATTCGTTATTAGCGCATTGTTGCTAATTTTTTGCTATGCTTATTGTATACTATGAAACAAAGGGAGGCTAGGATACTATGATTCGAATTGGATTAACTTCTTTTAATGAACACAGTAGCTTAACCGGGAAAAAAACCTCATCTTTGTATGAATACGCTGGATATCTTCCGTTAGTGGAGTTGGATACAAATTATTATGGGATCACGAAGAAAAGTTCTGTCGAGAATTGGTTGACCCAAGTTCCGTCAGATTTTCGTTTTGTGATCAAGATGTATGCAGGGTTTACAGGTCAGGCTAAATGGCAGGACAGCTACCCTTCTATGTCAGCGATGCAGCAGCATTTTCTAGAAACTATGGAGCCGATGATCGAAAGTGGAAAGTTATTTTGCTTTTTAGCTCAATTTCCGGCACAATTTAAGTGTACAAAAGAAAATGTCGCTTATTTAGAGGTGTTACGAGATTTATTTCCCAAGTTGCCTGTTGCAGTGGAGTTAAGAGATTACAGCTGGTATGGGAAAGAATTTGCAGAGAAAACAAAGCAGTTGATGAAAACTTTAAATTTTAGTCTGGTAATAGTTGATGAACCGCAATTACCAGATACTGTACCATTAGATGCTACAGTAACGAATAAGAATTTCAGTTTGTTTCGTTTCCATGGAAGGAATCAAGCCTACTGGAATGACCGTACCGGTGATTGGCGTAAAAAACGCACACTGTATCGGTACAATGAAGCTGAACTAACGCTTTTAGGGGAAGAAATTAAGCAAGCTGCGAAGCATTCAGCCGACGTGGGAGTTATTTTTAACAATAATTCTGGCGGGGATGCTGCGGACAATGCTCTGCAGCTAAAAAAAATTCTTCAATTGAATTATGAAGGATTGAATCCAAGTCAAATTGACTTATTTTGAATGAGGGAGAGCCATGATAAAAGCAATTTTTTTTGATATAGACGGAACTCTTATTACGAGTGATTCAAAAGTGCTTGAGAGCACCCGTGAAGCGATTCGCTTAGCTCAAAATCAAGGGATTCTTTGTGGAATTGCTACTGGACGTGGACCAGTAAAAATTGAAGAACGAATTGAGTGCCTGCCTTTAGATGTGTATGTGATGTACAATGGACAGTTAGTATACACGAATGAAAAGGATATCTACCTTCGCCCGTTTTCTAATGAGGTATTGCAACAGATCGTAGACTTTGCTGATGATGAGCATCGTCAAATTATTTTTGGGGGACGCTACCGGGTAGATGGCAGCCATTTGATGAAATGGTCACAAAAATCATTGCTAAAAAAAATTGCTGGTTGGATGCCTAAATGGTTTCCTGTAAGGTCAACTCGAAGATTATTGCAATCGTTCAGTCCAAATCGAGAAAAAGGCAGGTATAAAAAGTTATCCATTTTGCAAGAACCAATTTATCAATGTGTTCTTTTTAGTGCAGAAACTGAAGCACAGCGTCTGCAAGAACGATTACCGAATTGTTCTTTTCAACGTTCCAATCCATATTCCGTAGATATCGTACCTAAAAATGGGTCGAAGTATCATGGAATTTTGGAATTTATAAAAGCAGTAGGAATTAAACCAGAAGAAGTGATGGCCTTTGGGGATCACTATAACGATATTGAGATGATTCAAAAAGTAGGGATTGGCGTCGCTATGGGTAATGGTCTATCAGAGGTTAAAGCGCAAGCGGATTATGTTACTGCGACAAATGAGCAGGATGGAATTTATCAAGCATTAAAACATTTTGAGATTATTTGACTGAAGAGAAATTAGCGACTTTATTAGATAATAGTATAGTGATAGGAGTATTAACAGATGAATGAACCATATCAAATGGCGCGCGAGTTCCATTCAACCTTTGCGCCGTTACCACCAAGCAAACCGAAAGCTTTCACTAAAGAACGAGGAAGTTTTCGGGCAGGATTTAAGGTTGAAGAAATTGTTGAATTCTTATATGGTGTGTCAAAAGGTGACGAAGAAGAATTTAATGAGTTAGTTAAGGAACTTCATGAAAGTGTCGATCAAGCAAAAGAGAAAGTTTTGCGAAAATCGGAACCAGTAGATGATCCATTGATTGTGGAAGTCGATGCTTTAACTGATTTACTTTATTTTACATATGGTTCATTTGCTTTGATCGGGGTCGACCCGAAGCCAATTTTTGAGATTGTTCACCAAGCGAATATGGGAAAGCTTTTTCCAGATGGGAAACCCAGATATCATCCAATAACTAACAAGGTGATGAAGCCAGAAGATTGGCAAGAAAAATATGCTCCAGAACCACTAATAAAAATTGAATTAGAAAGACAAAAAGGAAAAGCCGAATAAGGGCCTTTCCTTTTTAGCTTTTGCTTTGTAAAAAAGCGTACGTTCTAAATTTTAATCAAAAAATGTGTAATAGAGTGATCGAACAGCTAACCGCTCTTGTTCACTGCGGATTGCAAAGATAATACTACGCTCATCGGCTCCCTGAGAAATCATTCGCAGGTTAACATTTTTTCGTGCTAAAGCAGCAGTACTATCAGAAGTAGTACCAGGACGCTCACGCATTCCTTCGCCAACTAGAGCTACAACAGATAGACCATGTTCGATTGATAATTGATCAGGCTTAATTTTTTCTTCAATCTGCTTCATTAATTCGGCCTCAATATCACGAGTTAATTGACGCTCTCTTAAAATGATTGAAATATCATCAATTCCTGAAGGCATGTGTTCAAAGCCGATACCTAGATCCTCAAGAATTTGCAGGATGCGCCGAACGATACCGACTTCACGGTTCAATAAATATTTCCCAATTGTGATGCCGCAAAATCCACCATCACTGGCAACACCGACAACTTCATTACGATTTTCATCATCGAATGATTTTTTGATTAGGGTTCCTTGACAATCCGGATTATTGGTATTTTTGATAATCACAGGTATTTGTGCTTTAAAGGCGGGCATCAACGCCTCATCATGAAAAACAGTAAAGCCTGCGTAGGTCAATTCACGAATCTCACGATAGGTAGCATATTCGATTAATTCTGGATCATGAATATATTTAGGACTCGCAGCAAAAATCCCATCTACATCTGTGAAGTTTTCATATAGGTCCACTTTTAAACCTGCAGCAACAATAGATCCAGTTATGTCTGAACCACCACGTGAAAATGTACAAAGATGCCCATCCTTAGTGTAGCCAAAGAAGCCAGGAATAATTAAAATATTTTCCGAGTCACGCCACTGATAAATTTTTTCATAAGATTCCTCTAAAATCCGCGCGTTTTGTGGCTCATCGGAGACGAGAATTCCCAGTTCTTTTGGATTTATATACCGAGCATTGACACCTTTTTTTTGAAAGCAAGCGGCAACGAGCTGTGCATTTAAATTTTCTCCACTAGCCAAAAAGCTATCTAGAGCATAAATGTTTTTTTCATCGTAATTATCTTGAAGTTGTTTCAGTTCAGTACTGAATTTTTTTTCAATATCTTCATCAACTTGAAATTCTGCAGCAATTTCAGTGTAACGTGCAACAATTTCACAGATTATTTCTTCTGTATCATGTTTGTACACGACAGCATTATAAAATTGAATCAATAAGTCGGTGACCTTTTTGTCTTTATTGGTTCTCTTTCCTGGAGCAGAAACCACGACGAAACGACGGCTTGAGTCGTCAGTAACAATCGTTAAGACTTTTTTTAGTTGTTCAGCTGAAGCTACAGAGCTTCCGCCAAATTTAATAACTTTCACTTTAATCACCTCTTATTTTAATGTGGCTTTAATATTATCTGAAAAGTTATACAATTTCAAGGGGATTTAGCGCTTTAGCGATCAGATTTTTTTATAAAATTACACTTTTCTTAAATTTATTGTAATTGAAGCAGCTTTCAAAAAATGCTAGTATGAGGAGTGACTGTGCGATAAACATTTCGAAAGGATTTCGAAACTAGCTAGTGAAGAGAAAAGTCTTTTGTGTTATAATCTACGTTAGATGTTTTCGCCAAAAACAGAGAAATATGAACCATTAAATAAACTGAATCTTGATAGTTGAAAGGAAAATCATACATGGGAAGTAATGTAATCATAGGGATCGTTATCGGCTTAGTCATTTTGGCTGCCGTTTTATACTTGATTGGTTATCTGATGAAGAAAAAGAATCAAGAACGCTTAAAAGAACTTGATAAAAGGAAAGAAGCGTTATTCGATCTTCCTGTCGTGGAAGAAGTCGATGAAGTGAAGAAAATGCACCTTGTCGGTCAGAGTCAGAATACTTTCCGTGAATGGAACCAGAAATGGACGGATGTTTCAACCAAGTCTTTTGCTGAACTAGAAAGTCAAATTTTTGAAGTTGAAAGTCAAAATGAGACCTTCCGTTTTATGAAGGGCAAATCAGCGATTGAAAGTGCTGAACGAACGATGACAGAGATGGAAGAAGAAGTTGAGGGCATTCGTACTGGGCTAAAGGAACTGCGTGAGACGGAAGAACGGAATTCGTTGGCGGTGCAGCAAGCGTTAGATGTTTTCGAAGAATTAAAAAAGGATCTGAAGGAGAAAAAAGATAACTTTGGACCTGCTTTGCCTGAAATTCAAAAGCAAGTAAAGAATGTTGAGATTGAGTTTACACAGTTTGTTACCTTAAATACATCTGGGGATCCGATTGAGGCACGTGAAGTATTGGATGATGCTGAAAAGCATACCTATGAAGTGCAAGCAACGATGCAAAAGGTTCCAACAATCTATGAAGATTTAGAAAAAACATTCCCAAGTCAAATAGATGAGTTAGAAAAAACATACAAAAAAATGATGACCGATCATTTTGTCTTACCAGAAGATGATTTTGAAGAACGTTTGGAAAAAGTTAAAAAGCATGTAGAACGTTCTTTAGAGGATTTAGAGAAAATCGAATTGAGTACTGTTGAAACTGCTAATAAAGAAACTGCCGAATTGATTGATGATCTTTATGCAGTGTTGGAAAAAGAGTTTGAAGCAAAAAAATATGTTTTGACTAATCGTAAGACAATTGGCGAGTATATCTCACATGCTTCTCGTAATAATCATCAGTTAATGGTTGAGTTGGATCATACTTCTCAAAGTTATGCATTAAATAATAATGAATTAGGTCGTGCTCGCGGATTCCAAACGGAAATTGAAGAATTGGAACGTCGCAATCGTAATATGGAACCACAAATCGATAAACACGAATTGCCATATTCAGAGGTGCAAGTCTTCTATAAAGACGCGTTTAAAGTTTTAGACGATATTGAAACAAAGCAAGTTGAAATTGATGAGGATCTGCATGATTTACGTAAAGGTGAAAAAGAAGCTTCTGAAAAAATTGAGAAATATGAATTCCGCTTACGTAATTTGAAACGTTATGTAGAACAGCAACGCTTACCTGGATTACCAGGAGATTATCTAGAATTCTTTTTTGTTGCAACAGACCGTGTGGAAGAATTGAGTAAATCATTAAACAAGATCCGTATTAACATGCAAGATATCAATAAATTAGTTAGTCTTTGTGATGAAGACATGGAAATGTTAGATCAAAAAACGTATGATTTGGTTGACGCTGCGGCATTGACAGAACAAATGATGCAATATGCAAATCGTTATCGTCATACGCATCCTGAAATTAAGAGTGCAATTGAAAATAGTTTGGAGCTTTTTAATAAAGAATATCGTTATCAAGATGCATTAGATGAGATTGGTACAGCGCTTGAACGAGTGGAGCCAGGAGCCTTCAAACGGATCGAAGATTTCTATTTTAATAATCGAGATTTAGTATAAGCTGAGCGAATGCTCAGCTTTTTTTGTTTCAGCGACTTATATAGGCTTGAGGAAGCTCTAAGAGATTATGAAACTCTTTGTATTTGTAAGGAATACTTGAAGACTTGTATCATTCTCGCTATAATAGGAAAGAATTTTTGAAGGAAGGTTAGACAATGATTTATTTTGATAATAGTGCAACAACAGCAATTTATCCGTTAGCACTTGATACATATGTAAAGACGAGTCAACGCATTATGGGAAATCCCTCGAGTCTTCATGACTTGGGTACACAGGCTAGTCGTCTGTTGCAGCAAGCCCGCAAACAAATTGCAGAGCTTTTAACTGTTCAGTCCAATGAAATATTTTTTACGAGTGGTGGTACTGAGGGTGACAATTGGGTATTAAAAGGTACAGCAATCGCGAAACGCGATTATGGAAATCATATTATTATTTCTAGTGTAGAACATCCAGCGGTTAGTCGAACTGCGGCACAGTTAAGTGAACTTGGATATGAAGTAAGTATCGCTCCTGTTGACGAGAAGGGCTTTGTAATAGTAGACAAGCTTAAAGAATTGATTCGTTCAGAAACAGTTTTAGTTTCAGTTATGGGTGTAAATAACGAGATAGGTGCAATTCAACCCATTGAGGAAATTAGCAAGGTATTAGAGAGTTACCCGAAGATTCACTTTCATGTGGATGCTGTACAGGCTATTGGTAAAGTTGATCAAGCTAAATGGCTAACGTCTAGAGTTGATTTTGCAACTTTCTCTGCGCATAAATTTCACGGACCGCGTGGTGTTGGATTTATTTATTGGAAAACAGGAAAAAAATTAGCACCATTACTAAATGGTGGTGGTCAGGAAAGTGGGCAACGAGCCACAACGGAAAATCTTCCAGCGATTGTTGCAATGAGTCGTGCTTTGCGAATGCACCTTGAGAAAAAAGAAGAAAGACCGAATCATACCGCAGTTATTCGTCAATATTTAAAAGAGGCCTTGTCCGGCTATGACAAGGTAGCAATTTTTTCAGGTGATGATAATTTTGCTCCTCACATCTTGACGTTCGGAATAAAAGGCATTCGTGGTGAGGTTTTGGTACATGCTCTAGAAGAAAAACAAATTTTTGTCTCGACGACCAGTGCTTGTTCCAGCCGAAAAAAAGTTGATAGCTCTACTTTACATGCAATGAATATTCCACACGATATTGCGACAACAGCTGTACGTGTGAGTTTAGATGAAGCTAATACCATGGCAGAAGCAGAACAATTTATGATAGTGTTCAATCATTTATACAACAGATTTTCAAAGATTAACTAAAAAAATGATACTTAAAGAGTAAGTAATAAGGAGAATGATCGTGCAATATACTGAAATTATGGTTCGCTATGGGGAACTTTCGACAAAAGGAAAGAATCGGCGTAGTTTTATTATGCGATTAGCACAAAATGTACGTGGAGCATTAGTAGAGTTTCCAGAGCTAAAAATCCACGCTGATCGTGATCGCATGCATATTTTGTTAAATGGCGAAGACAGCCGACTAGTTTTGCCAAAGTTGGAAAAGGTCTTTGGAATTCAAACATTTTCACCTAGTATCCGGGTTGAAAAAAATTTAGACGATTTAAAGCAAATGACACAAAAAATTATGAAAGAAATTTACACTGGAAAAGAAACGTTTAAAATTACAGCAAAACGCAGCGACCATAACTTCGAGTTAGACAGTCACGGCTTACAGCAATTTTTAGGAAATGCGGTAATGGATGTTTTTCCAGAAATAAAAGCTCAGATGAAGCGCCCAGATATCAATTTGAGGGTAGAAATCCGACGTGATGGAGCTTACCTTTCGTATGAAACGATTAAAGGAGCAGGTGGACTACCAGTAGGTACTAGCGGCCGAGGGATGTTAATGCTTTCTGGTGGAATTGATTCTCCAGTGGCTGGCTACTTGTCAATGAAGCGTGGTGTTGAGATTGAAGCTGTACACTTCGCAAGTCCACCGTATACAAGCGAACAAGCTTTGCAAAAAGCAAAAGATTTAACGGAGAAGCTGACACCTTATGTAGGAGCAATCCAATTTATCGAAGTACCGTTTACTGAAATTCAAGAGGAAATCAAAAAGCATAGTCCGCAAGGATATTGGATGACATTAACGAGACGAATGATGCTGCGTTTGACAGATGCGATTCGTGAAATGCGTCATGGATTAGTTATTGTGAATGGTGAATCTTTGGGACAAGTTGCTTCACAAACATTACACAGCATGGTGGCTATTAATGAAGTCACAGCAACCCCTATTATTCGACCAGTTGTAACGATGGATAAGACTGAAATTATAGAACTAGCCGAAAAAATTGATACCTTTGAATTAGCAATTCAACCTTTTGAAGACTGCTGTACGATTTTTGCGCCGCCACAACCAAAAACACGTCCTAAATTGGATAAAGTTTTAGAACTAGAAGAACGTTTTGACATTGAAGGATTAATGTCTCGCTGTTTAGCAGGTTTAAAGATCGAAGAAATTACTCCTAGTCAATCAGAAAAAGTCGAAGAATTTGCGGACTTTTTATAATATTCTTGAGCAAGAAAAGACACTTTCTTGCTCTTTTTTTGTCAAAAGATTGTTATTGGTTTTTCTACATGTTAAAATTGTTTATGTGAAGTATTTAACAAACGTATCGGGTATAGATAATAGAGTTTCGCAAAGAAGCGAATTCAAAGGTATTTGTAAAATAATCTATTTTTGACAAACAAGGAGAACGACCATGGAGCGCATCATTCAAAAACCACAACTATCGAAAGCAACAACCAAAAGACTGTCTTTGTATTTACGTTGTTTAAAAGGGTTAGAAAAAAACGGCGTTACTCGCATAAAATCTTCTGAGCTAAGTAAAATGACTCAGGTTGGTTCTGCGACGATTCGTCGAGATTTTTCACATTTTGGTGAACTAGGTAGAAGCGGCTACGGCTACGATGTCAGCGATTTAATCAAAGTTTTTAGCGATATGCTTGAAACAAAGGAAGAAAAGCGGATTGCGTTGATTGGCTGTGGAAATTTAGGGCAGGCTCTCTTAAATAATAATTTTCGTCGAAATGAAAACTTGAATATTGTTTGTGCTTTTGACAATGATCCAGAAAAAGTTGGAAAAGAAATCTGTGGATATCGAGTGTATTCAATTGATGAGATGAACGATGTCTTAGCGGAGGAAAAAATTACAGTAGCAATCTCAACTGTGCCAAGTCAAAATGCACAAGGAGCGATTGATCGGGTAGTTGCTAATGGCATCACAGCCATTTTGAATTTTGCACCAGACCCGCTGAAGGTTCCTGATAATGTCCATGTTCATTATATTGACTTGACTTCTGAATTGCAGACATTGATCTATTTTGATGGACAGTAGGGCTTTACAAGTTTCAGACTTCATTGTAGAATGAGTCAGACGATGATCAAGAGGAGTACATGAATATCAAAGATTTAGAGAGAAGATGCTAGGCTGAAACATTTTCACTTTGATTCATGGAAGGTAGCTTGGGAGTTTTGCGATCTGAAACGAGTAAGAACGCACGGCACATGACCGTTAAGACATGAATGAGCGGCAGATTTTTTCTGCAATTTAGGTGGTACCGCGTAATTTACGTCCTAGAACACAATCGTGTTCTAGGACGTTTTTCGTTAATAAAGCAGTAAAGAATAATTTTAGCATGTACTGTATATAAGTTAACGATAACATTTTTTGAATCATTAATTTAGGAGGATCATATATGACTGAAAATTTACCAACAAAATTCAATCCGCAAGAAGTTGAAGCTGGTCGGTATCAAAAATGGTTGGATCAAGATTTATTTAAACCATCGGAAGATAAGCAAGCAAAACCGTACTCTATTGTAATCCCACCACCAAATGTAACGGGAAAGTTGCATTTAGGCCACGCTTGGGATACAACTTTGCAAGACATGATTATTCGCCAAAAACGTATGCAAGGGTTTGATACTTTGTGGTTACCGGGAATGGATCACGCAGGTATAGCTACCCAAGCAAAAGTTGAAGAGAAATTAAGAGAACAAGGAATTTCTCGCTATGATCTCGGACGTGAAAAATTCGTTGATCAAGTGTGGGAATGGAAAGAGGAGTATGCTGGACATATTCGCGAACAATGGGCGAAGTTAGGCTTATCACTAGATTATAGTCGTGAGCGATTTACACTTGATGATGGTTTGTCGGAAGCAGTTCGCAAAGTATTTGTTTCTTTATACGAGAAAGAATTAATCTATCGTGGCGAATATATCATCAACTGGGATCCGCAAGCTAAAACGGCGTTATCCGATATTGAGGTAATTCATAAAGATTTAGAGGGCGCTTTTTACCATGTCTCTTATCCATTAGTTGACGGCAGCGGTGTATTAGAAATTGCAACGACACGTCCTGAAACAATGCTAGGAGATACAGCGATTGCCGTTCACCCTGAGGACGAACGCTACCAAGATTTAATCGGAAAAATGGTGATTCTGCCATTAGTTGATAAAGAAATTCCAATCATTGCAGACAGCTATGTAGATCGCGAGTTTGGTACAGGAGCTGTTAAAATCACACCGGCTCATGACCCAAATGACTTTGAAGTTGGAAATCGTCATGATCTGCCACGAGTGAATGTAATGAATGCAGATGGTAGTATGAATGAACTTGCTGGGAAATATGCTGGAATGGACCGATTCGAAGCTCGTAAAGCCATCGTTGCTGATCTTAAAGAAATTGGTCGTTTGATCAAAGTTGAAAAGATGGTTCACAGCGTAGGGCATTCGGAAAGAACCGGCGTTGTAGTAGAACCTCGTTTGTCTACTCAATGGTTTGTCAAGATGGGGCCATTAGCGGATCAAGCAGTCAAAAATCAAAGTACAGACAATGCAGTCGAATTCTTCCCACCACGTTTTAATAATACGTTTATGACTTGGATGGAAAATGTTCATGACTGGGTTATTTCTCGTCAATTATGGTGGGGACATCGTATTCCAGCATGGTATCACAAAGAAACGGGTGAAATGTATGTTGGAATGGAAGCACCTGCGGATAGTGAAAATTGGGAACAAGATCCAGATGTATTAGATACTTGGTTTAGTTCAGCATTATGGCCGTTTTCTACAATGGGCTGGCCAGATGAAGATAGTGAAGATTATAAACGCTATTTCCCAACAAGTACATTAGTTACTGGCTATGATATTATTTTCTTCTGGGTTAGTCGGATGATTTTCCAAAGCTTAGAGTTTACCGATGAGCGTCCATTTAAAAATGTTCTCATTCATGGATTGATCCGAGATGAGCAAGGGCGCAAGATGAGTAAATCATTGGGGAATGGAATTGACCCAATGGATGTCATTGAAAAATATGGAGCAGATGCTTTACGTTGGTTCCTTTCAACAGGTTCGGCACCAGGACAAGATGTTCGGTTCAGTTATGAAAAAATGGATGCCGCTTGGAATTTCATCAATAAAATTTGGAATGCTTCTCGTTTTGTAATTATGAATGTTGAAGACTTTACTGCAGAGAATGTTGATTTAACTGGAGAAAAAACAGTTGCAGATCGTTGGATTCTAACGCGTCTGAATGAAACGATTGAAAAAGTAACGAGCTTATTTGATCAATTTGAATTTGGTGAAGCGGGACGTCAGCTCTATAATTTTATGTGGGATGATTTTTGTGACTGGTATATCGAAATGAGTAAAGAAATACTTTATGGAGAAAATGAAGATGCAAAACAAACGACGAAGAGCATCTTAGTTTACGTGTTAGATCAAACCTTACGATTGTTACATCCAATTATGCCGTTTGTGACAGAAGAGATATGGGCGAAGATTCCTCATGTAGGTGAATCACTAGTCGTTGCCGAGTATCCAGTTGTTCATCCAGAGAATAACGATGAAACTGCCGCAAAAGGTATGGAAGTTTTAAAAGAGTTGATTCGTTCTGTTCGAAATATTCGTGCTGAAGTGAATACTCCTCTTTCAAAACCGATTACTTTATTAATTAAAACGAACGATCCGAAAGTAGATAAATTCTTGATTGAAAATACCAGCTATATCGAACGCTTCTGTAACCCAGAAGAATTAGTTATTGCGAGCGATATTATTGCTCCAGACTTAGCAATGTCAGCCGTGCTAACAGGTGCAGAGATTTATCTTCCTTTAGCTGGTTTGATAAATATCGACGAAGAAATCAAACGATTAGAAAAAGAATTAGCAAAATGGACTGGCGAGGTAAAACGTGTCCAAGGGAAATTAGCAAACGAACGATTTGTTTCCAATGCCCCTGAAAATGTTGTAGCAGAGGAACGTGCGAAGGAAAAAGACTATTTGGAAAAGCAAGCAGCAGTGCAAGAGCGTATCGAAAGTTTACGAACAATTTCGTAAAATAGTATCACGGATTAGTGGAGATGGTCAGAAGATGACCGTCTCCATTTTTCTATTTGCTAGTAAAAGTAAAGGTAAAAAATTCTTTTAAGTGAATTCACCTATGCAAAAACAATCTTTCTTTGAAAAACTTTGCTATACTGAAAGCATGAAAAAAATGATATAAAATGAGGCGAATAAATTTGACGATAGAAGAAGCGATTGCTTGGATTCATAGTCGAAAAAAATTTGGGTCACGCCCAGGTTTAGATCGTATCCAAGCCTTATTAAATAGAGTAGACAATCCTGAGAAAAAAGTACCAGTGATTCATGTAGCGGGAACAAACGGAAAAGGATCAACAGTGGCTTATTTACGCAGTATCCTGATTGAATCTGGTGTAACAGTAGGAAGCTTTACTTCACCTTACATTGAAGAATTTAATGAACGAATTGCTATTGACGCAAAACCAATTCTTGACTCAGCTTTGATCCATTATGTCCAAAAATATCAATCAATCGTTGCGGAGCTTGATAAGGAACCCTCGATTAGTGGTATTACAGAATTTGAGATTTTAACAGCCATTATGTTGGATTATTTTGCAGACGAGAAGATCGATGTTGCCATTGTCGAAGTTGGTTTAGGTGGGTTACTTGATTCGACTAACGTAGTAGAGCCGATTTTAACAGCAATTACTACGATCGGTTACGATCATATGGAAATTCTAGGCGATACATTAAATGAAATTGCACAACAGAAGGCAGGAATCATTAAAAAAAATGTACCAATAGTAACTGGGAAAATTACAAAAGGTCCGTTGATCGAGATTGTGGAAAAAGCTGCAGCTGAAACTGCAAAAGTTTATCGTTTTGGAGAAGAGTATCAGGTGGATTATTTACGTCCGGATACCATTTGGGGAGAACTATTTAATTTTACAGATCATGCAGGAAAACTTTCTTCTCTCAAGGTGCCATTATTAGGACGACATCAAGTTGAAAATGCAGGCGTTGCAATTGAACTGTTCCATCTCTATTGCGAACAACAAGGATTACCGTTTGAAGAAAGAATTATTCAACGAGGATTATCGAAAGCACAATGGCCTGCGAGAATGGAAAAAATCAGTGATGAGCCACTAATTGTTATGGATGGTGCCCATAATGGACATGCCATCAAACGTCTAGTTGAAAACGTAAAAAGAGAATTTCGTGACTACAATATAAAAATTCTTTTTTCGGCATTAGAGACGAAAGACATCGATCAAATGCTAGCACTGCTATCAGAGATTCCAAATGTTCAAATTTATTTAACAACGTTTGAATATCCAAACGCATTAGATCTTAGTCGCTTTGATAAAGCAGATAGCCGTTTTGAAGTAGTTTCTTTATGGCAATTCGGGTTAGGAGAATTACTGGAAGATATGGGATCGGATGATTTATTATTAATTACGGGCTCACTGTACTTTGTTTCCGAAGTACGTCAATTATTACTAAATTTAGGAGGTACGAATGAAAAAAGTTAAGGGAATTATTTTCGATATGGATGGTTTGTTGTTTGATACAGAATCGATTTATTGTGAGGCAAATTTAGTGGTCGCTGAAAAATATGGCATTCCTTTCACTAAAGAGACCTATGCACGCTTCATTGGCATTTCTGATGAAGAAGTATGGGCGGAGTTGCACAAAATGTATGCGGATCATGGAGAAGCGACTGTACAAAAGTTTATCGATGAGAGTTGGGGAATGGCACATGACCGTTTCAAAACAGGCGAGGTTGATCTGAAACCGGGTGTCCATGAATTACTGACCTATTTGGAAAAAAAAGGAATTCCACGAGTAGTAGCTTCAAGTAATGTACGCCCAGTGATTGAAATTCTATTAGAACATGCAGGTATTCGAGAGAAATTTTCTGATATCATTTCGGCAGAGGATGTGAAATGGGCAAAACCAGATCCAGAGATTTTTGTGATTGCAGCTGATCGATTAGGAATTGATGGTGCAGACGGATTAGTCTTAGAGGATTCAAAAAATGGTATCTTAGCAGCAGAAGGAGCCGGTATCCCAGTCGTTATGGTACCTGATATAGTACCGCCAACGGATAAACTGAAAGAGAAAACGGCAGCAGTTTTTCCAACGCTGCATGATGTGATTGATTTTTTAGAGGATTAATTAATGCTCCTTTGCGTACTTTAGTGAAAAGTACTCAAAGGAGTTTTTTATGGAAAAGAGTTTATTGTTACAAGAACTTCCAGAAAGTTCTTGGCCACGTGAGCGTTTGTTGCGAGAGGGTGAAAAGCATTTATCTGATCAAGAATTATTGGCGATTATCTTGCGTAATGGATCGCGTCAGCAAAATGTAATGGAGCTGGCAGGAAGTATTTTACGTGAATATCCAGCACTTTATGATTTAAAACATGCGTCACTGCAAGAACTCCAACAATTTAAAGGGATTGGTGAAACACGTGCAGTTGAATTAAAAGCAGTGATGGAGTTTGGCTACCGTATTAATCGAGCTTTACAACCTAAAATGGGGCGAGTCCAATCTAGTCTATCTCTGGGACAACTTCTGATCTCTGAGCTGAAGGACTGTCAACAGGAACATCTAGTCGCTTTTTTCTTGAATACCAAAAATGAGATTATTTTACAGAAAACGATTTTTATTGGTTCCTTAAATCAAAGCATCGCTCATCCAAGAGAAATCTTTCGAGAGGCCGTTCGAATCAGTGCGGCACGAGTCGCTTTGGGACACAACCATCCATCTGGAAATCCAACACCTTCGCAGAATGATTTGGATTTTACGGAACGTGTTAGAGAGTGTGGTGCAATGATGGGAATTGAGCTACTTGACCATATTATTGTTGGAGAAACCAAATATTTCAGTTTACGTGAAGAAAATTACTTAAAGTAGCGATTGAAAACCCTTGCGCCTAAGCTAAAACCAGTGGTAAACTATTATTGTAATTTTGTTTGAGTTGCGAGTTGGTATACAGATGTTTCCCTTTTCGTAGGCCAGCAATGTTACAATCAATAAGTGCTTAGGCACGAGGAGGATTTTATTCATGGAAAACGGAACAGTAAAATGGTTTAACGCAGAAAAAGGTTTTGGCTTCATCACTCGTGAAGATGGCAGCGATGTATTCGTACATTTCTCAGCTATCCAAGGCGACGGTTTCAAAACATTAGAAGAAGGACAAGCAGTAACTTTCGATGTTGAAGAAAGCGATCGCGGACCTCAAGCAGCAAACGTAGTTAAACAATAAAATTATAAGCCTTAGAGACGATTCTCTAAGGCTTTTTTTATACTCTTTTTTGTCTGAGTTATCGAGCATATTTGATAATTAAAGGGACCTACTTAATGCGAATTCTCTAAGGAGTATTGAAAAAATTGATCTTCTTCTAAATCTTCAGTATGATTCGCATCATTGGTTGCTAATGCTGCTTTTCCGATACAATACTGCCAAAAAAATTCAAAAAAGAGAGAATCGCTCCTATTGGGTTGAAGAGAGGAAAAAGTCTCTTTTGTTACTTGTTTAACCATTTGAATCGTGTCAGAATCTTGTAGAAAAAAACGATGGAACTCATCTGGATAATCTGTAGCATAGTTCATGATGGCTGTCGACAAAGCTTTTAGCGTTTTTGGTTCTTGATCTTCTATAAAATCTTTATATTTTACAATAATACGATTCGTCAAAACGGATTTCAACTCAGCCAAATTGGTAAACTCACGATAGATAGGTTGTGTCGAGCAAGCAATATGTTTTGCGATATTCCGAGCATGGAACTTTTTGAAGCCTTCATTGATAATCAATTGATACGCTCCATCAATGATATGACTCCGTTGCACGCGTTGTGTTCTAACCATAGTTTCTCTTCCTTTATCTTAAATTCAAGAAATTTTAAAATAACTGCTGATAGTTATTAGCTTTTTCTAACTAACTTTCATTGTGCAAATAATCTAGTTGTTTGTCAATTGATTTTTTTGTAATTTCAGGAAAATAATCAATTTTTTTGCACAAAAAATGAAAAATTAAGAAATGAGAGCAAATGCTCAAAAATCTCTATGAAAATAAAAAAACATCTATCTGATTATCAGATAGATGTTTTTGTTAATTATCAGGAGTCATAATCATCGGCAGAATCATTGGATGGCGTTCTGTTTGATCAAACAGAAAAGGTTGCAACGCAGCGACCATTGCATTTTTCAATTTTGTTTCTGTACATCCAGGTTCATTTAAGACTTCACGTAAGGCATGGAATAAAATTCGTTGGCCTTCATTAATCATTTCGCCTGATTCTCTCATGTAAACAAATCCACGAGATAAAATGTCTGGACCAGCTAAAATTTCTTTTTTCTCAATATCTACTGTGGCAACAGCTAGTACTAACCCTTCTTCAGAGAGGATTCGACGATCACGTAGAACGACATTACCGATATCACCAATGCCACTTCCATCAACATAAACATCGCTAGCATTAAAGTGTCCGGCACGACGAGCGCTGTCCGCTGTTAAGGCAAGCATGTCGCCATTTTCCATAATAAAGCAATTTTCTTCTGGAACACCAGTGTCTTGAGCCAATCCTGTGTGGATTTTCAACATACGAAATTCACCATGAATGGGAACAAAGTATTTTGGTTTCATTAAACGCAACATTAATTTCTGTTCTTGTTGACTACCATGTCCAGAAGTATGGATATTATTTACTTTTCCGTGAATAACTTCAGCACCAGCTTCAGAAAGCAAATTGATTAGATGGTTGACGCTCGTTGTGTTTCCAGGTATTGGTGAACTTGAGAAAATTACAGTATCATCTGGTTGGATCTGTATTTGCCGATGCGTACCATTTGCGATACGTGAAAGGGCGGCCATCGGTTCACCTTGAGAACCAGTACATAAAATCATCAATTCGTTAGCTGGTAGATGATTGATTTCATGAGCATCTACAAAAGTACCATCAGGCACAGAAATATAGCCTAATTTTTGTCCATTGACAATGGCATTCTCCATACTGCGTCCAAACACTGCAATTTTGCGTCCAGTAGCAACAGCAGCTGAAGCAGCTTGCTGTAGACGAGAAATATTTGAAGCGAAGGTAGCGAAGATAATTCGTCCTTCAATTTTTTCCATAATCCGTAAGATTGATTGACCGATTGTTTGTTCCGATTTAGTGAAAGTAGGAACTTCTGCGTTGGTACTATCAGAAAGCAAACACAACACGCCCTCTTCACCAAGTTTGGCCATTCGATGCAAGTTAGCTGGTTGACCAACTGGAGTGAAGTCAAATTTGAAGTCACCTGTTTCCACAATGTTTCCAGAAGGTGTTTTAACTACTACGCCTAACGGATCAGGAATACTATGGGTAGTGCGGAAAAAACTTACCGATGTTTTTCGGAAACGAATCACTGAATCCTCATCGATTTCGTGTAATTCTGCATCTCGTAATAACCCGTGCTCATCTAGCTTGTTTTTAATCAATGCCAGCGCTAAGGCACCTGCATAAATTGGAATGTTGGCTTGTTTTAGAAGATAAGGAACACCGCCAATATGATCTTCGTGACCATGAGTAATGACAAGTGCTTTTACTTTATTGATGTTCTGGACCACATAACTAAAATCGGGAATGACATAATCAATTCCTAATAAATCATCTTCTGGAAATTTTATTCCAGCATCAATGATAATAATTTCATCTTGGAATTGGACCCCATACATATTTTTTCCGATTTCGCCCAATCCACCAATGGCAAAGACACCAGTTTCATTGTTTTTTAGCGAAAGTTTCATGCTAAAACTCCATTAACTTAAAGTCGGCATTTTCTTTTTCGTATTCTAAATGATTGCCTTCTAAAAGTTGGATGTATTCCACGTTATATGGGGTGTTTTCACGTAATAAGTTGTGAACCATTTCTTCGTTTTCAGCTTCCACGTACAATGATTGTGTTTGTTCACGTTTTGGGTTGCGCTCTTTGGTTTCTTGATAATAAACTTTGTAAATCATGAATCTATCTCCTTTATTTGCTTAATAGCAATTTTTTCCACGACAAAATGAGGGGCGGCTGCCTCCTATTTTTTTATGCTCAACGTTTTAGTAGGGACTAAAGCGTTGAGAAGAAGCCTCGTCTTTGCTTCCTGCTTGAAAAAACAATTTCACCGTTCTTACAACAATTACTTGTAGTTTATCACAGAATAAATAAGAAGTATAGAAACTAGGAAGTGAAATGAGTATTCCTTAGAAAATTTCAGAAAGTTTAAAAAGCAAATATAAAAAAACAAATTACTGAGCAGACAGAGGTCTTTTATTTATGCTATATTGGAGTCATTACGGTATAGAAAGAGGCGAGAAAAATGAAGTTGATGTTGCGGTATACCTTACGCTACAAAAAGCTATTATTATTTGATTTCATCAGTGTTTTCGGATTTATCTTAATTGAGTTAGGGTTACCGACGATTCTAGCGATGATGATTGACAAGGGGATTGGAAATAACGATTTTACTTATGTACAGAAGATGGGGCTCATAATGATTGCGATTACAGTTGTCGGCATCATCATGAGTATTTCATTACGCTACTTTAGTTCTCAGATTACCTCGAGAATGGTAGCAGCCATTCGTGATGATCTTTTTGAGAAGGTCCAAACTTTTTCCCATTCAGAATATGAACAAATTGGTGTACCATCGTTAATTACAAGAGCAACCAACGATGCCTATCAAATCATGTTGTTTATGCAAAATATTTTGACTACAGGGTTTATGACTCCGATGATGTTCGGTATGAGTTTGTACTTGATTATGCGTACGAGTCCTGGCTTAGGCGTTTATGTATTGTTATCATTGCCTATTCTATTATTAGCGGTTATTTTGATTGCAAAATACTCAGAGCCATTATCAACGAAGCAACAAAAGAACTTAGATAATATTAATGGCATTCTTCGGGAAAATCTTTCGGGTCTACGGGTAATTCGTGCTTTTGTTAACGAAAAATTTGAGGAAATGCGGTTTCGCTTAGTCAATGATGCGTATACAAATAGTTCAAAAAGTTTATTTCATTTGATGGCAGTAGCTCAGCCAGGTTTTTTCTTTCTATTTAATATTGTCATGGTACTGATCATTTGGAATGGAACCGTACAAATTAGCCAAGGTTCTTTAGCTGTTGGGACGCTAATTGCGTTTATTGAATATATTTTTCATGCGTTATTTTCATTTATGCTTTTTGCGACAGTCTTCATGATGTATCCTCGAGCTAATGTTTCTGCACAACGGATACAAGAAATTTTTGATATGGATCCGTTGATTAAGGATAATCCAGAAAAAATGGTAGAACCGTTGGAAAAAAGTTCATTAGAGTTTAAAGATGTGACATTTGCTTACCCAGGTCACTCAGAAAGTCCTGTGATTCGTAATGTTAGTTTTACAGCAAAACCGGGGGAAACAGTTGCATTTATTGGTAGTACTGGATCTGGAAAGTCGACACTGATCCAATTGATTCCGCGTTTTTATGATGTGACAGAAGGACAAGTATTGGTCGATGGTCAAGATGTCCGGAATTATAGTTTGAAAGACTTGAGAGAAAAAATCGGCTACATTCCACAAAAAGCACAATTATTTACGGGAACGATTGCAGACAACTTGCGCTACGGGAAAAAAGACGCAACGCAAGAGGAAATGGAAGAGGCCGCAGAGATTGCTCAAGCCGCTGATTTTATCGCACAAAAACCAAACGGCTATCAGGAAGAGTTAGCAGAAGGTGGTAGTAATTTCTCAGGTGGACAGAAGCAACGATTAGCGATTGCCCGTGCAGTAATTCGCCGTCCAGAAATTTATATTTTTGATGACAGTTTTTCTGCATTGGATTATCAAACGGATGCGAAACTTCGAGCACGTTTAAAAAAAGAAACTACAGAATCAGCGGTGCTGATTGTTGCACAACGTGTTGGAACAATCATGCATGCGGATAAAATTGTCGTGTTAAATGAGGGAGATGTTGTCGGGATTGGCACACACCGGGAATTGTTGGAAAACTGTCCAATCTATTACGATATTGCTGCCTCACAGTTATCGAAGGAGGAATTGGCATGAGAAAATATACTTCTTCTTTAAAACGTTTGATGCATTATATTAATCCATATAAAAAAACGTTTATTTTAGTTTTAGTGTTGGCTATAGGGACTTTACTTTTAGGAACATGGATGCCCTATTTGACTGGTTTACCAACTACAGAGGTAAGTAAAAATATTGCACAAGGAGAATCAATTAATTTTGATTACGTCTTTAAGTGGCTTGTCGTAATTGTTATTGTGGGTATCGCCTATTGTGGGACTCAATTGGGAACGGGATGGTTAATGGCGAATGTTGTTCAATCGGCTATGCGTGATCTCCGTGAAGATATCGAAGCAAAAATTAATCGTCTGCCAGTTTCTTATTTTGATCGCAACCAACAGGGAAATATTTTGTCGCGTGTGACGAATGATGTAGATGCTGTAAGTAATGCGATGCAACAAGCGATTATTAAATCAATCAACGCGGTTTTAGGAATCTTATTGGCTGTTGCAATGATGTTTTATATCAATCCTATGATGGCCGTTATATCTATGATTATGATTCCTTTGTCACTTATTATCTCGAGAAAAATCGTTCAAGTTTCACAAAAAGATTTCCAAGGAATGCAAAATTCTTTAGGTGAGCTAAATGGTTTTGTACAGGAAAACATGACAGGTTTTAGTGTCTTGAAACTCTATGGGCGTGAACAAGAAACTCTAGCAGGCTTCAGCGAGGTTAATCATAAGCTGCGGCGGTTTGGGTTTCGGGCAGCGTTTGTTTCCAGTTTAATGCAGCCTTTGGTTCAATTGACAGCGTATGCGACATATATTGCAATGGCGATTTTAGGTAGCTGGAACGTCATTCATGGAGTGATTTTAGTAGGGCAGCTACAAGCATTTATTCAGTATATTTGGCAAGTCAGCCAGCCAATGGGAGAAATTACTCAATTATCTTCTATGATTCAAAGTGCTTCAGCTTCAGCTAAACGCGTTTTTGAGATTTTAGATGAACCAGAGGAAGAATTAAATGATTATGATCTGCCATTACCAGAACCAGTACAAGGGAATGTTGTTTTCGACCACGTGCGATTTAGCTACGATCCAAAGAAACCGTTAATTGAGGATCTAAGTTTTGAAGTGAAAGCAGGTGAAACGGTAGCAATTGTGGGACCGACTGGTGCTGGAAAAACGACATTAATTAATTTATTGATGCGCTTTTATGATATCAATAGTGGAAAGATTTTGATTGATGGTGTGAATACCCAAGAGATGAATCGCTCGGATGTTCGCTCGCTGTTCGGCATGGTCTTACAAGATGCATGGTTATATGAAGGGACAATTGGGGATAATATTCGCTTTGGCCGCTTAGAGGCGACAGATTATGAAGTTGTTGATGCCGCGAAAACAGCTAACGTCGATCACTTTATTCGAACAATGCCAGGCGGTTATGAAATGGAAATTAATTCTGAAGGAAATAATGTTTCACTTGGTCAAAAGCAGTTGTTGACAATTGCACGAGCGATTATTTCTGATCCTAAAATTTTAATTTTAGATGAAGCAACTAGTTCAGTAGATACGCGTTTGGAAGGGTTGATTCAAAAGGCGATGGATCGGGTAATGGAAGGCCGTACGAGCTTTGTCATTGCTCATAGATTGTCCACTATTCGCGACGCTGATCATATCTTAGTGATGCGTGATGGACAAATTATTGAACACGGTACACACAACGAATTATTGGCTCAAGGCGGTTTTTATGAGCAACTTTACAATAGTCAGTTTATGGAAGAAGCAGAATAATTTTTTAAGGACAGCAATCTACAGTGCTGTCCTTTTTTAGAAATATTTCTATCAATTATGACTTGACAGTTAAGGAAGTGATAATGAATAAATGCTATACTTATCTAGAAAAGAAGGTTATCAAAGCTTAGAAAAAAGTTCAATCGAGTGGAGGAAATCGAATGTCAAATTTTATTGCTCAGAGCGCAGATGTTTATGGCGATGTGATATTAGACGAGGGTTCAACGATATGGTTTCAAAGTGTTTTACGCGGAGATAGCAACAAAATATCAATCGGTAAAATGAGTAATGTGCAAGATGGTACTATTGTTCATGTTGATCATGATGCGCCAACGGTTATTGAAGATTACGTAACGATTGGGCATGCTTGCATTATTCACGGCTGTACAATACGCTCGGGGGCGTTAGTCGGGATGGGCGCAACTGTTTTGAATTATGCTGAAATTGGAGAAAATAGTCTGATCGGAGCGGGTTCGTTAGTAACGGAAGGAACTATTATTCCTAAAAATTCTCTAGCTTTTGGATCGCCAGCACGTGTCATTCGTCAATTGACTTCTGAAGAAATCAAAAAGAACCGAGCCAATGCTGAACATTATTATGAATTAGGTCAAACGTATTTAAAGAATGAAATTCATCCAGTTCGAACAAAGGAAGCCTATCATGAGGGAGACTAGTTTTTTGTTGTTGCAAGCGCAACTAAGAGCCTTGTTTCCTGATGATGGATTGAATCAATTAGCCATTTATGAGGATCAAGAAGAGCATTTTCTAATCTTTTCTAATCGTGGTCTTCACGTACTAGAAGAGGATGAATTAACAAAGGCCCCACGGAATGTTTACTATACAATGGATAGTTTGAAACCATTCTCGATCAGACAACAGGCAGGAGTCTTTGAATTGATCGTGACAACAATGGGGGAAAAAAATTTTGTAATAGCTTTTCCAGATCAAGGTGAGGCACATCATGCATTGCAAACACTTATTGAGCTTTTGGACCAATAAGACGCTTTAGTGTAATTTTTTCTTGATTCCTATTATAATCTTACTTAAAGGAAGTGATAAAAATGGATGGAAGTAAATTTGATCAAGAGCCAGTAAATGAAGAAGAATTATTAGCTCAAGGGTACCGCAAATATCATGGTGAAGGCATTGACATTTATTACAATAAAGATATTTGCGCGCATATAGGAAATTGTGTACGAGGCAATCCAGACATTTTTGAGGTAGGGCGTAGACCATGGATTATTCCTGATAATGGCAGTGTTGAAAATGCCAGCTATGTTGTGGATACCTGTCCAAGCGGAGCCTTAAAATATGTCATTAAAAAGTAAGTAAATTAGAGTAAGGGGAATTACGATGGAAATTAAAGAAGAAAAAGAACGCTTTGTTTTATTGAATGATGCGAATGAAGAAGCTGGCGAAATGACTTGGTCAAATGCTGGGTCAGAAATTATGATTATTGATCATACATTTGTAGATCCGACATATCGTGGTCAGGGATTAGCAGAAAAACTAGTTGCTGCAGGTGTAGAGAAGGCTCGAAATGAAGGGAAAAAGATTATTCCACTATGCCCGTTTGCTAAAAAAGAATTTGAGGAAAAATCAGAATATGCAGATGTTTTAAGAAAATAAGTTTAGGACTTCTCTAGTCAAACGACTTCAATTGTGCTAAAGTAAAAATGAGGTAGTTTGGAATAAGGAGGGTCATCTTTTGTATAATTTTATTTTGGGCGTTATCTTGGTTTTGTCAGTGATCATTGTTATAACGATTATGATGCAACCTAGCAAACAAAATAGTGCTGCAAGTGCTTTTACTGGTGGCGCGGATCAATTATTCGGAAAGCAAAAAGCTCGCGGCTTCGAAGCCGTGATGCAACGATCGACCGCCGTTTTAGGTGCGATCTGGATGATATTGCTCTTCGTATTAATGTTTTTATCAAGCAAATAAAACCGGCCTCTCGATTGAGAGGTCTTTTTTATTTTGTATTTGCAATAAATCAAGTACACTTTAAGATAGAACAAAGACGAGCGCTTCATTGAATGTATTCCAATGAAAATTATATATAGTGATAATGACTGAGAAGTTATCACTGCATACGAAGGATTTCAATATGGTAAGTAGTTCAATTGAGTGATAAACAAGGAGTGAAGAAAATGATTCAAGTACCCGAGTCGCTGTTTCTGCCTCACGGAAAACGAGCGGTTCTACTTTTACATGCTTATTCTGGCAGTCCCAATGATGTGCGGATGTTGACACGCTATTTAGAGAAGTTGAATTATACAATTTATGCTCCGCTATATACCGGTCATGGAACATCAGATCCACTTGATATTCTGCAAGTAGCATCTAGTCGTTGGTGGCAAGATAGCCAACAGAGTGTGGAGTTTTTAAGATCTAGGGGATATCAGGAAATTGCTGTATTTGGTCTTTCAATGGGTGGGATTTTTGCGACTCGGTTGTTGGGCACGATGCCAGAAAAGTTTATCGGTGGCGGTTTCTTTTGTTCGCCTATCTCACCAGTAAAAACAAACGTAACAGAAAACTTTTTAATCTATGCTCAACAAGTGTTAAAAAGAAACGGTGTAGAGCCTAGAAAAGATGTAATTGAAAATTACCGTCCCTTAGTGGAACAACAATTAGAGACAATCGAAGAACAGGCTCGCAATGCGAATAGTCATCTAGCAAACATTACTCATCCTTTTTTTATGGCTCAGTCCGGACAGGATGAAATGATTGAGGCTGATGGTGTTTTTCGAACCGCAGAACAGCTAAAGCAGACCACATTTACCTTGAAATGGTATCCAAATAGTGGTCATGTGATCACTGTAGGGCCTGAGAGAAGACAATTTGAACAAGACGTGGCTGATTTTTTGGCAGGTCTTGGCTGGAGTGAAGATAATGGAGAGACAAACAATTAAAAGTGAGATACTAGCTGGATTGAAAGCAGCTAATAAAAAAAGCCTTTCTATGGAAGAGTTGGCAGAAGTTCTAGACATGCGTAAAAGTGTCGATTATAAATTATTGGTTAAAACGATTGCACAAATGGAGCGAGAAAAAACAGTAGAATTTAATAAAAAGGGTCGGATCAAGCTACCTTTTCAACCAATTGAGGTAGAAGGCATTTTCCGCCGTAATGAAAGAGGATTTGGATTTGTAACAATTGATCCTGAAGAACCAGATGTTTTCATTCCGAAAGACGCGACGAACTTCGCGATGGATGGTGACATCGTCATGATTGATATTCAAAAGACAGCGGACCTTTTTTCCGATCGCGGAGCAGAAGGACAAGTTGTTTCTATTAAAGAAAGAAAGATTCAACAAATTGTTGGGGAGTTTACTGCTTTTGATGTAGACGAAATCGCAGAATCAGATTTGTATGGATACGTAACACCAAAAGATAAAAAAAGTGCACAATTTAAAGTTTTTATTGCAGCAGAAGGAATTCAACCTGTAGATGGAAGTATCGTTATCGTTGAAATTACCCATTATCCAGAAAAGGGGTACGCTACTAGTTTAGAAGGCTTGATTACTAAGGTTATCGGACACAAAAATGATCCTGGGATGGATATACTATCAATTGTTATTGCTCAAGGTATTCCTACTCAATTTCCAGAGGAAGTACAGACTGCATCTGAACAAATACCTGATAAAATCATGGATTCAGATCTAGTTGGTCGCCGTGATTTACGTGACCAACAAATTGTTACGATTGATGGTGCAGATGCTAAGGATTTAGATGATGCAGTGACTGTACGAAAATTAGATAATGGAAATTATTTTTTAGGTGTTCATATCGCCGATGTTTCATACTATGTAACTGAAAATAGTATTTTGGATAAGGAAGCCTTTGAACGTGGAACGAGTGTCTATTTGACTGATCGTGTCATTCCAATGATCCCTCAACGATTATCTAATGGAATTTGTTCTTTAAATCCACAAGTACCTCGCTTAACAATGAGCTGTGAAATGGAGATTGATTCTACTGGAAAAATCTTAAGTCATGAAATTTTTCAAAGTGTCATTCAAACAAGCGAACGAATGACTTATTCGGCAGTCAATGCTATTTTGGAGGAAGAAGATTCCGAATCAATTGAGAGATATCATGATTTAGTACCAATGTTTCGTTTGATGAAAGAACTTCATCAAATTTTGGAAGCACATCGAAACCATCGTGGAGCAATTAACTTTGAGGACCGAGAAGCAAAAATTTTAGTAGATTCTGAAGGTCATCCAATAGATATTGAATTGCGTGAACGAGGTGTTGGTGAACGATTAATTGAATCCTTCATGTTAGCGGCAAACGAAACCGTGGCAGAACATTTTAATCGTCAAAAACTACCATTCATTTATCGAATTCACGAGCAGCCTAAAGAAGAAAAGATGCAGCGATTCTTCGATTTTGCGGCTGCGTTAGGTATCTTAGTAAAAGGTACAAAGAACACAATTACGCCAAAAGATTTGCAGAAAGTGATAGAAGAGGTAGAAACGAAACCAGAAGCAGCAGTGATTAATACAATGCTATTACGCAGCATGCAGCAAGCTCGTTATTCTGAAGACAATTACGGTCATTATGGATTAGCAGCTGAATACTATACGCATTTTACGTCACCGATTCGACGTTACCCTGATTTGATTGTTCATCGTTTGATTCGGACCTACAGCCAAGATCAAAGTGATGAAACGAAAGAGAAATGGGCAGAGGCATTGCCTGAAATTGCGGACCATAGTTCAAAAATGGAACGTCGTTCTGTGGAAGCAGAACGTGAAGTCGATAGTATGAAGAAGGCAGAATATATGGCTGATAAAATTGGTGAGGAGTTTGACGGTATTATCAGTTCAGTAACAAAGTTTGGTATTTTTATAGAATTACCAAATACAGTAGAAGGAATGATCCATGTAAATGAGTTGAAACAAGATTATTTTCACTTCGTTGAAAATCAATTAGCATTAGTGGGAGAAAGGACACGCCAAACCTTTAAGATTGGTCAAAAAGTCCGGATCAAAGTAGTTAAATCAGATCCTGAGACACGAGAAATTGATTTTGAGCTGCTAGAAGCGGAAGAAATTCCTTCGTTGGAGGTTCCTAAAGGGGGAAGTCGTCAAAGACGTCAGTCGACAGGTGGAAGAAAAAACAACAAGAAGTCCGATAAATATTATGGGAAAAATGTTGACCGAACAAAAAACGGTAAAGATAAGAAAAAGAAAAAGGGTAAGAAGCCTTTTTATAAATCAGTAGCTAAGAAGAAAAAGTCTGGAAGAAAGAAGGGGTAGTATGCCAAAAGGCGAAGGCAAGCTAGTGGCACAAAATAAAAAAGCTCGTCATGATTATACGATCATCGATACGATTGAAGCAGGAATTGTTTTGCAGGGAACAGAAATCAAATCAATCCGAAATAGCCGAATCAACTTAAAGGATGGTTTTGCTCGGATTAGAAATGGCGAGGCTTTCTTATACAATGTGCATATCAGCCCTTATGAGCAAGGAAATATTTTTAATCATGACCCTGTTCGAACACGTAAATTGTTGATGCACAAAAAACAAATCGCTCGTTTGGCGGGTGAAGTAAAAAATACTGGAATTACATTAGTTCCCTTAAAAGTCTATTTAAAGGATGGCTATGCAAAAGTACTAATTGGCGTTGCTAAAGGGAAACATCAGTACGATAAAAGAGAAAGTTTGAAGCGTAAAGATGTTGATCGTCAAATTAGTCGTACGTTAAAAAATTATTCTCGATAGCAAAATATTCTTTTTCGCATATTTGGTGAGAATTACTTTACTTCACATTAGATTTTGATACGATTGGTTACAATCTATACTAGCTATATTGCGGTCAAAAACAGCTATTTAAGGCGTATAGACAGAGATAAAATAACGACGAAGAAAATATCTTTGAGTTATTCGAAAATTTTTAGGAAAATTCTTTGAAATTTTCTTTCTCTGGTGGTAACATACGATAGTATTTTGAGGAGCAGCGCTAAGCAGGCACGAGCTGACGCGAGTCGCTGGGAAGAGAGGTGAACTGAATTGGATGAAAAATCTTGGGTTTTCCATATTGGTCCCATATGGTTCGATGGTACGGTGACGACAATGATAATTGTGACATGTGTGATTGTCTTCTTCCTTGTTTTTGCGTTTACACGCAACCTGTCATTGAAGCCCAAAGGAAAGCAAAACGCAATTGAGTGGGTCATTGATTTTACAACGAATATTGTTGGCGACAACATGCCTCGTAAAGAAGTCAGAAATTTTAGTTTGTTCTCATTTACGTTGTTCTTATTTATTTTTGTAGCGAACCAAATCGGATTGGTCACAAAAATCGTCACAGGTGACGACGTGACTTATTGGAAAAGTCCCACTGCAAACCCGTTTGTAACAATGGGATTAGCCTTACTGGTGTTGGTATTAGCCAATTACTTAGGCACAG
The DNA here is from genome assembly GCF_051710765.1 of Enterococcus sp. DIV0170. NCBI lineage: Bacteria > Bacillati > Bacillota > Bacilli > Lactobacillales > Enterococcaceae > Enterococcus > Enterococcus sp. DIV0170. The sequence continues at coordinate 687,791 of NZ_JBIOLG010000001.1, forward strand.
AAAAACTAGGCTTAGGTGGATACATTAAAAATTCTTTCTTTACACCCGCAGGATTATTTCCTATTAAGTTGATGGAAGAATTTACCAACGTAATAACGTTGGGCCTTCGTCTTTACGGTAACATTTTTGCTGGTGAGGTATTGCTTTCTCTTATCGCAAGCATGGTTACAAGTACAGGATGGTGGACATTGCCATTTGCAATCCCACTTGAGATGATTTGGATCGCATTCTCATTATTTATCGGAAGTATCCAAGCATTTGTTTTCACAACTCTATCTATGGTTTATATCAGTCATAAAATCGAGGTAGAATAATAAAAAATTAACACACTTTTAGGAGGAAATTTATTATGAACTTTATCGGTGCAGGAATCGCAATCATGGGAGCCGCAATTGGGGCTGGTTATGGTAATGGACAAGTAATCTCAAAAGCAATTGAATCAATGGCACGTCAACCAGAAATGTCAGGACAAATTCGTTCAACAATGTTTATCGGTGTTGGTTTGATCGAAGCTGTGCCAATTCTAGGGGTAGTTTTAGGTATGTTGATGGTTTTCCAAGGCTAATAATTGATGTTTTTTGTTACGGCTCATCTCAGAGATGAGCAAAAGAACCGTTTAACGGTTCTTTTAATGAGAAAGAACAGAAAGGAAGACCGAGTATGCTGAATCTAGTTATTGCTGAGGCTGTCAATACAACACTCGGTAATTTAATCGCCGTTACGGGTGCATTCGTAATCCTAATGGCATTATTGAAAAAATTCGCGTGGGGAGCCGTCCAAGACATTCTTAAAAAGCGTGAAGATAAGATCGCCAATGATCTAGATTCTGCCGAACAATCTCGGATCAAAGCTGCTGAGTTGGAAAAAGAACGTGAAGCTCAGTTGGCAAGTTCCCGTAGTGATGCGGCAGATATCATCAAAAATGCGAAAGAAAGTGGCGAATTAAGCCGCCAAAATATCATCAAAGATACTAAGGAAGAAGTTACTCGTCTAAAAGATCGCGCACAAGCGGAAATCAAAGATGAACGTGAAAACGCGTTGACTTCTGTTAAAGATGATGTGGCAACACTTTCTCTACAAATCGCAGAAAAAATCTTGAGCAAAGAGCTTTCACAAGATGCCCATCAAGATTTAATTAATGACTATATGGATAAGTTAGGTAATACGAAACATGAAGCTTGATAAGTATACTGTTGGTAAACGCTATGGAAAAGCTTTGTTTGAATTGGCGATCGAAAATGAAGCCGCCGATGCCGTTTATCAAGAGTTATTGACGATTCGGGAAATCTGCAAAGAAATCCCAGATTTAGGAAATATATTGACGGATGTTCGTTTAGAAGGTGCTGAGAAAAGAGCGATCATGAATGCTTTTACTAGTAATTTCGACGGAATTGTCAAGAATTTCTTATTAGTTGTTTTTGAGTACAATCGTAGTGATGATCTTCCATTTATGATAGAGGAATTTGAACGTCGCTATGATGAAATGAATAAAATCGCACATGGAACAGTCACTACGGCTGTGCCGCTCTCTGAAGAAAAGAAACATGAACTTGAAGCAAAAGTCGCTGATGTTTTTGGCTACCAGAAGGCCACGTTAACCCCGATAGTTGATGAATCAATTCTCGGTGGTGTCATTGTTGAAGCCGATCATCAAGTGATCGACGGCAGCCTCGCCAGCCAATTAAATGGTCTACGAGCAGCACTTAGTAAAAAGTAGAGAAGAAGAGGTGAAATGAATGGCCATCAAAGCAGAAGAAATCAGTGCTTTAATCAAAGAACAGATTCAAAATTATGATAATAAGCTGTCTGTTGAAGAAATCGGAACAGTCACTTACGTTGGGGATGGAATCGCCCGTGCCCACGGGTTAGAAAATGCAATGAGTGGAGAGCTTCTAGAGTTTTCTAATGGCTCTTACGGAATGGCACAAAACTTAGAAAGCAATGATGTCGGTATCATCGTTCTAGGTGAATTTGAGTCCATTCGTGAAGGAGATAAAGTAAAACGTACCGGTAAAATCATGGAAGTGCCTGTTGGTGATAACATGATTGGACGGGTAGTAAATCCATTAGGTCAGCCAATTGATGGTATGGGCCCAATCGAAACAAGTAAAACACGTCCTGTAGAAGCAATGGCTCCTGGCGTTATGCAACGTAAATCAGTTTCAGAACCAATGCAAACGGGGTTAAAAGCCATTGATGCGCTCGTTCCAATTGGTCGTGGTCAACGGGAATTAGTCATTGGAGACCGTAAAACAGGGAAAACTTCAATCGCGATTGATACGATTATTAACCAAAAAGGTCAAGATATGATTTGTATCTACGTCGCTATTGGTCAAAAAGAATCTACGGTACGCTCACAAGTGGAGACACTTCGTAAGTTCGGTGCTATGGATTACACTATCGTCGTAACGGCTGGTGCGTCACAACCTGCACCGCTATTATTTATTGCGCCTTATGCTGGAACAGCGATGGGTGAAGAGTTCATGTATAACGGCAAGCATGTACTTGTTGTATTTGATGATTTATCAAAACAGGCAGTTGCTTATCGTGAACTTTCATTGTTATTACGTCGTCCGCCAGGTCGTGAAGCTTATCCAGGGGATGTTTTTTACCTACACTCACGTTTGCTAGAACGTGCTGCGAAACTTTCAGATGAGTTAGGCGGAGGATCACTTACTGCCTTACCATTTGTTGAAACACAGGCTGGAGATATTTCTGCTTATATTCCAACAAACGTAATTTCAATCACTGATGGACAAATTTTCTTAGAAAATGATTTGTTCTATGCTGGTATTCGGCCAGCTGTTGATGCTGGTTTGTCTGTGTCACGTGTAGGTGGTTCAGCACAAATTAAAGCAATGAAAAAAGTTGCTGGTACGCTTCGTTTGGACTTAGCCAGTTATCGTGAATTAGAAGCCTTCACACAATTTGGTTCAGATTTAGATGCTGCTACGCAAGCGAAATTAAATCGTGGACGCCGAACTGTTGAAGTTCTAAAACAAAAATTACATGATCCGCTTCCAGTTGAAAAACAAGTGGTCATATTATATGCCTTGACTCATGGCGTACTTGATAGTATTCCAGTCAATAGTATTTTAGATTTTGAGGCACAATTATTTGAATATCTTGAAACAAATCATTCAGATTTATTTGCGACAATTCGTGATACGAAAGATTTGCCAGATGCGGATAAGCTAGATGGGGCGATCCAAGAATTCAAAGATATTTTTGATGCTTCCGCAGCGAACCAAGAAAAAGCATAATCGAGGTGAGAATAAAACATGGCATCCTTAAATGAAATCAAAACACGGATTGCATCGACGAAGAAAACGAGTCAAATCACCAACGCTATGCAAATGGTATCAGCATCTAAATTAACGAAATCAGAGGCTTACTCAGCAAAATTTCAGCTTTACGCGTCAAAAGTACGTGAAGTGTTAACTCACTTAACAGCAAGTGAATTAACGGAGTTAGCTAATTCTGGTCGTGAATTAGGCGGCATCAATTATCACAGTATGTTGTTGAACCGTCCAGTCAAGAAAACTGGTTATATCGTGATTACTTCAGACGGTGGATTAGTCGGTGGTTATAACAGCTCGATTTTAAAACAAACCATGACGATGCTAGAAGATGATCATGATTCTGCTGATGAATATGTTTTGTTAGCCATCGGTGGAACCGGTGCGGACTTTTTCAAAGCTCGCGGTGTAAAATTAGCCTACGAATTACGCAATTTATCGGACCAACCGAGCTTTGATGAAGTACGAAAAATCGTTTCGATGACGACTAGTATGTATGAAAATCAAGTCTTCGACGAATTATATGTATGCTATAACCATCATGTCAATTCGTTATCTAGTCAGTTCCGAGTGGAAAAAATGCTGCCGATTTCTGACTTAGATCCAAGCGAAGCACAAACATATCGGGAAGAGTATCTATTCGAACCTTCAAAAGAAGCCATTCTTGATCAATTACTTCCACAATATGCTGAAAGTCTGATCTACGGTGCAATCGTTGATGCCAAAACGGCAGAGCATGCGGCCGGAATGACAGCAATGAAGACAGCGACTGATAATGCCAGCGCGATCATTGGCGATTTAACGATTTCATACAACCGAGCTCGTCAAGCGGCGATTACTCAAGAGATTACTGAAATTGTCGGCGGGGCTTCCGCATTAGAATAATTTCGAGATTGGAGGAAAAAACATGAGTTCAGGCAAGATTGTTCAAGTTATTGGTCCCGTTGTCGACGTGGAATTTTCTTTAGATCAATCCTTACCAGACATCAACAATGCGTTGATTGTTTATAAAAAAGATAAAACAAAAGTTGTTCTTGAAGCTGCTTTGGAACTTGGTGATGGTGTTATTCGCACAATCGCCATGGAATCAACGGATGGATTACAACGTGGAATGGAAGTTGTCGATACTGGCAAGCCTATTTCTGTTCCAGTAGGGAAAGAAACTCTAGGTCGTGTATTTAATGTATTAGGTGAAACAATCGACAAAGAAGCTCCTTTTCCAGAAGATGCAGAAAAAAGTGGTATTCACAAGAAAGCACCAACTTTTGAAGAACTTAGCACTAGTAATGAAATTTTAGAAACAGGGATTAAAGTCATTGATCTGTTAGCCCCTTACTTAAAGGGTGGTAAAGTCGGATTATTTGGTGGTGCCGGAGTTGGTAAAACTGTCTTGATCCAAGAATTGATTCATAATATTGCGCAAGAACACGGTGGTATTTCTGTATTTACCGGTGTTGGTGAACGTACTCGTGAAGGAAACGACCTTTATTATGAAATGAAAGATTCTGGTGTTATTGAGAAAACTGCTATGGTGTTCGGTCAAATGAACGAGCCGCCAGGTGCACGTATGCGTGTTGCTTTAACTGGTTTAACCTTAGCCGAATACTTCCGTGATGAAGAAGGACAAGATGTGTTGCTATTTATCGACAACATTTTCCGTTTCACTCAAGCCGGATCAGAAGTTTCTGCCTTACTTGGCCGTATGCCGTCAGCAGTTGGTTACCAACCGACTTTAGCAACTGAAATGGGACAACTGCAAGAACGTATTACGTCAACGAAAAAAGGTTCAATCACCTCGATTCAAGCCATCTACGTACCTGCGGATGACTATACTGACCCTGCGCCAGCAACAGCCTTTGCCCATTTAGATGCAACGACCAACTTGGAACGGAAATTAACCGAACAAGGGATCTATCCCGCAGTTGATCCATTAGCGTCCTCTTCTAGTGCTTTAGCGCCTGAAATTGTAGGTGAAGAACATTACCGTGTTGCTACAGAAGTTCAACGTGTTTTACAACGTTATCGTGAATTACAAGATATCATTGCAATTTTAGGGATGGATGAATTATCTGATCAAGAAAAAGTAATTGTATCTCGTGCTCGTAGAATTCAATTTTTCTTGTCACAAAACTTTAATGTGGCAGAACAATTTACTGGTTTACCAGGTTCTTATGTACCTGTTGAGAAAACTGTTGAAGGGTTTAAAGAAATCCTTGAAGGGAAATATGATGATCTTCCTGAAGAAGCATTCCGCAGTGTAGGTCCGATCGAAGACGTAGTAGAAAAAGCGAAAACTTTAGGCTACTAGAAAGAGGTGCCCGATGGAACAAGAAAAAAACAAAGTTCTGCAAGTGAACGTTGTTACTCCAGATGGTAATGTCTATGATCACAATGCAACGATTGTAGTCGCGAAGACCGTGGCTGGTGAAATAGGTATTTTGCCCAATCACGCACCAATCATAGCCCCTCTTGCAATTGATGAGGTCCGTGTTCGCCGAACAGATTCGGATACCCATGTTGACTGGATTGCGGTTAATGGTGGAATCATGGAGGTTCGAGACAATGTGTTGACGATCATCGCTGATACGGCAGAACGTGAACGCGATATCGATGTTTCTCGTGCGGAAAGAGCAAAACAACGTGCGGAAGCGCGAATTCAAGAAGCGCGTGAAAAACAAGACACTGACCAATTGAGTCGTGCTGAAGTTGCCTTGCATCGTGCTATGAATCGTATTAAAGTTTCAAAACACCGTTAAGTTTACTAGATTGAAAGGATTGTGCCAAATTATCTTGGTGCAATCTTTTTTTTAAATCAATTTTAAAATTTGGGCTCTTTGTCAATGAGTGTTGGTGAAGAAATTCAATAGAATAATCAAGTCATTCACACGGCTAGGCAGCTCTTTTGTCTAGCCGTGTTGTCGTTCTGGTCTTGTTCATTTGGGTGGTTTTCTTGAAATACTTTCCGCGATACAAAAAGATTCGTTCTCGGTAGTTTTGGAAGTTTCTAAAGCCATAGGCCATTCGTTTTAGTACTTTGATATGGTTGTTCAAACATTCCAGTGGCCCGTTGGAATAGGGAACCCGCAACGCGCGTTTGATTTCTGTTTGGTACTTTTTGAAGGTCGTAATCACTGGTTGGTAGTGTTCTGGTAACTCTTTGTAATTTTCCTTTAAAAGCTTCGTGAAATCTGGAACATCTCGTCTTCTGATAGCGGACAGAAAGTGTTGGTAGACTTCGTAGCCTTGCTTTAGGGTGTCATCGTAAGACAACAGGCGATCGACGATTTCTGCTTCCGTTAGATGTGCCCGAAAAGAAGGTCGCCAGTAGCGGTGTCTCCCCTTCAATTCCCACGCATTCTTCTGAAGCAGTTTCCAGTATTTCTTTAAATGTTTTGATCGACTGTCGCCTTTTCTAAAGGACTTCATTATCTGAATTCGGTGGTTGGTAAAGGCTCGGCCAATGTGTTGACTGATATGAAAGCGATCGGCGACGATTCGGGCATTCGGAAAACAATCTTTCACCAATGTACGATAGGGTGTATAGAAATCTGAAACCACTAGACGTACTTGTTCCCGTACCTTTCTGGGATAACGCAAGAAATAGTCGCGTAAAGGATCGAGTTGACGATTTTCCACAATGTCGATCAGTTGATGGGTTTTGCCATCCATCATGACAAAGCTCATAGCACCCGAGACATTTTTCACTGATTTGAATTCATCAAAACACAACACTTCTGGCAGTGGCTGGTTCAAAGAAATGGTTTTAGGCCGAAGGCTGCGAAGGATCCGAATAACCGTTGTTGGAGAAACGTGTTTCATGCGTGCAATCAAGGACATAGAAAGAGGCTCACTTAATAGTTCGAGAACGGCTTGTTTGACTCTGCGGGCAATGGAGCAGTGACGATCACTAACCGAATCTTCGGCTAAAAAAGTTTTTCCACAGTGTTTACACTTAAAGCGTTGTTTATTTATCCGCAGAATCGTCTTGTAATTACTGACGTCATTTAATAGGATAGAGACTTTCTTCCAGCCCCATTTAATGATTGTTTGATCATTTTCATAGCGGCAATGAAAGCATTCCTCTGGTCGATAGGTTAATGTGCCATCAAAAACAAAACAGGTCTCGTCCTTGATTCGCTCTTTGCGAAAGGCATTCTCATGAAAGGTAAGATTTAGGTCTAGAATATCTAGTAACTCTTTGGTAAACTCTGAATAGGACATCTTGAAAAACTCCTTTGAATGGTTTTCGTCGACTTTATTCTAAAGGATTTCAAGGTGTCTGTTTGCGTTTATTAGAAAAAAAGAAAAAGTGTTGGCAACAGAAGGTGTCACCAACACTAGATATTATAGAGCCAAAATTTGGAAACAAAAGGGCTCTTTGTCAAATAGGACTGATAGAGTGAGATAAGAACATCTAAGGTAGAATTCCTTTTCTACTTTAGATGTTTTTTGATTCATAGGTAATCAGATTATTTAGTAAGAAAATTCTGGTCTTCATTTTCCGAAAGCTTCGAAAGCCATAAGCGACTCGTTTCAATGCTTTGATGTGGGTATGCAGATTTTCTATTTTGGCATTTGAATAAGGCAATTCGAGGGCTAAACGAATGCCGGATTCATAGGTTATAAAAGCTTTTTTTATAGAATGCAGTTCTTTTGGAACGGAATTGGGCATCGTTCTTACAAGTTTAAAGAAAGTGTCCGCCTCTTTGTCGTGAAACGCTTGAAGAATTTCTTGATAGTAAAAATAGGCGATTCGTAATTCGTCAGAGATCGAAAGCAGACGATCCACCACTTCACTTTCGGTGAGATACGCCCAACCAAAATTGCGCCATTTGGTCCATTTGTCATAAACAAGCTTGTCCTGTCGTTTGATCAGAAGTCGAGACAACGCCTTTAATTGTCGATAATGTTTGGCTTGTGTTGGATCGTTTCGATCCAAGCTTTTCATGATTCGTACGCGTATATCCTCAAATTTGCGAATGAGATGTTTGACAATGTGAAAACGATCCACAACGAGTTTTGCCTTTGGAAAACATTCCTTTATCAGAGAGGCATAAGAAGCATTCATGTCCGTCACGATGACCTTTACCTTCAATCGTGCGCGTCGTTCAAATTGCATAAAATAAGAAACGAGGGCTTTTTTCTTCCGTGAAGGAAGAATATCCAGTAATTTTCCAGTATCGCCATCCATACAAGAAAAGGAATAGGGACCGACTTGATTTTTCAGTGAACGAAATTCATCCATTAATAAACAACGCGGTAACCAATTTCTTTTTACTTTTGTCATGGGGATCAGAGAAGCGAGTGTCCGAGAAACGGTCGACCAAGAAACGCCGCAATGCTTAGCAATTGTCGTCATTGCTTGTTTTTCCGTTAGCTCTTCTAAAATTTTATAGCGCACTTGTTTAGCGATAAAGCAGTTTCTATCGACAATGTAGGTATTCGCCGTAAAATAGGTGTGGCAGCCACGACAGTGGTAGCGTTGTTTCGCTAAAGCAAGATAAGTCAGTTGGTTCGCACATTTATTAAGTTGAATGAGCGATTTTTTCTTTCCGTTCTTAACGATCATGCCTTCATGATTCATCTGTTTACACAAAGGACAGCGACGAATTTCTTTACTTAACGTCGCAGAAACAACAAGAGTCTTGATATTCTTAATGCTCTTCGATTCCACATTTGTGATGAAAATGTTTTTATCTTTGATTCCAAGTAGTAGTTTGATATGATGAAGATCAGGCATACAGAACGCTCCTTTGATTGTGTTGTGGTGATTCAATTCTAACGGAGCTTCTGTATGTTTTGTTTTTTCATGCTCAAAAAGGACCGATAGAATGATTTTCTATCAGTCCTAGAAATTATAGAGCCAACAAAAGATGAATACTCCCTCTTCTTAAAAGTTATAACTGCCAAAATAATAAGAAGAATTTTGAGTATTTTGACGAAAAGAGGAGGATAAAAATTTTTAAAGAACTTTTTGAGAAAGAAAACAAATATTAAGTTTTTTAAAAGTTTCTCTACAGTACTTTGGGTGAGCAAAGTATTCTTCTTTATCTGAAACTGTGATATAATCCAACTGTTGATTTTTTTTGAAAGGATATGAATTATGCAAGTATATGGAATTGATGCAATCGTTAGAATCGTCTCGCATTTTTCCTTCATCTATTTAGCTTTTTGGGCTTTGAGGTCATTACGCATAGAAAATCTTTTTAAAGCATTTAAGGAGACGCAGGTACGTCTTGTGATCTTGATGTTAGCAATTGCTTTAGGGTTTGCTTGCAGTACATTCTTCTTAGAAATCATTCTTTTATGTAAAAATATATTTTTGACATTTAACTAAGGTACATATACGAAGCAATCGATTAGCTTTTTGGAGGGAATACAGATGGAAGAGATCATCGTTCGTGGTGGCAAACAATTAAAAGGAACTGTACATATTGAAGGGGCAAAAAATGCCGTATTGCCGATTCTAGCTGCGACTTTATTGGCAGAAGAAGGAACATCAACTTTAAGCAATGTTCCGATTTTATCTGATGTTTTTACCATGAATCAAGTGATTCGTTATTTGAATACAGATGTTGAGTTCAATGAAGAAACGAAAGAAGTTACAGTGGATGCTACACGTCAATTAAATGTGGAAGCCCCTTATGAATATGTAAGCAAGATGCGCGCATCAATCGTTGTAATGGGACCTTTATTAGCGAGAAATGGCCATGCGAAGGTTGCAATGCCTGGCGGGTGTGCTATTGGTAAACGTCCAATTGACTTGCATTTGAAAGGTTTCCAAGCTTTAGGAGCGAAAATTATCCAAAAAAATGGCTACATTGAAGCAATTGCAGATGAATTGATTGGTGATACCATTTATTTGGATTTCCCAAGTGTCGGTGCAACTCAAAACATTATGATGGCTGCTGTAAAGGCTAAAGGAACAACAGTGATCGAAAACGTTGCTCGCGAGCCTGAAATTGTTGATTTGGCTAATTTCTTGAATAAAATGGGTGCTAGTATTCATGGTGCTGGGACAGAAACGATGCGTATTGAAGGGGTAGACCATCTTCATGCTGTTTCTCATCCAATTGTCCAAGACCGGATTGAAGCTGGTACATTTATGGTTGCCGCTGCGATGACTGAAGGAAATGTTCTGATTGATGGTGCAATTCCAGAACATAATCGTCCGTTGATTTCTAAATTGATTGAGATGGGTGTTAAGGTAACGGAAGAAAACGATGGTTTACGTGTGATTGGTCCTAAGAATTTGAAAGCAACGGATATTAAGACAATGCCTCATCCTGGTTTCCCAACAGATATGCAAGCTCAGATGACTGCTATCCAATTAGTTGCTAACGGAATCAGTACGACGACAGAAACTGTTTTTGAAAATCGTTTCCAACATTTAGAAGAAATGCGCAGAATGAATGCACAAGTCAAAATTGATAATAATGTTGCCTTAATTAAGGGCGCGACAGAATTACAAGGTGCAGAAGTTTATGCCACGGATTTACGTGCAGCAGCAGCGTTGGTTTTAGCTGGACTACGGGCAAACGGTATCACTCGTGTGCGTAACTTGAAATATTTGGATCGCGGTTATTATCAATTTCATAAAAAATTACAACAATTGGGTGCTGATGTAGAACGCGTAGATAATGAAAGCAAAAAAGCAATTGATGCAACAACTGTTTTAGCATAAGGAGTGAGTATATGAGTTCAGGCGAACATATCTTACGAAGCTTGATTCGGATTGTAGCGATATTACTTGCGGGTGTCTTGCTATTTATTATCGGCAGTATGATTGGTTATGGTGCAATGGGTGGAGGGAATCCATTTAAAGTACTATTGCCAGATGTTTGGCGCCATATTTTAGATTTTGTTCATTAATGTCTGTAGCAAAATCTTTGTTGATTATTGAAGAAGAGGTTGTTCCAATTTATGGTGCGATCTCTTTTTTATTCGTCTTATTATCGGAAAGAGACAAGCAAATAATTTGCAGCTATATAAAATGAAATGTTTAAATAGATCAATGTTGATTTAGGATAGTTTGGAGTGAGAGAATGAATATTATAGGTAGAGGTCTGGTTTTCTTAGTACGAGGCTATCAGCGCTTTATCTCTCCGTTAACACAACCATCTTGTCGATATTATCCATCTTGTTCTAGTTACATGATTAAAGCGATTGAAGTTCATGGCGCTTTTAAAGGAAGCTTAATGGGTATTTCAAGGATATTGAGATGTCATCCATTTGCCAAAGCAGGGTTGGATTACGTGCCGATAAGGTTCTCATTACGGAAAAATTTGAAAGATAGAGAAGAACCAAATTACCAAGAGCTGAAGAAAAAGTAGAAAAGTTAAAATTCTGAAGAAATTTGGGAGGTCCATTTATTTTTTTAGGTAAAATAGTGAGTTAAACAATAAAGAATACGATTAAAAGGTATGTGATTGAGGTTATTGTAAGACAAGATAGTATCTTTAAGTATTTAGATAAGTTAAATAGCCAAATAGCTCTAAAATAAGTAAAAGCATCTTTTACTATGGTGAATGTAAGTTTCATAATTAATCGTAAAAATCGTTTGCTTTTAAATTAAATAAGTTATTTTATGTAGACCTGATTAACTTTTAGTAAGTTAATCAGGTCTTTTTTTTGTTATTGTATGAGCTGTAGGAACTAGTGTAAGCGCTATAAATTGTTTGATTATTGCTGAATTATTAAAATATTCAGAAAATTTAATTGACAGTGAGAGTTTTTTCCTATATATTCTTTATTATCTTAACGATTTATCATTATTTTATTAGGGGGAAACAGGATGAAGAAAAGAACAGTAGCTGCTCTGGCAGCAGGGTTGTTTCTATTTGGCGCATGTGGTTCGCCTAAAGCTAACGATAGCAGTGGTGGAGAAGATGCCAAGACAATCAAAATCGGCGGGAACTTCGAATTATCAGGAGCTGTAGCAGCTTATGGTGAAGCGGAAAATGAAGGAGCTAAATTAGCCGTTGAAGAAATTAATAAAGATGGCGGAATTGATGGAAAGAAAATTGAGTATATCTCAAAAGATAATAAGTCTGATAATAATGAAGCAGCATCTGTTGCAGCAAACTTAACAACAAAAGATGAAGTAGTAGCAATTATTGGTCCAGCAACTTCAGGTGCGACAAAAGCAACGTTACCAAACTTATCAAAAGCTAAAGTTCCTGCTGTTACACCATCAGGAACAGATGATGCAATTACTGTACAAAAAGGTAAGGTCCAAGATTATATTTATCGTTCTTGTTTCCAAGATAGCTTCCAAGGAATTGTCTTAGCGAAATATGCGGATGATAACTTGAAAGCTGACAAAGCAGTAATCTTAGGTGATAACTCAAGTGATTATGCAAATGGCTTGAAGAAGGCCTTTAAGGATACTTACAAAGGTAAAATCGTAGCTGAGGAGAACTTTACTGCAGGAGATAAAGATTTCCAAGCAATGCTGACAAAAATCAAAGATAAAGACTTCAATGTTATCTATATTCCAGGCTATTACACAGAAGCGGGTCTAATCATCAAACAAGCTCGTGAAATGGGAATTGAACAACCTATCATCGGGGCTGACGGCTTTGGTGATGAAAAATTAGTTGAAACAGCTGGCGCAAGCAATGTCAAAAATGTTTATTATACAGGGCACTTCTCAACAAAAGCACCAGCAACTGATAAAGTGGAACCATTTGTAGAAGCTTTCGAGAAAAAGTATAACAAACAGCCATCTTCATTCAATGCTTTAGCTTACGATTCTGTTTACATGATCAAACAAGCAATTGAGGATGAAGGAAAAGCGACACCAGAAGCAATCGACAAAGGCCTGGCGAATTTGAAAGATTTTGAAGGTGTTACTGGTAAGATTTCAATGGACAAGGAACATAATCCTGTAAAATCAGCAGTAGTTCTTGGTCTGACAGATGGGAAAGAAACTTCTGCCGAAACCGTTAATCCATAATTACTCGGTGAATGCAGACAAGGGAGTGTGCCGATGGTTGTTGGCACACTCCCTTTTAAAAATTAAGGTCGTAATCGGATCGGCTACTCTATTTTTTTGAAAAGTGAAGTGATAAAGATGGAAGTATTTATTCAGCAAATCGTCAATGGGCTATTCCTAGGTAGTGTCTATGCGCTGATGGCGCTTGGCTATACTATGGTCTATGGGATTATTAAATTAATCAACTTTGCCCATGGCGAAATATATATGATTGGGTCGTTTATTGGCTACTTTTTAATCAATCAGTTTAATATGGGCTTCTTTCCCGCCTTGGTATTATCAATGGCAGGAAGTGCAATTTTAGGAGTCGTTATTGAATTTTTGGCTTATCGTCCATTAAGAAATTCTACTCGAATTGCTGCTTTGATTACTGCAATCGGTGTTTCCTACCTATTGCAAAATACGATGATTTATTTTTTCAGTTCAACAACTCGTCCATTTCCACAGGCGATTAAACTGCAGGTTTACAAACTTGGATTTTTGAGTATTTCAAATATTCAATTGTTGATTTTAGGCTTGTCTTTATTTTTAATGATTGCCTTAAACCTGATTGTTCAGAAAACCAAGATGGGGAAGGCGATGCGTGCAGTGAGTGTTGATACAGATGCCGCACAGTTGATGGGAATTGACGTAAACCGTACAATCTCCTTTACTTTTGCTTTAGGTTCAGCACTAGCAGCTGCTGGAGGGATGATGATTGGGTTGTATTACAACTCCATTGATCCTATGATGGGATATATTCCTGGTCTGAAGTCATTTATCGCCGCAGTTTTAGGTGGAATTGGTATTATTCCAGGTGCTGCAATTGGTGGATTTGTCATCGGTTTAATAGAAACATTGACAACAGCATTGGGATTTTCAGATTTTAAAGACGCAGTCGTATATGCAGTATTGATTTTGATTTTGTTAATTCGTCCAGCCGGTATTTTAGGCAAACATGTGAAAGAGAAAGTGTAGGTGGATCAAATGAAAAAGAATTTGAAATACAATTTGATTTGGCTAGCTTTGATCGTAATTGGATACGTAGTTTTATACGTAGCTTATTCTGCTGGAATGGTCAACTTGTTCTTAGACAATATTCTCGTTCAAATCGGTATTAATATCATTTTAGCAGTTGGTTTGAACCTTATTATTGGATTTTCGGGTCAGTTCTCTTTAGGACATGCTGGCTTCATGGCGATCGGAGCCTATGCGGCTGCATTGATTTCAATGAACACACCGACTTATGGCGGTTTTTTCTTAGGAATGGCTGTTGGTGTGATCTTAGCCGGTCTTGTTGCTGTAGCAGTTGGAATTCCAACATTGCGTTTGAGCGGTGATTATCTAGCGATTGCCACACTAGGTGTAGCGGAGATTATTCGTATTTTATTAATTAACTTTAAAGAGATTACGAATGGTCCTTCTGGTTTATTTGGTATCGAACCTTTTGTTGATTGGCAAATGGTTTATGGCTTCATGGCGATCACTACATTATTTATTGTTAACTATATACGTTCAGGTGCTGGCCGTGCGACGATGGCAATTCGTGAAGATGAGATTGCGGCGGAAGCGATGGGGGTCAATACTACGAAATACAAGGTAATGGCTTTTGCTTTTGGCGCGATGACGGCAAGTATTGCTGGTTCTTTGTACGCTGGATATTTACAATCAATTGCACCAAAGGATTTTGCCTTTACAAAGTCCGTTGATATTTTAATTTTAGTCGTATTAGGTGGAATTGGTAGTGTGACAGGAACATTTATCGCAGCAGTTCTTTTAGGCATTATTAATATGTATCTTCAGGATTTTGGGACATTACGGATGATTATTTACGCGTTAGCATTAATTATCTTGATGATTTTCAAACCTGGCGGATTGTTAGGCACAAAAGAATTGTCTGTGAAGAAGATTTTAGATAAGTTTAAAAAGGGAGATGACCAGAATGCCTCTGTTGGAAATTAAAGATTTAACTAAAAACTTTGGCGGTTTGGCGGCGGTCTCCAATGTCAATATCGCGTTAGAAGAAAATCAATTAGTGGGATTGATTGGGCCGAATGGTGCAGGGAAAACAACTCTGTTTAATTTGATTACAGGTGTTTACGAACCAAGTGAAGGAGACGTTTTACTAGAGGCGGATGGAAAAACTCATCGATTGAATGGTCAAAAGCCATACGCTATTGCTGATCTTGGTTTAAGTCGAACCTTTCAGAATATTCGTTTGTTTAAGGATTTAACGGTTTTAGACAATGTTTTAATCGCTATGAACAGTAAAAATAAAGAAAGCTTTTTCTCTAGTGTTTTGCGTTTACCAGCGTTTTATAACAAAGAGGATAAGTTAAAAGAAGAAGCATTGAAATTATTGACGATTTTTGAATTACAAGACAAAGCAGAAAATTTGGCTCGTAATTTGCCTTATGGTGAACAACGACGCTTGGAAATTGTTCGTGCATTAGCTACAAAACCAAAAATTCTCTTCTTGGATGAACCTGCGGCTGGAATGAATCCACAGGAAACAGCGGCATTAACATTGCTGATCCGAAAGATCCAAAAGGAATTTCAAATTACGATTTTGCTGATTGAGCACGACATGAGTTTGGTCATGGACGTCTGCGAAAGAATTTATGTTTTAGAATATGGTCGTATTTTAGCAGAAGGTATTCCAGAAGAAATTAAAAATAATCCTGAGGTTATCAAAGCCTATCTTGGAGGTGAGCTATAATGCTGAAAATTGATAATCTTTCGGTTCATTACGGCATGATCCAGGCTGTACGGGATGTTAGCTTTGAAGTAAATCAGGGAGAAATCGTTTCTCTGATCGGAGCAAATGGTGCAGGGAAAACGACCATTTTACGAACGATCTCTGGTTTAAATCAACCCTCTAAAGGGACTATTACTTTTGAAGGTTCTCCTATCCAAAAGAAAGCTCCAAGGCGAATTGTTGCTCAAGGGATTTCACAGGTTCCAGAAGGAAGACATGTTTTTCCTGGATTAACTGTTTTGGAAAATTTAGAGATGGGGGCATATTTACGCAAAGATGGAGATATTCAACAAGATTATGAACATGTTTATGAAAAGTTTCCTATCTTGAAAGAGCGTTTGAATCAAGACGCGTCCACCTTATCCGGTGGTGAACAGCAAATGTTAGCAATGGGACGGGCTTTGATGTCTAAACCGCGTTTATTATTGCTCGATGAGCCTTCAATGGGATTGGCACCAATTTTTATTCAAGAAATTTTTAACATCATACAAGAGATTCAAAAACAAGGAACGACCGTTTTATTGATTGAACAAAATGCTAAGATGGCGTTGTCAATTGCTGACCGTGGCTATGTGTTGGAAACAGGTAAAGTAGTCTTGTCAGGGACTGGTCAAGAATTGCTAGAGAGTGAAGAAGTGAAGAAAGCTTATCTAGGAGGATAAAACATGAGTGTAAAGGATTTTATGACAGAAGATTTGGTGACGGTCACACCAAAGACAAAAATATTTGATGCGGTCGATTTAATGAAGAAATATGATATTCATCGTTTACCGGTTATGGAGGAGGAACAATTGGTAGGTTTGATTACTGAAGGGACAATTCAAGAAGCACTTCCTTCAAAAGCTACCAGCTTAAGTGTTCATGAAGTCAATTACTTATTAAATAAAACAGTTGTCTCAGATGTGATGATCAAGGATGTTAAAACAATTTCCCCAGATGCGGAATTAGAAGATGGCATCTATCTGATGCGTCAAAACAAAATCAATGTATTGCCTGTTCTTGATGGGACGAAATTAGTTGGGATTATTACTAATAATGATATATTTGATGCGTTCTTAAAACTCACAGGGTATTATGAAGGTGGGACTCGGGTTCAACTAAAAATCTTAGAAGACAAAAAAGGTGTGCTAGCAAGAGTAGCGAAGATTTTGGCTGATCATGATTTCAGTATCCTGACTGTTATCGTAGATCATCAAGTCAATGCGACAATTTTAGAAATTCAGCTAGCTAGCAAAGAAACTGAAGAAATTAAGCAGCTATTGACGGATAATGGTTATGAAGTGTTGAAAGCCATAATCACACAACCTTAAATGAAAGGACGACTGAGTGATCAGTTGTCCATTTCTTTTATTGTATGATAAAATGTTTTGGACGGAGGGGAATATATGTCTAAAAAGAACAAAGATATCCAAGTTCAGGTTACTGAAGAAGAGCGTGTTATTGATGGAAAGAAACAAGCAATTACTCAATTAATGATTGGTAAAAAAGTTATTGGTGAAATTATTCCAGAAAACAAAAATTTTCAAGCCTATAATGATGGACATCTTTTAGGGAATTACAAGTCATTAGATGATGGGATCGAAGCCTTAATTCGTAACTGGAACTTACATGAATAATTTTTGAAAAAAGTACTTGCATTTTTTTTGAAGATTAGGTATTATAACTGAGTCGGGTTTTTAAATAATAAAAAAACCTATTTGGAGGAGTAGCGAAGTGGCTAAACGCGACGGACTGTAAATCCGTTCCTTAGGGTTCAGTGGTTCGAATCCACTCTCCTCCACCATTGGGGTATAGCCAAGCGGTAAGGCAAGGGACTTTGACTCCCTCATGCGTTGGTTCGAATCCAGCTACCCCAGTTGTTAAGTGAGTTGCAAAAGCAGCTCACTTTTTTTGTTTTTATATAACAATTATTTAGAGCCGCTGATCTTCTCAGCTGCTCATTAGTAACTAATGGTTGACCGTAAGTCGTCTTAGCTTCATAAGTCCCCACAGGCATACAACACAAAGCAAGAAAACTATAAAAAGCAATAAAGATATTACGGCATAGAGAAATATTGAAGTATTGGTCACTGTTAGAAATGGACCAATGATCCACTTGTCTATGACTTGTGGGACTTCATGGCGTAAAAGACTAAAAGCTTGTGATATTTCTGGTAGATTACTATGCTCTGGTAAAATACTGGTATAACTTCCGAACGCTTTGTTGCCGATAGATAGGTAACCTAATGTAAAATTACCTATACTTACACCGCCAAGGGCCAAGTTGCCTAAAGCCAATAAGCCGATACCAAGATTTCCAAAAGCAACAGCTCCTAATGCAAGGTTTCCAGCACTGAAAAAGCCCAATGTCAAAATTCCTGCTGAAAATATCCCCAGAGAAAGCAGCCCGAGCGAGAAGATCCCTTTCGTGAAAATCCCTAATGAAAAAACTCCTGATGAGAAGAAACCTACACTAAAAATCCCTCGAGCAACGGGAATTAATTGTTTCTTATGCCTCATTGTACTGAGTGCGAATCTACGATTATGCCACAACAGTTCCGAAAGATTTGGAATAATTATATGCAGCAAGGGCAGATGAAACAATATAATTTCTGAACGATATTCAAAATACAACGTCGGCTCTCGTTCATTTAGCAAGTTGTCTAACGAAATATCCAATAATTGCGCGATCTGTTTTAGCGTATCAATATCAGGGTATCCTGCCCCGCGCTCCCATTTAGAAACCGTTCGATCGGATACATATAAGATATTTGCGAGTTGTTTTTGTGTTAGTTCGTTTCGTTGACGATAATTTCTTAATTGCGTCCCTAAAAAATTGTCCATTTGATTTCCTCTTTCTTGTTGATAAATTAAGCATAGCGAATTGTTAAGGAAATGAATAGGGAATTTGATGAAATAGCCATTCTACTTTGCGTAGAGTCTTGTCAAATCAAGCTTTTACAAAAAAATAGTGAAGTAAAAGGTTTCTCACTTGAAGCCCTTTAAAATATACGCTACATTTAAATGGAAGAAGCAAAGAGAGAATCAAACAGAATTGCAAGTGGTAGGCTATGTTAAAAACTACCTTTAGAAGTCTGTGAATTTTTAAATGAGAAGGGAGAAGAAATGAATGAATAAAGTAGAAGAAGTCAAAGAAATGTTAACAGAGACTGTGGCAAAAATTTATAGTACGATTAAAGACAGTTCATTAGAAGTAACAAAAGAAAAAGGACAGGTGCCTCGTGTACGTTCTGTTCGTCCAACTCGCCATACTATTAAGTGGAAGGCAAAAAATCATTGATTAAAAAGAAGCGCTCAGAATTTCTGGGCGCTTCTTTTTAATGGTCAATCTCAATGCCTAGAACAGTCAAATGGCCGTTGCCAACTAATTTAATGACTAATTTAGAAAGGCTGTCAGCATCCATTGTCGTCTCGCTAGTGATCCACCAATGCAAGGTACCTACAAAAATGGATGTCATGTATTCAATAATAAAATCTAACGGAACTTCGATATCATTTTCAGTAATCCTCAGTCGCTTGAATACGTGGGCATATTTTTCATTTAAAATTTCCGCAACTTTTTTCCGCAGGATTTCATTTCCAGAAGCATCCATAATAGTCAAAAAGAATTTTCGATTTGCTTGAATTTGTTCGTAAATGTTTTTCAGAACCATTTCAATTTTCCGAACTTTTAATCGATTGCCTTGAACAATTTGATCAGGATCAAGCACTGCGGCAAAAGCATCAATAGCCTGTTTAAAAATGTGGTCATAGAGATCTTGCTTGTCTTTAAAATGCGCATAAAAAGTCGCTCGATTAATCATTGCTTCATCGGCAATTTCTTGCACGGTGATGTTATCATACCCTTTTTGTTCCACTAGATGGATAAAAGCCTCCATAATCATTTTATTGGTTCGCTTTACACGCAGGTCAATTTTTTTTGCCATAATAATTCCTTTCATTTTACAACAGATCGCTTCAGAATGTTGCTTATCACACGAATGAAATGGTTTTGAGTATTGCATAACGTTCGAAATGTTTTTAGAATATACGTGAGTAGTATAACAAACACTTTGTAAGTTAATCAACATGTGTTGTTAAAAATGGAAGGTAGGAATAATTATGACATTACGAGCGGGGATTGATGTTGGCTCTACAACCGTCAAGTTGGTCATTTTGAATGAACAAAACGATAGTTTATTTGCGAAGTATGAACGTCACTTTTCAGATGTGAAAGCTGCCACAGAACGTGTGTTGCGAGAAGCTGAAGAAGTAATTGGTAGTCAAGGGATGACTATGAGCATCACTGGATCCGGTGGGATGGGTTTAGCAGATGTTTTGGGGATTCCTTTTGTGCAAGAGGTAATCGCGTGCACACGCACAGTTGAGGAGGTTATTCCTGAAACGGATGTAGCAATCGAGCTTGGCGGAGAAGACGCAAAGATTACATTTTTTGAAGGTGCTCTCGAGCAACGTATGAATGGTAGCTGTGCAGGAGGTACAGGCGCTTTTATCGATCAAATGGCTGTTCTATTAAAAACAGATGCCAATGGGGTAAATGAGTTAGCCAAAAATTATAAAACGATTTATCCGATTGCTTCTCGTTGTGGCGTATTCGCTAAAACAGATGTACAGCCGTTGATTAATGAAGGAGCGGCCAAAGAAGATATTGCTGCGAGTATTTTCCAAGCAGTGGTTAATCAAACAATTGCTGGTTTAGCAGCTGGTCGTAAAATTAAAGGGAACATTGCGTTTCTTGGTGGTCCCTTATTCTTTATGTCTGAACTGCGCCAACGATTTATTGAGACCTTGAATATCGCGCCAGAGAATGTCATTTTTCCAGAAAATCCACAGCTTTTTGTCGCTATGGGTGCTGCCTTTTATTCAGAGGAGGCAGAGACAACTTCTCTTAAGGAGCTGTTGCACCGTTTGACAACGGCAGAAGAAGGGCACTTGTCTCCATCAGACACGTTAGAGCCATTATTTGCTGATGAAGCTGATTTGGCTGATTTTCGAATGCGACACGGGCAAGCACAAGCACAAGAGAAAAGCTTAACCGACCATGAAGGGGTGGCATTCTTAGGAATAGATGCCGGTTCAACAACAACCAAAGTAGCATTGATTGACGATAGCGGAAACTTAATGTATTCATTTTATGGCAATAACCAAGGCCAACCATTGGAAACGACTATGACCGTATTGAAAGATCTCTATTCAAAATTACCTGAGCATGTATTTATCGGAAAAGCAGCAGTGACTGGCTATGGAGAGCAGCTAATAAAGAATGCTTTAAAAGTTGATATCGGTGAAGTGGAGACGATGGCCCATTATAAGGCTGCCAATCATTTCCAACCAGGTGTTGATTTCATTTTGGATATCGGCG
The DNA here is from genome assembly GCF_051710765.1 of Enterococcus sp. DIV0170. Classification (NCBI taxonomy): domain Bacteria; kingdom Bacillati; phylum Bacillota; class Bacilli; order Lactobacillales; family Enterococcaceae; genus Enterococcus; species Enterococcus sp. DIV0170. The sequence continues at coordinate 709,186 of NZ_JBIOLG010000001.1, forward strand.
GTCAGGATATGAAGGCGATGACCATCAAAGACGGTGCGTTGTCCTCCATTCAATTAAATGAAGCCTGTTCGTCTGGCTGTGGTTCGTTTATTGAAACCTTTGCCAAATCATTGAATTATAATGTAGAAGATTTTGCAAAAGCCGCATTGAAATCAAAAGCACCTGTTGATTTAGGTTCTCGTTGTACCGTTTTTATGAACTCTAAAGTCAAACAGGTGCAAAAAGAAGGCGCTTCTGTTGGCGATATTTCTGCTGGCTTGTCTTATTCGGTGATCAAGAATGCGATTTACAAAGTAATCAAAGTACGTCGACCAGAGGAACTTGGTGAGAAAATTGTCTGTCAAGGTGGGACATTCTATAACGAAGCTGTTTTGCGAGCTTTTGAAATGGTGACAGGACGAGAAGTTGTCCGACCATCAATTGCTGGGTTAATGGGTGCGTTTGGAGCGGCATTGATTGCGCTAGAAAATTATGAGGTCGGTGAAAAAACCGAAACGCTATCTTTAGCTGAAATTGATAGTTTCACTGCCGAGAAAGAATTTACACATTGCGGATTATGTGAAAATAATTGCATGTTGACTGTCACACTGTTTTCTGATGGTCGTCAGTTCATTACTGGAAATCGGTGTGAACGTGGTGCTCGGATTAAAGTGAAGCGAGAAGATAAAAAAGTCAACTTGGTAGATTACAAATATCGTCGTCTATTCAAATACCGTCCGTTAAGAAAGAAAGAGGCTGTTCGTGGTGAAATTGGTATTCCACGTGTGCTGAACATGTATGAAAATTATCCATTATGGCATACATTTTTTAGCGACTTAGGTTTCCGAGTAAAATTATCACCTCGTTCAAACAAAGAATTGTACGAACAAGGGATGGAAACAATTCCTAGTGATACTGCTTGTTACCCAGCGAAAATTGCTCACGGGCACATCCAAGCCTTGATTGATGATGGTATACCAATGATTTTCTACCCTGGAGTTGTTTTTGAACGGGAAGAGTCAAAGGAAGCAGATAATCATTTTAACTGTCCAATTGTTCAAAGTTATCCTGATGTTATACGGAACAATGTTGATGATATCCGTGAAGGAAAAGTTGACTATCGTAATCCGTATCTAAATCTAGCAAATGAAGCATCTGTTGCTGCTGTTTTAGGAAGATGCTTCCAAGATATAGGGATTACACAAGAAGAAATCAACCAAGCATTGCATCATGCTTATGAAGAATTAGAAGCATTTAAAGAAGATATTCGCCAAAAAGGGGAAGAAACCTTATTAATGCTTAATCAAAAAGGGGAACGCGGTGTCGTTCTTTCTGGCCGCCCGTATCATTTGGACCCAGAAATCAATCACGGTATTGCAGAAGTGATTACCCAAGAAGGATTTCATGTATTAACAGAAGACAGTGTCTCTCATTTAAGCGACGTGGGAAATCTTCGCGTAGTGAATCAATGGGTATATCATTCTCGTCTGTATGCTGCAGCTCGAGTAGTAGCAAAATCTAAAAATCTAGAACTTGTTCAACTAAACTCCTTTGGATGCGGCTTGGATGCTGTAACGACGGATCAAGTTGAAGAAATCATGGAGCAGTACGGTAAAATCTATACCGTTTTAAAAATTGATGAAGGGTCAAATCTTGGTGCTATCAGAATTCGTTTGCGTTCATTGAAGGCGGCGGTTAACGAACGCGATAAATCTAATTTCGAACCAGTAAGACGTTTTGAAGAGCCTGAAAAGATCGTCTTTACGAAAGAAATGCGTAAAAAGCATACCTTGTTATTGCCAATGCTTAGTCCAATTCATCAATCAGGCTTGTTTGATATTGCATTGGAGGCTTCAGGCTATAATGTGGTTTGTTTACCGGCGATGGATCGAGAAGCGATCAATGTGGGGTTAAAATTTGTCAATAATGATTCTTGTTACCCGGCGATTATTTCTATTGGTCAACTAGTTGAGGCTTTGCAAAGCGGTGAGTATGATTTAGACAATACAAGTGTGATGATGAGTCAAACTGGTGGAGGCTGTCGTGCGACGAACTATATTCCATTATTACGCAAAGCATTGAACGATGCTGGGTTCTCGCAAGTCCCAGTTGTTTCCGTGTCCCTTGGAAATAAAGGGGTAGAAAGCAATCCAGGCTTCAAATATACGTTATCGATGTTGAAACGGATTGTCGTTGCAATTCTTTATGGAGATCTATTTGAGCGAGTAGTGTATAGGACACGTCCTTATGAATTGGAAAAAGGGCAAATTGATGCGCTACATGAAGAATGGTTGAAGAAAGTGGAGAGCAATGTTCGCAATGGTTCTCTGACAATTTTTAATCGTAATATGAAAAAAATCATCAAAGATTTTGATACAGTACCAATCTCAAATGAAGTGAAGCCGAAAGTCGGCGTTGTTGGAGAAATTTTAGTGAAATATTCCCCAACAGCCAATAATGACATCGTTCGTTTATTGGAAGCAGAAGGTGCGGAGGCAGTTGTTCCAGATTTAATCGGGTTTATGAACTACTCTTTATATAATCAAATTTGGAAATACGACAACATGGGAATGCCGAAGAAAAACAAAACGATTGCTGAAATGGCCATTAAATTGATTGAGGTAGTGGAAAAACCAATGGATAAAGCATTGCGTGCTTCTAAACGATTTACAGGCATCCATTCTATTTATCAACTAGCTGAAGATGCTAGTAAAATTCTTTCCATCGGGAATCACACAGGTGAAGGATGGTTCTTGACTGGCGAGATGATTGATTTATTGAAAACAGGGGTAAATAACATTGTATGTATGCAGCCATTTGGGTGTTTGCCAAACCATGTCGTTGGTAAAGGCGTTATCAAAGAACTACGTCATCAATATCCAAAATCAAATATTGCTGCTATTGATTATGACCCAGGTGTTTCAATCGTAAATCAGCTAAATCGCATTCGTTTGATGATGGCTACAGCCAATAAACAATTAAAAGAAGAAGTTAAAAATTAATGCCGAGAGTAGACCAATTAAAACGGGTCTACTCTTTTGTTTTTAGAGAAAAGATGAAGGGGAAGAAAGAGCAAAGGATTTTTGTTGTGCATTAGGTATATACCAGTTATAATGAAAGTAGAAAAAATTGAACGGGGTGACGGAACGTGGCGAATCAGGTGCCAGTTTATATTCAAATACATGATCAATTGAAACATGAAATTGAAAAGGGTGTATGGAAGATTGGGGCTCGCTTGCCTTCTGAACGAGAATTATCGTTAAGATTTGGAGTAAGTCGGATGACTCTCCGTCAGGCGATTCAAACATTGTCGGATGAGGGGATTTTAGAACGAAAAATTGGATCAGGTACTTATGTTGCAAGTAAGAAAGTCCAAGAAAAAATGAGTGGAACCACAAGCTTTACCGATATTATGGAATCGTTAGGCAAAGTGCCTTCAAGTAAAACAATTTCTTTCTTCCACTCACGAGCAAGCTCTAGTGAAGCAGAGAAACTTGGCTTGGAAAAGGGTGAGCAGGTATTGCGGATGGAACGAATTCGGTATGCAGATGATGTGCCCATTTGTTTCGAAGTGGCAAGTATTCCGGCAAAATTAATAGAAGGCTTCAGCAAAGAAGAAATCACAGACTCCTTTTATCACAGTTTACAAGAAAAAGGATTCGAAATAGGACGCGCAAATCAAACTGTGTCAGCTATTCTGGCTTCAGAGCAAATTGCTGATTACTTAGACGTAAAGCGCGGAGATGCGATTTTACGTTTACGTCAGGTATCGTATTTAGCGGATGAACGACCATTTGAATATGTGAGAACGCAATATGTCGGCAGTCGCTTTGAATTTTATTTAGAAAAATAATCCAAGAGTCTATGCCTCTTGGATCATTTGCTCGAAATAAGTAGTTTCTCCAGTTTTGAAGTGAACTTGTCCATTTAATAAATCTATAACTTTAGATTCGAAAGTTTCAACGTGGTTTTCATCGACCATGCAAGTAACAATAACTTGATCGGTGAACTGGGTATCTTTTACCACTACCTGTTCGTTGGTGATAAAGTTCTCCATTTTTCCCCAATTGGGATAGTCTAATTGGACAAAGACCTCTTGCTGTAGACGACCTTCCACAATACCAGTAGAAGCTATTGCTTGAGCGACGGCACCTGAATATGCACGAATTAGACCACCAGCACCGAGTTTAGTTCCGCCAAAATAGCGAGTAACCACAGCGCAAACATTTATTAGATTATTTTTTTTCAGCACTTCTAACATTGGAACACCAGCAGTTCCACTAGGCTCACCATCGTCTGATGAGCGTTGAATTTCGTTGTGTTCGCCTAAAACAAACGCACTACAATTATGATTGGCTTTCCAATGTTCTTTTTTGATCTGTTGAATAAAGTTTTTCGCTTCGTCTTCTGATTCGATACGCTTTAAAAAGCAAATGAAGCGAGATTTTTTTATTTCGATTTCATGCTGATTGTCTTCTTTGATGGTTCGATAATTTTGCATCATAATTTTGCCTCACTTTAATTTTCTCTATTATAGTATAGGAGATATATGGTGTGGGTTTCAACTATTGGTTATTTGACAAACTATTTTTTGTTTAAAGGTGAGGGATGAGAATGACACGAGTAAAAAAATACGATGGCATAACACATTATTTAAAAAGTAATAATGGCTCACAGGTGACGCTAACCTTTACACAATTTGATGAGCTGTTGTTCCCTCGCAGTGGTCTGCCGCACACTGCTCGACAGGATCTTGATTGGTGGGCGAATGATTACCGTCATCCAGAAAAGGGAGCTTACGGCTGGTTAAATGCAAACTATGAAGTAGTACAAGTAAATCTAGACAAAGAATATGTGGTTTTCAATAAACTAGTAAAATCAAGTTGGCTCATGCAAAACTGAAAAATACATAAAAAGGAGGTGCAGCATATCACAATTGCTTCGCCTTCTTTTTTTGTACTATAGAAAGAAGCTAAACCTAAAGCTTGGAAGTGTTGATTGCGTACTTTTGAAAAAGGAGAGTGTGTATGGTGATTACTGGTCAGCATTTGCTGCGAAGAGAATGGGAAGCTTTTTATCCTAATATAAATTTGAAAGCTGCCGAAAAAAGACCGGCAATGAAAGAGAGTGAAGAAGGTTGGATGTGTCAACGTTGTGGAGAAGTGTCGCGGGAAAAAACACCTGCTAATTTCTTTTATTGCCCTCATTGCTTAGTTTTAGGTCGTGTTGATAGCAGAAGTTTTCTTTATTATTTTCCAGTTAAAAAGCTACCTGCAAGGAAAATAATGCTTGTTTGGACAGGGGAGCTTTCTTCTGCACAAAGAAAAATTGCGGAGAAGCTTCTAGAAGACCAGGCTTCAGCAAATACTTTTCTTCTTTGGGCAGTGACTGGTGCAGGAAAAACTGAAATTTTATTTCTTCTATTAAAAGCCTCACTTGAACAAGGAAAAAGAGTTGCTGTGGCATCACCAAGAATTGATGTTTGTAACGAGCTTTACATACGTTTCTGCCATGCATTTCCAAAAGAAAAGATCAGTCTTTTTCATGGAGAAGATCGCAAAGATAATGGGGATGCTTTTGTTGTATGCACAGTTCACCAACTTTTACGTTATCATGATTATTTTGATTTAGTCATTGTAGATGAAGTAGATGCATTTCCTTATTCATCAGATCCCTTACTAAAACGAGCGGTAAATAATGCACAAAAAAAAGAGGGCAGCCGCATTTATTTAAGTGCAACGCCAGATGAACAATTAAAGAAAGAGGTCGATCATTTCTATTATTTGCCAGCACGTTATCATCGTCGTAAGTTGCCGGTTCCAAAATTATTTTTTTCTTGGCGCTTAGAAAAATATTTAAGCAAGGGAAAGTTACCTAAAAATATTATGGTCAAAATAGCTGAACTACTTGAGAAAAATAATGTATTGCTTTTCTGCCCGAACATCCCGTTATTAGCGAAAATGGCGAATTTTATTCAAAATACATTTTCGAATATAAAACTAACGACGGTTTACTCACAAGATAAGGAACGATTGATTAAAGTTGAAAATATGAGAGACGGAAAGTATCAATTGTTGCTGACAACGACGATTTTAGAACGAGGTGTAACTTTTGAAAAAGTTTCAGTTATCGTTTTACAGGCATCACATCGTGTCTTTAATAAATCGGCATTGGTTCAAATTGCTGGAAGGGCGGACCGTAAGGGGCAATATACGAAAGCTGAAGTCCTTTTTATCAGCAGTGAAGTAACTAAATCGATTAGAAAGGCAATCGTCGAAATCGAAGAAAATAATCGTCAGGCATTCAAGGAGGGACTAATTGATGCGTTGTAGTTGTTGTCAAGAAGAATTGGTTAACAATTTAACGTTACGGGAACTGTTTTTTTCAAGTAATCGACGCTGCTATTATTGTGAAAAATTGTTTTCTAAAATTGATCAAGAAATGGCATGCCCAGGTTGCGGTCGTTCTAACTCACTAGAGTTGTGCCAAGATTGCTATTTGTGGGAGCAAAAACTTGGCTTTGTTATGAATAATATAAGCTTATTCCATTACGATGAGGGCTTTCGACAATGGATCGAGCGCTATAAATTCATAGGAGATTACCGGTTGAGAGGCGCCTTTTTAGTAGAATTGACACAAACACTCCAACTTTTTCGTGGATATTTAATCTGTCCGCTTCCTCTTTCAAAAGAACGTTTCGAGCAAAGAGGCTTCAATCAAGTTTGTGGCTGCTTGGATTTGACAAGATGTTCTAATGAAGCTTTGCTGAAGCGAGTTGAGTTGGCGCCTCAATCAGAAAAATCACGTGAAGAGCGCTTGCAAATGACCCAACCTTTTGAATTGAAAGTATCAAAAGAAAAAATTAGAAATCAAAGAGTTTTATTAGTAGATGATGTTTATACCACTGGACGTACACTGTTCCATGCAGCAGAATTACTTTATAAAAATGGTGCAGAAACGGTGAAAAGCTTGACTTTTGCTCGCTAAAATGCATCCATTTTGCTTTTGAAATTGATAGCGATTTACTTTGCAAAAGGATTAGATTTCGATATAATAGAGTTAAGAAGAAGAGGTAAGAGTGGTCCTTCCTCCTATCTTCAGTTGGCAAGACGAAAGGGGCAATACGTATGTTCAAATATAATGTTCGTGGGGAAAACATCGAAGTTACAGAAGCTATCCGCAATTACGTTGAAAAGAAAGTAGGAAAGTTAGAACGCTACTTCACTGATGTTCCGGACGCAACTGCTTATGTCAATTTGAAAGTATACACAGAAAAAACAGCAAAAGTTGAAGTAACGATTCCATTACCTTACTTGGTTCTTCGGGCGGAAGAAACTTCACCAGATTTATATGCAAGTATTGATTTGGTTGTGGATAAATTAGAACGTCAGATCCGCAAATTTAAAACAAAAATTAACCGCAAAGCTCGTGAAAAGGGTGTCCCTGAACGCGAAGTAGAAGTATTAGTGAATGCAGAAGATTCATCAGAGGAATCTGAATTAGAAATTGTTCGTACAAAACGTCTATCACTAAAACCAATGGGCAGCGAAGAAGCAGTCCTACAAATGAACATGCTTGGACATAATTTCTTTATCTTTGAAGATGCTGAAACAAATGGTACAAGTATTGTATACCGTCGTAAAGATGGTAAATATGGTTTGATTGAAACTGATTAACAGAAATTTATTGCCTTCCAGCTGATGCTGGAAGGTTTTTTATTTTCATTGAAAATTAAGTTTTAGAATAAGCCAGATTTTTCTAATGAAAAGAACCTCTGTATGCCTTGTTGTAAAGGAAAGTCTCTGAAAAAGATTAATCATTGTATAAGTCGCCCTTTATTCGCTATGAGAAGTTTCTTTTCTCAAGGACTAATGATAAAATATACTAGCGGGTTTCTATCAAAAAATAGAAAATGAAAAGAAATAAAGGAGTAAGATAAACGAATGGCAAACTTTCTGAAACGAATGATTGAAAACGATAAAAAAGAATTAAAACGATTAAGTGGGATTGCTGACAAGGTCGAAGAATTTTCTGGCGACATGGAAAAATTGTCGGATGGGCAATTACGTGGCAAGACCGAAGAATTTAGAGGGCGTTACCAAGCTGGAGAAACATTGGATGACTTACTTCCAGAAGCTTTTGCGGTAGTCCGTGAAGCAGCAAAACGTGTTCTTGGTCTATATCCATATCACGTGCAATTAATGGGGGGGATCGTCTTACATGACGGAAATATCCCTGAAATGAAAACTGGTGAAGGAAAAACATTAACAGCGACGATGCCGGTTTATTTGAATGCCTTGACAGGAGAAGGCGTCCACGTAGTTACAGTAAATGAATATTTAGCAACACGTGACTCTACTGAAATGGGTGAATTGTACAATTTCTTAGGATTGAGTGTTGGTTTGAATATCAATTCAAAAACCGCTGATGAAAAACGTGAAGCATACAATTGTGATATCACATACAGCACAAATAATGAACTTGGTTTTGACTATCTACGTGACAATATGGTTGTTTATCAAAGTCAGATGGTTCAACGTCCATTGAACTATGCCATTGTCGATGAAGTAGACTCGATCCTGATTGACGAAGCACGCACACCTTTGATTATTTCTGGGGCTGCTGAAAAGTCTACGGCTCTTTATACACGAACAGACAATTTCGTGAAACGATTGAAAGAAGACGAAGATTTCAAAATTGATATCCAATCAAAGACAATCGGGCTAACTGAACAAGGAATTGAAAAAGCAGAAGAGAACTTCGGCTTAGAAAACTTGTATGATTTAGAAAATACAGCGTTGACACACCATTTAGATCAAGCTTTGCGAGCAAATTTTATCATGATCCGTGATATAGATTATGTGGTACAAGAAGGAAAAGTTTTAATTGTTGACCAGTTTACTGGTCGTATTATGGATGGACGTCGTTACTCCGATGGGTTGCACCAAGCGATCGAAGCAAAAGAATCCGTTGAGATCGAAGATGAAACGAAAACAATGGCGACAATTACCTTCCAGAACTATTTCCGGATGTATAAAAAATTAGCAGGGATGACAGGTACGGCTAAAACGGAAGAAGAAGAATTCCGTGAAATCTATAATATTGAAGTTATTCAAATTCCTACTAACCGACCTGTTATCCGTGAAGATCATGCAGACTTGTTGTACCCAACATTAGAAAGCAAATTTCATGCGGTGGTCCGTGATATTAAAGAGCGTCATCGTAAAGGTCAGCCAATCCTAGTTGGTACGGTTGCTGTTGAAACGTCAGAATTACTTTCTAATTTGTTGGATCGTGAAAAAGTGCCGCATGAAGTTTTGAATGCGAAGAACCACTTTAAAGAAGCGGAAATTATTATGAACGCTGGACAAAAAGGTTCGGTTACGATAGCTACCAATATGGCCGGACGTGGTACAGATATTAAATTAGGTCTGGGTGTTGTTGAATTAGGGGGTCTAGCTGTAATTGGTACCGAACGTCATGAATCACGCCGTATTGATAACCAGTTACGTGGACGTTCTGGTCGTCAAGGAGACCCAGGTGTTTCACAGTTCTATCTTTCATTAGAGGATGATTTAATGAAACGTTTCGGTTCTGAACGAATCAAGGCTTTCTTGGATCGAATGAAAGTTGAAGATGAAGATGCTGTCATTCAAAGCAAAATGTTGACACGCCAGGTGGAATCGGCTCAAAAACGGGTTGAAGGGAATAACTACGACACACGTAAGAATGTCTTGCAATATGATGATGTCATGCGTGAACAACGTGAAGTCATCTATAAGCAACGTCAAGATGTGATTATGGGTGAAAAAGACTTAACACCAAACTTGTTGAATATGGTTCGCCGTACAATTTCACGTGTTGTGGACAGCCACACACAATTAGATAAAGAAAATTGGAATCTTGAAGCTTTAGCAGATTTTGCTGGTGCGACTTTAGTCCATGAAGACTCTATTTCAAAGGCAGATTTTGAAGGTAAGACACCTGAGGAAATGAAAGATTATTTGTACGATCGTGCAAAAGCAGTCTTTGATACAAAAGTTTCTCAATTACAAAGTCCTGAACAATTATTGGAATTTGAAAAAGTGGTTATCTTGCGTGTTGTGGATACAAAATGGACTGACCACATTGATGCGATGGATCAGTTGCGTCAATCTGTAGGATTACGGGCTTATGGTCAAAATAACCCATTGGTTGAATATCAAACCGAAGGATACAAGATGTTTGAAGATATGGTTGGAGCGATTGAGTTTGAAGTTACGCGTCTCTTTATGAAAGCTGAAATTCGTCAAAATGTTCAGCGGGAGCAAGTGGCACAGAACCAACAAGAACATCCTGTAGAAGCAGATGGAGATCCGAAGAATTTAACACATACGAAACAAAAACCGGTTCATGTAGAAAAAGTGGGACGTAATGATCCATGTCCATGCGGCAGTGGTAAAAAATATAAAAACTGCCACGGCAAAGGACAATAATTTTCACGATAAAAAGAACCTTTAGGACGGGACATAGCTACTATGTCTCGTCTTTTGACAGTTCCGATATGCAGTGAAGCAATAATGAAAAACAGACATCGAGTGTTTTTTGAGAATTAACGGAAAAAATCGTATACTATAGATTAATTCGTTGAAATTATTGGTTTTGCGGGTGAAGTTAACTCGTGAGAAAGAAGGAATAGATTTGGAAAATGCAGAAATACGAAATTTGTTAGACTCTATGCAAGAGCAAGTCACAAGCTTCAGGGGGTCTCTTTGACCTAGAGCAGCTAGAAGAAGATATTGCAGAAGCAGAAAATCAAATGACTGCTCCAGACTTTTGGGATGATTCAGAAAAGGCTCAGGCTTTGATTAATCGTAACAATACTGCCAAAGAAACCTATGATCAGTTTCAAGCTATAGCAGATGAGTACGAAGAATTAAATGTTATGTGGGAAATGCAGCAGGAAGATTTTGATGCTGAACTGCAAACGGAGTTAGAAGGACGATTAGTTCAACTACAAGAAAAAATTGCCAGCTTTGAATTGTCGCTTTTGTTAGATGAGCCCTATGATAAGAATAATGCGATTTTAGAGCTTCACCCTGGAGCGGGTGGAACAGAGTCTCAGGACTGGGGTTCGATGCTTTTGCGGATGTATACTCGTTGGGCTGAACAACATGGCTTTTCAGTTGAAACGATTGATTATCAGTCAGGTGACGAAGCTGGAATTAAGAGTGTTACATTGATGATCAAGGGAACAAATGCTTATGGGTACTTGAAATCTGAAAAAGGAGTGCATCGTTTGGTGCGTATTTCTCCATTTGATTCTGCTAGCCGACGCCATACTTCTTTTTGCTCTGTCGAAGTAATGCCCGAGTTGGATGAAAATATTGAAGTTGAGATTAATCCAGATGATTTGAAGGTCGATGTTTATCGTGCAAGTGGTGCTGGTGGACAGCATATTAACAAAACCTCTTCAGCAGTGCGGATTACCCATTTACCAACTGGGACCGTGGTTGCGAGTCAGGCACAGCGTTCGCAATTTCATAACCGTGAGACCGCAATGCAAATGTTGAAGGCGAAGCTCTATCAATTAGAAATTGAAAAAAAAGAGCAAGAAGCTGCTGCTTTACGCGGTGAACAAAAAGAAATCGGATGGGGCTCTCAAATCCGTTCTTATGTTTTCCACCCTTACTCGATGGTGAAGGACCATCGTACGGACTACGAAACTGGGAATGTTCAAGCAGTAATGGATGGAGAATTGGATCCTTTTATTGATGCTTATCTAAAATGGCGCTTGGCACAAGAGGCTTAAGAATAAAATGAAATCAAATTGTAAAGTAATGAAAGCCAGTTGCAATGTTGGCATGCTATAATAACAAAGAATTTAAGAGGATTTGGAGAGATAAAGCATGATTGAAATGCAGGATGTAACAAAAAAATATCCTAATAAGACAACTGCTGTCCGTGGGATTTCAGTCCGTATCGAACAGGGTGAGTTTGTCTATGTCGTTGGTCCCTCTGGTAGTGGAAAATCTACCTTCATCAAGTTGATGTACCGTGAAGAAAAGGCAACTTCCGGAAAAATTTTAGATGTTGCCCGTCATGATTTATTAAAAATCAAGAATAAAGATGTTCCCTATCTGCGTCGCGATGTAGGCGTTGTTTTCCAAGATTTTAAATTGTTGCCCCGTAAGACAGTTTATGAAAATGTCGCGTATGCAATGCAAGTAATTGGGCGTAAACCGCGAGACATCAAAAAACGTGTTATGGAAGTGTTGGACCTTGTCGGTTTAAAACACAAAGTCCGTGTCTTTCCTAGTGAATTATCTGGTGGTGAACAGCAGCGTGTTTCAATTGCACGTGCAATTGTAAATACCCCCAAAGTTTTGATTGCTGATGAGCCAACGGGTAATTTGGATCCTGATACTTCTTGGGAAATCATGCATCTGTTAGAACGAATCAATAACCAAGGAACAACTATAGTGATGGCGACACATAATAAAACGATTGTGGATACAATGCGCCATCGCTTAATCGCAATTGAAAATGGCTTGATCGTTCGAGACGAAGCGGAAGGAGAATACGAGTTTGATGATTAGAAATTTCTTCCGACATTTGTTGGAAAGTATCAAGAGCGTTAAGCGGAATGGCTGGATGACATTAGCCTCTGTCAGCGCCGTGACGATTACACTGACAATGGCGGGAATCTTCCTAGCTGTTATAATGAATGCGACGAAATTAGCACAAGATGTTGAGGGAAATGTTGAAGTGACTGTTTTTGTCGATATCGGTACTAAAGATAAAGAACTAAAAGAATTGAAGTCTGAACTACAAGATATCAAACATGTGGACAAAGTTTCTTTCTCCAGCAAGCAAGATCAATTGAAAAAATTACAAGCACAGATGGGCGATGCTTGGGATTTGTTCGAAGGAGACAGCAATCCGCTTTATGACGTGTATGTAGTTAGTGCGACTGATGCACAATATATCCGTCCTGTGACACGTGAAGCGAGTCAGTTGCCGAATGTGTTCCGTGCAAATTATGGTGGAAATTCAGCAGACAGAATTATTCAAATGTCTAAAGTTGTTCGTACGTGGGGGTTGGCAGCAGCTGCGTTATTAATTTTTGTAGCAATCTTCCTTATTTCTAATACGATTCGAATCACGATTATTTCACGAAAAACAGAAATACAAATTATGCGTTTAGTGGGTGCTAAGAATGGATATATCCGCTGGCCGTTCTTTCTTGAAGGTGGCTGGATCGGTTTGATTGGGTCAATCGTACCAATTTTAGTATTAACTTATGGGTATTCTCAGGTTTATGGTTTAGCAGCGCCATATTTATTACAGTCTAATCTTGCTCTGCTACGCCCAAGTCAAATTGTATGGATTTTAGATATCACAATGGCACTCGGCGGCTATTTGATTGGTTCTTTAGGATCAGTCATTTCAATGCGTCGTTTCCTAAAAATTTAAAGCGTAAACTTCTCCGTTTTTTTCGGGGAAGTTTTTTTGTTTCAAAATAATACTTGTTTCTTGCCTTTTTCAATAAAAGGTACTAGGATAGAAGTCAAATTAGTAGAACGCTACCGAGCAAGGGAGCCAATTTCGTTAGGTCATAGAAGAAATTGGACGCCCTTTTTTTGTTGTCATTTATTAACGATTTTTTTGGGATATGGAGGATTTAGCGAAATCGTTAAAGCAATTAAAGTGTTCGGTCTGCGTGATAGTAGAAAAATCTATTTTTGGAGGAGAATTATTATGGCATGGGTATCATTAATAGTAGCAGGAGTATTCGAGATGTTTTGGGCCACAATGATGAAAATGAGTGAAGGATTTAGTAAATTAAACTATTCTCTATTAACAATAGTCGGTATGATTGCAAGTTTTTATTTTTTATCAAAGTCACTTCATTCATTACCTATGAGTTTGGCGTATCCAATATGGACAGGTATTGGAGCAGTAGGATCGATTTTGATTGGTGTATTCTTCTTTAAGGATCATTTAACGATTTTGACTAGCTTTTTTGTGGTTCTCTTAGTAGTTGGAATCATAGGAATTAAGGTTACTAGCGGACATTAAGCAAAAAGTACGTTAAACTGTTAAAAAAAGCAGGAGGCGCTCATGATTAAAACAACTGATGAATTAACAACACAGGAACTGTTAACAATTTTACAGGCCCGTACGGCCGTATTTGTCGTTGAGCAAAAGTGTCCCTATCAAGAAGTTGATGAAGCGGATCGTAAAGCTGTACATATCTGTATAGAAGAAAACGGGGAGTTGCAGGCTTACGCGCGAATTATAGAGGAAGAGAAAATCATTCATTTTGGTCGTGTCTTAGTAGTAAAAAAATATCGTGATCAGCAACTAGGAAGGAAAATCGTTGAGAAGACCTTACGGGAAATTGAGAAGCGTTATCCCAATCAACCTGTGGTCATTTCGGCACAAGCCTATTTAGTGGCATTTTATCAATCTTTCGGTTTTGAACAAACTTCTGATGTTTACTTGGAAGACGAAATCCCTCATATTGAGATGCTTTTACAAAATAAAAAAAATGGTTAAGGCACATTGTTTACAATTAACTTTTTCTCGGCTATCCTTTAGAAGAAGGAGTGTGGAGGCATGTCATTTGTGACAGGACACTTAGGGCTATTATTTTTGATTATCAACACCATTTTATCTTTCATTATTGTTTTTCGTGAACGAAAGGATACAGTCAACACTTGGGCATGGTTATTAGTTTTAACCTTTATTCCTGTACTAGGCTTTGTGTTATATATTTTCTTTGGTAAGGGAATTTCTAAAGAGCGCATTTTCGATTTGAAGATGCAGACCAAAATTGGTATGAATGTTGAACTACAGCAACAGCAGCGAGCTTTAGATCGCGGACTTTTTCCAAAACCAACGACCAATCAAGTAGACCCGCGACAATTGATTTATATGCTGACGATGTTCGAAAGTTCTTTATATACGACGAATAATGAGGTTAAACTTTATACAGATGGTCGTAAAAAGTTTGATGCTTTGCTTGAAGACATCAAGCGAGCGAAATATCACATCCATATGGAATACTATATTTATCGAGCAGATGATCTTGGACTAGAGGTTCGAGCAGCGTTAGTAGAAGCGGCATCTCGAGGCGTAAAAGTACGATTACTTTTAGATGCCTGGGGTTCTACGCAAGTCAATCGCCGTTTTCTTAACCCTTTGATCGAATTAGGAGGCGAAGTAGAGTTTTTCTTTCCACTATTTCTGCCTTATTTAAATCCGCGAATGAATTATCGTAATCATCGAAAAATTGTTGTGATAGATGGTGAAATTGGATATACCGGAGGATTCAATGTCGGTGATGAGTACCTTGGCTTGGTGGAAAAATTTGGTTATTGGCGAGACAACCATCTTCGGATTCACGGACAAGCCGTGTATACTTTGCAGAATCGATTTTTGATGGACTGGAATTCTCAGCAGAAACATGATCTCGTCTATCAGCCGGACTATTTTCCTGAGATTGAATCTGAAGGAAAACTAGCGTTGCAAATTGTCAGCAGCGGACCTGATAGCGAACATGAACAAATCAAACTGACCTATTTAAAAATGATTAACCTAGCAAAAAAAGAAATCTTGATTCAGACACCGTATTATATTCCTGATGCACCAATTCACGAGGCCTTGAAACTGGCACTTCTTTCTGGCGTAAAGGTACGGATGCAAATACCGAATAAGCCAGATCATATCCTCGTTTATTGGGCAACATACTCTTTTGCAGCTGAGTTACTGGAGTATGGTGCAATTATTGAAACATACGAAAATGGTTTTATTCATGCAAAAACAATGGTCATTGATGGTGGAATTGCTTCGGTAGGTTCGGCAAATATCGATGTTCGTTCTTTCAAATTGGATTTTGAAGTAAATACCATCGTTTATGATGCTGCATTTGCAGAGGAGCTGCGAGAAGAAATTCATAAGGATTCAATGAAATCGGAGCTATTGACGCAAGAAAAGTATGACCAACGCGGGACATTGATCAAGTTTAAAGAAGGCATTGCTCGTTTGATTTCTCCACTCTTGTAAAAATCATTTGCGCTTACATGGTTTGATAGTATAAAATGAACTAGCTTGTTTAGTGAGTCAAATAATGACGAATGACTAAGGATGCTAGTTCATCTTTTCGCTTTTGAAAAATGAATACTTAAAAATGAATGAGGAGATTTTTCATGAAGAAATGGTTAATTCCCCTATTAGGTACACTTTTGCTCTTGTCTGGTTGTTCAAAATGGATTGATCGTGGTGAGTCAATCACTGCTGTCGGCTCTTCTGCTTTGCAGCCTTTGGTCGAAACAGTAGCGGAAGAGTATCAAAGTAAAAATCCCGGCAGATTTATCAATGTCCAAGGCGGCGGAAGCGGTACAGGATTAAGCCAGGTACAATCAGGGGCTGTCGATATCGGCAATTCAGATTTGTTTGCCGAAGAGAAAAATGGGATTGATGCGAAGAAACTCGTTGATCATAAAGTGGCTGTTGTCGGGATTACTCCGATTGTGAATAAAGGAGTCGGCGTAACCAATATTTCGTTAGAGGATCTGCGTAAGATCTTTTTAGGTGAAATTACAAATTGGAAGGATGTCGGTGGAAAAGATCAAGAGATTGTTATTCTAAATCGGGCATCTGGAAGTGGTACGCGCTCAACCTTTGAGCAGTGGGTACTAGATGGCAAGACGGCTATTCGCGCACAGGAGCAGGACTCCAGTGGGATGGTCCGTCAAATTGTCGCGGATACACCAGGAGCGATCAGTTATACTGCTTTTTCTTACGTGACGAAAGAGATCCAAACGTTGAATATTGATAATATCGAACCTACAGATGAGAATGTGACAACGAATCAATGGAAGATCTGGGCCTATGAACACATGTATACTAAAGGACAGCCTAAAGAATTAGTCAAAGATTTTTTGGATTACATGCTTTCAAAAGAGGTTCAGGAAAAAGTGGTTCCACAACTTGGCTATATTCCAATCTCGGATATGAAGGTTGAAAGAGACTGGCAAGGAAATGAAATAAAATAGAATGTTAGTAGGACACGGATTTGCTTCTGTGTCCTTTTTCGCTTCTATTCGTTAGGTGGATTAGTATACAGTGAGGAGGAAGAAAGATGTACTAACCGATTCAATTACCTTTTGTTTTAAATAAAGATTTCACTCGTGTGATGAGTTACCATGAAAAGATTGTTCCTGAATGTAGTGAGTTTATCATTTGTTTTTGGCAAATGTCTCCAAAAACTAACGAACAAACTCAGATAAAAAATGTGATTATCGCGGATGGGTGTATTGATCTAATCGCGGATTACGATCAAAAGATGCTCTTCTTCACTGGAAATCAAAAAACTGATTTTGAGTATGACATTCAGACGCCTGCTCGCTTTTTTGGTGCGCGAATGATGCCAGGAGCTTTTTATCAATTGACTGAACTCCCCGCTACAAGAGCAATGGATGATTATGTTCTGATGCAGGACGTTTTTAAAGATTTTGACATAGAACAGTTTTTTTCAGCATCCTTTGACGAGGCTCAATTAATCCTTCGAGCCTATCTAATAGAAAAATTTGAAGGAAAGAAAGCAAATGAGTGTACACAACTGTTTCCAATGCTTTCTGATAAAATCCCTCAGACGGCGAAAGAGTTATATGAGCACCTTTTTTTGAGTCCTCGACAGTGCCAGCGTGTATTTGCAAAAAGTTTTGGCTTAACACCTAAAATGGTCCTAAGTATTTTACGCTTTCAGCGCTGCTTAACTATTTTGACTTCAGAACAGGCAAGACCAACGGATATTTTGACCGTAACGAACTATTATGACCAACCCCATTTTAATAAGGATTTTAAACAACATTTGGGAATCACTCCGTTAGAATTAGTTAGCCGTTATAAAGAATGACGTATTTTTACAATAAATGTGCTTTGCCCCTTGCTAGAATAAGAATATAAATAAGGAGGCGGTTTAAATGTACAAAAATATAACAATGAATTTAATGGTGGAAAGTGTGGATACTTCAGTCAACTTTTATCAAGAGATCCTTGGATTTGAAGTCGTGGCTTCTGTTCCAGCTAAAAATCAAGAATTACAGTTTGCGATACTTGGAAAAGATTCAGTTACTCTGATGCTACAAGAAAAAAATAATTTAGGCGAAGAATATCCAATTTTGGCGACAGAGAAGATTCAGCCCTCAATCACGCTCTACATTACGATAGAAAACTTTGAAGACTTTTATATCGCGATAAAAAAATCCTATCCAATTTATACAGAAACGCATACAACATTCTATGGTTCAAAAGAATTTGCGATTACAGATCCAGATGGTTATGTGTTGACTTTCACTGAACATACTGAAGAGTAATCAGTGATGGAAAGTCATTTAAAGAAAATTCCGGGTGTGGGAGAAAAGATGGCGTAATATTTAATCAGGGCTGGCTATCCTGATATTCAGTCACTAAAAAAACAAGTTCCAGAAGAAATTTATCTAAGAGATTGTATGGTTCAGGAAAAAAATGTTGATCTCTGTGCGTTGTATGTGTATCAATTAGCAGTATATTATGCTGAAAATGACGGAAAGTTGCCCTCAGGTAAGCAAAATTGGTGGAATTGGAAAAATGATTAAACAGAGTAACAGTGTTCTCATCAGGGAACACTGTTTTTTATCTTTATTTATAAATGATCTGCTCTAGCTTCTCAATCAAATCTGTGTTGATAGGCAATTCTGTTGCGGAAAATCTCTAATCTGGTTTACACTTTCTTTACAAATGTCATGGAAGCGTTACAGGAGATTAAAAAGAAATTGATTTTTAACAGGTAAAATGATTTTGTTGGTTTGTAAAAAAACGAATGTACTAGTTTGAAGAAGCAGGAGGAGCAGGCCTTGGAAAATGAAGATGTAAAAAAAGCACTGACGACGAAATCAAAGCGTGCGAGAATTGAACAACGAGGACGTTTCGTTAGTTTCGTTTGTATCGCGTTAATCGTGCTTGTCGTAGGAGCGATTTTCTATTTTGTAGCAAGCAAAGGGTTATCAACCTTTTTTGTAGATAAAATCAATGTATTTGATTTCTTATTTGGGACCGTTTGGAATCCTAGTGCGACAGGACCGGATGGTAAGCCATTAGTTGGAGCATTGCCGATGATTTTAGGATCATTCATGGTAACTTTTCTATCAGCAATTGTAGCGACACCATTTGCAATTGGTGCGGCAGTCTTTATGACAGAAATTTCACCGAACAAGGGACAGAAATTTTTACAGCCAGTGATTGAATTATTGGTGGGAATCCCTTCGGTTGTTTATGGATTTATTGGTTTAACGGTTATCGTTCCTTTTATTCGTTCAGTATTTGGCGGAACTGGGTTTGGTATTTTGTCAGGGACATTTGTTTTATTTGTAATGATCTTACCGACTGTTACCACAATGACGGTAGATACACTAAAATCTGTTCCCCGACACTATCGAGAGGCCTCATTAGCTTTAGGAGGAACACGTTGGCAGACGATTTATAAAGTAGTGCTGCGGGCAGCTGTACCAGGTATTTTGACGGCGGTTGTTTTTGGTATGGCACGTGCTTTTGGAGAAGCATTAGCCATCCAAATGGTTATCGGGAATGCGGCGTTAATGCCAACAAGCTTGACAACCCCTGCCTCAACATTGACCTCAATTTTGACGATGGGTATAGGGAATACAATCATGGGAACCGTTGAAAATAATGTCTTATGGTCGTTAGCGTTGATCCTATTATTCATGTCTTTAGTTTTCAATATTTTGATTCGCTATATTGGAAAGAAAGGGGAGATAACAAATGGATAAAGCAAAACGCGCGGATAAAATCGCCACAGCTGTTCTATATATTGTTTCTGGCTTAATTGTGGCAATTTTAGCCTTTCTCTTACTGTACATTTTGATTCGTGGGTTACCACATGTGTCTTGGGAATTTTTAACTTCACCCTCAAAAGCGTATCAAAAGGGTGGTGGGATTGGTATTCAACTATTCAACTCTGTTTATCTCCTATTGATTACGATGATTATCAGCTTACCAATTTCTCTTGGAGCAGGGATTTATCTATCTGAATATGCCAAGAAAAATTGGGTAACGAATGTCATTCGGACATCGATTGAGATTTTGAGCTCATTGCCTTCAGTAGTGGTCGGTTTGTTTGGCTTCTTGATTTTTGTTATTCAATTTGGCTATGGCTTTTCTATTCTTTCCGGTGCATTGGCATTGACCTTATTTAACTTGCCTTTGCTAACAAGAAATATTGAAGAATCCTTGCGAGCGATTCATTATACTCAGCGTGAAGCGGGATTAGCTTTAGGCCTTTCACGTTGGGAAACCGTCACAAAAATTGTTGTGCCAGACGCTCTTCCAGGGATTTTAACGGGAGTCATTTTAAGTTCAGGTCGAATTTTCGGAGAAGCGGCGGCCTTGATTTATACCGCAGGTCAAAGTGCACCTGCATTAGATTTCACTAATTTAAATCCATTAAGTGTATCTAGTCCGCTAAGTATTTTCCGACAAGCAGAAACATTGGCTGTGCATATCTGGAAAATCAATACAGAAGGAACGATGCCAGATGGAACAGCTGTATCTGCTGGAGCCTCTGCGGTCTTAATTTTAGCCGTTTTACTATTTAATTTTGGTGCTCGAGCAATCGGGAAACGACTTCATAGAAAAATGACTTCAGCATGAGAATTCTGATTTTCATAGAATAATTGTACTATCAGACTAAACTAGGAGAAATTCGATGAAAGAATACAATTGGGAGGAACGTAATATTATCAGCATGCCTGGTGAAATTGCGTTGCATACAGAAGATCTACATGTTTATTATGGCAGTAACGAAGCCATCAAGGGTGTTGATCTGGAGTTTGAAAAAAATAAAATCACTGCATTAATCGGTCCTTCTGGTTGTGGGAAATCAACCTATCTGCGTTCATTGAATCGTATGAATGATGGGATTGCCAGCGCCAGTGTGACGGGGAAAATCATGTACAAAGATGTCGATGTCAACGCATCTAATATTGATGTTTATGAAATGCGCAAGCGAATCGGGATGGTGTTCCAGCGCCCCAATCCTTTTAGCAAATCGATTCGAGATAATATTACTTTCGCTTTAAAACAGCATGGTATGCGGGATAAGCATCAACTGGAAGAAATCGTTGAAACTAGTTTGAAGCAAGCGGCGCTTTGGGATCAAGTCAAGGATAATCTAGACAAGAGCGCATTGGCTCTTTCGGGAGGTCAACAGCAACGCTTGTGTATTGCGCGGGCAATTGCAATGAAGCCTGATATCTTATTATTGGATGAGCCTGCTAGCGCTTTGGACCCTATCTCGACAGGAACGGTTGAAGAAACATTGGTCCAATTGAAGGAAAATTATACGATTATTATTGTGACACATAATATGCAGCAAGCGGCGCGGATTAGTGATTATACTGCTTTCTTTTATTTAGGGCATGTGATTGAGTATGATGAAACGACAAAAATCTTTACACGGCCGAAAATACAAGCCACTGAAGATTATGTATCAGGACACTTTGGCTAAGAGACGGAGGAAATTAAATGTCGAAGATTATTACTTCCAAAGACCTTCATTTATATTATGGTAAAAAGGAAGCCCTAAAAGGTATTGATATGGAGATTGAAAAAGGCGAGATCACAGCGATGATTGGCCCATCTGGCTGTGGAAAATCAACCTATTTGCGTTCGTTGAATCGCATGAATGATTTGATCCCTGGAGTGACTATTACAGGAAGCGTCGTGTATAAAGGCAAAGACATCTATAGTCCCAAAACTGACACTGTGGAACTGCGTAAAGAAATCGGGATGGTGTTTCAACAACCGAATCCATTTCCATTTTCGATTTACGAGAACGTCATTTATGGGTTAAAATTAAAAGGGGAAAAGGATAAGAACAAACTTGATCAAGTTGTGGAAGAGAGCTTAAAAGCAGCTTCCGTTTGGAACGATGTGAAAGATAAATTGCATGAAAGTGCGTTGTCATTATCTGGCGGACAACAGCAAAGGGTTTGTATCGCTCGGGTATTAGCAGTTAATCCTGAAGTTATTCTTATGGATGAGCCGACGAGTGCTTTGGACCCTGTATCAACAGGTAAAATCGAAAATATGCTTTTAGAGTTAAAAGAGAATTATACGATCATCATCGTGACGCACAATATGTCACAGGCATCACGCATCTCTGATCGTACGGCATTCTTTCTTCAAGGAGAATTGATTGAATTCGATAAGACAAAGAAAATTTTCCTAGATCCGGCTAAACAAGAAACGGAAGATTACATCTCTGGTAAATTTGGGTAATTATAAAGAACTTATAGTTTTTTGCTAAGCACATAAAGAATGTTAACTCCCCCAAAAAATGAGTAGGAGAATACATGGTTTAAAGGTAGAATAAGCATTATTCTATCATTTGAAAAGGAGGGCAACGATGTTACGTACACAATTTGAAGAAGATCTATTAAATCTCCACAATCAGTTTTATGAAATGGGTATGATGGTTTCAAGTGCAGTGCACAAATCAGTACGATCATATATTGATCATGATAAAAAACTCGCGCAAGAGGTCATTGACCATGATATTGAAATCAATGATATGGAAGTTCGTTTAGAGAAAAAAAGTTTTGAAATGATTGCATTACAGCAGCCTGTTACGACAGATTTGCGTACGATCATAACAATCATGAAGGCCAGCTCAGATCTAGAACGAATGGGTGATCATGCCGTCTCTGTGGCAAAATCAACGATTCGCTTAAAAGGGTTACCGCGAATTTTAGAAGTTGAAAAAGAAATCAACGAGATGTCTAATTATGTGAAAAAAATGGTGGACAACGTGTTGGTTGCTTATGTCAAAACAGATGAAAAAGATGCGCGTATGATTGCCAAAATGGATGAACGAGTAAATGATTACTTCCAAAAAATCTACGATATGACAACAAACACGATGGAAAAAGAATCGGATACCATCATTAGTGGAACGGATTATCTACATGTTGCTGGTTACTTGGAACGTGTTGGCGATTATGTGACGAACATTTGTGAGTGGATCGTTTACTTAGCTACCGGCAAGATCACTGAATTGAACAGCAATCGTAATGAAAATTTCTAAAGCAAATGACCAGTTAGAATAATCTAACTGGTTTTTTCTATATTTAAATAGGAAGAAACTTCACTCTTAAGGAAGTTGGATGAAAAGATGGGTCTTTAGTCCTATGACAAACCGATAAAAACATTGCATAATATGAATGTAAACAAAAGTAATGTATTTGCTTTTTGAAGGAGGCAATTTCTATGAATGAAAGACAACGAATTTTGGAATTAGTTAAAAAAGGTATTTTATCGACTGAAGAAGGTTTAGATTTATTAGAAAGCATGGCTAAGGCGAAGGATGAAGCGCAGATTAAACAAGCTGCAGATAAAGTGGATTCTTACCACCGTGACCAAGCAACTAATTTAGTTGATGAATGGGAAGATGGGGCAGACAAAGAAAAAGCAAAAGGGTCTGATGAACAGGACTTAGAAGACCTAGAAGCTTATTTTGATGACTTAGCAACAGAAGTCAATCAAATTTCTGCTCATATTGATGAAATTAACCAAAAGAAGAATGAATTAAAAGCAGTGCTTCACGAAAAAGAAGAAGTTTTGATGGAGTTAGATACAAAAGAAGAATTGGATACTTTGTCAGAAGCGGATGATGACATCCGAGCAGCTGTCGAAGAAGCAATTAGTGGTCTTAAAGAACAAATCTCAGAATTAGAAGAACAAGTGGAAGAGCAAGAAGAAGAATTGAGCAATGTACAAAACGATCAAAAAGAAAATCGCAAAAAACGTGTATATGCTCATATCGAAATTCCAGACGATTTAAAGGATCAAGCTAGCGAAACGTTCTCGCAAGTTGGTGAAAAACTGGGTGAAGCCGGCATTCAACTAGGTCGTTTAATGAAAAAAACTTGGAAAACTGTTTCTGATACGGTAGAAGAAAATGTTGATTGGAAAGATTTCAACGTAAAAGTTCCCGGTCTCGTTACATCTAAATTTGAACATCAATTTTTATATACAGATGTTGAACCTACCTTGCTTGATATTAAACTAGCAAATGGTAAAGTGACCTTAAAGGCATGGGATGACGCTGCCATCAAAGTAGATGCGAAAATCAAACTTTATGGTAAAATGAATGAAGCTACACCATTACAATCATTGATGGAGCGCAGTCAGATCGAAGTAAATGATGAACATATTTCATTCCAAATTCCAAATAAGCGGGTTCAAGCAGAATTAGTCTTCTACTTGCCAAAACGTACGTACGATCATGTAGCGGTTAAATTATTAAATGGGGATTTGGTCGTTGAAGAAATGGATGCCAAAGATGTATATGCCAAATCAACAAACGGCAATATTACCTTTAAGCAGATTGATGCAACGATGCTTGAAATTCAAGGTGTTAACGGCAATATCGAAATTCGCGAAGGCGCGATTTTAGATTCGATTATTGAAACGGTTAACGGAAATATCACTACGAAAGCAGCGATTCAAAATTATGGCATCTCATTAGTCAATGGCGATGTGAAATTAACTGCTGGTCATGACAGCCTGCAAAAGATCAAAGCAAGCTCAGTCAATGGGAACGTTAAAGTTTCGGTAGGAAAAACGATTGGTTTAGAAGGCTTGGCTAAAACGAGTCTTGGCAGCATCAATGATCGTTTATCAGACTATGAAGTAATTAGAGAGAAAAAAGAAAAAACAAATCGCTTGTTGCAATTCCGTCGAGTAGCCGATGAAATGGCGAAGATTGATGTGTCAACGACGACAGGTAGTATTTTCTTGAAAGATTTTGACAATTAGGAAATAATAAGGAAGGAAGATTCATATGCAAAAGAGATTACAAAAGTCACGAAACAATGTGGTACTGACAGGTACCTTAGCCGGGATCGCCGAATACTTCGGGATTGATCCAACAATCGTGCGTGTGATTTATGTTTTCTTAAGTTTCGGCTTAATCGGCGCACCGGTTGTACTATATGTCTTGTTAGCATTAGTGATTCCTGCTGCCCCAAGAGGCCGGGACTCTTATGGACATAATAATCCATACTACGGAAACAACGACTACAACAACTATGAGAAAAAAGCGTCCCGCCAACGTAAGAAAGCGGACAAAATCGACGATGATGACTGGAGCGACTTTTAATGACTTACCTACAGCGCTTAATAGCTAACTCACTGATTTTTATTTCACTATCGGTGCTCTTTCCCACGCATGTTTATGTGGAAAGTCTGACGATGGCTATTGCTGCAAGCTTTGTCCTATCAATATTAAATACATTAGTGAAACCTATATTGATTTTGCTTTCACTGCCGTTAAATATTTTAACTCTCGGACTGTTCAGTTTTGTGATTAGCGCTGGTATGCTGCAATTGACTTCCAACTTATTAGGAAATTATCGTTTTGGCTTTTCTAGCTTTGCCGTCTCAGTTTTAGTGGCTGTCGTCATGGCGATTGTCAATGCGATCGTTTCGGATCATAATATCGACAAATACGCGGATAGGTAAATTTAACCTATCCGTTTTTTTTGTGCAAGTTTTGTTTGGATTGATAGTTAAAGCGACTCTCTTTAGTTTAAGATACCTATCAAAGTAAGGTTTCATTAATATTTTATGAAGCCTTTTTTGATTCTTAAGGGAGAAGTAGTCTGAACCTAGTCACTCCATTGATAAAATGATAAAATAGAGCGGAAGTGTAGAAAAGAGGGATTAAATGGCTGAAACAGTAAAAGTAAAAGAACTAGTTGATAAATTATCATTGGAAGTAGTAACTGGTGATGAAGAAAGTCTTGAGCGGGTCATTACTACCGGCGATATTTCTCGTCCAGGGTTAGAGCTGACCGGCTATTTTAACTATTATTCACACGATCGGTTACAACTTTTTGGGAATAAAGAAATCACCTTTGCGGAGCGCATGATGCCTGAGGAACGGCTGATGGTTTTGCGACGTATGTGTAGTGATGATACACCTGCTTTCATCGTTTCGCGAGGATTAACACCGCCGAAAGAGATGATCACAGCAGCTAGTGAACGCAACATTCCAGTATTAAGCTCTCCAATCTCAACCTCGCGACTATTAGGTGAGATTTCTAGTTTTTTAAATGGCGGATTAGCACCTCGCACCAGCGTTCATGGCGTATTAGTGGATGTTTATGGATTGGGTGTTTTGATTCAAGGAGACAGTGGAATTGGTAAGAGTGAAACGGCGTTAGAACTGGTCAAGCGTGGTCACCGATTGATCGCGGACGATCGAGTAGACGTTTATCAGCAAGATGAATTGACTTTAATTGGTGAGCCGCCTAAGATTTTACAGCATTTAATCGAGATCCGCGGAATCGGTATAATCGATGTGATGAATCTATTTGGAGCAAGTGCAGTTAGAGGCTCTATGCCGCTTCAACTAGTGGTCTATTTAGAAAATTGGTCGAAAGACAAAAAATATGATCGCTTAGGTAGTGGAAATACCGATGTAGAGATCGCGGAAGTAAAAATCCCGCAAGTAAAGATTCCTGTGAAGACTGGTCGGAATGTCGCTATTATTATTGAAGTAGCAGCGATGAATTTCCGGGCTCGCACAATGGGGTACGATGCTACGAAGACCTTTGAAGATCGTTTAACCCAATTAATCGAAGAAAACTCGGGCCAATAAAATGGTTGGGCAGATAAATCGCACGGCCTTTGAATTGTTTGGTCTTCAAATTTATTGGTACGCGATTATTATTGTTTCTGGAATTGCCATCGCTTTATGGCTTGCGAATCGTGAGGCATTGAGAGTCGGTTTAAAAGAAGATGATATGACGAATTTCATTCTCTGGGCACTGCCGATTGCCATTGTTGGTGCGCGCCTGTATTATATCTTGTTTGATTTAGAGCCATATCTGGCAGATCCAATACAGATTTTTAATACACGTAGTGGTGGCTTAGCGATCTATGGCGGATTGATTGCGGCAGCGATTGTTTTGATTGTGTATACGCGTCATCACTTTATTGATCCATGGCTCTTCTTAGATGTTGTCGCACCAAGTGTCATGCTGGCACAAGCGATGGGACGTTGGGGGAATTTTACAAACCATGAGGCATATGGCGGAGAAACAACGCGTCAATTTTTAGAGGGGTTACACTTGCCGCAATTTATCATCAATAATATGTATATTGATGGTGCCTTTCGTCAACCTACCTTTTTTTATGAATCAATGTGGAGCTTGTTAGGATTCATTTTGATTTTAATTGTTCGAAAAAAATTGTCGGTTAAACGAGGAGAACTCTTTTTAAGTTATGTAATTTGGTATAGTTTTGGTCGCTTCTTTATTGAAGGTATGCGGACAGACAGCTTATACGCATTTGGAGGAATTCGTGTTTCTCAAGTGTTGTCGCTCATTCTTTTTGCCGGAGGACTTTTTCTGTTTTATTATCGGCGAAAAAAACGTACGGATATCAAGCTGTACGAGCGGGATAAAGGAACTAATCAGGCTCTAATTTAAGAACGAGAGGGTAGTTAGATATGCTATGATAGTAAAGGAAAAACATTTTTAAATGTGTCACATTTAGTAGATAGATAAGCGTATTTATTTTCTTAGAAGAATAAATACCTTAATATAAAATAGGAGGAAATCTCTGTGAAGCAAAAAGTTGCAGTTTTAGGACCAGGCTCTTGGGGAACAGCATTAGCACAAGTTTTGGCTGAAAATGGACATGAAGTAAGACTTTGGGGAAATCATGAGGCGCAAATTGATGAAATCAATACGTACCACACGAATCGCCATTACTTACCAGACCTGAAAATTCCCGAAAGCATTAAGGGTGAAAAAAATCTAAAAAATGCTGTGAAAGATGCGGATGCAGTTCTGTTTGTTGTTCCAACAAAGGCGATTCGATCCGTTGCACAGGAATTTGCTCAAGTTGCCGAGAACAAACCAGTAATTATTCATGCTAGTAAAGGATTAGAACAAGATACCCACAAACGGATTTCGGAAGTCCTAATTGAGGAGATCCCAGAGGAACATCGTCAAGGTGTAGTCGTACTTTCTGGACCAAGCCATGCTGAAGAAGTAGCAGTACATGACATTACAACAATCACTGCTGCCTGCAAGGATGAAGCTTTAGCAACTTATGTCCAAAAGCTGTTTATGAACGATTATCTAAGAATTTATACAAATCCAGATGTTATTGGCGTTGAGACCGGTGCAGCATTGAAAAACATCATCGCTTTAGGTGCGGGTGCATTGCATGGACTTTCTTATGGGGATGATGCAAAGGCAGCAATTATGACACGTGGTTTAGCTGAAATTAGTCGTTTGGGAGTAGCCATGGGTGCTAATCCATTGACTTTCATTGGGTTAAGCGGTGTAGGTGATTTGATTGTTACTTGTACATCAGTCCATTCGAGAAACTGGCGTGCAGGAAATCTTTTAGGCAAAGGCCACAAACTTGATGAAGTATTAGATAATATGGGCATGATCGTGGAAGGTGTTTCAACCACTAAAGCGGCAAAAGAACTGGCCGATAGCATGAATGTAAGTATGCCGATAACTGAAACAATCTATGAGGTTTTATACAACGATAAAGACGTGCGTCAGGCTTGTCGTGAATTAATGACACGTGAAGGTACGTTTGAAAATGAATTTACTTTAGAATAAATAGAAAGAGTGGGACAATTATGCGAGTAAAAAAAGCCGTTATTCCAGCTGCTGGGCTGGGAACAAGATTTTTGCCAGCTACAAAAGCGATGGCAAAGGAAATGTTGCCTATCGTAGACAAACCAACGATTCAATTTATCGTTGAAGAAGCATTGAAATCTGGAATTGAAGATATTCTAATCGTAACTGGAAAAGCTAAACGACCAATCGAAGATCATTTTGATGCAAACATTGAACTAGAAATGAACTTGCAAGAAAAAGGGAAAACAGATTTATTGAAGCTTGTAGAGGAAACTACCGATGTTAATTTACACTTCATTCGTCAATCACATCCTAAAGGATTAGGCCATGCAGTTTTACAGGCTCGTGCATTTGTTGGCAATGAACCGTTTGTTGTCATGCTTGGTGACGATTTGATGGAAGACCGTGTGCCATTAACGAAACAATTAATGAATGATTATGAACAAACACATGCTGCAACAATCGCAGTGATGCGTGTGCCGGAAAAAGAAACGTCAAAATACGGGATCATCAATCCAGGTGAAGAGGTTTCTAAAGGGTTATTCAATGTGAAGAACTTTGTTGAAAAACCAAAACCAGAAGAAGCGCCAAGTAATTTAGCTATTATCGGACGTTACTTGTTAACGCCTGAAATTTTTGATGTATTAGCTACGCAAAAGCCAGGTGCAGGAAATGAAATTCAATTAACTGATGCGATTGATACGCTAAATAAAACTCAAAGAGTGTTTGCTCACGAGTTTAGCGGAACTCGCTATGATGTTGGTGATAAATTCGGATTTATGACAACAAGTATCGAATACGGTTTGAAACATCCTGAAATTAAGGATAATCTACGTGAGTATATTATCAGCTTAGGCAAAGAATTAAGTGGACAAAATAAAACAAAAAAATAATTTTCAAAGCGCAGATTTGAGTCTGCGCTTTTTATATTATTAGTTATTTTATATAAACGAATTATTTGTTTTTTAAATGCTAATTATCAATATAACGAATAGAAAAAATTAGTAATTTCGTTATATAATATTTTTTGAAAATAACGACATTGAAAAGGAGAATGAATGAAAACTTCCCGTTTAAATAAAGAAATCGTTATAGCATGCGCGATGGACCTAGTTTATGAATCAGGTATTAATGGGTTAAGACTAAATAAAATTGCTGATCGGTTGGATGTTAAGTCTCCTTCGTTGTATACGCATACAGGAAGTGTGACAGAATTACGACAAGCGGTAGTTAGACGAGCGATGGAGGATTTTCGCGAACAATTAGTAGATTCATTGTTAGGCAGAGCGAATCTTTGCGCTTTTATCGAACTAGGAAAAACTTGGGCTGACTTTGCCAAAAATAAAAACGCGTTTTATACTGTTTTTTATGAAAAAGAGTACATAGACTCTTATGAAAAAAGCATTGCTGTTTTTCTAAGAGCTGCCTTTGAGCGAATTTTTTCAGAATGTGAACTGACAGATAAGGAAATTCTTCAAGTGGAGCGAGTAATGACAAACTATTTTCGCGGTCATGCAGATGGGTTCACTGAAAATAATTTTAACGAGACTGATTTGATTAGTGATTTAGAGATTATCTATAATGGTATTCTGCAAAACTTTACGAAAGTCCCTCAATGATTATATTGAGGGATCTTTTTAATTAGCACAGATTATAACTCTTTCTCTTTCATTAATTTCTATGAGAATGGTATAATTTAAGTTAGCATAATGAGAGAACAATGGGAGGAGTGATTGAATGAGTTTAGGTGGCATTGCAGCAATTATAGCAGCACTTGCATTTGTTGTTTTGGTCATATTCTTAGTACGTGTTTTAAGCCAAGTTTCAAAAACAGTTGAAAAGGTTGAAACGACGGTAACAGAGGCCAATACAACGATTGATGTGCTTACCAAAGATGTAGATTTACTCATGCAACAAGTAGAAGGATTGTTGGTAAAGGGCAATCATCTGTTGAATGATATTAACGGTAAAGTTGAAACGATTGATCCATTATTCACGGCGGTAGCTGATTTGAGTCAGAGTGTTTCTGATTTGAATACTACTAGCCGTAACTTAGCTGGAAAAGTCGGTGGAGTTAGTAAAAATGCAGCAAAAGCAAGTGTCGCAGGAAAAGTTGGCGCGACAACGATGAAATTCTTTAGAGATCGTAAAACTACCACAAAAACGGAGGGATAGGAATGTCAAAAAACGGAAAGTTTTTAGCAGGCGCCTTGATTGGTGGAACGGCTGCAGCAGTAGTTGCTTTATTATTAGCACCAAAATCAGGAAAAGAAATGCGTGAGGATTTAGCGAAAAAGACAGATGAATGGTTAGATGTCGCTTCTGACTATACGGATGATTTCGTTGCGAAGACTAGCGAAATGGGGTCGATCGTAAAAGATCGTGCTTCTGATTTAAGTGAACAAGCAAGTGGCTTAGCGTCAAATGTGAAGGGAAAAGTAAATGATTCTATGGATGACATGGATGATATTACGACGGATACCTTGGAAGATTTGAAACGTCAAAGCTCTGATTTGTCGGATCGTTTCCGCAAGGCAGCGAGTGAGGCGAAGGACGTAGCAGAAGATGCTTCAGAAGATATCGTAATCGATGTAAAGGAAACAAAGGAAGACGCAAAAGAAACCGTGTCTGAAGGAGCAGCGGCTCTAGCTGATAAATCAGAAGAGTTGAGTAAGGATAAGCCCGATTTTGCTGAAGTCAAGGAAGAACTGAAAGAAGAAGTGGAAAAAAATAATCCGGAATAAACCAACGTAGCCCTTAGCATTTAAGGGCTATTTTTTATGCCATTGCGTGCGCAACGCATGATATTGCTGTAATCTTTAAACATAATAATCAATAATTGAGGTGTAACGAAATTGGAATTAGGCAAACGTATTCGTTCAAAAAGAGAAGAATTGAAGATGACTCAACAGCAATTGGCCGATCAAATCTATGTTACAAGACAAACTATTTCAAAATGGGAATTAGGAAAGAGCGTTCCAGATGCGATTTCTAAAAAAGGTTTAGAGAGAGTCCTGGATATTCAATTTGCGGAAGAGTCCTCTTCGAAAAAGGAGAAGGAGGAATATTTTTTGAAAAAAGTTCAATGGTTCTTTGGTTTAGTATTGTTTGGCATTTTATTTTTACCCTTACGCTTTTTATGGATCGCGATTCGTCGTAATTGGAAACAGCCATGGGCTCGTTTTGTTTTATTGCCAATTATTTTGGCTTTTTCATTGTGGTACTTGCATTCACTTAAAGACACAGTATTCTATTTGTTTTTAATAGTGATAATGCTGGCCTATTTTAGTGTTAGCGGATATTTTTTTAATGAAAAGCAAGTGGTAGATAATCATCAGGAATGAAGTATTTTATGTTATAGGAACAAAACAGGTATCCATTCACATTAGAGATGGATACCTGCTTTTATTTTCTATAAAGTAATTAATTCTTTTGATGTTGTGGTGAATGGAATACAGCCGTCTTTAGTTACATAAAGGCAATCTTCGATTCGAACACCGACGTCGTTTGGTAAGTAAATGCCAGGTTCAATCGAGAAGCACATGCCTTCTTTAACTTCCAGATCATTTCCGCCGACGATTTGTGGGAATTCATGAATCGTTGTTCCAATTCCGTGGCCTAAACGATGATTGAAATACTCACCATAGCCATGACTTTCGATGACATCTCGGGCAAGCTTATCTAATTGCCCACAGGTTACACCTGGTTTTACAGCATTCATCGCAGCCATATGTGCCTCTAAAACGATGTTGTAGATGTCTTTTTGATGATCTGTCGGTTTTCCACAAGCAACTGTGCGGGTCGCATCACTGCAATAGCCGTTAACAATCGTACCGAGATCGAATAAAACAAGTTCATTTTCCTTACATGTATTTTTACCTGGTGAACCATGTGGACTGGCTGCGTTAGGTCCTGCCAAAACTTCTGTAGGGAAGGACATTTGTTTAATCCCTTTTTTCTTTAATTCATATTCAATCTCTGCAACAATCTCTTCTTCAGTTACACCTGGTTTCACATGTCTAAACCCAATTTCAAAAGCTAAGTCTGCTGTAGAGCCAGCTTCGATCAAGCGTTGGCACTCCTCTTCGGTCTTATATAACTGTAGTTCCTGAACGAGTGGGGTCAAGTCAGCTGAAAAATCGGCGGATGGAAAAGCTTCATTTAAGCGTAGATAACGATCAAGGACTAACTGATTTTTTTCTAATGCAATTCTTTTTGGTGTTCCATAACGTTTTTTAATTTCCTCAACAATGAGCGTGAAGGGGTCTTGGCTGTCTAGATAACCAACGACATCATATTCAAAACTGCTGGCTTTTGCATCTTCAACTTCTAAGCCGGGCGCAAATAAAAATGGATCCTTTTCAAGTGGAATGAACAATGCCAATACACGTTCCATCGGGTTGCTATCGAAGCCGGAGAAATAACCGATGTGGCTCGCATCTGAAACATAAGCCAAATCAACCTCATTTTTTTGCATCCATTTTCGTAGTTCTAAAACTTTTTCTTGGTTCATTAAAGCATCCTTCTTTCTTTTGGCGTTATATTGATTGTAACACTAATAAAATTTATTGAAAAATGATTCTGATAAAACGCTTACAGAATTTTAAGGAAAAATGTGTAAAACGGTTGCAATCAATGAAACAACGTGCTATTATCTTTTAGAAATGTAAATGATATTTTCTGAAAACAAAAAAAGGAGCATATCCATGGAAAAGCAAACAATTACGATTTATGATGTTGCCCGTGAAGCAAATGTTTCAATGGCAACCGTTTCTCGTGTAGTCAATGGCAACCCCAATGTAAAACCTACAACACGTAAAAAGGTGTTAGAAGTTATTGAGCGTCTAGATTATCGCCCAAATGCTGTCGCACGAGGACTAGCAAGCAAGAAAACAACAACAGTCGGTGTAATCATCCCAGACGTCAGCAATATGTTTTTTGCGTCATTAGCACGAGGAATTGATGATATTGCTACAATGTACAAATATAATATCATCCTAGCGAACTCAGATGGCGAAGCGCAAAAAGAAGTAAATGTATTAAATAATTTATTAGCGAAACAAGTAGATGGTGTAATTTTCATGGGTCATCGTATTACTGATGAAATTCGTGCAGAATTTTCACGTTCAAAGACACCAATCGTTTTAGCTGGTTCAATTGATCCAGATGAACAAGTGGGTAGTGTAAACATTGATTACAAAGCAGCAACTAAAGAATCTATTGATTTATTAGCAAAACATGGCAATAAGAAAATTGCCTTCATCAGCGGAGCGTTGATTGACGCGATTAATGGTCAAGCTCGTATGGGCGGCTATAAAGAATCATTGGCTGAAAATGGTTTAGACTACAATGAAGGGCTGATCTTTGAAGCGCCTTATAACTTTAAAGAAGGATTAGCATTGACTGATCGTATCTTAAATAGTGGTGCAACAGCAGCGTATGTGACTGATGATGAATTAGCTATCGGTTTATTAGACGGCTTGATTGATAAAGGCGTGAAAGTTCCTGAAGACTTCGAAATCATCACAAGCAATGATTCATTGCTGACAGAAGTGGCACGTCCGCGTCTAAGCAGTGTGACTCAACCATTGTATGATATCGGTGCCGTTGCGATGCGTCTGTTAACAAAAATGATGAACAAAGAAGACATTGAACAAAAAACAATCGAATTGCCACATGGTATCTTCGAAAAAGGATCAACGAAGCAATAATATGAAAAAAGGCTGTGCCAAATTTGGCACAGCCTTTTTCATCGGGTTACATTGTTGAAGGGTGTCGTCGTGCAAAATCGAAAAAGCGGAATTTATCCACCTGGTGACGACTTTCTGTGTATTGAAATTGCCGAGCATCACTAGTAAATACTCGACTTTTTACTGAAACAATATTGATATCATGCTGATTAAGATCCAATAGTTCTCGATCTTCATCAGTCAGGGCATCAATCGTGATTTCCTTTTCAGCAAAAGCGATATTCAACCCCAATTGATTTTCAAAGTAGCGATAAATGGAATCCTTTGCGATTTCAGTATCTAGCTCAGGCACAACTGTCGTCAGTAATAGGTCTTTATCAAGTATTACTTTTTTCTGGTCGATCGCTCGTGTACGAATCAATTCCCAGCAGACAGCCCCGATTTCAAATCCAGTCACACGTGCTTCCTTTTCATTAATCACAATTTTTTTTAAACTAATAACGTCCGTACTACTGTCATAGCCATAAGAATTTTGGAGTTCCTTGTAACTCGTTAAACCAGAAACGGGAAATCGCAGTTGCTCTCGCTTCAAAACAAGTGAACCTTTACCTTGAATTTTTTGAATGTAGCCATTAGCCATCAAAAGAGACAAGGCTTTGCGAATCGTATCGCGTGATACATGGTAGGTTTGACGCAATTTGTTTTCACTAGGCAAATAAGAACCCGCTTCATAAACGCCTTTTAAAATTCCTCGTTCGATTGCTTGGTAAATCACCTCATAATTTTTCATTTTGCCCTCCTTTTATCCAATTCGTTCACTAATCTATCAGTGCTGGAAATAGATAAACACAACTTGTCCGTATATGTGATTCCATTATACAAAGAAAATAATTACAAGTAAAACGTTTTCTTTGGGTTTTGGATGAATAAAATGAGTAAATTCTTATTTTAAGAGAAGCTTGTTTGCTTTCTTACCAACTTGTTGGTAACTATAAGACTGATTAATCATTAATAAAATTTGTTATCGTCCATTAAAATTAAATTTCTCTAATAAACACTTCGTAGCGTCGGATGTAAGCGATTTACAAAAATGTTCAAACCAATTATAGTAAACCTATCAGCTGAACTTATCCATACAAGTTAAATTTATTCGGAGGGAAAAAAGATGGGAAAATATGAAAAGGATACAAAGGACCTGCTGGCAGCCATTGGTGGAAAGAAAAATATTTCTGCGGTTACCCACTGTGCTACTCGGATGCGCTTTGTGCTAAATGATCCAAAAAAAGCAGATGAGGAGCGAATCGAAGAGATTCCAAGTGTTAAAGGAATGTTTACTAATGCTGGACAATTTCAAGTAATTATTGGAAACGATGTAGCCGTTTTTTACAATGAGTTTGTTGCTGTTTCCGGAGTAGAAGGTGTTTCGAAAGAAGCCGCAAAATCGGCGGCCAAACAAAATCAAAATCCAGTCCAACGCGCCATTACTGTTTTAGCAGAAATTTTTACCCCTTTATTACCAGCAATTATTGTCGGCGGTTTGATTTTAGGATTTCGTAATATTTTGGAAGCCGTACCAATGGGATGGCTGAATGGTCAAACAATTGTTGAAGCCTCTACATTTTGGAACGGTGTCAATGGGTTCTTATGGTTGCCAGGTGAAGCGATTTTTCACTTCTTGCCAGTCGGGATTACTTGGAGTATTGCTCGTAAAATGGGTGCGACTGAAATCTTAGGGATCGTTCTTGGGATCACATTAGTTTCGCCACAATTGTTAAATGCCTATTCAGTTAACGGCACGACAGCGGCAGAAATTGCAAAGAACTGGACATGGGACTTTGGCTTTTTCACTGTTGATAAGATCGGTTACCAAGCCCAAGTTATTCCAGCAATGCTGGCAGGGTTTCTACTAGTTTACCTAGAACGCTTTTTCCGGAAACATATTCCTGAGGCTGTTTCAATGATTTTCGTTCCATTTTTCTCATTGCTTCCAACGATTTTGGCTGCTCATATTATTTTAGGTCCTATCGGTTGGAAAATCGGAACAGCGATCTCTGCTGTAGTAAATGCGGGTCTAACTTCTAGCTTTAGCTGGTTATTTGGCGGAGTATTCGGAGCGCTATATTCGCCTCTGGTTATTACTGGGTTGCATCATACGACATTAGCGATAGACTCACAATTAATTGCCGACTTTGGTTCGACTAACTTATGGCCAATGATCTGTTTATCCAATATTGCTCAAGGGGCGGCTGTTTTAGCGATAGTTTTTGCTCATCGTGGAAATAAAAAAGAAGAACAGGTATCTATTCCATCAGTGATCTCTGCTTGGTTGGGTGTTACGGAACCGGCGATGTTTGGGATCAACTTAAAATATACCTATCCATTTATCGCGGCGATGATCGGTAGTGGGATCGCAGGCTTGTTCGTAACGTTATTCAAGGTTCGGGCATTATCAATTGGTGTCGGCGGACTTCCAGGGATTCTAGCGATTCGCCCGCAAGACTATCCGATCTTTGCGATTGGAATGGTAATCGCGGTTGCTGTCCCATTCCTTTTGACACTGACTTTCCGTCGGATCGGTTTGTTCAATAAAATTGATCGGATCGAAGAAGAAAATGTGCCAACATTGGGCAATGAGTCTGTTAAGAAAACGGGTTCTGTTGTTGAGTTGTTTTCGCCAATTGCTGGAATGCTTCATCCTTTAAGCAGTGCAAAAGATCCGGTATTTGCAGAGGGAATGATGGGACAAGGGGTTGTGATTGACCCGAGTGAAGGAAAATTAGTTGCACCCTTTGATGGTCAAATTAGTTTGTTGTTTCCAACAAAGCATGCTATCGGTTTAGTTAGTACAGAGGGAACAGAGGTATTGATTCATATTGGGATTGATACTGTACAATTAGACGGCAAATATTTTACCAGTCATGTACAGCAAGGAGACAGTGTCAAAAAAGGTCAGCTTTTAATGGAGTTTGATGTAGAGGCCATCAAGTCAGCTGGATATGAGGTGCAAACACCGATTATCGTAACAAATTCAACCGACTTTCAAGTGGATCCATTGATTCAGGAAGCCCCTGTAACAAGTGCAGAGAAAATTTTATTAGCGACAGAATTATAGAAGCTGGAGGACAAAATGAGTTTTAAAGAAAAAGTCATCTACCAAATTTATCCCAAATCTTTTTTGGATACAAATCAGGACGGCATCGGGGATCTACCAGGTATCAAGCAAAAAATTCCCTATTTGAAACGTTTGGGGGTCGATATGATTTGGTTGAGCCCAATCTATCCAAGTCCTCAAAAGGACAATGGGTACGATGTAGCGAACTATACAGCGATTAATCCAATGTTTGGAACCATGAGTGATTTTGAAAATCTAATTGCTACCGCAAAAGAACATGGTATCGAAGTAATGCTGGATATGGTTTTCAATCATGTCTCGACAGAGCATGAATGGTTCCAAAAAGCATTGGCTGGTGATAAAAAATATCAAGAGTACTTTATCTTACGGGATGAGCCAACGGATTGGGTTTCTAAATTCGGTGGAAATGCTTGGGCTCCATTTGGAGAGACTGGTAAATTCTATTTGCATCTATTTGATAAAACACAAGCTGACTTAAATTGGCGAAATCCAGAAGTACGCGAAGAATTATTTGAAGTTATCCGTTTTTGGATGGAAAAAGGTGTAAAAGGGTTTCGATTCGATGTGATCAATTTAATCGGCAAAGATGAAGTTTTAAAAGATTGTGCAGAGAATGATGGAAAACCCGCCTACACAGATCGTCCGATTAATCACGACTTTATCCACATGATGAATCAGGCAACCTTTGGGAAAGAGACAGATATGATTACCGTTGGTGAAATGAGTTTTACCACAGTGGAAAACTGTATTTTGTACACCCAACCTGAGCGCGAAGAATTAAACATGACCTTTAACTTCCATCATTTAAAAGTTGATTATAAAGACGGTAAGAAGTGGACACAAATGCCATTTGATTTTACTCGACTAAAAGAATTGTTTCATACTTGGGGAACGCAGATGAGCCAAGAGAACGGATGGAATGCTCTTTTTTGGAATAATCACGATCAGCCAAGAGCGTTGAATCGGTTTACGGATGTGGATAACTATCGTGTAGCTGGCGCAAAAATGCTGGCTAGTTCGATTCATTTG
Organism: Enterococcus sp. DIV0170; assembly: GCF_051710765.1. Taxonomy (NCBI): domain Bacteria; kingdom Bacillati; phylum Bacillota; class Bacilli; order Lactobacillales; family Enterococcaceae; genus Enterococcus; species Enterococcus sp. DIV0170. The sequence continues at coordinate 747,735 of NZ_JBIOLG010000001.1, forward strand.
AATCGGGGGACGCCATATATCTATATGGGAGAAGAAATCGGAATGCTCGATCCAGATTTTGATTCTATGGAAAAATATGCAGATGTGGAAAGCCTAAATGCGTATCAAGAATTGCTATTAGCAGGAACATCAGAAAAGGAAGCCTTTAAAATTGTCAAAGCAAAATCGCGGGACAATTCAAGAACGCCGATGCAGTGGGATAGTGGAGAATATAGTGGCTTTTCAACGGTTGATCCGTGGCTGTCACTAGGAAATACGGCTAATGATATCAATGTGGCGAAGGAGCTGCAGGAGGGATCTATCTTTAATTATTATCAACGATTGATCAAATTGAGGAAAGAATATCCGATCATTGCGGAAGGAAGTTATGAAGCTTTTTTACCTGATCATCCGCAAATTTACAGCTATATCCGTAGCTATGAGGATCGTAGACTTCTTGTGCTTAATAATTTCTTTCCACAGGAAACAACAATTGATCTGCCTGATGAATTTCAAAAGGGCGAAGTATTAATCAGTAACTATGATAGTGATACAAAGGGTCAAGAAATCACATTGAAGCCGTATCAATCCATCGCTATTTATTGTTAAAAAAACGCGTGAGCAAAATGTGCTCACGCGTTTCTATTTAGTTAAGTCTATTCGTTTATTTATCAAATAAATGATTATACCGCCTAGTGACATAGAAAGTAATTCACCTAAACCGATAATCAGCCAATTAAGTAAAAATGGCGCCTGATAGAAGAACGTTAATTGTCCTGCTACCGTAAACATCGAAAAGGCAAAGAGGAATGCTGTGATAATCATTTTTTTCTTAAGATTTGTGACTTTTCGAGTAATTCCCCGACATATCAACAAAACGATCAACGTAGAGACACTCCCTAATGCTACATCTACAATCCCTAATGGGGATGCCAAATTGGCAATCGCGACACCTAGCGTCACAGCGATCGTATATCGCTTGTTGAAAAGAGGTAAGTAGTTGAACATTTCCGCTACACGGAGCTGGATCGCGCCAAAACTAATAACGGATAAAACGATGGTGACAGCGACATACAGCCCTGTCACGACGGCCATTTTTGCCGTGTCGGTGGTGGTCCAGCGTTGTGCTGAACTTTTTTCAAGATTCATTTTTCATTCTCCTTTACAAGACATCGTCTCGTTAATAACTGCGACCAAAGGATTGAAGTGTCACAGTGCGAAATTCTCGCTAGTACTTATCTTAGATTATTTAGAAAAAATTGCAAGCTATTTTAAAAGCCAGCCACCATCGATAGGTAAAATATTTCCTTGCATATAACGAGTCTCATCACTCGCTAAGAATAATGTCGCATAAGCGACTTCTTTAGGATCGGCCCAACGCTTAACAGGAGTTTCCTCAGCGACCCATTTTGCCATTTGGCCGTCACCGGCAAAATCAGCCTGATTCATAGGCGTATTGATGGCTCCAGGAGCGATAGCGTTGACGTGAAGCCCCTTGGCAGCATAGTCTAAAGCAAGCTGCTTAGTAAAGCCGACAATCGCATGTTTACTAGTAGTATACGCAATCCCTCCGCCACCAGCGACAAGTCCAGCAATTGAAGCCATGTTAATGATAGTCCCTTGATTCTCTAATAGCTCTGGCAGTAATAATTTTGTTAGGTTGAACATGCTGTTAAGATTCGTAGTTAATATGTTTGACCATAGTTCTTCGTCTGTATCATGCAACGGCAAATAATCATCCAATACGCCTGCTGTATTTAACAAAATGTTCACAGTACCAAAATGTTCATGACATTTTCTTATCGCTTTCTTCAAAGCTATTTTTTCGCGAACGTCGCCAATAAAGAAAGCAAAATGTTCAGGGTAGTTCGTTTGCAAAGTCAGCATCTCTTGTTTTTGCTGATCAAAGGCAAAAACATAGGCACCAGTAGTCAAAAACGCTTGTGCCTGAGCAGCCCCGATCCCTGAAGCAGCGCCAGTAATAAACACTACTTTTTTTGAGAAATCCATCGCCATCATTCGACGATTTTCCAATCTTCTGCCAAAATATCACAAACGGTCGGTGCGAAGCTGGAGAACCCTTCATCAGCGGTCTTGATCAAAAAGTAAGGGGTAACGGGCGAACCATCAAATACGTCTCCTTCCACTAGGGTTACGTACAATTCGAATCCGCCCCAACCTTCACGAATAATCTTTGCCCCTTTTTTTAGTTCAGGTAAAATTTCTTCAAATGTCATTGATATTTCCTCCATCTAAATTTTCGTTTTCTTTTGGTAGAATACCAAAAAGTTTGAGGAGCTACAAGAAGACGAAGAGAGGAGCCATCACCGAAAAAGACCTCTCCAGTAAAAGGAGAGGTCTTTTTCGGTGATTAATCATCTGTTTTTGTTTCTTCGTCTTCTTTATCCTCTTTGTTTTTGGCATTGACTTTATTACGTGTGTTCCAATATGTTTTGTAGTCATCGTCGGTTCCGCCGATACCAAATTCATAAGTATTGTCGCCAGGACCATCCTTTGCCCAAAGAGAGGTTGCTTCTCCACTTGGCACTTGATAATTTGTACCGTCGTGACTAACTTTTCCAGGTTTTAATCCAGTAAAGTCTGAAACTTTGATTTGTTTTACATCATCAGACAACTCAAACTCTTCATTTTCACCGAAGACATTCGGATTTACTTGATAAATTCGACCAGCAAGGTAAGCCATGTAGGTTGCTGTCCGATTTCCAGCTCCGTCATTCATTGGTTTGTTATCATCTCGTCCAGTCCATGTTCCTAATGTAATGGACGGTGTAGAGACGATCAACCAATTATCCGCATAATTATCAGTGGTACCGGTTTTCCCGACCCAATCGGCTGTGCTCAATTGATAATTCACACCACTTAAGATCGTTTTGAATGGCGTTGTATGCTGCTCGTTTATGACACTGCGCATCAGGTCATTCATAATTGACGCTGTTGCTTTAGAATAAACCTGAACAGGAGCTTCTTTGTGTTTGTAGATTTCTTTTCCTGTACTGTCAGTGATTGAGTCAATCAAGTAGCCCTGTTGATAAACCCCACCATTTGCTAAGGTTTGGAAACCATTTACTTCTGTTAAAGTTGTGACATTAGTCGTTCCTAGTGGTGCAGATTCTACCCCCCAAGTATTAGAGGATGGATAATTCATTTTCTTCAAGTAATTATCATATGCAAACTGGTCAGAGCCTTTATTTGTTAACAAGTCTTGGTAAACATGATAGGACGTAATATTAGTTGATTCAACAAGTGCCTGCCGTGTTGTTTGAAAAGTCTTAGACCCTTTGTTTTCTGCATTACCTAGTTCCTTGCCGGCGTTTTCACCATGTTGGTATTTCATTGGGAAGTCAGCGATACGTGATGCACTTCCTAGTAGCCCTTGATCAATAGCAGGTCCATAAACTAAAACGGGTTTGATAGAGGAACCAGCTTGTCGTGCGGTATCGAAGGCGTGATTGTTTTGATTGGTATTGTAATCTCGACTGCCGACGAAGCCATAGATACGACCGGTTTTATTATCCATCATCACTGTACCAGGCTCTACTGTTGCGCCAGAGCCGTCATCTAAGTATTGTCCATATTCGGCGACACCTAATTGCATTGCATCATAGATATTTTTATCAATCGTTGATTTTACTACTAAGCCTTGATTTTGCATCTTAACTTTCGCTTGTTCAATGTAGCGATTTTGTACATCTTCTTTATTGTAATCTGCATCGCTCACACCATCTTCTTTAGCTTGCTGTTTGGCTACAATATTAATTGCCTCATTATAAACCGTGTAATATAAGAAGCCGTGTTGCTGAACCTCGACGTCCTGTCGCGCTTGGAAATCTTTTGCTAGATCATATTTTTTTGCGTCTTCGTATTCTTTTTTAGAAATCATTTGTTCACGGTACATATTAAAAAGAACATCGTCTTTCCGTGCCATCCCAAGAGAATAGTCTTGTTTCAAATCGCCCGTATTGGTGTAAGGACTGTAGACGATCGGGCTTTGTGGCAACCCAGCAATAAATGCGGATTGCGGCAGGTTCAAATCTTTGGCGTGAACCCCAAAAATTCCAATTGCAGCTTCTTCGACCCCAGCAATGTTTTGCCCCTTGTTATTCCGACCAAAAGGAGAAACATTTAGATAGGCTGTCAAAATCTCATCCTTGCTCAAGTATTTCTCCAAGTCTAAAGCCAAAACAATCTCATTCGCTTTTCGCTTAAAAGAGGTTTCGTTTGTCAAAACTTGTTGCTTGATCAATTGCTGCGTAAGTGTGGAGCCACCCGATCCAGCTCCAAAGCCTACAACTTCACCCAGTAAGGCGCGTACAACAGCTTTTGGAACGACTCCGTGGTGTTCATAAAAGTTTTCATCCTCAGTAGCTACAAGAGCTTTTTTCACCCATTGGGAGATTTCATCGGAGTTTATTTTTTCACGAATGGGATCAGCTTGAATTGTCGCCAGTTCTTGGTTATCCGCATAGAGAAGCTTAGACGATTCCGCGATGTCTCCGACTTTTTGCTTCATTTCAGATTTTGTAGGCGTTGGCGTCCCTTCGACAAGATGCGCAAAATACCCAGCACCGATTCCGACGACTAGCATGCCGCCTAAAAAGAGCACAACGATTAAGCCGAGCAGCAGTGATTTAACCACTCGCAATGAAACGTTAAGCGCGAAAGGTCCACCAAGAGCCGGTCTTGCCTTACTTTTGCTGCTCTTTTTCGGTTGCTTATTTATTTTTTTCTTGTGAGCCAAAAAGTCCACCTCATTAGATTCTATTCATTTTAATTATCTGTTGAATTATAGCAAAGTTTTACTTCTATTAACAAGCGGATGCAATGTTTGTAATCAAAACTTCAACTAATTGTTAAGTAAAACAAAACAAACATTATTATATTGATTGTCTCACCTGATTTGAGCTTGGATTTTATTCCTGAAGAAGTTCGAATTAAATCTAGCGAATAGCTTTTATTTCCGCCTTTTTTCAGTTAATATGGGAAAGTATAAATCATTTGAAGATGATATGCGTAATGAAGAAATGTTCCCCTGTTAAATAAGGGACATCAAAATGTATTAGGAGGATAAAACATGCATTCAGACTTTTTCCAAGAACTAAAAGCCCGTGGCTTAATTTTTCAAGTAACAGATGAAGCAGCCCTAGAAAAACAATTAAATGAAGAGTCTGTTAAACTATATATCGGCTTTGACCCGACGGCTGACAGCCTGCATATAGGTCATCTATTACCGATTTTGACGTTGCGTCGTTTCCAACAAAACGGACACGTTCCTATCGCATTAGTTGGCGGTGGTACCGGAATGATTGGAGACCCTTCATTTAAAGATGCGGAACGTCAATTGAATACCTTGGATACTGTTCAAAGCTGGTCTCAAAGTATCAAGAATCAGCTTTCTGGTATTATTGACTTCGAAAATAAAGAAAATCCAGCGATTGTTGCTAACAATTATGAATGGTTAGGCGAATTAAAATTGATCGACTTTTTACGTGATGTAGGGAAAAACTTCACCATCAACTACATGATGAGTAAGGAAAGTGTGAAACGTCGTATCGAATCAGGGATTTCTTACACGGAGTTTGCTTACCAGTTGCTCCAAGCCTACGATTTTTATGAATTGAATAAACGTTATGGTTGTTTATTACAATTAGGCGGAAGCGACCAATGGGGAAATATCACTTCAGGAATTGAGTTGATCCGTCGCGAAGAAGGAAAACAGGCTTTCGGTTTAACAATGCCATTGATCACAAAAGCGGATGGTACGAAATTCGGTAAAACTGAAGGAAATGCGGTTTGGTTAGATCCAGAAAAGACATCACCGTATGAATTTTATCAATTCTGGATCAACACAGATGACCGTGACGCGGTGAAATTCTTGAAATACTTTACTTTCTTGAGTTTAGAAGAAATCGAAGCAATTGAAAAAGAATTTACTGCGGCACCTGAACAACGTGCGGCTCAAAAAGCGTTAGCCAGAGAAGTTACTGTATTGGTTCACGGAGAGGAAGCCTACAATCAGGCTGTTCATATTTCTGAAGCGTTATTTAGCGGAGATGTTAAGAACTTAACTGCGGATGAAATCAAACAAGGATTTAAAAACGTGCCTAGCTACCAAGTTAAAGCGGAGGATGATTTGAATCTTGTGGAGATTCTATTGACCGCAGGAATTGAAAAATCTAAACGCCAAGCGCGAGAAGACATTAACAATGGAGCGATCTATATCAATGGAGATCGTGTACAAGATGTGGCTTACACACTAAGTGATCAAGACAAATTGTCAAATGAATATATCGTTATTCGTCGTGGCAAGAAAAAGTACTTTGTTTTACAATTTTAATTGTTAGTAGAAAAAGGATTGTACCAATTTTTTTGGAGCAATCCTCTTTCTATGTAATAGGCGGTAAGCGTTTTAGATAGCGGATGGAGTGAGTGTGTGAGAGCAGTTTTATTAAACTCGTTGGGATTATTTGTTATTATTTTGATAGGCTATTTAACAAAACGATTAAACTTATTGATAAAAGCCGATGGAACAACGATTTCAAAAATTGTTGTCAATGTTACACTACCAGCGGCAATCATTGTCAATTTGCAATCCTTGGAAGTAAAAAATCAGCTATTGTTACTGATTGCTGCAGGATTAGTATTGAATCTTGTAATGATAATCATTGGTCATTTTTTCTCAAAAAAGCAAGAACAAGTAGAACGAGAATTTTTGATGTATAGTGTTTCCGGCTATAATATTGGGAATTTTGCGATTCCTTTTGTTCAAAGTTTTATGCCGCTGGCGATTCCTATTCTATCCTTTTTCGATATTGGAAATAGTGTGATGTTAGCTGGCGGTTCAAATGTTGTGATTGAAGGGATTAGTGGAAGCAATGGACAACGGCCATCTGCAAAAATGGTTCTTGGTCGTTTGGGCAGGTCAGTTCCTTTTTTATGCTATTTGATCATGCTCTTTTTCCGAATGGTAAAGATGGATCTCCCTCCAGCGGTATTTCAAATTGCGCAGCCAATTGCTAGTGCAAATACATTTTTATCAATGTTTATGATTGGGTTGTTTTTAGAATTACGCTTGCCAAAAAAAGATTTGTCTTTAGTTCTGCGTGTTTTAGTCATCAAATATGCTTCAGGAATCTTATTAGCTGTTGTTTTTATGCTGCTGCCGATTCCAATGATGATCAAAATCGTTTTATGTCTCGTATCTGTCGGGCCAATTCCGACGTTTGCTGTTATCAATAGTGTTGCTGCGGGAATGCGGGCGGAGGTAGTAGGGTTCACTTCGTCTCTCAGTTTCCTGATCAGCTTGCCGTTGATGACAGGCTTGTTACTATTTTTATAAAGAAAAACAGATGGAGGTTTTTTATGTTAATTGGTTCTCATGTAAGTATGAAGGGAAAAGAAATGCTGCTAGGTGCAGCACAAGAAGCGGCAAGTTATGATGCGTCAACCTTTATGATCTATAGTGGAGCGCCGCAAAATACGCGTCGTAAACCAGTAGATGAGATGAATATTCCGGCTGGGAAAGAATTTATGAAGGAACAAGGATTGTCGAATATTGTCATGCATGCGCCGTATATCATTAATTTAGGCAATACGAAAAAGCCAGAGATGTTTCCTTTTGCCGTTCAATTTTTACGTGATGAAATCATGCGGGCAGAGGCTCTAGGTGCGATGCAAATCACCTTACATCCAGGCGCTCACGTGGGAGCAGGTGAAAAAGCGGGTCTTGATCAAATTATCAAAGGATTAAATGAAGTACTTACTAAAGATCAAAAAGCGCAAATTGCTCTGGAAACGATGGCGGGTAAAGGAACTGAATTAGGAAAAACGTTTGAAGAGCTCGCATACATTATTGATGGGGTCACGTTGAACGAGAAACTTTCGGTGACGTTTGATACTTGTCATACCAATGATGCAGGCTACAATGTGAAGGATGATTTTGACGGAGTGTTGGCTGAGTTCGATCGGGTGATTGGCTTGGATCGCTTGAAGGTGATCCATGTAAATGACTCGAAAAATCCAATGGGTTCTCACAAGGACCGCCATGCCAATATTGGCTTCGGAACAATTGGTTTTGATACATTGAATGCCATCGTTCACCATGAAAAATTGAAAGAATTGCCAAAAATTTTAGAAACACCTTATGTTGGAGAAGACAAAAAAAATCAACAGGCGCCTTATGGATTTGAAATTGCTATGCTGAAAGCTGGTAAATTTGATCCCGATTTATTAGAAAAAATTCAGGCACAATAATCAACGAGGCTGACTCATAAGTGTTCAGTGTCAAGAAATAATAAGGGAATTCCGGAAGTTGTTCCTCAAATTTTTGTGAATTTTCGGTTTATTTCCGAAGACGCTACTTATGAGTCGTCGTTTATTCGCGAGAAGGAGCTGACCCAAAAGTTTAAAAGACTTTTGGGTCAGCTCCTTTGTTAGTTTTATAGTATTTTATTCTCTAATTTGCCCATCTCCATAAATGATATATTTACTGGAAGTTAAATGTTCTAAGCCCATCGGACCACGTGCATGAAGCTTTTGTGTAGAAATCCCGATTTCTGCTCCAAAACCAAATTTGAAGCCATCGGTAAAGCGAGTAGAGGCATTGATATATACAGCCGCCGCATCCACTTCTTTTAAGAATTTTTGTCCATTGTGATAACTATCCGTTACTATCGCTTCTGAATGCTTCGAATTGTAACGATTGATATGTTCAATTGCCTCATCGATGGAGGCAACGACTTTAACCGCCAAGATATAATCTAGAAATTCTGTTGCCCAATCTTCTTCAGTTGCTAAGGACGCTTGTGTTAAATAAGACAAAGCGTTCGAATCGGCACGTAAAGATACACCGTGTGAAATCAAATTTTTTTCGATCATTGGCAGAAATTCCGAGGCAATGTCTTCATGAACCAGTAAGGTTTCGATTGCGTTGCATACTGAAGGACGTTGTGCTTTCGCATTCACGACGATATCGCTGGCCATATCTAATTGCGCTGCATTATCCACATATACGTGATTGTTCCCTGTTCCTGTCTCGATTACAGGGACAGTAGCGCTATTTTTAACACGTTGGATCAAACCAGCTCCGCCTCGAGGAATTAAGACATCCAGATAATCATTTAACCGCATCATTTCGTTTGCTACATCATGAGAAGTGTCATTGACGAACTGGATCATCCCAATGTCTAATTGTTTATTTTGTAAAGTTTTCTGCATGAGCTTTACTAGGGCTTGGTTTGAGTAGAAGGCTTCCTTGCCGCCGCGTAATATTACTGCATTTCCCGACTTGAAGCATAAACTAGCCGCATCGGTTGTTACATTTGGTCGCGATTCAAAGATGATCCCGATTACACCTAATGGCACACGCTGTTGTCCCACCATTAGCTGATCTTCGGTACGCCACATTTTTTCTACGACGCCGATTGGATCCGCTAAAGCCGCTACTTGGCGGATTCCTTCAGCCATTTCTTGGATTCTATCGTCGGTTAAGCGCAAACGATCCATCAGCGGTTCTGGAATGCCGTTTTCCTTCGCTTGCTTCAGATCTTGCTGATTTGCTTGTAGTATCGTGGTTTTACTGTTCTCTAAGTCGATTGCCATCTGTAGTAGACAGTCATTTTTCTTGCTGGTCTCCAGTTGACTTAGCTCTTGCGCGGCTTTTTTACTCTTTTCTCCTAAGCTGATCATTAAGTTATTCATGTTGTCCCTCCTTAAATAATGTTCCGACTTCTACGCCTGCTAAAATATCAAAAATTATTCTGGGAGGTTTTCCATTTGCCAAGACCATCGCGCTTTTTACGTCTAAGATTCGTTGAGCGGCCTTCAATTTGCTGACCATGCCGCCTGTTCCGAAGCGACTTCCTTCTCCACCTGCTTGGTCCATCAGTGTTTGGTTGATTGTGGAGATAGTGGAGTAGAGAATGGCCTGTTTATTCTTTGATGGGTTATCAGAATAGAACCCATCAATATCGCTTAGCATAATTAACAAATCCGCATCCATTAATTGTACAACGATTGCTGATAATTCATCATTATCACCAAATCTTCTCGTGTGATCCATTTCGTCCACAGCTACAGTATCATTTTCATTTATGATTGGAACGATGCCCATCGAAAGAAGCTGCTCCAAGGTGTTAATTACATTTTTTCGACTTTCTGGAAAATCTACTACGTCTCGCGTTAACAGCACTTGAGCCGTTTGTTGACTATAGCCTAAAAAACGCTGATTATAGATGTGCATCAGCTCTGATTGTCCTACAGCTGCGACTGCTTGCTGTACAGGGATCTCCCGTGGACGTTCTGGGATATGAAGCTTGTCCATGCCGACACCAATAGCGCCAGAAGAGACTAATAGTATTTCTTTTCCTTGATTGCGTAGATCGGTGAGTACAAATGCTAATTGATCAATACCATCCAAATTGATCTTACCGTTTGGATGGATCAAAGAACTTGTTCCGATCTTTACAACAATCCGATTTACAGATTTTAAAAACTCTCTCATACTTACACCTCTTCACTTAGCCACCAGCGAGGAAGATATTGTTTTGCATTTTAGCATATTCTAATCAATATTTCATCATTTATTTAAAAATAATTGAGTATTTTCACTTTTTTCTTCAAATTAGCGAGAGAACGCCTGTCCAATTTTTTTAGTTAGTAGACAAAAAAAGGGTCGCGTCTCAACCAATGAATAAGATTGCACTAAATTTACACAGACAGATTTGAAGTTTCTTAAAACGTCTTTTCTTTTGGAGAATCTTTTAGTAAAATGTATGAGAATGTGTCAGGAAAGGAGCGGTGAAAATGGTATCAACTGGAATCGTAGTATTGATCGCAGTAATCGCTGCACTATTAGGTGCTGTCGGCGGTTTCTTCTTAGCTCGTAAATATATGCAAGACTATTTCAAAAAGAATCCTCCAATCAACGAGGATATGTTACGTCAGATGATGATGTCGATGGGTCAAAAGCCTTCAGAGAAAAAAGTTCGTCAAATGATGCAGCAAATGAAAAATCAACAATAATTTTGCAAGGACAATCGTCGCAGGATGATTGCCCTTCTTTTTTGACCTGATGTCTTCAGAGAGGTGTATCAGGTATCATTCAAAAATCTCGACAATGAGTCAGCATAATAAATGTGAGAATTTCCCAATCCTTATTATGAAGAAAATAAGGAAGGTTACATTTAGTAAGCAGATTTGTCGACAGAATAAACACTTGGATGTAAAGTTAAGCCGAATGGGGGAATGACTGAATGTATGATGTAATAGTTATCGGTGCGGGTCCAGCAGGGATGACCGCAGCCTTATACGCTTCACGCTCAAACTTAAAAGTTCTTTTGATTGAACGTGGCGCACCAGGCGGACAAATGAACAATACCGCTGAAGTTGAAAATTATCCTGGTTTTGAATCAATCATGGGACCTGAGCTTGCAATGAAAATGTATGATGGTGTCACGAAATTCGGTACAGAGAATGCTTATGGAATCGTTCAGGACATCAAGGATCATGGAGACTACAAAGAAGTAATTACTGAAGATAAAAGCTATCAAGCCAAGACCATCATTGTTGCAACAGGGTGTGTCCATCGTAAATTAGGTGTGCCAGGAGAAGAATCCTTTGCAGGACGAGGAGTTTCTTATTGTGCAGTTTGTGATGGTGCATTTTTCCGCAATAAACGCTTGATTGTTGTCGGTGGAGGGGACTCAGCAGTTGAAGAAGCGATTTATTTAACTCGTTTTGCTTCTGAGGTGGTCATTGTACATCGCCGCGATGAATTACGGGCGCAAAAGATTATTCAAGATCGTGCCTTTACTAATGAGAAAATTTCATTTATTTGGGATAGTGTAGTGGATGAAATCGTCGGCAACGACATGGTTGTTACAGGGGCTCAAATCCGCAATGTGAAAACTGGAGAGGTTCATTTAGAACCTGCAGATGGCGCTTTTATTTATGTTGGTTTGGAACCACTAACTGAGCCATTTAAGAATAGCGGGATTACAAATGCCGCTGGCTGGATTGAAACCGATCATGAAATGAAGACAAAAATTCCTGGTGTCTTTGCTATTGGTGACGCCCGTGAAAAAGATTTACGCCAAATCACGACTGCTGTCGGTGAAGGTGGAATCGCTGGACAACAAGTTTATAAGTACATCGAAGCACAAAATTAATCAGGGAGAGGAAGGCCAATCGTGTCTTCCTCTTTTTTAGAAAAAATACGGGCTTTTAGGCACGACCAAATGCAAGTTTTCTTTGCCGAATATAACAGTAATGGTATACTTAAATGGTAAGAAAAATTTGAAAGAGGTGTGTTTCATGTCTTGGGAACAAGTTTATGAGCAATGGATTGATTCAGATAAATTAGATGAAAAAATGCGTAAAGAATTACAAGACCTAGGTAAAGACCCAGAGTTGAAAAAAGATGCGTTTTATAAACAACTAGAATTTGGAACGGCAGGGATGCGCGGAGTATTAGGTCCAGGTGTCAATCGGATGAATATTTTTACTATTCGTCAAGCAACTGAAGGATTGGCGCGTTTTATGGATACACAAGATCCCGAGACTAAACGTCGTGGTGTAGCAATTGCGTATGATTCACGCCACATGTCACCAGAGTTCGCGATGGAAGCGGCAAAAACATTAGCCAAACACGATATTCCATCATTTGTATTTGAAAGTTTACGTCCAACACCAGAGTTGTCTTTTGCTGTTCGTTTTGAAAATGCCTTTACAGGAATTATGATTACGGCCTCTCACAACCCAGCAGAATATAACGGCTATAAAGTCTATGGCGAAGATGGTGGGCAAATGCCGCCAGAAGATGCAGATGCATTGACGAAGTTTGTACGTGCTGTAGAAAACCCATTAGAAGTTGAAGTTTTAGCGGATGAAGAGGTTGAACACAGCGGACTGATCAATATTATTGGTGATGAAGTGGACTCAGAATACTTGAAAGAGATCAAATCAGTAACCATCAACCAAGAATTGATTGATGAAATGGGCAAAGAACTAAAATTAGTTTACACGCCATTACATGGTACTGGGAAAATGTTGGGTGAAAAAGCCTTGAAGCAAGCAGGTTTCGAAAAATTTGTTTTAGTACCAGAACAAGCAATCGCTGATCCAGATTTCTCTACAGTAAAATCACCAAATCCAGAAGAACATTCAGCCTTTGAATATGCCATTAAGCTAGGAGAACAAGAAGGGGCTGACTTGTTGATCGCAACGGATCCTGATGCCGATCGACTAGGCGCTGCTGTTCGTTTGCCTGATGGCCGTTATCAAGTATTGACAGGAAATCAAATTGGCGCGATTATGATTCGTTATATTTTAGAGGCACATAAACAAGCGGGAACTTTACCAGCTAATGCAGTTGTTTTAAAATCAATCGTATCAAGTGAATTAGCGACAACCATCGCGGATTCTTATAACGTGAAGATGGTAGATGTGCTGACTGGATTCAAGTTTATCGCTGAAAAAATCCAACAATATGAAGATGACAACTCGCAAACATTCATGTTTGGCTTTGAAGAAAGCTATGGCTATTTGATTAAGTCTTTTGTCCGCGATAAAGATGCGATTCAAGCATTAGTGCTACTAGCTGAAGTAGCAGCTTACTATAAAAAACAGGGTAAAACTTTATATGACGGCTTACAGGATATTTTTGAAGAGTACGGGTATTATGCAGAAAAAACCATCTCTGTTACCTTGAGCGGTGCTGAGGGAGCTGAACAAATCAAAACGATTATGGGTAATTTACGTAACGAGGCACCAAAAGCATTCGCAGATGTCGCAGTTACCCTGACTGAAGACTTCAAAGTGTCTAAAGCTATTGACGCTGAAGGAAATGAAACCGCGATCGATATGCCAGCTTCAGATGTCTTGAAATACACATTGGCAGATGAAACTTGGATTGCCGTTCGACCTTCTGGTACAGAACCAAAAATCAAATTCTATATCGGTGTAAAAGGCGACTCCCATGATGCCGCTGCAGAAAAAATTGCAACTTATGAAAAAGCGATCCGCAAAATTGCCGAATAGAGTAAATGAGGGCTATAAATGAAGGAACACGAAGAATTTCAAGCGGTCAGCCAATTTTTTAAAATTTTGAGTGACCCGACACGGTTAAAAATTTTGATGTTTCTAAAAGAGGGAGAGCGGAATGTTTCATCAATCAGCGATACGCTAGCAATGGAACAATCTGCTGTTTCTCATCAATTAAAATTATTACGTGACAACCGTTTAGTCAAAGCGCGTCGTGACGGCAAGGCTATGCTCTACAGTCTGGATGATCAACACGTCCTTGATGTTTTAGAGCAAACCTTCCGACACGTCCTGCACCAATAAAAAAGAGCTTTTCCAAAATTTTTGGAAAAGCTCTTTTTTTTTGCAGAAATTTTGTTATACTGATAGCTAACTATTAGAATATGATGAAATTACTTTTAATACGAATGTAATTTAGTGGAGGCGGATTATGGAAAAAGCAGTCAAGGTAGGTCTATTAGGTTTAGGTGTAGTAGGTACTGGTGTCTTGGAAATTTTGTCAGATCATCGAGATAAAATTGAAAAAAGTATCGGCGGTCCCTTGGTTGTAACAAAAGCCTTGATCCGACCAGAGGAAGATAAAAGCGCCTTAGCAGAGAAATATGATTTGGAATTGGTTACTGAGCTCGATTCTATTCTAAATGATCCTGAAATTTCCATTGTTGTGGAGGTAATGGGTCGTATCGAGCCGGCTAAGACCTTCATTAAAAAAGCGTTATTGGCGGGGAAAAATGTTGTGACCGCAAACAAGGATTTATTGGCGCAGCATGGCAGTGAATTGGTAAATCTTGCACGAGAGCAGCAACGGAATTTGTATTATGAAGCCAGTGTTGCTGGTGGGATTCCGATCTTACGAACGATTGCTAATAGTTTGGCTGCAGATGATATTACCGAAGTTCTAGGTATCGTCAATGGAACGACCAATTACATGTTGACGAAAATGGTGCAGGAGCAACGCACTTATGATGAAACCTTGAAGGAAGCGCAAGAGCTTGGCTTTGCAGAAAGTGATCCAACAAATGATGTGGACGGAATTGATGCTGCTTATAAAATGGTCATTTTAAGTAAGTTTGCATTTGGGATGTCTATTACGATGGATCAAGTTAAGATCAAGGGAATTCGCGGTTTGGCCGCTGAAGATGTTACTTTAGCTGATCAGCTTGGTTATACGATCAAGCTTATTGGATCGACAATCAAAAAGGACGATACGATTTCAGTTGAAGTCGGTCCTATTTTAGTTCCGCATGAGCATCCACTTGCTTCTATTCACAATGAGATGAACGCTGTTTTTGTTAAAAGTTCAGGGATTGGCGAATCTATGTATTATGGACCAGGTGCTGGTGCACGTCCTACGGCGACCAGCATTGTGGCTGATTTGATGACGATTGTGAATAAGATGAAAAAGAATACTGTAGGGCATCGTTTTACTGGCTATACCCAACCAACGAAATTAACATCACCGAGTGACAATATCAGTAAATACTTTTTATCTTTAGAAATGCCAGATGAGCCGGGTCAATTCTTGAAGCTGGCTGAGATCATGACAGAGACAAAAGTAGGATTTGAACAAGTCGTTCAGGAAAAAGGTGATGGTGAGACTGCACGGGTTGTCTTGATCACACATGAAACATCAGAGACAAAGATGAATACCGTTCAAAAGGAAATTAAAGAAAAAACCAGCTACAAATTGATATCATTGATGAAAGTTATGGGGGAATAAGCATGTACGAAGGTCTATTAAAACAATATAAAGAGTATTTACCAATTACAGATAAGACACCTCAAATTGCCTTAGCAGAAGGAAATACACCGTTGATTCCTTTAAAGAATCTTTCAAAAGAGTTGGGAATTACTTTGTATGGGAAGTACGAAGGTTTAAACCCCACAGGCTCATTTAAAGATCGGGGCATGGTGATGGCTGTAGCGAAAGCGGTAGAAGATGGAGCAAAAGCGATTATTTGTGCATCAACGGGAAATACAAGTGCTGCTGCTGCCGCCTACGCAACGCGTGCTGGTATTAAAGCATATGTCGTAATTCCAGACGGAAAAATCGCTATGGGTAAATTAGCTCAAGCGATTGCCTATGGTGCGGATATTATCTCAATTCCCGGAAACTTTGATGAGGCGTTAAAAGCCGTACGTGATATTGCTGAAACTGAAGCAGTGGCTTTAGTAAACTCGGTAAATCCTTACCGTTTGGAAGGACAAAAAACGGCTGCTTTTGAAATCTGTGAACAATTGGAACAAGCGCCAGATGTTTTGGCGATTCCTGTCGGGAATGCTGGAAATATTTCTGCGTATTGGAAAGGGTTCAAAGAATGGCATGAGAAAAAAGGGACAACGTTGCCACGTATGCATGGATTTGAGGCAGAGGGGGCCGCAGCGATTGTAAAAGGTGAGGTTATCGAAGCACCAGAAACAGTAGCGACTGCCATTCGTATTGGAAATCCTGCTAGCTGGAAACTGGCTGAAGCTGCTCGAGATGAATCAAAAGGCTATATCGATTCAGTGACAGACGAAGAAATTCTTAATGCTTATCGAAAGGTTGCAGCCCAAGAAGGCGTATTTGTTGAGCCAGGCTCTGCAGCTTCTCTTGCCGGGGTAATCCAACATGTGAAAAATGGCCGAATCAAACCAGGTGAGACGGTGGTAACGGTCTTCACTGGAAATGGATTGAAGGATCCGGATACGGCAATCAATGAAACAGATATTAAGATTAACAAGATGAGTGATTTGGAGGATATGCGCCGACACTTACGTGAAGGAGTGGCCGCACTATGAAAATCCGCGTCCCAGCAACGAGTGCCAATTTAGGTCCCGGCTTTGATTCCTGCGGGATCGCGTTGTCACAATATTTGACTATTGATATAGGTCCTGAAACAAAACAGTGGCAGATTGATCATCAATTAGGAAGTGCCATTCCTTCAGATGAAAAAAATCTGTTAATTCAAACAGCTTTAGATTTGGCTCCTAAGCTAACGCCGCATAAAATTACTATGACTTCAGATATTCCTATCGCTCGTGGATTAGGGAGCAGTTCCTCCGTTGTAGTAGCCGGCATCGAACTAGCCAATCGGTTAGGGAATTTAGGAATGACGCCACAGCAAAAAGTGTCCTATGCAACAAAAATCGAAGGACACCCAGACAATGTCGCACCAGCAATCTGTGGCGATTTTGTCGTTGCGAGCTATAACAACAATGAGGTGAATTTTGTAAAACATACATTTCCTGATTGTGATGTAATTGCCTTTATTCCAAATCACGAGTTATTGACTTCGGAAAGTCGTGCGGTTTTACCAAAGGAAATGTCTTATCGCGATGCTGTCAAAGCCAGCTCAATCGGGAATGTGATGATTGCGGCTGTTCTAAATGGTAATTTGCCATTAGCTGGAAAGATGATGGAACGAGATATTTTGCATGAGAGTCATCGCCAGCATCTCGTGCCTCATTTGAAAAAAATCCGTGAGTTTTGCAAAGCTTATGGTGGATATGGCAGCTTTTTAAGTGGTGCGGGCCCAACGGTGCTTGTTTTAACACCGCCTGAAAATACAGAAAAATTGGTGAAAACTTTAAAGGCATTTGACCATGAAGCACTAATTGATGTGCTTTCAGTCGAAAAAGAAGGCGTTCAAATATTTTAATTGCGTAGAAGAGAAGAGTACAGCAGATCGGACTTGACAGAGAGCTTCGTTAACTGAGAAGAAGCAGCAGCGATTCGTTGGAAGATGGCCTTGGAGCAATTGTCATATGACACGGGAATGCCCGTTATAGCAGTTCGTAGCAATACGACAAAAGTTCAGTCTTGTGAGGGACTGATAAATTAAGGTGGTACCACGGCACTCCCGTCCTTTCAGATATGAAAAGACGGGAGTTTTTGCGAGTTGCACTTCCTGCTTTAGCAGGTTAGTGGAATCGTATGCGTATGAGAATAAAACTATTTTTTTCTGCTCTTTGAAAAAAATAGTTCTTCTAAATCGAGCTAGCTGTCAGTTCTACTTTTGCAGTTCACGTTGTTTGAGCTGGAGAACTCAATAGTTATTGAAATTATTGAACAGAATGTTTAGTAGAATGATAGTTCGACGAAGCTAAGGATAAATTTTGTTAGAAATTTATAGTCCCTCTGAATCCTGAGTCGACTGCGAACTTTAGCAGATTAGTGGAATCATATTTGTATCACCCAATCACGTTTAATTTAAGTTTTATTTATTGACTATATTATTTCAAATGAGGAGGAAGAATAATGGAATTTGAAACAAAATGTTTACATGCTGGGTATCAGCCAGAAAATGGAGGACCGCGGGTATTACCGATTGTCCAAAGTACGACCTATGCCTATGATTCTACTGATGAAATTGGGAAATTGTTTGATTTGGAAGAAGCGGGCTATTTTTACACACGATTAGCGAACCCAACGACTGGTGCCGTAGAAGAGAAGATTGCTGCGTTAGAGGGCGGTGTGGGTGCTCTATGTACATCCTCCGGTCAAGCGGCAACTTTTTATGCAGTGTTAAATATTTTAGAAGCGGGAGATCATTTGATTTCGTCCAGCTATATTTACGGCGGCACCTATAATTTGTTCGCTCACACCTTCAGAAAAATGGGCATCGAAGTGACCTTTATTGATCAAGACGCTTCAAAAGAAGAAATACTGAAGGCGGCAAAACCAAATACTAAAGCGATTTTCGGCGAAACGATCGCGAATCCGGCTGTAAAAGTACTGGATCAGGAAAAATTTGCGACAGTGGCAAAAGAACTAGATATTCCATTTATCATCGACAACACCTTTGCTACACCATATTTTTGTCGTCCGATTGATTTTGGGGCAGATATTGTCATTCATAGTACAACTAAGTATTTGGATGGTCATGCTGTGCAAACAGGTGGAGTAATCGTAGATGGCGGAACATTTGATTGGAACAATGGTAAGTTCCCACAGCTTTCTGAACCTGATGAAACTTATCACGGCATTGTTTATACTGAAAAATTTGGTCAGGCGGCCTATATCACCAAAGCTCGTGTTCAATTAATGCGGGACCTAGGAGCCACGCCGTCACCGCAAAATTCATTCCTATTGAATCTTGGGATGGAGACATTACCAATTCGTATGGATCGTCATTATCAAAATGCGATGACAGTAGCGAAATATTTGTCAGAACAAAAGGCGATAAAGAATGTTTTTTATCCTGGTTTAGAAAACGATGAAAACTATGAGCTGGCGCAAAAGTATGTACCAAACGGGTTATGCGGAGTTATTTCTGTTGAATTTTCCGGTGGAAAAGAATCGGCTGCAAAATGGCTGGATGCCTTAAACCTTGTTTCGTTAGAGGTTCACGTGGCAGATATTCGAACCTGCGCTTTGCATCCGGCGACTTCGACTCATCGCCAATTGACGGATGAAGAATTGCAGCAAGCAGGGATTTCACCAGGGCTTGTTCGATTATCTTGCGGCATTGAAAATGTAAAGGATATTCTTGCTGACTTGCAACAGGCTTTTGATAAATTGGAGGGATAAACCATGCCCATTCGTTTAGAGCCTGATTTTCCAGCGAAATCAGTGTTAGAGTCGGAGGATATTTTTGCAATTGACAATTCTCGTGCGGAACATCAGGACATTCGTCCATTAAAACTATTAATCTTAAATTTGATGCCAAATAAAATCGATACAGAAATTCATTTACTGCGTTTGATTAGCCAAAGCCCCTTACAAATTGACGTAGATTTTTTAAAAGTGGCTAGTCATGAGCACAAACATACTAGTAAAACCCATCTCGACAAATTCTATTTGGACTTCTCACAAATAAAGGATACTTGTTATGATGGATTGATTATCACGGGGGCTCCGGTCGAACAACTGGCTTTTGAAGAAGTAGACTATTGGCCGGAATTGGTTGAAATCATGGATTGGAGCCAAACTTCAGTGACGTCTGTCGTGCATATTTGTTGGGGAGCGCAAGCAGGTCTGTACCATCATTTTGGCGTTGAGAAGGTTCCATTTAAGGAAAAGTTGTTTGGGATCTATAAGCAGGACATCGAACATCATTTTCGTTTATTCAGAGGATTTGATGATCGCTTTTGGATGCCGCAGTCTCGATATACCGGTATCAATGAAGAACAAGTACGTCAAAGAAAAATCAAAGTAATCGCGAAGGATGAAGAAGAACGGTCTGCTATTTTAATATCGGATGATGAACACGATGTTTTTTTGATGGGTCATTTTGAATATGCCACCGATACGTTGGAAAAAGAATATTTACGAGACCATGATCGTGGGATAGATACGGCAAAACCAGCAAATTACTACGAGAATGGGAAAATTTATAATTACTGGCGCGCGCAAGCACACCTGTTTTATCACAATTGGTTGAATGATGTGTATCAAATGACGCCTTATCAGTTAGAGAGAATCCGTGAACTGCAAAAAGAAAGAAAGCTGAGATCAATTTGATCTCAGCTTTCTTCTTCCATAAAGTAATAACTATGGTCTTCAAGATCCAAAGCACTCATAATCATGGCTGCTGTTTCTTCAATAGAGAGTGTGGCGACATTAATAATTTCACAGCCTAGCTTTTGGTAAAGATCATTGGCGAATTTCAATTCTGCTTGAATTTTTTCACGATCTGAATAGGCTGTTTCTGGGTTTAGCCCATAGGCGCGCATCCGTTCTTTACGAATGCCGATTAATACTTCAGGATCATTCGTTAAGCCGACAATTTTTTTCGGATCAATTTCAAACAATTGTTTTGGAATATGGGCTTGCGGAATCAAGGGCAAGTTTGCGACTTTTAAATTTTTGTTGGCTAAGTACAAGCTCAACGGTGTTTTTGATGTTCGGGACACACCTAATAACACGACATCCGCCTCTAAAAAGCCGCGAGGATCTTTTCCATCATCGTATTTTACGGCAAATTCCATTGCTTTGATTCGTTTGAAATAATTTTCATTCAGATGATGCAACGCACCTCGTTCACCAGTTGGTTCAAGCTGTGCACGTCTGCCGATCTCACTCACAACTGGATTCAATAGGTCCATCGTAAACAGGTCTTCATTGTCACAAAATTCTTTCGCAATTTTTGATAGTTTTGGATCGATCAATGTATAGATGATCATACCGTTTTCGGCCTTGGCGTCATTTAAGGCTTTCATCAATAATTCTTCAGTGTGCACAAAGGTACGACGGAAGAGACAAAATTCTACGGTTGGGTATTGGGCCATTGAGGCTTGCGCCAGCTTAGAGGCTGTTTCCCCAGCAGAATCAGAGATGATGAAAATAGTGACTAACTCATTTTGTTTTTCGCTATCCATAAGAAAAACTCCCTTGCAATCAGTAATAATTTATTATACCATACTGTTTATTCGGAATCATTACACTTTGAAACGAGGGAGAATATGACACAAACGACTTTATTAGAAAAAGCCTTGGCAAAAGTAAAGGAAAATGGCTTTAAGTATACAAAGAAACGTGAAACGTTATTAGATTATTTGATCAAATGCAATCGTTACGTTGCGGCTCGTGAAGTTTATGATTATTTGAACGAACAATTTCCTGGGTTGAGTTATGATACGGTGTATCGCAATTTAAGAGAATTTTGTGAAATTGGCTTGATTGAAGACACAGAGCTGCAAGGAGAGATGAAGTTCCGCTTCAGCTGCAGTGAAAATTTTGAACATCATCATCATTTTATTTGTACTGTATGCGGGATGACAAAGGAAATCCATATGTGTCCAATGAACTTCTTTAAAGAACAATTAGATGGCTGCGAAATCGAGGGGCACCGCTTTGAATTATATGGGCGTTGTGAGAAATGTCAAAAACTGCATGAATAAATTAAGAATTAAAATTCTTCAGTACCTTGACTCAAAATAGCCCATTAGATATAATAACTTATGGACGGTCTTGTTGTTTGGAAGTACATTTCAATAACAAAAACGGTTACATTTCAAGCCCGGAGGGAGGGAATTTATATGTCAAAAACAGTGGTTCGTAAAAATGAATCTCTTGACGATGCTCTTCGTCGCTTCAAACGTTCCGTTTCAAAAGCAGGGACTCTACAAGAATCTCGCAAACGTGAATTTTATGAAAAACCAAGTGTGAAACGTAAGAAAAAATCAGAAGCAGCTAGAAAACGTAAGAAATTCTAGTCTGTGAACGGAGTGATTCTATTGTCACTACTTACTACCTTGAATGAAGACATGAAGCAAGCGATGCGAGCAAAAGATAAAGAGACTTTGCAAGTGATTCGGATGCTTAAAGCTTCGATTCAAAATGAGCAGATTAAAAAAGGTCAGGATTTAAATGACGAAGAAGAATTGACAGTATTGTCTCGCGAGATGAAACAACGTCGTGATTCTCTATCCGAGTTTGAAAAAGCTGATCGCACCGATTTGGCTGATAAGGTCAAAAAGGAAATTGTAATTGTTGAAAGATATTTGCCGGCTCAACTTTCAGAAGAAGAGATTCGTGCAATTGTTTCAGAGGCGATTACAGCAACAGGAGCGACTTCACCAAAGGAATTTGGTAAAGTGATGGGGGCAGTGATGCCGAAAGTCAAAGGCAAAGCCGATGGCAATCAAGTCAACGCAGTCGTCAAAGAGCTTCTAAACAAATAAGCAATAACGAGTCGAGAGAATTTTCTCTCGGCTTTTTTTGGCTTAAATAACCAGTTTCTCAGGTTCTCTTTATCTAGAGGTTAGACAATTTTTCTTTTATTTAGAGTGTGGTATTATAAGAAGGAATGATTCATGAAGGGATGAGCGCTTGTTGAATAGCAACGATTTTGAGTCGTTAGAGATAAAGCTTGATGGAAAAGATGACATCAGTATGCTTTTAGGTACCCACGATAAACACGTTAAATTTTTAGAAGAAAATACGGAAACGACAATCAATACTCGCGGAGAAACAATCCAAATCATTGGGCCGAAAGAAGAAGCAAAACTGGTTGGAGATATTATTCGAACATTGCAAATTTTGATTGATCGTGGAATCAAGGTGGCGACTCCTGACGTAATGACTGCATTACGTCTTGGACGTGAGAACCACCTAGATGAGTTTGTCATGATGTATGAAGAAGAGCTATTAAAGGATCGAAATGGAAAACCGATTCGCCCAAAAAATATTGGACAAAGCCGATATATTGCAGCTATCCGAAAATCCGATGTTGTTTTCGGTGTTGGACCAGCGGGTACGGGGAAAACTTATCTAGCAATCGTCATGGCAATCGCTGCCTTGAAAAAGGGTGAGGTACAGCGTATTATTTTGACACGCCCTGCGGTAGAGGCGGGAGAAAGTCTAGGCTTTCTGCCAGGAGATTTAAAGGAAAAAGTTGATCCATATCTACGCCCAATGTATGACGCTTTACATCAGATATTCGGTGTGGAGCACACGAACCGTTTATTAGAACGTGGCGTTATTGAAATTGCGCCGCTTGCATACATGCGAGGACGGACATTGGATGATGCTTTTGTTATTTTAGATGAGGCGCAAAATACGACAATTTCGCAAATGAAGATGTTTTTGACGCGTCTTGGATTTAATTCCAAAATGATTGTAAACGGGGATACGTCTCAGGTGGATTTACCAAGAGGACAAGTCAGTGGATTGATTCATGCGGAGCGTACCTTGCAAGGGATTAAGAAGATTCGTTTCGTGAACTTTGAGGCAGGGGATGTTGTCCGACATCCTGTAGTTGCGGAGATTATTGAAGCGTATGAACAAGAGAACCTACGACGCCAAGAAAAGTAGTCAGGAGGGAATTGGATGTTAAATCGACCCATCAATAACTTGCTGAAAAAATTAGGTTCAAAATTTATACCGATTATTCTAGGTGTCTTTTCACTGGTACTAGTTTTGACGATGCTTTCCAGCGTCATTCAAAAAAGTGTTGACTACAAAGAAGGTCAAGTCGCAACAGAAAGTATTCGTGCGAATAAGACGATTGAGAATAAGGCTGAAACAGATCAGAAGCGGCAGCTGGCTGCAGAAGCTGTGACTCCAGAATATACGTATCAAGCGGATTTGGCTCAAACGCAGCATGATCGAATCAATCAATTGATTACGTTGATCCAAAAGGCTAATAGCGATTTAGATAAAAATTATCAGACCAAAGTATCGCAGGCCAAGGATGGTGAAAAGGTTCCTCAGCCAACGGTTGATGAGCGTGTTGCCGCTGTTAAAAAGAATTTTGAAGGTTTGGACCAAGATGCGGTTACCTTTTATCAGCAGCTGCCGGAGGATTTTTATCAGGCGGTTGTGCAATTAAGCGCGACGGAATTGACAAAAGTTGGCACGGAAAGTCTGAAGCTTTTAGATGAACAGATGGCAAAACGAATCCGACAGAGCGATCTGGCTGAATATAAACAGCAGGCCATTGATAAAATTCAAGGATTAGGTTTGTCAGATGAATCAAATCAAGTAATGCGCTATTTGCTGGAAAATGGCATCATTATTAATGATTCGCTAAATCAGAAGCGGACGGATGAACTAAAAGAACAAGCCAGTGATTCTGTTCAACCAGTAATGATTTATCAAGGGGAAGTTATTGTCCGTGAAGGAAGCCAGATCGATGCTAATGCAATTAATAAGTTGAAGCTGTTAGGATTGACTAGTTCAGGCACCTCGATTTTTCCTTTGATTGCGATGATTCTGTCAGCGATTTTGCAGGGGGTATTGCTATGGTTTTATAGTCGTCAGTTTGAAGTCGAATTTCAACGTGTGCGCTTTATTCTATTTTATAGCGCGACGATGACGATCGGTGTTTTCATTATGAAAATACTGCAGGCGTTTCAAGGAGCTTCTTCGAACAATCTGGCATTGTTTTTCCCAGCAGCCTTTATGCCGTTGATCTTGACTGTGTTTGTTAATCGTCGGGCAGGGGCATTATCCGCTGTTTTCCAAACGGTTTTTGCATTGTTTATTTATTACAAAGCTATTGGGACCAATATGCTGCCGGTTATCTTAATGACCTATCTTTTTTCTGGTACGCTGGCAGTCATGGTTAAGCAAAAACGTCTATCCGATCAAGTGAAGCAAGCAATGCTATGGATCGTCGCATTTCCAATCATTTGGTCGATTATTTTAAGTATTTATCAAGGGATGTCCTTCACCGATCCGCAAACTTGGGGATTACTGTTAGGTGCTTTTGCAGCTAGCATCCTATCTTTTATCATGGGGATGGGCTTGCAGCCATATATTGAAATTCTAGTGACAGACAGTGGTGTGATTACGCTAAATGAACTAAGTAACCCTAATCATCCACTATTGAAGGAATTACTTGAAAAGGCACCAGGAACGTACCATCATTCAATGATGGTGGCTAACTTAAGCGCTAATGCGGTAGCCGAGATCGGCGGTCGTTCACTTTTAACACGAGTAGCCTGCTACTATCATGATATTGGTAAAATTCGACATGCGAATTTCTTCGTAGAAAATCTGCCGACTGGAGCAGAGAATCCGCATAACTTCTTATTGCCAGAAGATAGTAAACAAATCATCTTCGGTCATGTTATCGAGGGTGCGAAGATTTTGAAAGAATACAAAATGCCTCAAATGGTGATCGATATTTGCTATCAACACCATGGCACGACATTAATGAAATTCTTCTATTTCAAGGCAAAAGAGCGGAATCCTGATACAACTGAAGCTGAATTTCGTTATCCAGGTCCTAAGCCGCAAACACGAGAAGCTGGAGTAGTAAATATTGCTGACAGCTGTGAAGCGGCCGTTCGAGCGATGGATCACCCTTCAATTGATAAGATCACTGAATTTGTTCATAATTTAATTGAAGAACGGATCAATGATGGACAGCTGGATGACTCCGGTTTGACGTTAAAAGAAATTCGTATCGTTGAAAAATCATTGATCAGCGGACTAAGCTCGACCTTCCATTCACGGATCAAGTATCCACGGATGCAGTCAGAGGCCGAGAAGATGAAAGAAGAGCAAGAGAAAAAAGGAGAAGAGTAATGGATATTACTTTTATTGACGAAACAGAGCAGGTCTCTGATGAAAAAATCCAAGAAATCGATGGCGTACTGCAATTTGCTGCTGATTACTTAAAACTGCCGAAAGATACTGAAATGTCTGTTACCTTTATGGACAATGCCGCAATTCAAGTGATCAACCGTGATTATCGCGATAAAGACGCACCAACGGACGTAATCAGCTTCGCCTTGGAAGAAGAAGGTGAAGATGAAGTTCCCATCATTATGGACGAGGAGAATCCGATGCCGCGAAATCTTGGCGATATCATGATTTCAACAGAACGTGCCCGTGAACAGGCAGAAGAGTATGGACACAGTTTTGACCGTGAACTAGGGTTTCTAGCCGTACATGGCTTTTTACATATCAATGGGTATGACCATATGACACCTGAGGATGAGAAAGAGATGTTTGGTCTACAGAAAGAGATATTAGATGCCTATGGACTTAAAAGATAAAACGGAAAAAAACAAGCATTTTGTCACATCTTTGGAATTTGCGATTCAAGGAATTAAGACAGTTTTTCAAGAAGAGCGCAACATGCGTGCCCATGTAGTCTTTGGGCTAATGGCAATTTTGGTGGCATTCTTGCTGGGCGTATCGGTGCTTGAGTGGCTGTGGATTTTTCTAGCAGTCTTTCTAGTTTGGATTGTTGAGATTATCAATACTGTATTTGAAAATGTAGTAGATATGGTCACGGATTGTCATTTCCATCCGATTGGAAAGAAGATCAAGGATATGGCTGCTGGAGCCGTTCTAGTGACGTCAGTCTTTGCCATTATTGTGGGTGTGATTATCTTCCTACCAAAAATTATTGAGCTTTTTCTTTAAAAAAGTAATTACCAAAGGTTCAGAAAGGACTTTTATATGACAGAACATAAATCAGGCTTTGTGGCGATTGTTGGTCGACCAAATGTTGGGAAATCCACCTTATTAAATCGTATTGTAGGACAAAAAATCGCCATTATGAGTGATAAGGCACAAACCACTAGAAATAAAATCCAAGGGGTTTATACGACTCCTGACGCCCAGGTGGTCTTCATTGATACGCCAGGAATTCATAAGCCAAAACATCGCTTAGGGGATTACATGGTAGAGATGGCCTACAGCGCTCTGCGTGAAGTCGATGCGATTCTATTCATGGTCAGTGCAGATCAAAAGCGTGGACGCGGAGATGATTTCATCTTGGAGCGTTTAAGCCAACAGGAAGTCCCAGTTTACCTAGTGATCAATAAGATTGATACAATCCATCCAGACGATTTGCTAGCAATCATTGATGACTATCGTACGATTATGGATTTCAAAGAGATCATCCCGATCTCAGCGACTGAAGGAAATAATGTGGAACATTTATTAGAAGTTTTAGTCGATCAAATGGATGAAGGTCCACAATATTTCCCAGATGATCAAATTACAGATCATCCGGAATACTTTATCGTTTCTGAATTGATTCGTGAAAAAGTATTGAGTCTGACCCGTGATGAGGTGCCTCACTCTGTAGCAGTTGTTACAGAATCAATGAAGCGAGATGAAAATGATAAGGTTCATATACAAGCGACAATTATTGTAGAGCGGACAAGCCAAAAAGGGATTATTATCGGAAAAGGCGGTAAGATGCTGAAAAATATCGGTACTCAGGCCCGTAAGGATATCGAAACCCTTTTAGCAGACAAAGTTTATTTAGAGCTTTGGGTGAAAGTCCAAAAAGACTGGCGCGATAAGCAAACGTATCTGCAAGATTATGGCTATCGCAAAGATGATTATTAAAGAAAAGGAGCTTCACGATTTTTTTCGTGGAGCTTTTTGTAAGTCGAATAGTTAATAATGGGAGGTGAAGTTGTGGCGCAAATTGGTGAAACAAAAGGCATCATTTTATTTAGTCGGGATTACAAGGAAAAGGACAAGCTGATCAAAATATTTACAGAATCGGCGGGGAAGGTCATGTTTTTCGCCAAGGGAATCCACCGAGCCAATAATCCATTACAGACAGCCGTTCAGCCATTTACCGAAGCGGTGTTCATCGGAAATCTGAAAACAGAGGGGCTTTCTTTCCTGAATAGTGCGAAAGAAATTCAACCTATGCGTAAATTGCAGGAAGACATTTTTTTAAATGCTTATGGCTCCTATATTTTAGGATTAGCAGATGCCGCAATTGAAGACCACGTGTATGACCCTTCGCTGTATGGATTTACGCGAGAGGCATTGCAGCGGATGAATGAGGGAGCGGACGGCGAGACGATCATGAATATCTACGAAGTTCAGATCATGCAGCGTTTTGGTATTTCTCTGAATTGGCAGGCCTGCGGGGTCTGCGGGAAAAGAACTGGCGCATTTGATTTTTCTTCGAAATACAATGGGATCCTCTGTGAAGAGCATTGGCATTTGGACCAGCATCGCTACCATGCCGATCCACGAGCAATCTATTTTCTTCGAATGTTTAACAGCATCACCTACGAAAACATCAATACCATCAATTTAAAGCTGGAAACAAAAAAAGCGATCCGCCAGACATTGGATCAGCTCTATGAGGAATATATCGGGTTGCACTTAAAAAGCAAGAAGTTTATTGATCAAATGAGTGAATGGCAAGACGTGCTAAAACCAAGAGAAGAGTAATCTGCAAAACCTAATGGGTGTTGCAGGTTATTTTTTTGCTCTTAATTTTTTACAAACAAATAGCCAAATAAGAGTGCCCACAAAAGAAAGGAATAAATACAGGAACAGCATTTGACCATTTAATTGATTGCTATAGATGATTGCAGAAGCGATTGTTCCGATAATCAGAAAGTAAAGAAAATAGAACAGCCCTCGTGCTGTAGGGGATAAGCTCGTTTTCCTTTCAACCAAGTAAGAAACTATCAAAAACAATAGAATAGCCGTGATATTGAAGAGGGGCTTAAGTGACCAGCCATTTGTAAATAGATCATGAGACCAATCAAATAGCAGTGATCCGAAGAATATATACAGGACTAATAATTGATTATTGATTTTTCTGTTTTTAGGAGTTGGTTGATTCATCTTCAGATTTCTCCAATTCTTTTTTTCGCGAGGCAACAGTGTCAGCTAACATCCATGAAATACCGCCTAACAGAAGAGCTAGGAATAAAAGTATAAGCACGGAAGTATAATCTACGATGCTTTTGTCAAGAATACTTTGAATCATTAAATAAGTGAAGGTGAAGAGAAAACAAATCAAAAATTGTTTCCCCTGCTTTTTTGATAGCCAAGAGGCGAGATAACCCACGATTAGAATCCAAAATACAGCTAGATTATTGGTAAAATTCGCTAGTATGGGTTCGTTTCTATAGACATTGATGATCATTTGCGTAATGAGAAAAATCGCTAGTAAAAATAGGGTATACAAGAAAGGCCTTTTAATCATAAATAATTTAAACGAATGATTCCATTTCTTTAATTTAGTGAACATTTCTCACTCCTCCAATCTGCATCAAGCTACCAAAAGTATAGCAGAAAACAGATAGGTTTCTAAAAAGAATCTAAGAAATTCTTCTATTATTGATTCATTTATTTTCGAACTTTTAGCAAAAAGTGCGTTCTTTCACAGATTACCATTGCTAATTTATGGCAAAACAATTAATATTGTTAGAAAACACTAATGTTTGCGGCTGTTAAAAGAAAATTGGTTCGCTCTTTTTTATTTAAGCCATAAAAGGAGTCGCCTCACATTGGAGGATTTTTTCTATAGAAACTATACATAATTAGGAGTGATAATGTGGAAGAATTATGGGAAGTACTGAGACCAGAAGAACAAATCGAATTGAAGCTAAGAAAGTTGTATACTCAGCATCATTTTCATCCTTATCACTTAAATAACTTTGAAGAATATGGAAATTATCAGCAGAGCTACAATTTTTTGCGGAATTCTTCTATTATTACCTTCACGGGAAATGATGGACGGACTATGGCATTAAAGCCGGATGTGACTTTATCGATCGCTAAAAATACACCTGCGGGTGAAGCACGAAAAGTTTATTATGTCGAGGATGTGTACCGTCACGACCGACAGGCTGGAGAATACCAAAAAATCTATCAAATCGGTTTAGAAATCATTGACGACATTACCTGGGAAGATCAGCTAGAAGTTTTAAAATTGGCTTGGGAAAGCTTGGCTCAAGTGGGTGAAGGGACGTTAGACCTTTCTCATATGGGGATTTTGAATGGGATCTGTGATCGTTTTCCAGAGGAGGATCGCCAGAGGGTCTTAGACTGTCTACGTGATAAGAGCTCTCACGGCATGGATGAGCTGACGGCAAAAGCTGGATTGTCTAAAGAGGAATCGGAAAATTTAGCCAAATTGGTTCGCCTATCCGGGAATTTTGAAACGAAATATCAACGAGCGAAGAAACTATTAGCGACGTATCCTAAGGCTCAAGCAGGCTTAGAAGAATTGAAACAACTATATACAGCGCTGCAGGAAGAAAAACTATCCGACAAGATTCGCTTGCGAATTGATTTCTCTATTATGAATGATGCCGACTATTATAGCGGCCTTTTATTCCAAGGCTTTATTAAAGAAGCGCGAGAAACCATTTTATATGGTGGTCGCTATGATCGTTTAATGAGCCGTCAAGGAAAGGATCAGGGAGCACTCGGTTTCGGAATGAAACTAAATCATGTGGGGCAGAAATTGCCGTCAGATAATCAAAGCTCTGAGTATTTGAATATCGCTTTACCGAAGGGACGGATGGGTGACGCAGTCTATGAGCTGTTCACTAAGGCCGGTGTGGCAGCAGAAGGCGTTTTTGAAGAAAATCGCAAACTGATTTTTTGCGATGAGGACAATAAATTGCGTTTCTTTTTAGTGAAGCCTAGTGATGTAGCGATCTACGTGGAGCATGGTGCGGCGGATATCGGTGTGGTAGGCAAAGATATTTTATTGGAAAGTAAGGCCGAAGTCATTGAGTTTCTTGATTTGCATATGGGAAAATGTCGATTGGCCGTGGCTGCTCATAACGACTTTGAAGAAGACTTCTCCCGACCGTTGCGAGTATCCACCAAGTATCCGCGAATTACCCGAGAGTTTTATGAAGGTCTCGGCCGTTCCGTGGAATTGATTCATCTGCATGGTTCAATTGAACTGGCACCGCTATTGGGATTATCCGATGTGATCGTAGACATTGTGGAGACGGGTACAACGTTGAAGGAGAATGATTTAAAAGTAATTCAAGAGATTGCTCCGTCTTCTGCTCGTTTCATTATTAATAACGCGACGTGGCGATTTAAACAGGAACGAATTCAAAAGGTGATCGAGAAGGTGAGGAAGCAGCTATGAGAGTTTATTCAACACAAAAAGTGCCACTAAAAACGATTTTAGCACGGAAATATTCTGAAACTGCCGATGTTTCTGATGTTGTATCAAAAATAATCAAGCGTGTCCAAACGGATGGGGATCAAGCGCTTTATCAAATAATCGAAGAAATCGATCATGTAGCTTTGGATTCCTTAGCGGTCAGTCAAGAAGAGATCGATTCAGCATTAAAGGCAGTTTCTCCAGAATTACTAAAGGTGATGGAGCAATCAAAAGAAAATATTTGGTCCTTTCATCAAAAACAAGTACGCCAAGGGTTTGTTTCGACAGAAGATAGCGGCGTAGTTATGGGGCAGCGAATCCTTCCGTTAGCTCGAGTAGGGGTTTATGTCCCTGGGGGAACAGCGGCTTATCCTAGTACTGTATTAATGGATGTATTGCCAGCAAAAATTGCTGGCGTTAAGAAAATTGTCATGGTGACTCCCACAGATAACGAAGGCAATGTTCCAGCGGCTATTTTAGCGGCTGCTTCCATTGCCGGAGTTGATGAGATTTATAAAGTCGGAGGTGCTCATGGGGTCGCTGCACTTGCTTACGGAACAGAGACCATTCCAAAAGTAGACAAAATCGTAGGTCCAGGTAATATCTATGTCGCTACGGCTAAAAAAATGGTCTACGGTGAAGTAGATATCGATATGATTGCGGGACCTAGCGATGTGTTGATTGTGGCGGATCACAGCGCGAATCCTCGTTGGATCGCAGCGGATCTTCTGGCACAGGCAGAGCATGACAAGTTAGCCCAAGCAATTCTAGTAACAACAGAAGAAGCCTTGATTGAAGAGGTTCAAGCAGAAGTCGCACAGCAACTCGCTGTATTGCCTCGACAAGAAATCGCGGCAGCGGCTATTGAAAATAATGGTAAAATTATTTTAGTTAAAGACTTAGATGAAGCACTGTCGATTGCGAATCAAATTGCACCAGAGCATTTAGAGTTGTCTGTGGCTGAACCCTTTGCCTTGTTAGGTAAAGTTGAGAATGCCGGCAGTGTCTTTTTGGGACACCACACGCCAGAAGTTTTGGGAGATTATTTTGCCGGTCCGAACCATACTTTGCCGACAGAAGGAACAGCCCGATTTTACTCTCCGCTTTCAGTGGATGATTTTGTTAAGAAGAGCAGCTATCTTTATTACACAGAAGAGGCGATGAACGCCGTTGGACCAGCGGTAGAATTGTTTGCGGAGACCGAGAATCTAATGGGGCACGCGCGATCAATGAAGGTGCGAAGAGGTGAGGATGCATGAGCTTTTTAAATCAAACGTATCAGAATTTAACGCCTTATACACCTGGGGAGCAGGTGGATGAATCAGCATACATTAAATTAAATACAAACGAAAGCCCGTATCCTCCAGCGCCTAATGTTCAAAAAGCAGTAGCAGAGGCCGCTCAGAAATTGAATCGTTATTCAGATATTGCGGTAGAGGCTGTCGCAAAGCCTTTAGCAAAATATCTGGGAGTGAAGCAAGAGCAGCTTTTTCTAGGTAACGGCAGTGATGAAGTCCTCTCTTACATTTTCCAAGGCTTTACTGAAAAAGGCATCGCCTTTCCAGATGTAACCTATGGTTTTTATCAAGTTTACAGCGGACTGTATCAAGTGGAATCCACTGTGATTCCGTTAAAAGAAGATTTTTCGCTAGACTTAGCTGAGTACGATGCATTAAAAGGAACGGTCATTTTTGCGAACCCCAATGCACCAACAGGTATCTATTTGCCGCAAGACGATATTTGCGCCTTTCTTGAACGTCATCCAGATCGTTTAGTGGTCGTTGATGAAGCTTATATCGACTTCGGCGGAAAATCAATGGTTTCTTTAATTAATCAATACAAGAATCTATTTGTCGTAGGAACCTTTTCGAAATCTCGTCAATTGGCGGGAGCGCGTTTGGGCTTCGGAATAGGGAACACGGATTTAATTGCGGATTTGAATCGACTGCGTTTCAGTTTAAATCCATACAACGTTAACAGCTTGACGCAAGCCGCGGGTAGTGCTGTCTTGCAGGAGCAAGTGTATGTGGATCAGAAGGTTCAAGAAACGATCAAGGTCAGAGAGTGGAGCAAGCAGGAGTTAACCAAGCTAGGATTCGAACAAACGGACAGTCAAGGAAATTTCTTGTTTGCGAAGCATCCAAAACTCTCAGGCGAAAGTCTTTTTCTGGCTTTAAGAGAGAAGAAAATCCTCGTGCGCTGGTTCAATCAACCACGAACAAAAGACTACTTGCGAATTACTGTAGGAACGAAAGAGCAGATGGAGCAGCTGATCGTTGTCTTGACAACAATATTAAATGAGGTGAAAGCATGAGAAAGGCCGAAGTAACACGTAACACATCCGAAACGAAGATCCAGCTTTCTTTGACTGTGGATGGTACCGGACAGCAAACGATTAAAACGGGAGTAGGCTTTCTAGACCATATGTTAGAGCTGTTTGTTCGTCATGGCCGTTTTGATCTTGAACTTGTTTGTGATGGAGATATTGAAGTAGATGCGCATCATACAACCGAAGATGTCGCCATCGCGATCGGTCGGGCTTTTTCAGAAAG
Organism: Enterococcus sp. DIV0170; assembly: GCF_051710765.1. Taxonomy (NCBI): domain Bacteria; kingdom Bacillati; phylum Bacillota; class Bacilli; order Lactobacillales; family Enterococcaceae; genus Enterococcus; species Enterococcus sp. DIV0170. The sequence goes on from NZ_JBIOLG010000001.1 coordinate 781,609, forward strand.
TCTAGGCGAACGGCGTGGAATCAAACGTTACGGTAGTATGCTGTTGCCAATGGATGAAGCATTGGTGATGTCAGCCATCGATATTAGTGGTCGTGGTATGGCAGTCGTCGAGCTGGACATTCCTAGTGAAAAGATTGGGCAGCAGTTTGATACAGAGCTAGTAGAAGAATTTTTCATTGCCTTTGCTCGTGAACTAGGTGCGACGATCCATTTACATCAAATCGCTGGAAAAAATAGCCATCATATTGTGGAGGCTTGCTTTAAGGGATTTGGGCGTGCATTGGGAGAAGCCGTAGCGATCAATCAATTGGCGCCAGATGAGATTCCATCCACTAAAGGGACGATAAACTAGGAGGAGACAAGCGATGCTAGCAATTATTGATTATGGCGTTGGCAATTTGTTTAGTTTGTCACGCTCATTGGAATATTTAGGTGTGGAATGTAAAATCACACGTTCGTTAGAGGAACTGAAGGCAGCAGAGCGAATTATCTTACCTGGTGTCGGCGCGTTTGGCGATGCACGGAAAAAGCTGGAGGAATTATCGCTAGTCGAACCGATTCAAGAATTAGCCGCTTCAGGCAAACCGTTTTTAGGAATTTGTCTGGGCATGCAGCTTTTATTTGATAAAAGTGAAGAATTCGGGAAGCATCCTGGATTAGGCTTGATTCCCGGCCGGATCGTTTCGATGCGAGAGGCCTTTGATCAAAAAAAGATTGACCTAAAAGTACCGCAGATCGGATGGAATAAATTGGACGTGCGAAATGCTGAAAGTCCACTGGTAAAGTCGTTGGGTAAAGAGGATTTTGTTTATTACGTTCACAGCTACTATGCGACGGATTGCCAAGAACATTTAGTCGCAGACAGCGAGTATGGTGTTTCCATTCCAGGAATTGTGCAGAATGGTAATGTTTTTGGGACGCAGTTCCATCCTGAGAAGAGCGGTGAAGTTGGCTTGAAAATCTTAAAAGCATTTACGGAGGTGCCGGTATGAAAATTTTTCCCGCAATTGATCTTCTAGACCAGAAAGTCGTTCGATTGTATCAAGGGGACTATGGGCAAAAGGAAGTTTTCGGCGACGATCCTGTAGCTTTTGCGCAATCCTTTGAAAAAGCAGGAGCAAAATTCCTGCATTTAGTCGATTTAGATGGTGCCAAAGCTGGCAAGCTTCATTATTTTGAAATCGCAAAAAAAATCGCTGAGAACACCAATCTTTTTGTAGAAGTAGGTGGCGGTATTCGTGACGAGGAAACGATCGAACATTGCTTGTCTGCAGGGGTGGATCGGGTAATACTCGGGACAATCGCGCAAAAAGATCCAGCTTTCACACAAGCGATGTTAAAAAAATACGGCAGTAAGATCGCTATCGGGGTCGATGCCAAAGATGAAAAGGTAGCTGTAGAAGGATGGCTGGAGAAAACAGAGACCGATGCCTTTGAATTTTGTCAGCAACTAGCTGCTTGGGGTGCAGAGACAATCATCTTCACTGAGATTTCTCGTGATGGAACGGGTGAAGGCATTAATCTGCCGCTGTATCAAAAATTGAATCAATTAGATATAGAAATCGTAGCCTCTGGCGGTGTCGCATCATTAAAGGATATTGAAGGCTTAAAACAATTAGGGATAAGCGGTGTAATCGTTGGAAAATCGCTCTACAACGGAAGCTTAAAAATGGAAGAGGTCTTGCAAGCTGGGGGTGACGATCAATGATCGCAAAAAGAATTGTCCCATGTTTAGATGTTCGCGATGGCCGTGTAGTTAAGGGAGTCAATTTTGCTGGACTGCAGGACGTCAATGATCCAGTGACTTTAGCGCGTTTTTATAATGAGCAGGGAGCCGATGAGCTGGTTTTTTATGATATCACTGCTTCGGCGGAAGAGCGAGGGTTGTTCACTGATATTTTGAAGGGTGTCGCTTCTGAGGTCTTTATTCCGTTGACGGTTGGTGGCGGGATTAATGAAGTGTCTGATTTTGAACGCGTCTTGAATTGTGGCGCGGATAAGGTCAGCGTTAATTCTGGTGCGATTCGCCGTCCTCAACTGATTGAAGAGGGGGCGAAGCGCTACGGCAGTCAATGTGTGGTCTTGTCAGTAGATGTTCGCCGTGTCGGAGATGAATGGCATGTCTTTGCTAAAGGTGGACGAGAAGATACAGGAATGGAAGCCCTAGAGTGGATTCGTCAGGGAGAGCAATTAGGAGCTGGTGAACTAGTCATCAACAGCATGGATACAGATGGGGTAAAGCAAGGGTTTGATTTAAAACTGCTGAAGGCAGTCAGTGAGATTACCACGTTGCCGATCGTAGCCTCTGGTGGTGCTGGAAAAGGTGAAGATTTCATTGACCTGTTTCAATTGCCTAAAATTGAGGCTGGCTTAGCTGCATCGATTTTTCATTATGGTGAAGTAAAGATTCCTGATCTGAAAAAACAATTGATGACGGCGGATATTCCTGTCCGCATCGTTTAGACAGTCAGTTCTACAAGATTAGCAGAATGGTATACTGAATGAAAATTAATTACATTGATAGGAATAAGGAGGGCATGGGATGACTGAATTAACATTCGACGAACAAGGATTGATTCCGGTGATCGTACAAGATGCCGAAACCAATGAAGTATTGACATTAGCTTATATGAATCAAGAAAGCTATGAATTAACATTGAAGGATCAATTAATGACCTTCTATTCACGCAGCCGCAAAGAATTGTGGCGCAAAGGTGAAACCAGCGGAAACTATCAGCATCTTGTTTCGTTAAAACTAGATTGCGATCAGGATGCCTTAGTAGCGAAGGTGAAAAAAGATGGTCCAGCTTGTCATACTGGTGCGGAGAGCTGCTTTAATGAACTCTTATACGGTGAGGATGATCAACAAGCAACAATTGATGCTTTGTACAAGCTTGTCAAGGGGCGCAAGGAAGCTCCCCAAGAAGGCAGCTATACGAGCTATTTATTTGAAAAAGGTGTCGAAAAAATTTTAAAGAAGGTCGGAGAAGAATCCACTGAGGTAGTGATCGGCGCGATGAAAGAGGATCACAAAGAGACTGTTTTCGAAATTTCCGATTTGGTGTATCATGTCCTTGTATTGATGGTTGAGATGGGGATTGACTTGACTGAGGTACGTCAAGAATTAGCCAATCGGCATGTTGTCGATAAAAAGGTGAAGCAAGAACGGATGCAGTAAAATTGGAGGTCAGCGATGTTTTATTCAAACGCTCATACGCACAGTACTTGGTGTGATGGAAAAGATACTTTAGAAGATATGGCACAAGCGGCGATTGATTTGGGCTTTACAGATTTAGGCTTTACGTGTCATTCACCAGCACTTTTTGATCCTAGCTGTCTTGGTGTACAAAATGAAGTGGCCTATCAAGCGGCATTGCGTGATTTAAAGGAAAAGTTGGCAGGGGAATTAACAATCAGCCTAGGCTTAGAATGGGATTATTACAGTGCGGATCCAATTGACGGATACGACTATACAATAGGTTCTGTGCATTATTTCCCACCGCGTCAAGGAATCTTCCGCAGTGTCGATGAGAGTCCGGAAAGCTTGATGAAGACTCTGGATGAATGGTACCAAGGGGACAAGATGCAAATGGTGCGCGATTACTATGACACCGTAGTTAAGCATATTAACCAGAACCAGTCGAAGATCGTTGGACATTTTGACCTGATTACGAAGTTTAATGAAAAACAACCTTGGTTGGATGAAGAAGGAACAGAATACCAAGCGATTGCTTTACAGGCGCTGAATCATGTCATTGATATCATCGAAACTTATGATGGTATGGTGGAGATCAATACCGGCGCGATTTCTCGCAACTGGCGAACAACACCCTACCCTAATCCATTTTTATTGAAACAACTAAAGGAAAGAGACTGTCCCATCATTATTACTAGCGACAGTCACGAGACGACGACCTTAACTTGTCATTTTCCAGAAACGGTTGAACTATTAAAGACAATCGGATTTACGGAGACAATGCAATTAAAGGATGGTCTATTTCAACCAATCCCCTTTGACTAGCTCCCTTAAAAGGTCTTTTGTAGCATAGACATTACGAAGACCTAAACTCGCAGCTAGCTCATGTTTAAGGAAATTATTTTTCGAAAACAGAAAAATAGGTCTATTTTCGTGCGCATACGATTTCGCTAAACGACAGGTCTATTGATTATGCGAATAGATTAATCAAATCTCTTGTACTATGCAAAACTGTGAAAAGCGAAACGCTCATGACAGAAAGATTTGACAAAAGGGGTCTGGTGTCGCTATTATAGAACCAAGTTGAATAGGTGCGATGATCAAATTTAGAAATTTGTGGAAGATCACAGCGAGCTTGGATCGGTGGAAGCCAAGCAGGGAAGCAGATTTTGTTGGCGTTTGTGAGCACGTTTAGTTAAAGCTGCCAAGCCTTTGCTTGGAAGTAGGGTGGAACCGCGTTAATACGTCCCTATGTCGATTATTTCGGCATGGGGACTTTTTTGCGAGTTCCACTCCGTACTTTTAGTACGGTTAGTGGAATCGTATGCGTGGTGAAAATAGGGATTATTTTTGGTGTTTTTGAAAAATGATTTCATTTGATATGAGCTAGCAGTTAGACAATAAAACAATGGATAAAGTTACATAGAAAATATACAGGAGGAAACAGAATGAGCAAGTTAACTGTGCAAGAAATGATTTTGACATTACAAAAATTTTGGTCAGACAATGGTTGTATGCTGATGCAAGCCTACGATACGGAAAAAGGAGCGGGAACTATGAGTCCGTATACTTTTTTACGAGCTATTGGACCAGAACCATGGCGTGCCGCTTATGTTGAGCCATCACGTCGACCAGCAGACGGCCGTTACGGGGAAAACCCGAACCGTTTGTATCAACACCACCAATTTCAAGTAGTTATGAAGCCCTCACCAAAAAATATTCAAGAGCTGTATTTAGACAGCTTGCGTTTGCTAGGCATTGATCCATTAGAACATGATATTCGTTTCGTTGAAGATAACTGGGAAAACCCATCGATGGGTTGTGCCGGTGTTGGTTGGGAAGTTTGGCTAGACGGTATGGAAATTACACAGTTTACGTATTTCCAACAAGTTGGTGGTCTCCAAGTAAATCCTGTCACTTCTGAATTGACTTATGGGTTGGAACGTTTGGCTTCTTATATTCAAGAAGTGGATAGCGTTTATGACTTGGAATGGAGTGCGGGGGTTAAATACGGAGAAATCTTCAAGCAGCCAGAATATGAACATTCAAAATACTCCTTTGAAGAAAGCGATCAAGCGATGCTTTTAGATAATTTCGAAAAATTCGAAAAAGAAGCGAAGCGTTGTATTGATGAAAATCTCGTGCATCCAGCGTATGATTACATTTTAAAATGCAGCCATACATTTAACTTATTAGACGCTCGCGGAGCTGTTTCTGTAACAGAACGCGCGGGTTATCTAGCACGCATCCGAAACATGGCACGCTCAGTTGCGAAGATATTTGTAGCTGAACGGGAAAAACTAGGCTTCCCATTATTGAATCAGGAGGGCAAATAAGATGGCGAAAAATCTACTATTAGAAATTGGTTTAGAAGAAATGCCAGCCCACGTGGTTTGGCCAAGCATCAAACAATTAGAAGAAAAGATCTCAAAATTTTTAACCGAAAACAGTCTAACCTTCGAATCGATCGAAAGCTTTTCAACGCCTCGACGTTTGGCGATTCGTGTAACGAATATTCCTGACCGTCAAGATGACGTGCAAGAAGAAGTCAAAGGACCAGCGAAGAAAATCGCATTGGATGCAGAAGGCAACTGGAGTAAAGCGGCAGAAGGCTTTGTCCGTGGGCAAGGCTTAACGACAGACGCGATTACTTTCCGTGAATTGAATGGTGTGGAATATGTTTACGTGACAAAATATATTCATGGGAAAGAAAGCAAAGAAGTACTAACTGGATTATTAGAGGTTGTTAAGAGCATGAACTTCCCAACGATGATGCATTGGGGCGATACAATGTTTGAATACATTCGTCCAATTCATTGGATCGTCGCATTGTTAGATCAAGAAGTCATTCCGTTTGAATTACTAGATGTACAAACAGGTCGTACGACAGAAGGCCATCGCTTCTTAGGGGATCAAGTTGAGCTTGCTGATCCTAGCGAATACGAAGTGAAGCTAGAAGAGCAATTCGTGATCGCTGATGCTCATAAGCGTCAACAAATGATCGTGGAGCAAATCGAAGAGCTGGCAGAGAAAAATAAATGGGTCATCGATCTTGATGCTGATTTATTAGAAGAAGTCACAAACTTAGTCGAATATCCAACGGCTTTTGTCGGTGATTTCGAAGAACGTTTCTTATCTGTTCCAGAAGAAGTTTTAGTTACTTCCATGAAGGAACATCAACGCTATTTTGAAGTGCGCAACCAAGCAGGAATGTTGCTGCCTCATTTTATTTCTGTTCGTAACGGAAACAGCGTGAAGCTGGACAATGTGATTAAAGGCAATCAAAAAGTTTTGGCTGCACGTCTTGAAGATGGCGAGTTCTTCTTTGAAGAAGACAAGAAATTATCAATTGAGGAATGCGTTGAAAAATTGAAGAACGTGACCTTCCATGAAAAAATCGGCAGCATGTATGAAAAGATGCAGCGTGTTGGCTTGATCAGTCAAGTCATCGGAAAACAAGTTGGTTTGAGCGAAGAAGAATTAACGGATCTGAAGCGTGCCGCTGAAATCTATAAATTCGATTTGGTTACCAATATGGTGGGAGAATTCCCAGAGTTGCAAGGGATCATGGGAGAAAAATATGCTTTGTTGAAGGGAGAGACTCCAGCTGTTGCCACAGCAGTACGGGAGCATTATCTGCCGATTTCTTCTGAAGGAGAATTGCCAAAAACAGCGATTGGTGCTGTTTTAGCGATTGCTGATAAGATTGACAGCGTACTAGGTTTCTTCGCTGTGGGCATGATTCCAAGCGGCTCAAACGATCCTTACGCATTGCGTCGTCAGACTTATGGAATCGTACGGATTGTCGAAGCACAAGGCTGGACATTCCCATTCACTGATATGCAAGGGACAATTGTAGATGCAATTAACAACGATGTTTTAGATTACGGGATTCATTTTAATCGTGATCAAAAAGAATTCATTGAGTTCTTCAAGGGACGTCTGCGTCAACGTCTGCAAATGCACAATATCCGTCACGACATCATTGATGCTGTGGTGGATTCTCGCCAAGATGATTTGGTACAAATTTTCAAGACAGCACAAATTTTTAGCCAACATTTAACGGATGAGCATTTCAAAGAAGCGATGGAAGCTTTGACCCGGGTCATTAATTTAACGAAGAAAATGAATCCTGAAACCATCAACTTCAAAGTTGATCCTAAGCTGTTTGAAAACGAAAGCGAAAAGGAATTATACACAGCAGTGAAGGAAGCGCAAGATGAGTTTGCCAACCAAAGTATGGCAGAAAACTATCAAACATTGACGAACCTGCGTCCAGTGATTGAACGCTACTTCAACGAAACGATGATCATGGTAGACGATGAAAGAATTCGTGACAACCGTTTGAATCAATTAGCAATTATTGCTCGTATGGCTGATGCCTTAGGAAGTATTGATAAGATCATTACCAAATAGAGCAAAGTTAGTGTTTGTGTAGAAAGCCAAAGAAAACCTTCGAGCTCGTGCTCGAAGGTTTTTTATAGTATCAATTTCAATAATAGCGGAATATACGCCAGATAGAGGAGAACGGAGTAGCCTAAAGAAGAAGCGGCGAATTGCTGATCCGCTCCATAAGAACGGGCCAAGATCGGTACGGAATTTTGAACCGGCATTGCTGCTTGGATAATAAATACGGAAAGCATCAAGGGAGGCACGCTGATCCATTGCCCTAAGAGCCAAACGATGAGCGGCGAGATGGCGTAACGTCCTACGAGAACCCCGATAATGTCTCTGTTTAAGGTCAGATTTTTAATTCCTACATTGTACACGATGATCCCGATGACAAACATTGACAGCGGCGTCGTCAAATTCGCGAGGTATCCTAAGAAGATCGCGATTGAATCAGATACAGAAAGATTGACCAGCACGGCACACAGGCCAAGCAAAAAGCCCAGCAGCGCCGGAGAAAAAATCTTCTTCAAAATTGGAATCAGGTGGAAATTGACAGTGGCCTGCTCAATCTGAGGATTGTCTCGAGCGATAAAGTAGATGCCCAACGTCCAAAAGATTGTGGTATTGACAATGTAATAGAGAAGTACGTACGGAACGGCCTGTTTACCGAAAATCGCTAGATTAATTGGCAGTCCAATGAAAATTGTATTGGAACAGGTGAACATTGTAGAAAAAATTCCATTTCGAGCGGGAGTAACCCGAAAAATTCGGCAATAGATAAAGCTGACGAGAAAGGTCAGCAGCATAGAAATTAATGGGATCACCATACCACCAACAAGATGGAGAAACTCCGAACGGGAAAAGTTCTTAGTGATCGTTAAAAACATGTTGCAGGGCAACGCGATCTGTAAGACGAGCTTAGAGAAGGCATCACCGATCTGGTTTGAAAACCATTGCTTATAGGTTAGGACATAACCGATGAACATTAAGACAAAAATAAAAAAGATATTAATATATGCAGAAACCATTTTTTCACCTCGCATCCACTATACAGAAAAACACGGGTAGCATCAATTGTTGATGGTACCCGTGTTGACCATTTTTTTCCTACTTCAACAGATTAAAAAAATATTATGCGTACGAAAAATAGTTCATTAATAATGAGCTAGCTGTCATTTTGGTCTTGATAGTTTAATAGTCCAGTCAGATTTTCAATCTGTTCTTCGAGACTGTCACCGACCGTCGTATCTTTGATCAGGATGCGTTTCAAGTCTTTGTCGATCACTCGCTTCAAGGAGGTTTCATCGACTTGCTTGGCTAATAGATTTTCGACCGATTCAAAGGGATCATGGGTGACGAGCTGGAAACCATACGAATTATTCAGCAGCGAATAGCCTGCGATGCCAGTCGTTTTTTGATAAGCTTTTGAGAGTCCACCGTCAATCACGAACAGCATGCCTTCACCTTTGATTGGTGATTCGCCGCTTTTCACCTTCACCGGAGTATGTCCATTGATGATCCGCGAGTTCGACGAATACAAAGCAAATTCTTCTAAAATCATCTGACAGGTATCATGAGTGTCGCGAAATTGGTAATAAGGATTTTTGATTTCCTTATGGGTCTTTTTATCAGCGATAAAATACCGTTCAAAGGTAGTCATGGCACTTTTCCCAAACTGTGGTGAGATTTTGCCAGACCAGCAGTACCAGATCCAGTCCGCCTGTGAACTATCGGTCTTCTGATTTTGGCAGCCAGAGCGAATCTGCTCTTCAAAGAAGTTCAGCAGATCTTTTCCAACATAATCTTTTCCCGCAACATTCAGTGGTAGAAAGCTACCATCAGCTTTTAACGGTAAGCAGCCATGGAAAAGCAAGTGCTGATTGTAGACTAGGTACATTGATCCTTTGTTTAACAGCAGCTGCATATGCTCCTGCATTTTGGCTGATTGCTGGAAGGAGCTTAGTAAGGTATCCACGACGTATTCTTCCTGCTCGGTCAATGCGTGAACATCTTTTTGTAAGGTTTGGAAGCAACTTCCCTGCAAAGGATAGTCTTTACCGGCTAAGTGAACCGTTTCTTTATCAAAATCAATTTTTTCAAACAGCAAACGGTCATTCATCTCAAAGTCAGGATGGCGCTTAATCAGCTGTCCTTCCAATTTGAATTGGATAATCGACAAAGCCTGGTGAACTTTTTCTAGACTGTCTAAGCTTTCAATGGAATAGCTCTCGCTGCTGTTCTTTTCTTTCGGAGTGAAGATGGGATTCTTTTGATAGTGCTCCTCAGCATACATGAATAATGGCCGAAGATTGAGTGCATAGGCCTGTTCGATCTCATACAGATAATTGTAGCGTGCAGCGATCCGCAATAAGGTCATCAGACACGCGCGAGAACCGGCATACGCACCCATCCAGAGGATGTCATGGTTGCCCCATTGGATATCAATAGAGGGCAATTGACAAAGTCGATCCATGATTTTATCGGCCTCTGGTCCACGATCATAGATATCACCAACAACGTGGAGATGGTCTACGACTAAGCGCTGGATGCTCTGACATAAGGCGATGATAAAGGGACGACCTTGCTCCAAATCCAACAGATGCGCCAAAATTTGATCAAAGTAAGCCGCTTTATCAGTATAATTCGTATCAGTATACATCAATTCCTCAATGATATAGGCATATTGCTTTGGCAAGGCCTTCCGTACTTTAGAACGCGTGTATTTAGTGGAACAAAAGGACAGCAATTCTAAGAGCTGACGAATTTTTTTACGATACCATGAACGATCACGATAGGCATAAAAGTCTTTGTCATCCAATGCTTCTCGCGGGTAAGCCACAAGGATCGTCAGTTTGTCTTTTTCGTGTTCAGTTAAGCGGTCGCCGAAAAGCAGGCTGATTTTCTCCTTGATATTCCCTGCACCAGTACGCAAAATATGGTCAAAGGCAATGAACTCCCCATGAATATCACTGATGTAAAGTTCGGTTCCTTTGGGCAGATGCATGATGGCCTCTAGGTTGATTAACTCAGTCATGATCGCCTCCTTGGTACTAAATTCTTTCTCCAACATTTGATAATATTTGTCACGGGTCGATAGCATAGATACGCTCCTTATTTATATATTCTCGTACACGTACTATTCGAAGTAAGAAGTAGAAGGGAACTTGTTTATAACGCGTTGTCCAAATGTTCGCAAATCAGTGTTGCAGATTCTTCGATTGATTTATTGGTAACGTCTAGTGTGAAGGCGCCTAATTCATCATAAACTTTTAACGCATAATCCAATTCTTCTTTGATGCGATTAATATCTGAATAACGAGAATTTTCAGCTAAGCCTAAAGAGTTCAAGCGACTCATCCGAATTTTCTTCTGAACTTCTGGTTCAATGACAAGACCGATGATTTTCTCCTTTGGTACGGCCTTGATCTGTTCAGGTAGAGGAACTTCTGGAATCAATGGCAAATTGGCCACTTTAATCCGATTATTCGCTAAATACATGCTTAACGGTGTCTTAGAAGTACGAGAGATCCCTAAGAGAACAAGATCCGCTTCCAGGAAGCCCTTCGCGTCTTTTCCGTCGTCATATTTCACAGCAAATTCAATAGCAGCTACACGATCAAAATATTCCTGATTCAACTTATGAACGACACCGGCTTGTTGTAATGGAGCAACACCGGTTTTTTGGTGAACAATATCCATGAACTGACTCATTAAATTAATGTATTGCAAGCCTGTACGTTCAGCGAAATCTTCCACGATTTGAGTTAGATTATCACTGACCAACGTGGTAACGACAACCGCACTGTCCTTTAAGGCATCACCTAAGATACTTTTCAGTTCTTCTTCATCTTTAGTAAAAGGGAAACGATAAGATAAATCAAAATCCACTGTAGGGAATTGAGCTGCTGCGGCATTCACTAATTTTAGTGAGGTTTCACCGACTGAATCAGAGATCATGTATAATGGGACACTTTTTTTCATTTTTTTCGCTCCTATCGATTGGTTTCAGTTTGTTTTGCTTGCTGCATAATATAATTGAAAATCCGTGACTTCGTTATTTTTCCAATCACTTTTTTTGGATCATCTTCACTGACTACCGGCAATGAGTCCACTTGATAATCCAGTAAAACTGCACCGGCTTCTAAGATCGTATAGTCCTTTGTACACGTCTGCAGGTGAGGTGCTCGTGTCATCACAACTGCAACAGGTGTATTTTGCAGGTTGCTGTTTAGTGAAGCCCGCAGCAAATCCTTGCGAGATAATAAGCCGACTAGCTGCTGTTCTTTATCCGTTACATAAATCGAGCCTACATCATACATGAACATATTTGTGATCGCGTCATGAATGGAGGTATCCTGCGGTGTTAACAGAGGGGACAGCATGATTTCTTCGACTTTTACTGAAAAGATTTTGTCGAACAAGAATTGTTCGATCCCCACACCTGTGTAGGTGTAGCCGACTTTAGGGCTGGCTTCCAAAATACCTGCCATGGTTAAGAAGGACAGGTCCGTTCGTAAAGTAGCGTGTGAAATTCCTAAGTGTTCAGCGATTTTTTCACCACTTAGCGGTTGATCGCGTTTGACGATCTCAATGATTTTCTCTTGCCTTTGTGATAGATTCATAGGTCCTCCTAGTAATACATTCGTTTTTCTTTGAGAAAAAATGAATTTCTTTTTCTTTGGTGGGTTATTCAAGCTCATCTGAAAAGCAACGACTTGAATACACAACCTATTATACACGTAATAAGCATATAAACAACATGAATGGTCAAATAAACACATATTTAATAATTTGGAAAAATAAAGTGCAAATACTTTCTAAAAAAATCTTTTAGCAGTATAATTCTTTCTGTTGAGAAATACTAACCCGTTAGTCAAGGGGTCAAGACGCCGCGTTCTCAGCGCGGAGGCACGGGTTCAAATCCCGTACGGGTTATAATAGTAAGAGAGAGTTGAGCATTCAGTATGTAAGCTGAGAGCTCAGCTCTTTTTTTTTGATTTTTAATCCGTGGATAGTATCTAGCGCATATACAATAAGATCAAGTAAGGAAAGACTAGCTGCGTATCTTAAAATGAATGGTTTATCTATCATCTAATTGAAAGCTCCCCCGTGACTTCTATAGTCATGGGGTATTTCTATAAATAAGCGTTCCGTCCTTTGAATCATTTTTGTAAAGATATCTTTACTCGCAAATGAAAGGTAGGAACAGAGAATGATCGGATTGGTTATGCAAATAGTTTTTTTAGGATTCATGGTTTATTCAATAGTAGGTGTGGTAACAATGTTTCGAGCATTGGTTGGGTTTCATCGCTATGATGAAATAGAAAGAAGAAGATTTTTTGATGCTTTAGCATGGAGCATGCTGATTATTCTCCTCTTCAACGGTATACAGTTGGCGGCATCGTTTATGTTTCCTGCAGGTTGGTCGGGCTTTGTCAGTCCAGGAGGATTTAATACAGGTGGGTTGATTAGCAATCATCCACTCCACTTTGATAGTTTCCTATTTGATTGTGCGATCATCGGCATTTGCTGTAACAGGATCAGATAGTCTGAATCGCTATTTTTATTTCGGAAAAAAATCCTTATTTCAAAAAAATTTATACCACTAGTTTAAATAGATACGAATAGTGGAAGATTGTTATTTTCAATGGATTGTGAAAGAAATCTTTCATAGACTTTACGATTTAAAATGATATAAATTTGATTGAAAATTATAAATTAGAATAGAAAGAATAAACGCATCAGAGTATTGATTTTATTGATTTTGTACGTTCAGGACTAAAAAGCTTCTTTTCAGGATTTTTCTTCAAAATGGATTGAGTTTAGTAGTATAATGGGAATTAATTTGTGAAATAAGTGCTTAGGGTTGTCGCGCTGTTTTCATGAATAATTGAAAATTGTTGGATGGAGTGATGAAATGGAAAAGCATTTGAAAAAAGCAAAAACGTGGAATATGGTTTTGATAGTTTTGGGACTATTTTCACTTATTTCTAGTCTGATAGGATTACCGAAAACATTAAATCCTAAAATGAGTGATTATGAGCTGATGGGGTCGATGGCACAGCAAATGTTCGATTATGCAAATAGCCCATTAATAAAAGTGATTTCGATTCTTTCTTTGATTATCACTATTGCTTTACTTGTTCTTTATTTTATGGCGAATAAAAAGTTAGCGGATGAGATAATTCCTACAAAGGTTCCTTATTACGTTGATATTGGTTGGAGTCTGTTAAGTGCTGCAATTGGTTTCATTATGCAACCTAAAATGGAGATTGAGGGGATGGATCTGTCCTTCATGACAACGATCGTGGGATTAGTATTCCAATTCATTTTCTTAATCCCAGCGATTCTTGTAATCGTCCATTTATTTAAAGCAGAGCCAGAGGAGTAGTAGATGAAAAAGAAAAAAATGACGAAAAAGCAAAAGATCCGTTGGAGTATCCTTGCAGGTGTTCTCGCATTGGTGTTGTTTATCGGGGCATTTGTCTATTCTCAAATGAAGAGCAACAACGTGAAGGAAAATCAATTTCAAACAGTGACATTGAAAAAGTCTGATCCATTGACCTTTAACGGAATTGTGGAAGCGACCCATACGCAGGATTATTATTTTGACCAAACATTAGGAAAAGTTTCTGAAATCAATGTTCAAGATGGACAAGAAGTTACTGAGGGAACTGTGCTGTTAAGCTATACAAATACAGAATATCAAGCACAAGCAGATGAACAAAGTACCAATCTAGATAAATTAAATCTTGCGGTAGCTAACGCAAGAGAAACACTAGCAATCGCCCAAGATAAGCAAGCTAGAGAGCAGCAAAAACTGAATGAAGCGACCAATAACTATAACAATACGAACGAGAATAGTGAAGATGGCGCTGTGAAAAAAGAACAATACAAGCAAGAAATGACACAATATGAAAGCAGTCTGGACGCAGCGAGCGATGCTGTTGTGCAGGCACGACAGGCATTGGAAAGCGCCAATGTAGAACTAAGCGCGGCAAATCAAAGTGTGAACACGATCCGTGGCAAGATCAGTTCAACCGTTGCCAGCGCGACAAGTGGGATTGCCTATATCAATGAAAAAGGCAAAAATGATCCGTCTGTTCCTGTTGTGAAGGTTGTCAGCAATGAGGTGACAGTAGAAGCAAAGGCTTCAGAATATGATTATCCTCAGGTACATCAAGACGCGTCCGTGACGATCAAACCAATCACCACTAATCAGGAAATTGCTGGAACAATCACGCATGTAAATAAGTTGCCAGATCAAGCAGAAGCAGCTAGTCAAGCCGCAGCTGCAGGAACCGCAGCCAACAGTTCGGTCTCCAATTATAGCTTTATTGTGAAGCCGACTGAAGCATTGCAATATGGCTACAATGTTCAAGTCGTACTGCCGGTGAATGAGATTCGCATACCGAAGAAGGCAGTCATGGAAACGGGCGATACTCACTATGTCTTTGCTTATCGCAAAGGAAAAGTTCGTGAAGTCACTGTTCAAGTAGAAGACAAAGGCGAGTATTTTCTTTTGAAGGATGGTCTCAAAGATGGCGATCGCATCATTTCAAATCCTGATAAATCATTAAGAGATGGTCAGGAAGTGGCGGTGGATTAAATGATTGAGCTAAAAAATATCAACAAGTATTACCGCAATGATGAAGAATCGCTGCATGTGCTGAAAGACATCAATTTGAAAGCTGATGCAGGGGAGATGATCGCTGTGATGGGTCCTTCTGGTTCAGGGAAATCAACATTGATCAATCTATTAGGCTTCATTGATACGAAATTTGAAGGCGAGTATTTATTTGAAGATGAGAATCTAGTCACTACAACCGATGATCGTTTATCCAAAACACGCAACGAAATGGTTGGCTTTGTCTTTCAAAATTTCAGCCTGATCGAAAATTATACGGTCTATGAAAATGTTGAGCTGCCTCTGCTATATAATGGCTACGGCTTCCATCAGACGAAGGAAAAAGTGATGTCAGCACTAGAAAAAGTCGGGATCGCGGATAAAGCGGAGAAGCATCCACGTCAGCTTTCTGGTGGACAGCAGCAGCGGGTCGCCATTGCTCGAGCGTTAATCAATCAGCCAAAGTTTATCATTGCCGATGAACCAACTGGCGCGTTGGATACTCACACATCAAATGAAATCATGGAGCTGTTTAAGGAACTGAATCGACGAGATCACGCGACAATCTTTCTTGTAACCCATGATCCTGAGGTAGTTCCATACTGTACACGACTGGTAAAAATCAGAGATGGTGCGATTACTGAGGATAGGGCGGTGATCGAAGAATGAAGTTTTACGTGAATTGGCGCTCGTCTTTAGGTTCGATTTTTAAGAACAAGAAACGCAGTGCATTGACTATGTTTGGGATCGTGATCGGGATTGCGGCGGTAATTGCGATTTTGTCCATTGGTCGCGGGTTTGAACGAGATACAATTGAGAGTTTGACTGCCAGTGACTCGGAGAAATTAGAAGTAAATATCAATTTTGTGCCTAGCAACCAGGCTCTTTATTATTCTAATATTGACATGATCCAAGCGTCTGATTTCAGTATTTTGAAAAATGTTGACGGGGTGGAATCGGTCTCTTATCCGAAAAACGATTTGTCTTATATTTATAAAGACGTTAAAGTGAAGGATAAGACAAAAAACTATCGTGTAGGAGTCGTTTCAAAAAAAGGGAAGGCCGTACGCTATGGTCGGACCATTTCCATGTATGATAATCAGACGCAAAACAAAGTAGTCACCATTGATTCTGCCTTAGCAAAAGAGCTGTTCGGTTCTGCCAAAGGCGCTGTTGGTCGGGGCTTTGAATTGGATGGACAAGTTTTTACAATCATTGGGGTTTTTCCATCTGGAGCAGATGAAACCATGTTCTCAATGGGCTCGACTAAAATACAATTACCTCGTCAAACCTATATTCACTTTTTTGGCAACGAACAGGATAAGAGTGCTGTCGTACTTACGTTAGCCGATGGCAGCCAACTGAATAAGGTTGCGGATAAGGCAATTAAGAAGCTGGAATCCGCTGGAGCGATGCGTCAGCAAGGGGAATACCAGGTTTCGAATATGGCCATGATGACGGATGGAATCAGTGAGGTGCTAAACAGTATCACTTTGTTCATCAGTGCAGTAGCGGGGATCTCACTATTTATCGCAGGGGTCGGTGTCATGAATATGATGTATATCTCTGTGTCAGAACGAACAAAGGAAATTGGGATTCGTCGGGCACTAGGTGCAACTCGTGGAGCGATTCGCATGCAGTTCCTATTAGAAGGAATGACCTTGACTCTTGTTGGAGGACTCATTGGCTACATACTGGGAATGATCGTCGCTTATGCAATCGGCAATGTGATGGACATCTCAGTTACCGTTGATCTGTTTACTGTTTGTCTGGCCGTTGGTGTTTCCAGCGGAATTGGACTGATTTTCTCAGTCATGCCCGCTTCAGAAGCAGCTAAGAAAGATTTGATTGATATTCTACGGTAGATATGAGTATCGTAAGTTGAATAAGTCTTTAGTGTGAAATGAGCTATCTCAAATTTGAGATAGCTTTTTTAATGAAGAAGAAGCCTAGCAAATGCTAAACTTCTAATTTTTCCTTCAATGCTTCAGTTAGTGTAGCTGAGAAGTTGATTCCTGCTTCATTGCCTAAATCATTTAAATATTTTGGAATAGTTAATGTTTTTTTGATGGGCTTACTTTCAAATTTTTTACGGTAAAAGGATAAATCAACTTCAATTGGGATCAATAAATTTCCAGCTGCTACACTCAGACTTCGGTGATCAGTAGGCGAAGGAAAAGCTTGCTTTTCATCCTCAGTATCAATCAACCAACCTGCTAGTAAATCTTTAGCCATATAGAGGGCCTCATGCATATTTTCACCAAATGTAGCCGCATTGTTCAAATCTGGAAAAACAACATTGATCCCATCATCTGCAAATTCGAACACAGCATAATAAATGACCACATGAATCCATCCTTTCAAATTATTATAGGAGACAGAATTAAAAAATAGCTAACTACTTTAAGCCAGCTTGTTTAAGTATGTTGTTGAGTGTTCCAATAGGGATGTCTTTGTGACTGTGGAATGGGACAGGTACTTTGCCCTTTTTTATGGGATGTTTGTAGTAGCGATGACTTCCATGTTGAGAATCAAAATACCAACCGTCGTTTTTAAGAATCTTGGCTAGCTCCTTAGCATCCATATCTATCTCCTTTTACACATTTAATTTTAACACGTGCTTTAATACGTGTAAATGTAATGATCGTATATTTTAAACATTGTTTGCTAAAAACTTCATTTTATGTGGATGGAACATCAAACAAACGTGAGCGTTAAATATACTTCTATTAAAATTACGAAAAAAATTTAAAATTGAACGAAACAAGTAGGACTAAAATAAAAAACCATCGCACATAAGCGATGGTTTGTCATTGATTATTTACGTTTTTGCTTGCCGGCGTTTCGTCCGTTCGCATTGTTGTTCTTGTTTTTATTCTTTGGCTGATTGACTTGTTTTGGTTGGATCGGTTCAGCCTTTTTGATTGGTTTTGTGACCACTTGTTTTGGTGGGTTCTTTCGCAATTCTTCTTGAATCTGTGCTTTGATACGAGGGCGCATCAAGACATTTGTAATGAAGGTTTGAAGACAGCTGAAGATACCACCGACTACCCAGTAAAGTGCCACACCCGCAGGTGAGGTGAAGGACATGAAGACGATCATCAATGGAGAGGCGATCATCATACTGCGCATGGTTTTCTTTTGTTCTTCAGGAACACCAATCAATGAGATATACCCTTGTAATAAGTAAGCCACACCGACGACGACAACCAGGATAATACTTGGTTTTGCCAAGTCGATTCCTAAGAAACTGGATTTCTGAATCCCTTCAGAAAAACGAGCCGTGTAATACAATGCGGAGAAGATCGGCATTTGGATCAGTAATGGTAAACAGCCCATGCCGCCCATCATGCTGACATTGTTTTCTTTATAGACAGCCTGCATCTCTTGTTGTGCGGCCATTTGTTCTTCTTGGGTAGTTGCTTGTTTTACTTTTTCTTGTGCTGCATCAATTTGCGGCTTGATGGATTGCATTTTTTCTGATTGAATCAGAGATTTTTTCGATTGATTGATTCCCAATGGCATAATGATCAAGCGCACGATGATCGTTAAAACGATGATCGCTAAACCGTATGACCAGTTGAAATTGTTAACCATCCAGTTCAGAAAATTCTCTAATGGAACAACCAGCATTCGATAGACAAGACCTGATGTATCTGGCGTACCATCACTATTTGAGCGGACACAGCCCGATAATAGTAAAAGAACACCCAAAAGGCCGGAGCCTAAAAGCCAATTTTTAAATTTTGTCATTTATTTCTTCCTCTGCTAATAAAAATTTATACAGGAAATACTATACTAGATAACCCAGCCCTTTTCAATGAAATTCGGGAAAATCAGGGAACCTTGTCGTTTTTTTAATAGACCACGTTGAATTGGTCGTAGTCTTTAATGGTAGGGTCTTCATATTGCTCAACATGGGAAACTTTGGCAAACGGATTTTGCGGTTTTTTGATTTTTTCAAGAAATTCAGTCATTTGTTCCTTTGTACCAACAGCTTCAATGGTCACACTGCCATCTTCTTCATTTTTAACCGTACCAGTTAATCCAATCTCAACTGCTAATTGATACGTGGTATATCGAAAGCCGACGCCTTGAACACGTCCAGTAACATTTAAATGCATCTTCATAAGAAACCCTCCTAATTATTTTTTTCTTCCTCTCCATGATAACGACTTTTGCTGGTTGAGACAAGAATTCGCGTGTTATAATGACAGACGGAGCGATTTTGTACAGAAAAGAAGACATAAAATAAGTGAGGCCAGCATTTTGAAGGAGATTCAATCGAGTAAAAATACATTAATCAAAGAAACCAAAAAATTACAGCAGAAAAAATACCGCCAGCAAACGCAAAGCTATTTATTGGAGGGCTTCCATCTGATCCAAGAGGCTAAAGCGGCGAAGGTCGCCTTTAAAGAAGTCTTTATCAGCCAACGTGGACTGAATGAATGGTCCGAATGGATCGAGGAAAATCTGACGGATTATTATGTTGTTTCTGACGAGGTGCTGAAAACACTAGCCAGTCAGCCGACACCACAAGGAATAATCGCGGTGGCGGAGATGCCTAAGGATGAAGAAAATGACTTTTCTGGTGCTTGGTTATTGCTGGATAATGTGCAGGACCCTGGCAATGTTGGGACAATGATCCGCACAGCGGACGCTGCTGGCTTTACTGGGGTTGTCTTAGGTCAGGGAAGCGCGGACTTATATAATCCGAAGACACTGCGCAGTACTCAAGGCAGTTTGTACCATCTATCCGTAAAAAGCGGAGAGCTAACAGAAATAATCCCACAATTTCAAAAGGTTGGGCATCCTGTATTAGGAACGGCGCTAGATAAAGATGCAAAGGATTATTTAACAGCAGAGAAAATGTCTGATTTTGCGCTGGTGATGGGAAATGAAGGTCAAGGAGTTTCACCAGAAGTATTAGCGATGACCGATCAGAATCTCTATATTACAATTAAGGGACAAGCGGAGTCTTTAAACGTTGCGATAGCAGCAGGAATCTTAATGTTCCAATTACTTAAGTAAAAGTTCACAATTTGATAACTGTTATTAAGGAACTGTTAAACTTTATTCACAAACTCATGGAAGCCTATTCAAGTTTTCCTCACCGTGCTATAATGAGCCACAGAGACAAACGAAAAGGGGCTTTATATCCATGACAGAAAACTGGCGTGACGATGAAGAATACGTTTCTTATATTGAAGATTTATTAGCTACCGAGGAAGTACAAAGATTAGCAAATTATACTCAACATATGAATTCAACACGGTTGGAGCACTCAATCAGTGTTTCTTATAATAGCTACAAATTAGCAAAACAATTCAATGGCGATGCAAGAGCAACCGCTCGTGCAGGGTTATTGCATGATTTGTTTTACTATGATTGGCGGACAACGAAGTTTGATGAAGGCTCACATGCTTACATGCATCCACGGATCGCTGTAAAGAATGCAGAGAAGATTACTGAATTGTCTGAGCTTGAACGTGATATTATTATTAAGCATATGTGGGGCGCTACAATTACTCCTCCTAAATATAAGGAAAGCTACATCGTAACTATGGTCGACAAGTATTGCGCCATTAAAGAAGCCGCCGTGCCTTTAGTAGATAGATTCAATTCCTACAAAGCACGCCTAAAGAAAGAATGGAATTAATAAATCAATGCTAGGCACCAAACAAAAAAATGTTTGGTGCCTTTGTTTTTGCCAGTTTTTCTCCTTGCAAAGCAGGTTAGAAAAATGGTATGCGTACGAAAATAGGATCATTTTACACGTATTTGGTAAAATGATTTCCATCACCGGGGTTAGCCGTCAGTCACGCTTTTCGCAGTTTATTAATGTGAGAATGCTTTAACTGCTGATATGAGTATCTTAGCTGGTTCGGTTTAGCGTGGTGATATGCGTACGAAAATGATTTCCTCCCCGAGTTAGCTGTCAGTCACATTTTTAAGGTTATTCTTTTATGAAAGCCTTTTAAGTAAAACAGTTTACCTAAGTGAAAAATTGAACGTTCTTAACTAAAGAAAGTGAGGTATGGAATTATCAAACCAAATTTAGCAAAGCAATTATTTTTTGCCATCATGGGAACCTTTATTGCTGCAGTTGGGGTTCGCTTGATTGTTGTCAGTGGATTAGGTGCCGATGCGATCAGTACGTTAGTTTTAGGAATTTTGCAGCATGTATCTTTGCAATTCGGTACAGTGAGTATGCTCTTTAACGGAATTATTCTTGTTATCATCTTTTTCTATGATCGGAAAATGATTGGGATTGGCAGTCTGATCAACAGCTTTGGCCTGGGATTTTGCCTGAATATCCTGGACTGGATGGGAATTTTGCACACGATTCCCGATGGGACGGGGTATGTATCAATTATTGTAGGGTCAATTGTTTTTGGTATCGGAACCGGAGTTTATTTATTGGCTGATGCAGGCTCGGCTGCTTATGAATCGTTGATGATTTTGTTGAAGCGTGTAATGAATAGTTCGGTAAAAGTCGCACGAATCGTATTAGATGCCCTCTTCTTTTTGACAGGCTTTTTACTAGGAGGGCACATCGGGTTCGGTACATTGATTGTCTTATTGTTAATGGGGCCGTCACTGGAAATGACCTTGAATCATTTGCCAAAAATAAAATTCTTCCGAGTCCAGGAAGCAAAATAGATGCCTCATCTGAGAATCCGAACAGATAGATAATTTTCCCTAGTAAGTGTTGGGGTTATTTGCTACAATAATAAAGGTTCATTTTATCGTAGAAAAAGGACGATCCATCGAATGTTCCTATCGAAGCATTCGAGCATATAAAATAAGAATAGGAGTGCTTATTAATGATTTCAGCAAGTGATTTACGTGCAGGTATGACTTTCATTCAAGACGGAAAATTGATCAAAGTATTGGAAGCCAGCCACCACAAACCAGGTAAAGGAAATACGGTTATGCGAATGAAATTACGCGATGTGCGTACAGGTTCAACGTATGATACCACTTTCCGTCCTGAAGAAAAATTTGAAAAAGCGATGATGGAAACAAAAGCTGTTCAATACTTATACAGCCAAGATGATGTCGCAATCTTTATGGATCTTGAAACGTATGAACAATATGAAATTCCAGTTTCAACGATCGAATCAGAAATGAAATACATCCTTGAAAACATGGAAGTAAAAATCCAATTTTACGGAGACGAAGTGATCGGATTAACGCCACCGACAACCGTTGTCTTGAAAGTTGTAGAAACACAACCATCAATCAAAGGTGCGACTGTTACTGGTTCAGGAAAACCAGCAACAATGGAAACTGGCTTAGTCGTAAACGTTCCAGACTTTATTGAAGAAGGCGAAATGCTAGAAATCAATACAGCAGAAGGAACTTACCAAAAACGCGCGAATAAATAATAGTAGAAATACCATGAACGCAGCCTGTGTTCATGGTATTTTTTATTTAGTAGAAAAAACTGTATGATACATTTTCACTTTATTTCGAATGATAGTTCAATGCATGATCAATGCAAATCTTTAGCGCTTCTTTAGGCAAAGGCGCATTGAGCTCAAGAAGAATTGCCCGATTTTTTGAGAAGCACAAGGTGTCAGCGAATAATGAACGCCATGTTTCAACCAAAGTGGTTTGACAATGTACGAAGAACCCAATCTGAGTATCAGAATATTTATCAATTCGAATGGGTGTTCCTTTTGGAGAGGCAAAAGAAAGCTGTCCCCACTTAATGCCTTCATTTATTTCTACATTCGCCTCTCTAGCAACTTCATGAATCAATTCCTGCAGCTCAACGAGTTTCTCTTTTTCCAATGTAGAGTAATTCGAATATAAAGTATGGATATCTGTTTTTTGCATCCTGTTCTCCAATCGTATGAGTAATCGTAACAAAAATCGGCCGTCTTTCATAATGAAAATAGACTACAAACGAAACACACAATAACCAGCAGCTAAAAGAAATACTATCCCGATAATAAAGCTAAACCATAATCCCAATAGGATGAAGGGGGAAGTGTTCTCATTACCATTTTTCTTTAGACTTGAAAACGAGCGCTTCGTCATTACCAACTGCCAAATACTAAGCAATAAAAAAATAACACCAAACAAATAATTCATCTGCGATCTCCTTTTTATACTAGTTTACTCCTATGCCTATTTTCCTACAAGTAAAAGTCAAAGAACACGGTTCTGAATAACTAAAACATTAAACATAAGACGATTTATAGAGGACAAAAAAACTGCTGAAACCTTTAGGGATTTTCAGCAGTTTTTTGTTGTTGAAGATGGTTTTAACCAAAAATCAATCAGCGATCAGGACTGTTTCGAAGTTAAACTCACTAGGTATGTGATTAGCGATCGAGAATTCGAAGATACGACCATCATCTAGATAAGCCACCTGTTCGACACTCATCAAAAAATCATTGTCAGTTAGGTTTAAATAACTTTTTTCAAGGATCGAAGGTCGAATCCCAGCGATGTGAACGTGAGCACTTTTGACCTTCAACTTTAATGTGTCGGAAATATATTTATAAATCGACGTCTCTAATTCCTTCATAGTTAAGCCTGTAATCACATTTGTAGGCATCCAAGTATATTCAATAATCGACGGAACGCCTTCGATTTTTCGCATACGAATGATTTTATAAACAAGTGTTTCTTCACTGATACTGAGTTTTTCGGCTAACGTTTTATCTGGAATCTCTGTCGAAAAACCAATAATTACGGATTCTACTTTGCCGTCATAAACAGAAAAGCTGCCTGTTAATGGAGAAAACTTCGTTACATTTCCATTTTGGAAATATTTAACAAAACTTCCTGATCCTCTGCGTCGCACGACATAGCCTTCACGCACGAGGACATTGAGTGCTTTTGTGATTGTTAATTCACTTACCTGATATTTTTGAGCTAAAAGCCGGCCTTGCGGCAATTTTTCGTTGACCTTATAGACACCAGATTCGATATCTTGCTTAATTTGCTGATAAATCTCGGTATATTTTTTGACTGTTGTAGACATTCTTCTTCTCCTTGTAAACGTTCTGCAAGATTAGTATAACACGAATTTGAAATATTTAAACTATATAGATATAAATATAGTTTAATCGTTTATATATCGCTGATTTGATTTTTTTATCAAAAAAACTATTGACATACTATTGTCAAAACTATATAGTTTTGTTCGAAGAATGCGCTTTCTGAAATTGGTAGGTAGTTGGAGGTGGAGAGACCGGATAACAGGGATGACGATTAAGGACTTATTTTTTAATTTAAAGAATGACTGGAAAGGAAGAGAGTTATGGAAGGTATGGAGGAAATTTCGTTTAGGATTATTGCGGCTGTTGGGGAAGCAAAATCATTGATTATGTCAGCAATTGGATTAGCGAATGAAGGGAAATTTGATGAAGCAAAGGAACAATTGACTACCGCAAAGGAAAAGTTTGTTAGTGCCCATAATGCTCATTTCGAAATGATTCAAAAAGAAGCCGGTGGCGAGAAGGTGGAATTGGGGCTGCTGTTGGTACATGCAGAGGATCAATTGATGACTACGAGCTTGCTGCATGATATGGCAGGAAAAATGGTTGAGATGTATCAAAAAATGTACGAGCTTCACGATGTAAAGGGGGCGTAATGAATGAAGAAGGAAAATAAGGTGTTACAGGGAATCAACAACTTTGCGAGAAAAATGGCCTCAATGATTTATTTTCGAGCATTGCGTGACGGATTTGTTTCTACTGTGCCGTTTTTAGTACTGGCAGGGATCATGATTCTGATCAATAACATCATTATTGCACCGGATACTGGCTGGATCGCCGGTTTTGTTTCGGCAGATACTTTGACAACGTGGCAAGAATTAGGGAATAAGATTATTAATGGGACATTGAATTGCTACTCCCTCATGATTGGTGCATTGATTGCCAACAGCCTAGCGAAGAATCGTGGCGAGGACAATCCAATTTTCAGTTCATTAGTGACGATTGCCGTAATCATGATTTTCTTGCCGCTATCTAATTCAGTGGTACCAAACGGGGCAGAGAAGGCAGTCGAAATCAGCGGGGTCGCACCATTTTCATATTTAGGAACAGCGGGGATTTTTGTAGCGATATTCGCTGCGATCTTATCCACTGAGCTTTTTGTCAGAATTTCACAGAGTGACAAGTTGAAATTAAAATTCAGCGGAAACGGAATTCCGCCAGCTGTATCGCAAAGTTTTGAAGCAATGGCGTCAATCATGATTACATTATTGATCTTTGCTTTACTTTCATTTGGTATTCACCAATTGACGAACATGGAAATTCATGAACTTATCAACAAAATTATTCAAGCGCCATTGATTCATTTGACGACTAGTTTGCCAGGCTTCATTATCCTGTGTTTCTTCACTAACTTGCTCTTTGCATTGGGGATCCATCCAAGTGGAATCGTAAACCCTATCTTGGAACCCCCTTTGTTAGTAGCGATGAACCAAAATACGGCGGCATTTGCGAATCATCAGGAAATTCCGAATATTATTGTTCTTCCGTTTCGTGATCTATATGGACATATCGGAGGAACTGGATCGACCATCGCATTAATTATCGCGATCTTCATTTTTAGTCGGAAGAAAGTGAACCGCCAATTTGCTGGAATGACAGGACCATTAGGGCTCTTTAACATCAATGAACCGGTAATCTATGGATTTCCTGTCGTGTTTAATCCACTGATTATGATTCCATTCATTTTAGGCCCATTGATTTCATTCACGATTGCTTACTTCGCGACTTGGGCAGGACTTGTTTCCAAGATTGTCGTCTATGTGCCGTGGTCGATGCCGCCAGTGATCAATGCTTGGGTGGCGAGCGGCGGAGACTTTAGAAATGTCATCCTGCAGGTGTTGTTGATCGTAATGATGGTGATGATCTATTTCCCATTCTTACGAGCGTATGAAAACAGCATGGGTGTTGAAGTAGAAGAACCTGTGACAGAGACTCCAAGTGTCAGAAGTGAGTCAAACGCAGAGCAGCAAACGGCAACAGCAACCTCCGCTGCATCAGCAGAAGCATCAGATGAATTTTCAGACTTCACCGATTTTATGTAACGAATCAGTAGAGTTATGTAAGGGTGTTTAACAGAGAATCACGCAATAGTAAGAGAAGAATATAAAGTGAGTTATCTATTTTTTGGGAGGAACGGATATGGAGCATTTGCAATTAAGAGCCTTCCCCAGCGATTTTTTGTGGGGATCTGCCTCAGCGGCGTATCAGATTGAAGGTGCGTGGAATGAGGATGGAAAAGGAAAATCCGTTTGGGATGAGTTTGTAACGATACCAGGTAAAACGTATAAAGGAACGAATGGAGCCGTTGCGGTAGACCATTATCATCGCTGGAAAGAAGATATCCAATTGATGAAGGAGCAAGGCTTGAAGGCGTATAGATTTTCAGTAGCCTGGACACGTATTCTTCCCCAAGGCCGGGGCGAAGTAAATAAAAAAGGCCTGCAGTTTTACATTGATCTGGTAGAAGAACTGCTTGCGAATGGGATTGAGCCCGTTTTGACCCTTTATCATTGGGATCTGCCGTTAGCATTGCAGGAAGAATATGGCGGTTGGGAAAAAAGAAAGATCATTGATGATTTTGTCAACTACGCAGAGATTCTCTTTCGCACCTTTAGAGACAAGGTAAATTATTGGGTCTCATTGAACGAACAAAATGTTTTCACTCATCAAGGCTGGCAGATTGCAACACACCCGCCAGGTAAAAAAGATCCGCAGCTTTTCTATAACGTCAATCACATCGCCAATCTAGCAAATGCGAAAGTGATCCAAAAGTTCAAGGAAATGGCGATGCCCGGCAAGATTGGACCGTCCTTTGCTTATACGCCACAGTATGCCATCGATAGTGATCCGAAGAATATTTTAGCCGCTGAGAATGCTGAAGAGCTATTGGCAAATTTTTGGATGGATGTGTACGCATATGGCGAGTATCCAAGTGTGGTACTACGGTACTTAAAGGAGCAAGGGATTACCATTGATATCCGACCGGGAGAGATGGAGCTGCTGCGTTCTGCGAAGCCAGACTTTTTAGGATTGAACTATTATCAATCAGCGACAAATGCCTGGAACCCATTAGATGGGATCGCCAATGGGGATCACTATCAGATGAACACCACGGGGAAAAAGGGAACTGCTGTTGAAAGTGGTGTTCCAGGGGTTCAAAAGACCGTTAATAATCCCTTTGTTGAAACGACGAATTGGGATTGGACGATTGATCCAATAGGCCTAAGAATTGCCCTTCGGAGAATGAATAGCCGATATCGGCTGCCTATTTTGATTACAGAAAACGGCTTAGGGGAATACGATAAATTAGAAGATGGCGAGATCCATGATTCTTATCGGATCGACTATTTAAGACAGCATGTACAGGCGATTCAAGAAGCGATCTCCGATGGCGTCGAAGTAATCGGGTACCACACATGGAGTTACACAGACTTGTTGAGTTGGTTAAATGGGTACCAAAAACGATATGGCTTCGTCTATGTGGATCAGGATGAATCAATGGAAGGAAGCCTTCAGAGAATCCCGAAAGATTCTTATTATTGGTACAAACAGGTGATTCAAAGCAACGGAAAAATACTTTAAGGAGGAACGATCATGGTAAATATTTTATTATGCTGTAACGAGGGAATGTCCACTTCATTTTTGGTCAAGAAGATGCAGGAAGTCGCGGATACGAATGGATTAAAAGTAAAAATTTGGGCTGTTTCTGAACCCAAGGTAGATACCGAAAGTAAAGAGGCGGATATTGTCCTATTAGGTCCGCAAATCGCGTTTATGCGAGACACAATCGCGGAGCGTTTAGGAACGAGAATTCCTGTTCAAGCAATCAATGCCGAGGACTTTGGCCGACTAAATGCGAACAAAATTTTAAAAGAAGCCTTGATGCTGATCCGAGAAAATCGTGAGAAGCAAGGCGAATAGAAAAAACAATCAGGATGGATTTGGAAGGAAGAAGATCATGACAGTTACTATGGGTTTCATTGGATTTGGAAAGAGTGCCAATCGGTATCATTTGCCGTATATCACTATTAGAGAGAACCTGCGGGTGAAGAAGATTTTTGATCTAAACATTAACGAAGCATTGGCTGCGCCGTATCGGGAAAAGGGTGTTGAATTTACTACAGAGATTGACGAGTTGTTGACGGACTCAGAGATCGAATTAATAACAATCTGTACTCCTGCGCACACGCATTATGAATTGGCGAAGAAGGTTATTCAAGCTGGGAAATCTGTCATTGTCGAGAAACCTTTTTGTGATACCTTGGAGCATGCCAAAGAACTTTTTGAACTTGGCAAAGAGCAAGGCGTATTAGTTATGCCTTATCAAAATCGCCGGTTCGATGGGGATTACTTAGCAGTGAAGCAAGTAGTCGAACAAGGCTTTTTAGGTCAGTTGAATGAAGTAGAGACGCATATTGATTATTACAGACCAGGAAGTATTACTGAGCCTGGGGTAAAAGAAAACGGTTCTTTTTACGGATTAGGTATTCATCTGATGGATCGTATGATCGCACTCTTTGGCCGTCCAGATAAGGTAGCCTATGATATTCGGAACAATGAAGTAGAATCAGGGGTTGATAATTACTTTGATGTCGATCTGCATTACGGACATATATTTAAAGTAAAAGTAAAAACCAATCATGTCGTAGCCAGCAGTTATCCGCGATTTATTCTTCATGGAGAAAACGGCTCCTTTGTAAAATATGGAGAAGACCAGCAGGAGAATGATTTAAAAGCTGGAATAATGCCGGGATCACCAGGATTTGGCGAAGATTCTGTCATGTACTACGGGATCGCACGTTATAAAAATGCCAATGGCGATTGGATCGAAAAACAAATAAAAACACCAGTCGGCGATTACGGACGCTATTATGACGCTGTTTACGAAACGTTAAAAAATGGTGCGGAGCCATTAGTATCACAAGAAGAAGCATTAACGAATATCCAGATCTTGGAAGCAGGGTTCCATCAATCCAGCCCAAGTGTTTACACAATGGAGGCGTTAGTATGAAACGAATTCTAGCCTGTACCGCTTCAGATTATGGAAAAGACGCGACACCCTTGGAATTAAAGGAAGCCATTAAAGCCTCGGAAGGAAGAGTCATCTTAACAGACATTGCGGCAGAAACGACGCCCTTATATCCTGAAGTGACAAATGGGGAGATGGCGGCTGCCTTTGGCGCAGATTTATTATTACTGAAGGCAATCGATGTTCAAAAAATGACCATCAGTGGTATCGGCGAGATTGACCATTTATCCCAGTTGAGAGAACTAACAGGGACAGGAATCGGACTAAACTTAGAAATCGCAGATGGCATTCCGACCTTCAAACAAGTAAACAAAGAGTCGATTCAAGAAGCACTCTTGAAAGGCCCAGACTTTCTTTCCTTAACGGCTTACGTGAAGCCAGAGGCGACGCCTGAGCGGATCATCTCTGATATTCGACTAACAAGAGAGCATTATCAAGGACTGTTGATGCTTAATCCGGTATACAGTCATGGAATGGATATGTCATTAGATGATCTATTAAGCTATGTAGCGGCTGGCGTGGATTTGCTTGTACTGCCATGTCCTGGAGCAGTTGCCGGAGTTACTGAAGAAAAACTTTCAGAAATCATTTCGGCAGTAAGAGCAAAGGGAGCATTAGTTTCTTGTACAGTTGGAACCTCACAAGAAGGTACGGATAAGGAAACCATCCAGCAAATGGCGCTTGCGGCCAAGCGAGCGGGCGCAGATGTCTTTGAGTTAGGTGATGCCGGAGTCTCCGGGATGGCTGTACCTACCACAATTTTCGAAGCTTCTGTAGCTATTCGCGGCAGACGTCATACGTTTGTTCGCATGGCGCGTTCAGCCAATCGATAAGACCTAGAATACAAAAAAACTGCTGAAACTTTAACTAAGTTTCAGCAGTTTTTTGTACGGAGAAGGAGGGATTTGAACCCTCGCGCCGGTTTCCCGACCTACACCCTTAGCAGGGGCGCCTCTTCAGCCACTTGAGCACTTCCCCAAAAGAAGGAGGATAAGGGATTCGAACCCTTGCACGGTGTTACCCGCCTGACGGTTTTCAAGACCGTTCCCTTCAGCCGGACTTGGGTAATCCTCCATTAGGATCAACGGTTCCGACGGGATTTGAACCCGCGATCTCCTGCGTGACAGGCAGGCATGTTAACCCCTACACCACGGAACCTCTATGACACAAGAAATAGTATAGCGAAAGACCGTTCTCTTCGCAACCAACGAAAGCTGAATAAAATAACGAGGATGTTGTGTATTTTTGTTTAAAAACTTAATGAAAACAAGCAGATAATAAAAATTAAACAACGTTTTAGAGCAAGTATTATCAAGAACCTTATAAAGAAATCAAGAAAAACGTTCTTTTATTTATTATATTTAAAGAAATTATTTTTTTGGGTAAAAACTAAAAATATTTTTATAAAAACTATTTATTCCGGGCGATAATGTTTTTTATTAGTATTTATTCTAAAATTTTATTCATTTTAATTATGACATATGCTATTTTAATAGTAGGGAATAATTTTTATAAAACAGCTATCAGGATTTACTGAGGATTAGTTAAAAATATCATGATTCAGGGTTGTATTAGCTTAAAGGCATAGGAAGGGTTACTGCTTTAGCTAATAAAAATAATGGGAGGGTTTATTATGAAAAAGATTGTAAAAATGTTGGTTATAGGGGTAGCGCTTACGAGTTTAGCAGCGTGTTCTGCTAGCGAGAGTGGCACAAACGCAAAAAACGCTGCCAACAAAGAATCATCCACAGAACAAAAGTCAGAATCATCATCCACTACCGCTTCATCTGAAATAACATTCGCAGAGGAGTCTGTCAGTCCTGAAGGAGCGAATTCAAACTCCAGTATATTTGATTATATGATCAGAGCTGCCCAAACACAGCTTCCTATGATGAAGGAGCAGTTTAGTGGTGTGTATTCGAATATAGAAATTCTTGCTGGAGAAGATCATACGATCGTCTATAAATTTACATTCGCAGAGGATGACGGATTAATCATGGATGCGGCAGCATTAAAACCAGTGATGGTAGAACAAATGAAGCCCATCATGGATTCTGTAAATGGAATGATTCCTGATGCCAAAATCCAAGTTATCTATCTAAGACCTGATCTAACAGAATTAGGGAATATTATGATTACCCAAGAAGACACAAATGCGATTCCTAGCGAGGAAGATCCTATATAAAAAATCGAAGGCTTGGAGAGTATACGAATGAAAAAATTATTTATTTTAACATTGCTGCTTGGTGTACTAGCAGCTTGCGGCTCTGGTGGAACAAATGAAACGGATAGTTCAGAAAAACAGACAGAGGTATCTTCTTCAGTAGAAACTTCCTCTTCGGAAAAGAAGCTTGTCTTAAAGGATGTCGATTTTCAAATTGAAGGAACAAATTATAAAGTAAAAATTATAGATAATTGGGAAGTTCTTCAAGACGAAGAGTTTTCCTTTAGTGCGAGTAATGAAGAGACTTCAGATGGCTTGATGATCTATGGATTAAAGAAGACCGATGTCGATGGCTTTGATACATTTAAAAATAAGATACGAGAACAAATTACTTCAACAGAAGATTTTCAAATAAATGAAGAGACCGTCAATGAAGAACCGTACCAAACGACGCATTATAAAGGTGTGCTATACGACTTAACTGGAAACTCTGAAGGGATGAATGGAAAAGTTCGTTTCTATATAGTAGAGACCGAGACAGATTATGTAGTTATTAACATGATTGGTCTACCTTCATTCTTTGAGAGGAACAGCGAAGTTGTTGATGAGATGCTGAATTCCTTTGTCGCTATATAAAAAATATATGAAGCTTGAACAGTGAATGTTTGGGCTTGCCTGAAAAGGGGATGTGAACAAAACAAGCATAAGGCTTGTAGCTAAATAGATTTTCTCAGAGAAAGAAATGTAAGATAATTAGTTTAAGAGATCGAAAAGCAGCACATATTCGTAAGTATAACGAATTTGTGCTGCTTTTTAAGTAATTAATCAAATAATTGATAGATTACGAATTCGGTGTATGAGCAAGAAATTTTAAAAGAGCATTTTCAACTGTTTGGAAGTCGTTTAGAAGAATCATACGATTCAGTATCAATATTTGAGCATTTGGAAAAAGTTTTGAATAGTCAGTAAGAGCTATAGACGTTAAAACAAAATCAATCTTTTCGGGATTTGAGATCGAATCAATAGGAATAATTATTAAGTTGAAAAAGCTCTCAAAATATGACTGGATTCTATTGATTTGGTTAATTTGTAAATATTTAGGTAAAGTTGAATCAAAAGTTAATAAGATTTCCTTTTCAAAGCAAGTCTGTTTGTCAATAACTAAAACGAGTTCAGCATAATGAATAATCAGAAATTTCATTTCTAAAAATAATGCTTCTTTAGAGTTCTGTAGTTTTCGAATAAAAGTCTCTAATCGCTTTTTCAAATTTGGATAATAAATAGAAAGAATATCATCGTAAAACAGTCCATTCTCATCCATATCAAACTTAGTAAACATTCGTGCGAGAGTGTGGGTCCGGAAAATAAAAAGTTCAAGCTCCAATTTTTTATCAGAGGGGATGATAAAAAAATCCTCTTCAAAATATTTGAAAAAAGTTTGTGTAGATCTATAGGTAACACTCTCATATTTAGATTCATAAAAATATTGTTGTCTCAATGGTTTTAACCAATCTAAGCCTAAAAAAAACTTAAAGGAAAAGTGCGCTTCTTCTTTATTTGAAAAATTAGTTTTAGTTAAAAGTGAGAAATATGAGGTGAAGTATGTCTCATGAAAACTTTGTTCTAACCGCTGATTTTCCATAGAAATAAAGTGTTTATTTCTTAAACGAATACGCAAAATAGCGATATAATACATTACTCGCCGTTCTTCTATAGGGACTAACTGTTTGATGATGTTTTTTTCAATTAAGGTTTTAACAGATCCATGAATAGATTGTTCAGAAACTGTAGGAAAAGGCCAAACGACACCACGATAAATCCGCCAAAAGAAAATAAATAAAAAAAAACGAATTTGATTTTCGGACCCAGCGATTTCAAAACTACTTTTAGTAATAGTTAAATCGTAATTTCTCAAAATTTCTCGAATCTTGTTTAAATATCGACGAACAGTCGCTTCGCTAAGAAAATGCCTCTGAGAATATCTAGCAACACTAATAAAGGTTTCAAAAAAAATAGATGAGAAAAGTTGTACTAATGGGCTTTGTCTTATTATATAAGCACTGAGCTCTTTCAAATCTCCGTTTTCAGGAGTGCTGAAACTAACACCCTTTTTCTTTGATAAGGTATAAGTTAAATTTGGATGATTGAATTTATAAATACGGTCTTCTAATCTCTTTAGAATCGTTCGGATTTTAGTTTGTGTAATGTTAAATTCACGTGATAATTCACTAACTGTAACAAATCGAGGACATTGATCTAAATAGTTTACGATCCGTATTTCTAACTGTTCATCAGCAGAAATAAAACCAAAATGTACGTTTCCTGTTCTCATGAGCCCTCTCCAAATGATTACAAAATCAAAGTTTTTTTATTAAAAAACTACTGTTAAAAATATTTTAAATAAAACAGTTCATAATGTAAAACAATCAGAATTACCATCAAAAACATAAATTATAAATATCAATTTGTGATTATGATGATGAATATTTTTGGATAATATTAAATAGGAAAGTGAGTGTTTCAAATAAGTTTTTTATACGTACATTCATCAATGAATAAACAAAGTATAAATTAAGCTACTTTCAAAAAAATTTTCGTTAAAGGAGAGCAGATACAAAAAGAAGAGTATTTCTTACGACCAAAAAACACGAATTGATAGATTTTTTATATCGTAAAATAATGTACCAGGATTTAAATGAATTCAAAACTTGTACATCACAATAATCTTAGCGTTCTTCAGAATCTATGTTTAGTAGTTAAGAAGGTGTATATATGTTTTGGACGTCCTTTTTTGTTAGTAGAATTGTGAGTGAATAAAGAAATTCAAAATCAATTTATAAAAAAGGAAAAACAACAATAGCGCTATCAGACATGGAACATTTAAGTGCCAGTATTTTTTGTTCATTGGGAGAGCCATATCTTTTTCCAACAACTCTAGATATAAAGAAGAATTTTTTTACTGTGGTTAGTAATCGATATACAAAGAGAGACTAGATGTGTTAACCCATTTAAGATGCTGAACTACCTTACTTAGGAGAGAGAAAATGATGGAATTACGGATTATTCTGTGTATATAAATGTGAAACTTAATTTGGGGGAATTAATTCAAGCGCGGAATGGCTATCAGACCAAGAAGAGATATATTCTCTTCTTTTTCTTTGAAAACGTTTATTACTACAGATTTAATCTAATTAGAACAAAAAAAATTTCTTGTTCCTGACACAAACAAGAAAAATAGTAACTAAACTTTATCATGCGTTTCATAATTCTAATAAGATTATAATCAAATACCATTTTGCAGTCAACAGTTTTTTTATTAGAATAAAATTTGATTTTTTTTGAGTTAAAATATAACTTTAAATAAAACTAAAATTAATAAGCATATTGATTTCATTACCTGATAAAAGCCGTCGCTTAAACCGTCAGGAATAACTATAGGAGGTTTAGATATGGGAAAACGCGGAGAGAATATCTATAAAAGAAAAGATGGTAGATGGGAAGGAAGGTATATAAAAGGACGACGAGAAAATGGAAAAATCATTTATGGTTATGTTTACGGTAAAAGTTATCATGAAGTTCGAGATTCACTATATGCCTACAAATTGAAATACCAAAAAATCATAGAGTTGCATGGTGAATTGGCGATTTCAGTAAAAGAGTGGATCGATCAATGGTTAATGTCTATCGAGAAACGAGTAAAACAATCAACTTATGCCGGATATTCTCACAAGATAAAAAAATATATTTTGCCATACATAGGTAATATTGAACTTAATCAACTGAGTACAGAAGATTTAGAAAGAGTAGTGAAAACATGGGAAAGCAATGGCCTTTCACCTAGTTCTATTCAGGTGGTCTTTAGAATACTAAATAATATAATCTCATATGCTGTAAAAAAGAAGTTTATTTCAGAGAATATTTGCGAGTTTATTGAACTACCTTCAGAGAAGCGAAAAAAAATTAGGGCCTTAACAACGTTAGAACAAAAAAAATTGGAAAAAGAAGCTTATAAGACAGTAGACAGCTATGGTTTAGCTGTTTTAATTTCATTAAGAACAGGCTTAAGAATAGGAGAGCTATCAGCATTGAAATGGAAAGATATAAATTTTGAAGAAAACTATATTATTGTGGAACATACACTGCAACGTATCCCGTTAAAAGGCTCCATTAACAAAACAAAGTTACTTTATTCAAGAAGCAAAACACATACATCTGTTAGAAGAATTCCGATGAGTAAGGATATAAAGCAATGGTTATTAAGAAGATATAATTTAAACGATACTATATATGTTTTTTCTAATAAAAATAAGCCTTGTGAACCACGGCTAATTACATACCATTTTCATAAAATAAGAAGAAATGTAGGGCTTCAACACATTCATTTTCATCAATTGAGACATACATTTGCTACACGTTGTTTAGAATCAAATGCCGATATCGCCTCCGTTAGTTCTTTATTAGGACATGCTTCAGCAAAAATGACATTAGATATCTATGCTGATTCGATGATGGAGCAAAGGATACAAACTATTGATAATATGGAAAAATTTTTAGCTTAACTTTTTCTCGAAAGGACAAGAAAAGTCACTCAACTGAGTTAGCTTCAAACTGTAAATAAAAGACGTTTCAAACTCATAATTTGAGTTTGGAACGTCTTTTTATCTAATTTCATTCGAAAGTCAGAACAAAAAAATAAAGGCTCTTTGCCTTTCCATAACCCAATGGCTAATTCGTTTAAATTTATTGTAGTAATCAAAAGCACAGTATGCGTCACAGCTTTTTTATTTTAGAAAAAAGTTTAAGCCGTCATCAACCGTCAAAGAGTGGCAATCCAAGCGTATTTAATAGTATTTTTTTTCTTTTTCTTGTTTGTGTCAGGAACAAGAAAAAAAATCAGTTGAAACAACTACATCGTACTAAAGTCTATGCATTATAAAGTCTAAAAACAGATGAAAATATTCGTATACCAGTACTAATATTTTAACATATTTCACTTTATTTTTGAATGTATGGTAGCTATATTGTTGCAACTGAAGTCAAATTCGAAAGGAGTGTTTGCCATTAAAAAATCATTCAGTTCTTTGTAGGAAACAACAAGTTATTTATGGGTTAATCAAAGAATTATTTAGTAAAAGGAGAAAGAGTTATGAAAAAAATGAAAAAGAGAAAATATTTATTGGCAAGAGTTGCTGTAACAACAACACTATTTACCAGTTTGGCTGTAATGGCGCCAGTGGGTGATATTCTGGTAGCTCATGCAGAAGGGCAGAATATTAGCTCAAATGGAGTTTCTGATAATACATCTAAACGTTCTATCACAATTTGGAAGTATGAGATTAATAGTACTGCTGAACTTGGTGAACGAGGAGATGGTGTAAATCCAGATCCAAGTAAAGCTCCTGACTTAAATGGGAAAAAATTAATGAAAGATGTTCCATTTGAAATTATCAAAGTGAAACCTTTATCAAATAAACCATTGACAGATCCATTAACAACTACAAAAGGAACTGATTGGGAAGAAGATACCAGTTTTACTAAGCTGACAGGTAAAACAGATGCTGGAGGTAAATTAACCTTTGATGTTGGAACAGGAAAAGCTGCAGATGGCATTTACTTAGTTAGAGAAGTACCTGAAATTGTAGATGGCAAAGAAGTCTACTACTATACGGATGCCGACGGAAAACGTAAAGAAGTTAGCTCGCCAATGGCGCCATTCTTTGTACACTTGCCACAAACTAAACGTGATGATACAGGTAAATTGATTTACGATGTTCATGTTTATCCAAAAAACATTGTAACCGATACTGAGCTAGACAAGACAGTAGAAGGTGGAAAGGGGTTCTCGATTCAAGCAGGGAATTCCTTCCAATGGGAAGCGACAACCAAACTGCCAAAAGGCTTATATAACAAAGTACCAGAAGATATGACAATTATTAACAGATTCGATAGAGAAGGAAATGCTTTACCCAATTTAGATGTTGTTGCAGGAACTGAAGTGTATGCAGATTATTTTGAAGTAGTCGATGATATTGATACACGATTAGCATTAGAAGATGTTGAAGTGCGTGTTTTGGGAGAAGACGGGACTACATGGACGACACTGACAAATGGTAAAGAGTACAAGGTGTCATTAAACGGTACCGAAGTAGCCGCCCCTGCAAAAGTTACAGCAGATGCGAACTCTGCCAAAAAAGTTCTTGTCAGCTTAACTCAAGAAGGAATGAAGAAGGTTGAGTCAGATAAAGATCAAAAGATTCAAGTTGTTTATAAAGTAAAGGCATTAACTGACTTCAATGGAACCATTTCAAATAAATACGATGTAAACTACTTAATTCCAGGGCAAAAACCTTTTACAGGAACAAGTGATGAACCAGAATATTTTGATGGTGGATTTAAAATCAGCAAATCTTCTGAAGATACATCGAAGAAATTAAAAGGTGCGGAGTTCTATATTGCTGAAACAAAAGAGAATGCAGATGCGAAAAAATATCTCGCTTCAGATGGTAAATCATACACTTTAAATGATGATGGCACTGCAACACCAGCGTTACCAAATGGTGTTACATTTTTGACGACTACATCTGATGAAAATGGAGTAGCAAAATTCGATGGTCTTAAA
Source organism: Enterococcus sp. DIV0170 (assembly GCF_051710765.1). Classification (NCBI taxonomy): domain Bacteria; kingdom Bacillati; phylum Bacillota; class Bacilli; order Lactobacillales; family Enterococcaceae; genus Enterococcus; species Enterococcus sp. DIV0170. Next base: position 819,653 of record NZ_JBIOLG010000001.1, read on the forward strand.
CTTGATTGGTTTACAGATAGTAATGGAGATGGGAAACAAGATCCTTCTATTCCATCTGAAGCAACCTGGGAAAAAGACAAAATCAAAAAATCTTACTGGATTGTCGAAACAAAATCACCAAGTGGTTATGAATTATTAAAGAACCCAGTTGAAGTTGTTGTTACTCTGGATTCGGCTGCCGAATTAGTTGTTGATGTAGAAAATAAAGAAAAAACAGATCTTCCATTTACTGGTGGAGATGGTATGACTCTTATGATTGTTATTGCTCTAGGAGCCATTGCAATTGGTACTACAGCAGTTGTAATTGATAAAAAAAGACGTGCAGTATAGAGCTAAGAAAGGATGGGAACAATGAAGAAAGTAAATAAGTCACAAAAAATGCTTATAATTCTTCCCATCATTATCCTTTTAGGAGTGATCATCTTTTTGATCACTCCTAAAGGTCCAATATTAAAAGCATTAAGCTCTCGTGATTTGGTTGATGTTTCACCTATAGGAGATAAAAAAAGTCAAGATCAGCTGATTGAGACGACTGAAAATAGCGCTTTGATCAAGGTCGTAGCCAAAGAGACTGGGCTCTATAAGGTAAAAAAAGATCCTGGCTATTCACTCACTTTAATCGATGAGAAAAACGAACAATTAACGGTTTCCATTTTCGATGAGAAGAATTATATGTCTACTTTTTATAATAGTGACAGTGGACAGGGAGCCAGTAATGAAGCCTCAAGTGATTCAAAGACAGGAAGTTCAGAAATTAAGGAAAAAGCTCCTGAATTTGCACAGATTACGTCCTCTGGAGAGCTAGATTCATATTATTTGAATTTAGAAAAAGGAAGCAGCTTATATTTACGTGTTGAGCGAAATGGTTCAAATGCGACTAAAGTGGAGCTACAAAGCCGAGAAGACGAAAAGAAAAGCCAGGTGCTTGTGGACTTTATAGTTGATAAGGAAACAAAAGAATCAACTAAGAGTAAAGAAGATTCGTCTGAACAAGTCTCCGAAGAAACACAACCATCATTGACAGAGGAAACGAGCAGTTTATCCGAAGAGGCTGTTAATCAGAGTTCACCGTCAGAAGAAACAAAGACTGTTGAAGAAGAAAATCCGAAAGGCACGGAGAATAAAAATGATCCGCCTGTTCAAAAGGAAACTGGTGAGGAAGAGTCGTCTGCTCAGGTACCAATAGGATCACCAAAAAGCTATGAAAGAGTATTGTTTGTCGAAACAAAAGAAACCGACAAAACAGATGAGGAACTTGAAAAAGGAAATTATACAGAAAAAGATTCTCTAAAAAAACCAGTTTTTCTGAAAAATACTGCAGCTCAAATTGAAGCTAAGACCAAATCTGAACAGGACTCACCAATTATTATCCGAGATGCCAATCTATCTGTTAAGACAGGAACAGCCAAATTCGATACCGATGACGAAGCCGGACATGATAGTGGAGAAGAAAATAAAATTATTAGATCTTTTGATCAAATTGGTTATTTAGCATCTTTTTCTATTCAAAACACTAAAAAGAATGTCGAGTATACAGATATTCGATATCGAGTGATTGCTAAGATGCCAAATGCGATTGAAGTAACAGATAAGACGCCAAGAAATAATGGTGAAATTGCCAATGGTCAATATATCGATAATTCCGATGGAGAAGAAGGATCACAGTTTTCTGAAGGAGTTATGGAATCTATTATTCCAGATACTGGACAGGTTTTTGTACCCATTATACTCAACGTATACGGAGCTGCTAACTCAACGAAAATACTACCACAATTTACATTAGAAATTGTATCAGCAAAAAATAAGAAGACGGGAACAATAGAGACCTTTAATAAAGAATACGATATTAATTCGTTTTTAGAAGAAGAAGTACCTGAAACGACTGTATCAGCAAAACCTTCAGTAGGTATAAGACTCGCGCAAGGAGAGGTGAAGGATAGTTCAGTTTTTGGTTTAAGTAATACTAATATCAATGCCTATGATGTTGGAGTTGTTACTGTTTTACAAGAATTACCCGGTAGGGACAAAGGAGACTATAAAGGTTCTACATTCCCAACGGGACCAATTACTTATCAGATTAAGCAAAAAGGTGCTTATCAAATTGGTGCTAATGAGGAACAATCTATGTCTGCAACCCAATACACAGCTTTTTCTATGAAAGCCTATTCTCCAGCAATGAAAGATCGCAGTAAAGCTGCTTGGCAAAAAACGGGTACTGTAAATATAGACAAAATAGTTAGACCATTAGATATTCCAAATGCAAATACGAATAAAATTTATACATCAGTCCCTAAGACAGGCTTTGATGAAATAGGTGTTTTCTCTTCAGGAGTATTCACTAATACTAATGGAAATTATGTAACGAATGTTAAAAACAGCGACTATGTAGGGGTATTAAATCCTTACACCTATAATATGACTGGAAATAGAACTTCTGCGGCAACTTCCAAAGCCTTTTCGAGTATGGAGTTAATTTATCAATGGGATAAAACGACAACATTTAATACTGGGATTAAAAATAAATGGACGCAATATAGAATGGGCTTGTATGTTGACGAAGTTTCTTATGACAATATCAAAACGAGTAACGATTCAACTATATGGTTTCCGGATGTAATCACACCACCTGGATCGTACACAAGTGCACCAAATATCGGAGTACCAACAATTGGAGGAGCATATGATGATATGTGGGGGAAACCCTATTCATCTGCATCAGTAGGACAACCAAATGCTTCAAAGGGTGTTGGAAACGCTCAAGTCTCGCAAGGACAAGAAGCAGGTCTTTTTGATTATGCCTTTACTAAGAATACGATCGTTGTAAAAGGAACAGAACATATAGTCATGTGGGATCCTAGTGCATTTAAATATGACTTGAATAGAGAAGCATATGGAAATACTTATACAACCAAAAATATGGTTCATACTTTTCAATATGGTGTTCCCATAATACCTACTAACACACCTCCATATACAATGAGAGTAAGTAAAATTGCTGAAAACAAAAAGTTCTATACGTGGTATAACACACCAGAAGAAGCCATACTACACGGGGAAATTGGAGCGGTGGTTTATAAAGCTACATTTGATCATGATTGGGGACATCCTACTAAATGGGCTAGAGAAAATATTCAAGCAGGTCCACATATACCTGTTACTGTAATTGGCAACCCAGGAAGTGTTTCTCCAAAGAAAAACCCATTAGTTGTTTTGGCTGCCCATCAATTTGTAGATAAAGATGGAAAAATTGTATATGAAGCTCCTAATGGAGGAAGTTCGAATCCTGGAAAAAGTGGGTTTTACACGGATGCTAAAAAATATGGGACGTACGTTCCTTCAACTTTTGATTCGTCAGGTAATTTATTGACAAAAAATATGGAATATTGGAATTTCATTGGCGATAGTATTTTCATTAAAAATATGGCTATTACAACAAAGACAGAGGTTAAAAAAAATCTTTATCAATCCAATGAAGACATTGATATAAAAGTCACTGGGGTTATGAATGGAAGTGACTCAGTCACTTATGATGGTGCGCTTACCACCAATTTGCCAAAAGGAATTTCTTATAAGAATGATTCTTCAGTTGATGGAGATGGAAACAAATTACAAGACCCAATCATTTCGCCAAATACTGATGGTACTACGGATCTCCGTTGGGATTTTAGGAAATTAACCAATGATCAACGAAAAAAAGGAATTGAAGTTAACTTTACAGCAAAATCCGATTTTACTCAGTTAAGTTTTAAAGAGAGTGGTTATACTGATAGTCTTATTGTTAAAACAGTTGGAGAAATGTGCGTAAGTAATAATACTTCTATAAATGATAAAAGCGTTGAAGGGGTTCGTTCATCTAGAGATACTTTTATCGAAATGTTGATTCAACAGATTATTTTAAGCAAGAAGGCCAATAAACCAGCAATCGAACTTGGCGAAACGGATCCTCTAGGTGTGGATAACACGATTACTTATAAGGTAAAGATGGTGAATAACAGTGCCGCTGCAATTCCAGAAGCCAAGTTACTAGATGTCTTACCTTATGATGGAGACTCTCGAGGGACCAAGCTTTCAGGAACTTACACGATTGAAGAAATTTCTGTTAACGAGCCTGCAGCCACCATCAGTTATACGAATTCCTCAGCGGATGAAAAGACAGATCCAAATACTATTTCAGGATGGTCAAACTATGTCTCGGGAACGACTGCAGCATCTGCTATAAAGAATGCGAAAGCTGTCCTAGTTTCAGTTCCTTCGTTAGATGTTGGTAAGGAAGTCGAATTAACAGTGAAGGTTAAACCTACAGCTCAAAAAGCTGGAGATGTATTTGTCAATGATGCAAGTATGAACTCCAGGCTAAATATGCCGGTAGAATCACAAGCAGTCTGGACACGAGTTTATGGACGTGAGTTAACAGGTGTCGTTTGGTATGACGATAATTTGGATGGGTTAATTGGGAATAAATCAGCAGGTGGCCTAGAAGAATTTGCTAAGGATATCCCAGTAAAACTTTATCGAACAAGCTTGGCTGATGAAAATTACAAAGATAAATTGGTTGAAGCTAGTTTAACAGGTGAAAAGTTTGTTGATTCATCTGGAAACTCGTTGATTAAAACGGACAAAAATGGAAAATATACCTTTGCGGCGATACCAGAAGGAACCTATGTTGCGGAGTTTGTTATAGGTAGCCGTGTAGAGAAAAAAGAATTCCATGTCACAAAACAGCAGGTTGGGGACGATCCAACAAAAAACTCGAAAGCGGACCCGGATACCTATAAAACGCCTGGATACAAGGCACCACTGTTAAAAGATTTGAATAGTATCGAGAACGCCGAAGCGCCTACGTACAAAATTGAAAATGTGAATCTTGGATTAATTCGTCCGGCAACTATCCGTCTCTTTAAATTTGAAACAGGCAGCGCAGTTGATGCAGATGGGGATGGAAAGCTAAGTGACGAAGAAAAAGCAACCGGGAAGCCATTAAAAGGCGCAACATTTGAGATCTATAAAAAAGGGGAAACGACACCCATTGCGACCGCTGATACGGATACAAATGGCTATTTGATGTTCGAATATCTGTATAAAGGAAGCTATCAGCTTAAGGAAACGAAGGCTCCAGAAGGGTATGAGCTTATCAAGGAATTGATTGATGTAGAAGTTGTAGAAGGAAATCAGAATGTTGCTTTATTTGCCTCAGATGATAAGTCAACAGAATTGCCTTTCACTGGTGCAAATAAATGGGTATTTGGTCTTCTAATTGGTGCAGCAATAACGATGGCTGCTGGATTTGGTGGTATTACGTATTACTATCGTCAACCAAAAAAGAAAGGAGAGTAACCAATGAAACAGAAATTGTATAAAGGGCTCTCCCTACTTTTCCTTCTGGTAATCAGCTTTTCATCACCGCTTCAGGTATTTGCTGAAGACCAAGGATACAGTGTAACGATTGTAAAGTACAAACTGACCGATGCTGATTTAGCAGGAAATCCATTACCCGTAGATGGAACAAAAGCCGAAAAAGCAGTGAACAAAGAGGGGAAATCATTTGAACTGCTTCCAGGAATCAGCTATGAGATTACCCGTGTGTCTCCTGTCAATGGAACAACTCAGTTTGAAGCTATACAAGGAGCGGACGCCTTCACCAAGACGGTTACAACAGATAGTAATGGTCAGGCCCAACTCCCAGGATTGGTTCAGGGAACATACCGTGTGATAGAAAAAGCAAATAATCAAATCAAAGAGCCAATGGAACCAGTTATCTTGGAGCTTCCTCTGCCCCAGCGTAATGGTCAGGCACTAAATGATGTTTATCTTTACCCAAAATCGAGTATAGCAGGAGGAGCAGCTATTGATCCCAAAAAAGCAACAACGGGAAATGGAACTAGCCCCGAACGTATCCCACAAACAAGCGGTACGATCGGCTCCTACTACTCATTTTATGTGATCATTCTTTTTTTAGCTTTAATGGGAGTCATAGGTATTCGAATGCTGCGATCCAAGAAACATTATTACTAAATGTATCTAGAGGAAGCGTTGGGAATCCACGCTTCTTCTTTTAAAAAGAAGGGGAGTAGTTTGGTGAAAAATCGAAAAAAAAGTTCCCACTCTTTATTAATGAAATTTGCGATAATAATGATCTTTTCTGGTGTAGCTATTCTTTTGTATCCAATAGTTGGCAATTATTTAGCAAATCGTGAACGAAGTCAAGCCTCCACTGCTTACGATAATGTCCTTGAGAAGATGAGCCAAAAGGAGCGCGAGGAACAATATCGGTTAGCGAAAGAATACAACAAGTATATTTTTGAGAAACAACAAGGAAAAAAAGAAGAGCCGATTATTTATGAATCTGTGCTAAAAAATAGCTCCAAAGTAATGGGCACCATCGATATTCCAGCTATTGATATTAAAAAAATGCCTTTTTTTCATGGCACCTCTTTTAAAACATTAGACAAAGGACTCGGACATTTAAAAGAATCGTCAGTGCCAGTAGGCGGCAAAAATTCTCGAGCTGTTATAACTGGACATAGTGGGGTTAAGAATCAGGTTCTTTTCACAGATATCCGTAATCTAACTGAAGGAGATCTTTTTTTCATCAATATTCTGGGAAAACGGTTAGCGTATCAAATTGATTCTTTTGAGGAAATTTTGCCGAGTGAAGCTGACAAAGTAAAAATTGTTCCTGGAAAGGACCAAGTGACATTGCTGACGTGTACGCCACCTGGGATTAATACATATCGGTTACTCGTCACGGGGCATAGAATTCCTTATAAAGATGCGATGAAAAAGAAAATCAAAAAGCGTAACCTCTGGAGTTATCAAACGATTGTATTAGGAACAATAGGAATCAATGTCCTGCTATTTTTAATTCTGGTTTTGATCTATCGCTATCAAGTGAAACGATTTAGATCGGATAATCCTAAAATTGCTGAAAAAGCTAGAAAACGATTGAGATTACTCTTTAGAGTGACAAAGGGTTATTTTGTTTTACTATTCATCATTATGTCATCTGTCCTTGCAGTGGCAATCTACGGCTATGCTCACATGCAACAAGAAACCACGGTTTCAGCGGCGGATATAGGGAAAGAAGAGTCATTAAGTGACTACAATTTAAATAAAATAAGTACAGCAAACTATGAAGAAAAGCAAATTGCTAGTGTGAGTGTCGCGGACTACGCTCACGCAAAGGCTGTAACCAAAGATACGATTAATAATTGGGGAATCGGAAAATTAGTCATTCCAGAAGCACAGATCGATTTACCAATTTTAGCAGGGCTTGCCAACGAGAATCTATTAACTGGGGTAGCGACTTACAAACTGGATCAGCAGTTGGGTAAGAATAACTATGTCCTGCTTGCTCATAATATCTATGATCAAGACTTACTCTTGCATAGAATAGAAAAACTAAAGGATGGGGATAAGATTTACGCTACAGATTACAAAGATATCTACATCTATGAAGTGAATTTAAATAAAGTTGTCAAAGATACCGAGGTGTCTTATATAGAAAAGTCAAATGAGCAAGAAGCGAAAATAACTTTGGTTCGATGTGAAGGAAATATTGGTACAATTTATCGTCGCGTTGTTCAAGGAAAACTGACAAGTGTCCAACCACTGGACGATTCGTCGGAGACTCAAATAAAACAAATGGATCTAAAAAAAAGTGATAAGAAGTCTGATGGTGTAGTAGTTAAAAAGGAACCTGTGACCGAATTCGAAAGCTTCTCAATGGCGATTGCCGCTAGATTTGTAGCAGATCCGTTACAAACGATCATTCCGATGTTCCTATTTTTTCTATTACCGATCTTATTTTTCAGTCTAATGCGTTAAGGAGAACAAATGATGAAAAAGAAACTGCTAACTCTATGTATTCTTGGGCTCAGTGCATTTACTCTCCATAATTTATTCGGAGAAAAACTAAAAGCAGATGAAGTTTTAAAAATTGAAGAAACTAGCAATACGACAAATTCCAATGTGACGGTTGAGTCTTCTGCTTCAGTTCCTCCAAGTAGTTCAGAGCAAGAACAAATAAAAGAAACGGCGAGTCAAAATGGAGAACTTTCTACAGAAGGGAAAAAGGAAGAAAAAAACCAAGAGTCGTCCGCCTCAGTATCAAAAGCTGAGTCTACTTCAGCCACACTGGAAACATCCATTAGTGAAGTCGATGCTAGCAGTGAACATTCCTCCACTTCAACAAGCAGTGTGGAGGCGACAGATACTAGCAGGACCTCTGTCGAAACTAGTTCAACCGAAACGACATCTAGCAATACAACAATCACTAGCAGTACAGTCACTTCTTCAAGTAGCAGTCGTCCGAAAGAGTCATCAACAGCACCTTCTAATTCGAGGGAGGAAACAAAAGTACCTTCGAAACCAGAAAAAGGAACTCAAGGCTCGATAAAAAAAGAAGCTAGTTCAGAAGTATCTGTAAATAGTCCTAGTCAAGCTATAGTCGATTCACCAGACCCAACGCCGTTTTCTGTCAATGTGCAACCGGCATTACCAACTTATAGTAATCCTGGCGAGACGCTGGGGCTTTCTTCGCATGGGGAAAAAATCGAGCTTGCTGAGGAACTTCGTGTCAGTAAGGTAGCGGAGTCAGATTTGAACGGGTTTGAATTACCTCTATTGAAAACAATTGAAGATAGAAATAAGGCAATTCTAATTTATGAAGGGATTCATTTAGTGGGAAAAATAGAAGAATCCAACGTGAAAATTGATTCTTCGGAAAATTTATTAAATGAACTTACGACGAAACTATTTGGTCAAGAATTCAGTAATATCAAAAAAACGGACAGTAAGACAAAAGAACCTGGGGATTTGTTATACAAAGAAGACGCTTTAATCGGGATGTATTTAGGTGATGACTATTATTTAAGTTATCGAAACAAAGAAAAAGATGAGGAGAAGCCTTTCGGTGAAATCGTTATCGAAAAATTTACTTCTGATGAACCCGAAACAGCCTTTCAGTCTAGCAAAATGACGAGCCTAACGATGACTGACTATGGAAAGGAAGTAGAAAAAAACTATCCAGCGTCTATGGATGTTCAACAAAATGATCAAACCACTGCATTTATTGAAAAAATTTCTGATAACGCTCGGGATTTAGGTCTGAAGTACGATGTGTTTGCCTCAGTAATGATCGCCCAAGCAATATTGGAAAGTGGATCAGGAACAAGTCAATTATCCGTTGCGCCATATCACAATCTATTTGGGATAAAAGGAACGTTTAAAGGCTCTTTTGTGAATTTTGCGACACAAGAGGATGCCGGCAGCGGTGAAATGTATTCGATCAACGCTGCATTTAGAAGTTATCCGAACTATGGCGAATCCTTAGGGGATTATGTCACACTCATTCGATCAGGGATACAAGGAAATGAGAATTATTACTCAACCGCCTGGCGATCAAATGCTAAAAACTATCTGAGAGCTGCTGACGCTTTGACAGGAAAATATGCCACAGATACATCATACAATAGAAAGATCAGTTCATTGATTGCTGCGTATCATTTAACACAATATGATGCTCCAAAAAGTGTTGAGGGAACTCAAACAAGTGCCATACTGCAAGGAAAAGAAAATATCCCAGCAGAGTATCGTTCAGCAATGAAATTTCCCGATTATGACGGAAAGGACTACAATTCTTCGGGTTCTTATCCTGTGGGTCAATGCACATGGTACGCCTATAACCGTGTTGCTCAACTAGGGAAAAAAGTAGATGACTTTATGGGAAATGGCGGTGAATGGGGAAGTAAGGGGCGTGCACTAGGTTACAAGGTGACCCAAACACCTACTGCGGGGTATTTGATTTCTTTCTCTCCAGGAACCGCGGGGTCTGATCCTCGCTATGGACATGTCGCGTTTGTTGAGGCAGTCACTTCAGATGGAATCCTTATTTCTGAAGGAAATGTCGTGGGTGGAACAACGATTTCGTACCGAGTAATCAATAATGAGTTAGCAAAATCAACCCTCGTTTCTTATATTGAACCGAAGTGATAGAGAAGGGACCAGAATAAGAATTGAGAATAAAAAGGATGACTTTTAGTTTTGTTCCAGCGCTAATTCTCATGAGTTTAGTTGTTATCTTTATCCGTATGACGTTTATTATCCACCCAATTTCAGGTAATTCAATGGAGCACTCATTGAGCAATGGGGATTGGGTACTAATAAATAAGAGAATGCCAATACAAAGATATACTATTGTCGCGTTTTCCGAAAAAAACAAACGTGATTTATTGGTCAAGCGAGTCATTGGTCGACCCGGTGATACTTATATCATTCAAGACAATATGATGACGCTTGATTTAGGCGATAGGAATAAGTTTCAAACAACAATGCAAATTGAATTAGAGAAGGATGTCGCAGAAAAGCTAAGTAATCGAACCTCAATTCCTGAGAATTCTTATTTTGTAATGGGAGACAATGTTGATATTTCTAATGATAGTCGTTCCTTTGGACTTATCTCTGAGAAACACATCGAAGGAAAAATGGAAAGAGTCCTATGGACAAAAAAATAGAGAAGTTAACTAGAGAGGTGGAAATTGATTGTTTGTTCTTAGTGGGATATGCCTTGTACTCTTGATCGCATTGTTCATTGTTCTTTTATATCAATTAGCGAAACAACAGAAGTTGAACCAAATAAGAAGTAATAAGAATACTCCTCCACATTTACTTGAAAAACTAAGCTTGTATGAAAAAATCGAAGAGCAAAAACAAAAGAAATACACTCAATATACTTTTCTAAGCATAGTGATCGCTTTGTTTTTAGTAGTAGCAATCGTGGTACTTCTTTCGAGTAAATTTGCCTATACAAAGAACCAGGTTCAGCAATTGGAAGAAGAGGTCCACACCTTAAAAGTGGAGCAAAAACAGCTCATTTCCAAGATGCCTGTTAAGCAATACCCAGAAGAAGGTATTGGTCTGAAGGAGTTGGCATGGGAAAAAATCGTTGATAAAAAAAGCGCCAATAAGGAACAAGTAGAACTTGAAACAGAGATCGCAACCAAAATGGGACCTTATTTTGGCCTATCAAGGGTCCTTACGAACGTGGAACGATCCCCTAAAACGCTGTCCATCTCATTAATTAGCAACACACAAGAAGAAGAAAACAAAAAATTAATTGCAAGAAATATTCAATACTTTGTGCAGGAAGCAGAATCGATTCCTCAATTGATGAAAATTCACATTAAAGTATTGACTGCGGAAGGGAAGAAAAATAGTGCGTTGATTGATGAAACGTACTCAAGAGAGGAAGCAGATAATCCCTTTACTGTTCAAAAATAAGGGCACTAAAGTAGTAGAAAGGAGCAAGAAAATTCATGACAAATGTCCCTTCTCGTCAAACAAAAAAAGCAGAGAGTCCTTATCGACGCTCGGTAGTTAAGAGTCTTGTATTGACTATATTGACGCTTTCATTGTTAGTTGTCATGTTTGTCTCGGGACAATTTGTGAGAAAGGCGTATAGTATTCACTCCATTTCAGGGACTTCAATGACACCGGCATTAACAGAAAAAGACACGGTATTGGTAAAAAAGAAGAAGACGATTATCCGCTATGATGTGATCGCATTTTCGGTTGAAGGAGAAAAGGGAACGTTTGTAAAGCGGGTGATCGGAATGCCTGGGGACAAACTATTTGTTCGTAATGATCGGATTGTTCTAAGTGTAGGAGAAAAGGGCGACTTTGAGACCACCTATACCTTTCAATTGTCTCCATCCGTCTCTGAAGAGATTAAGTCATTGACTGCTGTTCCAGAAGATGTGTACTTCACTATTGGAGATCATGTGGATGTCTCAAAGGATAGTCGAGCATTTGGTTTTGTCCCTAAACAATCAATTGAAGGGACGGTTCAGTTTCAATTTCCATCAATACTAAAGAATTAGACTGAGAATGATACGAAAAGAGGAGAAAAGCGGTGATTGTAAATTGGATTAGTGCAGGAGTACTGATTGTGGTACTCATACTTTGTTTTCGACGCATAGCGATTAAATGGCAATTAGATAGATTGAAGCTGCCTAGAAATTTACCGTTATCTTTTCAAAGAAAGCTAGATTATGTGAAGCAAATGGAACAAAGCAGACATGTTTCAGCACTACTATTTTTGTCTTTGCTTTTGGGAATAGGATTATCCCTGACCACCTATAGCGTATTTCGAATGAACGATCAAATGGTTCTTCTTGGAGAACAGAATAATGAGCTGAAGGATCGTATCTATAAAGTGGAGAAGGAACAAAAGAAGATTGCCACCAAGTTGCCTATCAAAGCCTATCCGTCAAATGGGGTTGGACTAAGCGATTATTCTTGGGAAGAACTTTTTTCTGATGAAAATCGTGAAAAGCAATATGAAATTGAAAATGACCTATCAGAAAAAGTCAGTCCTTACTTTGGCCTGTCTACCACACTGATTGTTTTAGATATTCCTACACAAACATTAAATATTGCGTTAGCTGGAGATTCAGGCAGTGAAGAGAATAGGAAACAGATCAAAGAAAATATTAAAGCGTTCGCTAAAGAAGCCAAGAATGTGGAAAAGCTAACTCAAATCACTTTTCAAATGAATTTGATGAACGATAAAAATAAGCAAAAGGTTTACAGCTGTACATTTTCACGAGAAAACGCAAATGAAGACTTTAAGCTAATTCAAGAAGACGAGTAAAGAAAGAGGGAGAACTATGAACGCACAAAAAAAGAATAATGGTTGGTTTTTTAATAAAAATATTATTGATGAGATCAATTCTGTTCCTGAAGATGTCATGATGAATGCCCCTACCCCCACTACATCTGAAGTTGAAAAAACAAGTGAAGACCACACAGAATTGAAGCAAATGCTTCACGAAAAAGAGGAAGCATTCGAACAGTACAAAAAACAAGCAACTGAAGAAAAACAACGCCTTTTAAGAGAAAACGAAAATTTTAAGCAAACGATCCTGCAAAATGGAGAAGATAAAATTCAGAATCGACGACAAATCCAAAATCTAGAGGCTGAAATTCGGCAAAATCGTAAAGAAATACAGTATTTACAAGAGAGACAAGACTCCAGCAGTATAAAAAAACAATTAGCGAAGGCAGAAGAAAAGATTGAAGCTTTAACTGCTTCTCTGGGAGATTACCAAGCGATTCAACAAGAATTAAAAGAATCAGAAAAAAAATACAACGATTTAGAAATGAAGCAAAAAGTTGAAGCGTCACAGCAGGAAGTCTCTAATCAACAATTTGAGAGACAACTCAAAGAATTAAATGAAATTCTTCATGAAAAAGATGAAAAAATTGTTGATGTTGAGCGGATGATCGCTGAAAAAGAACAGGCATTAGAAGAAAAGGAAAGCTTGATACAACAGTTAATTGAAGAACAACGAGATTCTTCGATTGAAGGGGAAGTAGTCTCCGAGTTGCAGCATCAAATTATGGTTATTCAAAAAGAGAATGAGCAGCTAAAGCAAGAGGCACAGTATTCACAACATGAAATAGGAGAAGTTTTAGTGGCTGCTCGAAAACAAGCGAATCGTATGGTAGAAAAGGCAAAATTAGATGCTCAGCGAATTATTCAACAGTCTGAAGAGGAGATCCAAACGATCCAAGACCGTGCAAAAGAAATTTCATTTGAAGTGGATGAATCCCGTCAAGCAATCATGGTCATCTATGATGAATTGAAAAGCCGTGTCGATCAGCTGGCTCAAAATGAAGTGATTTCAACTGAGGGAGTAGAGAAACGTTTTGACTATTTCGATTATTCTCATACGTCTAAATTTTCACCCAAAGAGTCTTAACCAATAGAGGGAAGAGTCGAGAAAGCAAATATTCTTTGTTCTCAAAATATATACAACAACCTATTTTGGTTGCTAGAAACAAATCAGTGGATTATTTAAGGAGGGATAATGAGGGTGTTTACTACAGGATATTTGATCATTATGGGGATCATCTCCCTCTGCTTAGCCTATCGGTTAACCATTCATTATCGTTTAAACCAAATCTCGGTGAAACAAACGTCACGCCTTTTCAAAACGAAGTTTGTGCAATTTAAACAGAAGGAATTAAGGAAAAGTCTCACCTATTTGTTCACTGGAATGATTGCAGTGATTATCGTCTCGACGTGTTCGATTTTTCGTTTGGAAATGAGCATGAAGGATGTACAAGCGAACAATCAGAAATTTCAGTCTGAGATTCAAACGATGAAAGAGAATGTGGCTGCAGGCCCTCTATTAAAAAGGTATCCTTCCTCTGGTTTAGGATTAAAAAATAGTTTAGTCAGCGAAAATCAAACAGCTACTCAAAAAAATCAATTAGAAAAATCACTATCTAATCAACTTAATCCATATATTGATCAAGCTAATTTTATCTTTTCTTCAGCAAATGAAGCCGATTACCTGACGCTATTACTGACAGGTACGGTAGCTGCAAAACAAGCGAATCTAGTTATTCTCGGTCAAAATATTTCCGCTTTTGTTAAAGAAATCGAAGAAATCGAAAAAATTTCTGAAGTGCAGATTCAAATCAATGATCAAAAGGGGAACGATCTATATAAAGGGATTTACGTCAAAGATAATGAGGGGCAATTCAGATTTCAACCGGAACTGAGGAAAGGAAAAGGCTGATGGCTAAAAAAAATAATTGGTTTTTCAATAAAAGTTTGATTGATGAAATCAAAGAGTTTACGAATGATGAGATTGAACAGGAGCAATTGGAGCTTGAGGATCAAAGTAAGGAAAATGAGTACCTAAAAGAACAATTAACATTAGCGATTCAGCGGCAAGAAGATTATTTAACAGATAATAAACGATTATCTAAAGAATTAGAGGAGCTAAAAGAAACACAGAGTAAAGCGCTTCAAGCAGAAAAAGTAAAAAAAACTACCTATCAAGAAACGATTGAAAACCAAAAGCAAGAAATATCTCAATTAAGAGAACAACTTTCAAGTTATCAGATTCAAAAACAAGAATGGACAGAAACTAGTGAAGAAGACAAACGAGTTCTCCAACAAACAGCAGTTACCCTTGAGAACCAAGAAAAAGAAATTTCTATCCTTAAGGAACGATTGGAGAAATTAAACTTCGAAAAAACAGAGCCTCAACAAGCATACAAGAAACTGAATGAAACATGTGAGAATCAAAAAGCGGCTCTTTTAAAAGCTGAAAATCAAATAAGAAAAGTGAAAAAACAACACTTTGAGAGTGTACAGCGATATACGAGTGTTATCCAACAGGTTAATCGACTGAATGAAGAACGATCAGAATTGAGAAATCAATTAAAGCAAAATGTTATTGAAAAAAAGCATTTAGAGGAGCGATTAGTGAGTATGGAGGAAAAACAAGATCAAATTAATAATGAAAAAAAGACTTCGGATGAACAACATAAAAAGGAAATCGAACAATTGAATGAAGCACTTCAACAAGCGCAAGAGAAGATTCGTTTGTTAGAGTCAGAGCTTGATACTAGCGATGAACTAGATGAATCTGCAGAAAAGAATACAGAACTACTTATTCATTTAGCTGAAAAAGAAAAAGAAATTGTAGAACTAAAAGAGAAGATACAGGAATTGACTGAACAGAGTTCAGTGAGGGATGATCTAGAGCCGATCAAGGAGTTAACTGAAAAAGTAGAAGAATTAACGAATAGATATGAAGAAGTTCAACTTGAAAAAGCAGAAGTTACTAGGCGTTTAAAGACTACTGAGGAAGTACTCAACCAAAAAAATCAACAATTACAGCAATTTGAAGAATTGTTGGTAAAACAAACCGAAGAACTTTCATTTTCTCCTGACGAATTAGTTGAAGCAAAGCGGAAAATTGAAGAGTTGACTGAACAAATAAACAAGTTAAAAGAAGAATCTACACAATCACAATTGGAAATTGGTGAAGTGTTATTTTCTGCGAAAAAGCAAGCGAATCGTACAATCGAGGAAGCACAATCAGAGGCCAAACGCTTAATTGATGAAGCAGAATTAGAAGTTGAAACCATAGGCAATCGCGCACGAAAAATTCTATTAGAAGTTTCAGAGTCAAAAGAGACAGTGTTAGATATTTATACTGATCTTGAGCAAAAGGTTGAACAATTAGCAAAAGGATCATTAATGAGTAATGCATAGACTTAAGAGGAGTCACATTCTGTAGAGTTGAAAATGAAAAAGAATGGATGGTTTAGGTATGGATAGAGTTTTGGTTTTAACTAAAAATATTTTGACAGAACGAGAACTGCAAAACAAATTACAACTATTAAATTACGAAGTGTACTGTTCGACAAAACTGTTTAACGAGTGTATCGAGCAAAAATATAATTTAGATCTATTTAAATTATTTCAATATGTTATTTTGAGCGAAAGTATTAGTGAATCAGAGCTTACCAAACTCACTACTTTTTTCAAGCCCTTATCTTTATCAATAATTCGTAAAGTGGGAACAAAAGTTACTGAAATTGATCAACATTACTTAGAGATTGGCCTATTAAATGCAATTATTTCAACGAAAGATTCTCTTGATGAATTGAGGGAATGCTTATCATCATTGGGTGCTCTTGTTGAACAAAGTGATGAACACATAAAGGAACGCACAGAAATTCAATTATCACGCAGTGTGACTTCTTTGCAGCCACATTTATTTCAAAATTCAAAAAATGATAGAAGTGATGTTCCGCTTTATCTTGAAGTTTTACAACGTTTGTCACATACGGAAGCTAAGATCATGGCTATATTGATCAATGCTGGAAATCAAATTGTGTCACGAGAAGAGATCTGCCGTGAATTGTGGAGAGAGGATGCAAATAAGTCACATCTAGCTTCTCTTTCGAGCACGATCTCTAGAATAAAAACAAAATTTCAACAAACCCCTTTAAAGGCTACAGCCATCCATACTTTTTGGGGAAAAGGATATCGCATAGATAAAGAATTACTAATCAAACTACAATCAGATGAGATTTTAACACACTCTATTTATGCTTAAAAAATAATTAAACACAATTCTATAAAACGAAATAAATGGCTTTATAGCTTTTAACAAAAAGGGAGAAGTTCAAAATGAAAAAATTTTTTTTAGGAAGTCTATTCATTCTATCATGTTTTATATTCACTGCATGCGGAGGCAGCCAATCTGCAAGTACTAGCGACAAAAAGGAAGTTTCTTCTAAAGAAGCAACAGTAAAAGTAGTTTCTGGAACTTATGTGTTGCAAGAAGGTGATTCTGTAAATGATGGTGAAGGGTATTTGGCATTGGATGTATCAATTAAAAATAATACGAAAGACCCAATAAATATTATTCAAGATGATTTGAATCTGTACGATAAAGAAGGAAATAAAGTTGCAAATAAAAATATCTACTCCACAGAAAGTGACTTTCAAACGTTGCAAATGGAAAATCTTTCGGGAGGAAAATCAACAAAAGGGTATGTCATTTTCAAAGTAGATAAAGATAAAAAGTACGAGCTACATTATGCCCCAATGATTACTGATTCTGAAAAGAAGGAAAAAGATATTGTGGTAGATGTGAACACAAAAGATTTTAAAGATTCTTCCGATCAAGTAAAAAAAGCAACTGAAGAATATCTAAACAAAGTCTTTTTAGGGAAAGAGACGGATAAAAAAAGTGAACTGCTCAGTAATGATTTAGTAAAAGAGCACAATGAATTCAATCAAAAATTTTCAGAAGAACTAAAAAATAATTTTGATTCCTATGTCCCTTCTGACGATGAAGTAAAAACACTTATAACAAAATTTGAAGAAGTAAATCAGAAAAAAGCAGAAATTAATTACGAAGTAAAAGCACTATTTCCAAACAAAGCAGTGATCACAGTCAAGCCCACAGTTCTTAGCTTTGATGATGTAGACGCCAGTTCAATTGTTGAGACGTTTGTTGAGCAGAATGAAGGAAAATACGAAGACTATGACAAAGCCGTTCAGGATAGTGAAAAATATCTAATTCAACAATTACCAACAAAGTTTGATCAAACAACGCCAAGACAACCGCAGTACATGCCTAAAGACGGCTACAAGTTGATTCTTACGAAAGAGAAAGACAAGTGGAAGATCGATACGGCTAGTTCAAGCGATAATTATCAATTTGATGATCTAAAATCTATTTTCATGGGTGGCTTAGATGAATAAAAAAAAGTAATGATTGCGATTCTCAGCAGTTTTGTATTAGTACTATTTGCAAGTGGATATGTGGGCTATAGGAACTCGTTAAACTATAGGATAAAAGAATTAACCACGGCATTAAAGGAAGACGAATATAGTCGTTTTAAAGAAATATGTCCTAAATTCACCGACCAAAAAAAAGTGAGACGAGTTGATTATGATCGATTTCAAGACAGCCTGAAGGGAAAAATAACAGAAAAAAAAGTAAGAAAGATTTTTTTAGATCGCTCCTCCTTCAAAAAAATTAATAGTGAAAAATGGTATAAAAAGAAGTATTTTTTCCCTATTCCAAAATACCTAAATGTAGAGACATTAGACGAAAATTCTCTTTCAAAAATTGAAATAACCGTAGGAAATGAAGTTCTAGATAGAAAAAAAGGGAACAAGTTTGGTCCTTTAATAGCAGGAAAGTATAGAATCACTTATTTAGTGACCAATGAAAAATTTGGCACTACGAAATTTTCTAAGAATGAGGACCTCAATGATAATCATACCTTTGAACTAGATGATAGTTCTTTATATCTACATGATAGGAAGTTCCAAAATTATTTGGGATCAAGAGTGTCTAACTATTTTTCATCAATGGGAACAGCAATAGCTTCAGAATTAAATTTTCAAGATCTGACTGGGGTAAGCGAGGAACAAAAAAAGGAGACAATAAAGTCATTTGAAACATTAAAACCCTACTTGGAAAGTGTGAATCAAAGTTATCAGAAAATCATTCTAAATAATAGCTCTTTAAAATTTAGCGATAGCGAAAAAAATAAAATAAGTTTCGACATCTACACGGATTATAAGCTGGAGCTAAAATTTAAAACAGAAGAAAATATTCCTATCGGTATAGCAGTTAATAATGATAATGCGACAGTAACACTTATTTTTGATAGTGATACGAAACAGTGGTTAGTAGAGACTATTGATTTTGAGACGTACATTCAAAGCCCTGAAGATTGGGAAGATAAGACATTTGTAAAAATTAATCAGCCTCATCAAGATCAGTGGTCAGCTGAACATTCAGGAAATATTATATAGCAGCATGAATGAGCGTGGTTGTTAGTTTTCAATACTTTTATTAACAGTCTTAACAAATGATAAACGATAGCTATTTTTGCCTTTTATTAAACAATCTAAACCGTTTTTACGAAAGGTGGCTAAGTAAATCGAAAAAGAATTTGTGGTATATCAAAGTAAGTGGAGACAAGTACGAAATATGGGATTAGGTCTAATTGCTTGTTTCATAGGAGCTATCTTCGTGTGCAGATTATTTAACATGTATGCCTTTATCCCTGAAATATTTTTGATTTTTTATCTGTCTATATTTTTTAGACAGATAAAAAATAAGAAGATTGTTCTCTTAAATACGCAGGGAATATATTATTACAACACTTCTTTCAATAACCACAGCCTTTTTATTCCATGGAACAAAATTAAAAAAATTAAGAAAAAGCAAATTGCGGGTCAATGGTATGTCTCGATTTATCTTGTGAAAGACAATCACCTGCTTGCGGGGATGTCAAAAAAAAATCAAAAAAAAGTTCAAATGAATAAGGCAAAGGGATACGGAGCAATAACTATTGATCTTTATTCAGCAAAAAACTGTACAAACGATGAGCTAATTAAACAAATGAATCGATTTCGTCAAAAAAGGATAACGACTTAGTAGAAAAAACGATTTCTAAAACATTAGAAGTGAAATTTCTTTAGCTCTATTTTTTTGCTGGATTAAGTCTAACAGTTTTTTACGTACTCGTATTACAGAGGAGTAGTCAGCTGGATTTCTTTGTTGTTCATTTTTCGTAAATAAATTTATTAGTTTGGGAAAAGTAGTTAGAAGTAGCAATTTATTATAGGAGGGAAGTTCACCATATTCAACAGACAGTAGCTATTACTTCTATACTTTTAAATAAAAATATAAAAAAAGAAAAGGGGATTTTTGTGAAAAATAGATTGAGGGTTTTAGGAATTACATTATTATGTGGGCCGATTTTATTATCAATGCCTGTATCATTTGCAAATGCTTCATCAGCAGGAACAGGATCAAGTACATCTGTATCAGCAGTGGTTGGAGAAACAAAACCAAGTACTTCTGTTTCAACAGCCATTGCAGAATCAAAACCAAATACGTCTGTACCAGCGGCAGTTAAAGAAACGAAACCGAGCACTTCCGCACCAGCAGCTGCTGAAACGAAATCAAGTGCACCTGCACCATCAGCACCTACAACGGCCGCACCAAATACGAGTTCGAGTACTCCTAAAGCGGTCGCAGCAACCAATACAGATGCTTCAACAGATAATGAAGCTTTACGAGCTGAATTACAAGATTTAGTTAATCAAGGGAATAATGCTGTGGCTAACGCACATTTATATACAGAAGATTCGATTGCTAAACTACAAACAACATTGTCTAATGCACAATATTGTTTAGATTATAATTTAGACTATTCAATTTATATAACTTCGATGAAAAGAGCGCTTGGAGCGTTAGTTTTGGTACCGACAGAACCAAGTACGACAGAACCGAGTACAACAGAACCGAGTACAACAGAACCAAGTACGACAGAACCGAGTACGACAGAACCAAGTACGACAGAACCGAGTACGACAGAACCAAGTACGACAGAACCAAGTACGACAGAACCGAGTACGACAGAACCGAGTACGACAGAACCGAGTACAACAGAGCCAAGTACAACAGAACCAAGTACTAGTAAACCTTCCATTAAGGTATCTGACCAAACAATGTATGTTAATGATAAATTAACAGAAGAAGATATTTTAAGCTGGGCAACATTCGAAAATGCAGAAGGTTTGAATGTTGGGTATGAAGTCGTTGGTGAACCTATTCAAGTTACAGTTCTAGGAAATACCTTAGTGAAATCGGGGACACATCAAATTAGATTCTATATTGAAGGAACAGATGCCAGTGGAGAGAAAATTGATATTTCGAAGACTATAACATTGACTATTTTGGACGCAAAGGAAAATATCAACAACAAAGAAAATGGAATTAGCAATCCAGAAGTAAGTGGTGGGACGACTATTTCTAAAATAAATGAATCCAATACAGCCTCAAAGGCTCCTAATAATACAGCTATCAAAAAGCAAAAAAGTATTCCAGTAGCTACAAAACATATTGATCCAGTAAAGACATTGCCTAAAACTGGAGAGAAAAATTCAAAATCGTTTGTGGCATTTGGTGTCGGTTTACTAGGTATTAGCTTGTATTTGGCATTTAAGCGTAAAAAAACTATTATTTAGTGTTAACAAATATAAAACGATGTATTAAGCAAAAAATTATATTCTATTCAAACACCGTTATAGCTAGAAAATAGATTAGATAGTTTGTGCTATCTAATCTATTTTTTATCATCATAGAAATTCTGTGTAGATTGGTTGACAATCAATGAAAAGCAGATAATTGTGAGCAAAGAATTTTATGAAGATTTTAGAATTAACGGCACAGTGAATAGTTATTTATTACCATTTCCTTCCATTGTATTCCTCCTGCTATTAGTAAATCTGAACTAAGTTATCCTTTTTTTCTTTTCGACTGTTGAAACAAAATTCCTACGGAGCTTATTGATAGTAAACCTAACAATTGAGCAAACTTATTTTCTACAGCTTCTCCAGTTTTAGGCAATTCTTTTACCGTTGTGGGTTTATTTTCTTTTTTTATTTGTATGGATTGTTTTGCTTTAGGTGCTTCATTTTCCGTGAGAATCTGAGAATTAATAGTTACTGGTATTACTTGAGCGATATCTTCCCAATTGATTTCGCAATCAGGATATTTTTCCCTTATCTTTTCTAATGCCGCTTCAGAAATATCAAATATTGGAGTAATCGTTGTCTTCCCAGCTTTTTTTGCTGTCCATGATCCATCTTGCGACAGTTCAATATAAGGATTGTCCTTAATCTCTTGAAAGATTCCATTAAGCTCAATATCTTCAAATTTTTGGACACTTAGCTTACCAGATTGTCCTTCGGTTGTGGTAATAGAATTAGCGGAAAAATTGATTGGTAAATTAATCTTTTTCTTCTCAGAAATAGTCACTGGTATTGCCGGAGCGATATCCTCCCAATTGATTTCGCAATCAGGATATTTCTGTCTGATCTTTTCTAATGTTTCATGAGAGACAGTAAATATTGGAGTAATTGTTGTTTTTCCAGCTTTTTTTGCTATCCAAGCTCCATCTTGCGACAGTTCAATATAAGGATTGTCCTTAATTTCTTGGAAGTACCCATTAAGCTCGATATCCTCAAATTTTTTGACATTTAGCATGCCCGATTGTCCTTCGGTTGTGGTAATAGAATCAATTGAAAAATCGATAGGCAAAGTAATCTCTTCCATCTCAGAAATAGATATAGGTATTACTTGAAGGGTATCTTCCCAATTTATTTCGTTGTCTGGATATTTCTCCTTTAATTTATTCAACGTTTCTTTGGAAACATCAAATATTGGAGTAATTGTCGTCTTCCCAGCTTTTTTTGCTATCCAAGATCCATCTCCTGAAAGATCAATGTAAGGATTGTTTTTAATCTCTTGAAAGGTTCCCTTTATCTCAATATCTTCAATTTTTTGGACGCGTATCCTGCCCGATTGCCCTTTGCCTGTAGTAATAGAATCAACTGAAAAATTGATAGGAAGATTGAACGCTTTCTTTTGATCTGATTTTTCAAAAGTAGAAATATTTTTTTCTAATACATTTTCTTTTGAAATTTTTGATGCAAATACATTTGTTTCTGTACTATTCATTGAACTTAAGGCCATACCAATCAATAAAACAATCACACTAACTATGGAAATTTTTCTCCTTTTCATTTTTCTGCTAAATTCCTCCTTTAGTATTAATAACAAATAAGCAGTCCACGGAAAGTAAAAACACTTCCCGTGGACTGCTTATTTGTTATTGGTTCATATGTGTTCGAACTAGATCCAATACAAATAAACCCTTACAAGTGTTTATTATTTGGAAACTAGAACGCCTAAGTCATCTCAATTATTGTCAGACTCCTGATTCGTTTCATAAATAAGTATAATATAAGGGTATTTCTAATACTAGTGAATTTGGAATTTTGTCATGAAAAAAGTTATGATTGTTTATCAATCGTAGGAATTATGTCCTTTGTAATTGAAATATCGGGAATTTAAGTTATATGGAAAACCTAATGGGAGACGTAAAGAAAAATAAATCATTGATAAGGTAAAACATAAAAACCTCGAAATAATATTAAATTATTTGGAGGTTTTTTATGGATCAAGTTGTAAGAGTGATCGACAAATATAAAAATCTGGCAAAAGAGTCTGTCGACAATTATCTTATTGTGATGGTTTGTAATGTTAAAGGGAAAACAGAGTCTGATACTGACTACATTGATACCCCAATTGATTCTGAGTACTACTCAATGAAACAATTTGAAGAAATATCAAATGCTATTACTACTATCGGCTTTTCTTTAAAAACTTACTTTGATGAAGGAGACTTCATTAGGGACTATTCTAATGGTCTGTTGAAAGATAATTACCCTAAAAAAATAATAGTTCTGAACTCTGCTCAAAAAGGAGTTGCGGAGGGACGAAAGTCATTAGTCCCTGCTTTTTGTGAGCTTAATAACCTTTTACATACTAATAGTAGTGCTTATATATCTAGTTTCTCTAGAGATAAGTATCATTGGTATTCTCTATTAGAAAATTGTGGATATAACGTTGCAAAAAGTTGGTTATACGATCAAAATTCAGGTTGGTTATTTGGAAAGTCTCCAACAGCAGGCAAGAAAGTAATTTGTAAGTTAAACTCAGAATGCTCTAGCATTGGATTGGAAAATGAGAATATTTTTGCATACTCCAAAGAGCAAGATACTTATATAAAAGATATGAGTAGGAAATTCAATCAAAGAGTTATCGTTCAGGAGTTTATAGAGGGAAGAGAAATAGAAGTTCCAGTTATTGTAACTAAGAAAAAAGGTTTTTCTATGTTACCAGTTGGAATAAAAATTGGAACTAATAAAATTTTAGGTAAGCAAATTTTGAACTATGATGTTCGTGGGAATAACAAGTTTTCTTTTTATGATTTTTCACTAGAAGAGCAAGATTTGAGTAAGCAAATTTGCCGACAAACAGAAGAAATTGCTTATAATTTAGGAATATTTGGATTAGGTAGAATTGATTTCAGAATTAACTCAAAAAATGAATGCTTTGTAACAGACATTTCAACAAACCCACACATAACAAAAAGTATGAGCTATTATTTTGCTTATAAAAAACTTGGTTATGAATATGAGGACGTTTTAGCAACTCTTTTGGGTCTTAGTATGACTAGAAAACAACAAGTATCTTGCTTAGAAAAAAGATCATTACCAAATGCACAAACTATTTATCTGAAAAGAAGTATGCCCACTCCTAATGAATGGATCGAATTAAGAAATGAAATAGGCTGGAATATTCATACTTTATCTATACATGAGGAAGCATCTGCTGCCACTCTTTTTGGAGTTGTGATTTACGATGAAGAAAAAAATCCAATTGGAATGGGAAGAATTGTCGGTGACGGTAAAATATGTTTTTATGTTCAAGATGTCGGAGTAGTTCCAAAATGGCAGAATAAAGGAATTGGTCATCACATAATGACTGAATTAATTTCTTATCTTTATGAAAATGCTGAACCCGAGTCAATAATTGGATTAATGGCGGCAAATAGAAAAACTGAAGCATTTTATGAAAAATATGGATTTGAAAAACGGAGTATAACGAATAAAGGTGAAGGCATGATCAAGGAACTCTTTTAGTCAAGGCTTTTATACAACTGGGGTATTAAATATCCCAGTTGTATAAAGAAGCAAACATGTAACCAAGCATTCTGTAATTATCCGAGTTTTGATTTATCTGGCTATTCTTAATGCTACCAACTACCGTTTCTTTTAGCAAAATTTCTAGCCATTCCTCTCCTGAATATTTTTGTGTACCTTTTTTCATTATGGCTAATGTTTTTTCAGCCCTTTTT
Source organism: Enterococcus sp. DIV0170 (assembly GCF_051710765.1). Taxonomy (NCBI): domain Bacteria; kingdom Bacillati; phylum Bacillota; class Bacilli; order Lactobacillales; family Enterococcaceae; genus Enterococcus; species Enterococcus sp. DIV0170. The sequence goes on from NZ_JBIOLG010000001.1 coordinate 844,766, forward strand.
AATTCTGAAGTTCTTTCAGGTCCAGTACAGTCCCTTTGCTGCTGCAAATGCTTTTCCATTTTAGAGATAGCTTCTTTGTAATTTCCTAATAGATAGTCGTACACCGACAGATTGAACATTGCTCGTGCATTATATTTTCCTTCAAAATCATTCGATGTTTGCTGAAGCTCGCTTTCTGAATAAAGGGTTTGATAAGCTAAATCAAACTGATTATCTAATGCATAGAAAATAGATAGATTCGAAATAAAATAAATACGTTCGGCATTTTTCGGCATTTCTGAGATGATTTTTTTTAATGAACTGATACAGTTTTCAATATCCAAGTTTTTACTTAAATAACCACTTAATAGAGAATTATTTACTAGGATTTGAATTCTTGGAAATTTGATTGTTTTATATTCAAGAGTTAGTTCTTCAGCTTTTTGTGCAGTCTCAAAGGCCAAGTGGAATTCGCCAACTTCAATGTGAGCTGCTGACAAATTACAAAGTGAAATAAAGTAGTTTATTGTTCCCTTATCGTATGATTGATGTTTCTCAAAGTAGTTAGAAGCTTCTTTAATATGAAATAAAGAATTATTTGGGTTGAATAGTGTATTAGCCATTCTGTATAGTATATTTTTCTTGGTTTCAGTATCTGAATTTTTCAGCGGACAATTCTCGAATCGTAATAATAGATCCTGATATAGCTTTTCTGCTTGATCTAATTGACCAATGTGAACAAGCATTATAAATAATCTCATTAATAATCGTTCGTAAATATCTGGGTATTCTTCTTTTAACAGTTTGTTGTCAATGTAACTATTTAAAATGGAAACTCCATTTTTTCTACAATTACCATCAACGTTTTTTGAGTAGCAAAAGGCAATTAGAATATCACATTCTGCTTTTATTGGTGTGCTGCTGGCTCTATGTTTAATTATATTCAATATGTCTAGAGCTGAGTTATACTCATTTTTATCAATATAGCTATATGCCTCAATAAACAAATCAAGAGTTTTCGAACAATCTTCAGTTAGATTTTTTTGAATTGTGTAATCCAATTCTTCTCTATTTCTAACTTCTTGCAGCAATGATAAAAGGTAAAGATTTTGCGTCTTTCTAGATTCATCTATTACATTGGAAAGATACTTAGCCCGTCGATCATATCTGTGTGGGTATAACTTGGTAACAATTTGTTCAAGTTTTGTATAGTACTCATTCTGTCTTTTTTGTGCCTTAGTCTTAAAAAGCTCTTGAAAAAAAGTAAATGCAAATTTAAAATTTTGATCTAGCATTGTCTTTTTCAGTACTTTAATAGTTAAAACGTTGTCAATTACGGTTTTAAACTCATCGCTGTTTAGATTAGTGACTAATTTTATCTCGTTCTCAGAAAAAGTGCTTCCCATTAATGATGCATATTTCAGTATTTCTTCTGATTGGTCAGTAGGTATTTCAATATCCGCTAGCTTCATTTTTAATGCGGAATAGAAAAGTGATCTGTCCACATACATATAGTTTTTCTTTTTCATTAGTTCGTATAGTTCTCTAATCATAAATGGAATTTCTTCAATATTATCATCTGAGTATTCCTGTAGAAAACTGATAATCTCTGTTTGTTCTGAATCCGACAAACTTTCATAAGGTACGTTTGAATCTTGGATAAAATTTTTAAAATCATTTTTAGTTAGTCTCGGCATTTCCAACGAAACCGCATTACATTTCCTCTGGATTTGCCCAATTAAAAGTTCTGTTTTTTTATCGATATTAGTATTTACTGAGACTGTGAAAATGATTTTTGAATTATTAAATAAAGGATATGCCTGATTTCCATGTTCAATAAGTTTTTTTATTAGTATAAGTGAGCTATTATCCCAGGTATTAATTTCTTCAAATAAAAAAATACATGTTTGAGATTTTATGATTTCATTGAAAATCTCCGTATATTGTTTTTTCTTTGGAAAAAAAATGCTTCTGTTTAATCCTTGTTCTTTTACAAATCGAAAAGCAATATCTCGTGATAACTTATTGTTAATCTGAGACAGATAGTTTTCTTCGTTCGGCTTAAAAAAAGGATAGTTATCCTTGGTATCTTTAGTCTGTTTAAATTTGTCTATTAAATTGAGAATTAGTTGTGGAGCAGAATAATCTTTATCTCTATTTTCAATTAAAATTTTCTCGATTGAATTTGATATGGGGGCAGAGGACTTTCTGGCAGCCTTTTCAAAGGGAGCATACTTTTCATCATTTTCCATACTTCTGTCAAAGACTAGGGTGTTTTCAAAAGATTTTAGAAGTTCTTTAATGGCAGTACTTTTGCCCGAACCATTAAGTCCGTTTACAAATATGTACTTTGTTCCATCGTTGAGAAGGCGCTGAACTTCTGTTTTTATTTTCTCTTGGGATGACATAACCATCATACAAAACCTCCAAATAATTTAATATTATTTCGAGGTTTAGTATAACATATGATATGTGACAATATTCACTATTTTTGTGTATTTTGAAAAAGAGAGGGAAGCTATGGATAGTTTAGTAGAGGATTTTATTGTAAAGAAGAGATGGGAGAATCTTTCAACAAAAACACTGAATGCGTATAATTTTGACTTAAGAAAAATGCTTATTTTTTGCAAAAGCAAAGAGCTTGAACTGGGTGCAGGAGTATTTGAGTATATGCACTTTTTATCAGCGACAGATTGCTATAAGGCAAGCACGAAGCGGAGAAAACTGATCACTTTAAAAATGTTCATTGAATACTTAATAGAGACGGGCAACCTTCCGTATACAAAAATTCCTCGAGTGATTATCCGAAAAGAGAAACGATTGCCAAAGACACTTTCTTTTATTGAGATCGATAATTTATTGGAAGCTGCTTCGAAAAGAACTGGGTCTACAAAAAAACAGAGAGATCAAATACGGGATGCGGCGATTCTCGAGATTATGGTCAATTTAGGATTGCGAATCAGTGAAATTAGTAATATGAATATTAAGGATTATGACACTGAAGAGGGAATGGTAATTGTACATGGAAAGAATAGGAAAGAGCGGTTATTATTTTTGACGAACAAAAAAGCGAGGACGATCGTTAATGAGTACTTAGCTATTCGCGACAATTATTTGCCTGATCCTGCTGATCAAGCGTTCTTTTTGAATAAGTATGGGACGCGACTTTCAATTTTTGGGATTGAAAACATTTATACAAAATATCGAAATCTCTCAAATATCAATCAGGCCTCAACAGCTCACTATTTACGACATAGTTTTGCGACATCATTATTAAATAATGGAGCCAATTTGAGAGACATTCAAGAATTATTAGGACATTCAAGTATTTCGACAACGGAGATTTATACAGAGGTTTCTTCAAATAGAAAAAAAGAAGTGCTTATAAAATATGGAGTGAGAAGGGATGCAACGTTAGACACTTAATGTTTGAATTATAGTAATTGAAATCAAGGTCAATAAATACAACAACGGTATTAGTAACCATTACTGCTAATACCGTTGTTTAAGCTATAAATGAACATCAATGAAACTTCTTAATAGCTTCCAGAACATCCACTTTGATATTGCTCACATGAATATATTTCTTTCCTTCTTCAGTGAGACTTTCGATAGCGAATTTTACGGTAGCTCCAGCTAAACAGGATTTCGAGCAGCAGTGAATGGCTTTTTTGTGTTTCCAATCCTCGTAAACAAAATAAGTTCCGATAAGGTTTATGGCATGAGGACGGTATGAATAAGTGTAATCACCAAGATCCTCTAAAAATACATGCTTGCAGTTTGGACAAAGGTACCATCGTCTGCCGGGATAATGACTAGGGACGATTCGTTTTTCCTTAATGCGAAGAAGCCGAACAGGGTAACGGCTAGCTGTAGGATAATGCTCATTCAAAAATACTAGATAATCAAGAATTTTTTGTTCACGAAAGGTGTAAACTTTTGGCTCGCTGGATAATTGCCTTTGATTCATAGAATCCCTCCTTTTGCCTTCAATTATACGGATTAGCAGCTTGATAGAATCTATTATTCAACAAGTTTTATAAATAAGGTGTTTTTTGTCACACTTCCACCTTTTTACCAAAAATTTTTCTTTGCGAAGTTTCAATTAAATTTTTCATCACATTTAATAAAAAAGAGCGCCGTTAAATAAAATGGATATAGAAAATAAGCTTGCGAGTTGATAGAAAGTAAGTAAATGTTCAATAATTTACGATTTTTGTTGCATACATAAGTTTTTTCGCAGGTTGATCACCTCCTGTGATGTATTGCTCAATGCTGGTAAAATAGGTATTCTTTTTATAAGAAGTACTGAAAGAGTAAACGAAACTCAAGATAGGGAAGGTGATGGGAATGACAGAATTCAAAAAGGAACAAGAATTGTCGAATGAACAAATCGACTACCAAAAAAGCTACTGCAAGAAGCTAGCTACTCGTTATGAGGACTATACAGAGGAAGCGTTAAAGTTTGTTTTTAGTGCGTATTATCAACCAGAGGTATGGGAAGACGCGAGTCAGGTTTATAAAAAAGCGATTACTGATTTTCTTCCTTTGGACAAAAGCGAGATTCCTGTTCTTTTCGTAGGTGCAAATGCACAAAATAGAATTACTCGAAAAGCTAACGCAACGGGCTTTCTTCTGACGGATCACATGATCTATGTAAAAGACGCGAGTATTTTTAATGACACATTGCCGCTAAGCTATCCTTATTCGGCATCAAAAATTGAAGCAATCGAGGTATTGGAAAAAGCGATGAAGGCCTTTGATTGGGAATACCTTGAAACCATTCTCCCTCCGCAAATCAAAAAAGAACTAACCCAATTAATGAGAGAAGCGATTACCGATATTCTTACTGTGAAGGAAACGCTGGAGATTGCTCACATTGAACGACTCAAAGCAGGAGATGTGGAAGGAAGATTTGCTGAATTAGGGCTTAAGAATAATTCCCTGATAAAAATGGGAAGTGATGAGTCCCATCAGAAGCATTTCCGAAAAGTCATTAAGAAATTTGGCATCCCACAGGCCGAGACGATCCAATTTGCCATTACAGATTCCACATTCGTTGGTCCCTATGGACTGGTTGTCACAGAACAAGCCATCTATTCGAAAGACACGCTTGAAAAGCCTGAAAGTACGAAGCGAAACGACCTAGAAAAGCGTTATCCTTTCAAAATCGTTGAAGACAGTATTCTCTTAGGAATGAATATCGCCCATATCCTGCCTAGCAGCTTAAAAGAAAGCGAGAAAGAATCGGTTAAGACGGTGCTGCAGGAGTATCTCAATGAGGAGATTCATTTGTAAAAGGAGGAAAGATGAAAACAATCAAGCTTCTGCTAGTAGTTTCCGCAGGATTAGTTATTCTTAGCGGATGTAAAGAAAGTATAGATAAAAATGAAACCACTTCAAATTCAATTGAATTATCAACAAATAGTTCAGAAAGTTCGCAAGAAGAGACTACTCAATTCGAAGTTGGAGAAAAACTATTTCAGATAACTATTTCTGATTTTAACGTAATAGCTGATGGAGATATGAGCGATGAGAATGGGAACACTTGGCTAATCTTGCAAAGTGATAAATATCGTTCGTTGTTGATTCAATTATCACTATATAACAAAGCGGCTGTTGAACGACCGAAGGCCTACTCTCTAGAGGAGCTAGGCATAGAAAGAACGGATGCAGCCACGGTGAATTATCATCAATTCCATCGGGAAGAGTTATCAGAAGCAGTAAATGCTACAGGTGAAATCTATGAATTTGAAACAGAAGAAATCAATGGTCAGCTGGTATTTCTGTCTAAGCAAGAGCTAACGGCAAAAGAAAAGGAGTACTTCGATGAGATGATTAAAAGCATAGAAATCGTCGATCGTTAAAGATCGCTTAATAAGTGATCGAGAAGTTTTTTCCAATAGCTCTTTCCTTGATTATAGGAATGATTGTTTGACCTGTTCTTCTTATTGAAGCATCTGCGATCACGTGATCGCAGATGCTAGTATTTTCAGTCGTCATGGATCACGCCCGCTCAACCAATGGTTGACTAGGGCAATGATCAGCCCCACAAAGAGTGGAGCGAGGACATATCGAATCAGCTCGCTCAAGGTGCATCACCTCCTCTCCGATGTGGAGGCTGACGACTTGAGCAAGATAGACCTACGCATTGTTTATTTGAGAAGGGCAGAATTTAGCTGCTGGGATCACCGTTTCGAGAACGGATATCTGGATCGTCCTTGTTTCGATTGATTTTTCGACGAAGCCAAGCGGAAAAGCCTTTTTGCCGACTCTCTTGTTCGGGAACGTTCGACTGCGCAGCCGAAAGATCAGAAGAATTCTCAGCAGAGCTATTTTCCAATGATGTAATTGTTTTTTCTCCGATTTTTGGTGCAGGTATTATTAATGAAAGGGAGTCGTTTCTCGTTTCTGCTGGTTCTTCCAAAATTTTAGCAATCGCAGTTCTCGATGTATTGAACAAATAGTCGTAGCTGTTTCCTGTTTTAACAGCGGGCATTTCCGGTTCTTTCTCTATTTTTGGAGAAGGAACCGTTTTTTCTTTTTCACAAGGGCGGTCTTCTTTAGGTTCTTTTTCTTTATCAAAAATCTCGGTTTCTTTAGTAGTAATGATCTTCGCTGTCACCACGGAATCAAATAGTTTTACGCCATTTTCTTCAAAAATATCCAACGTCGTTAAGAGTTCGCAAGCTTCTTTGATGACGGGGATCGGCAGATCATTTTTCAAATTGTTATATTTCCAGTCGTGTGTTTTTCCTAGACCGTTGGTGAAGGTTGCCACTAAATCCTGTCGCATAGCTGTATTTTCCTTTCTCAAATTTTTTTGCGTATTTGCGTAGGTCATCTTCTATCAAGGTTCATTCGTTTCATTGGGACGGACTTTTGCGATCAAGGAGCGGACAAGGGACACGGCTTTTTCACCAAAGTTACGGACAGGAAAAGTTCTCATTTTCAACGTTTGCCATTCAGGTGCCATGAAGTAATCCTGAAAGTAATAAAAGAATCGCTTCATGGTGCGAGTAGCCTTGGTGTTCATAAAAATCTCATGGACAAGATCCTTCAGAATGAAGGCAAACTCTTCCGCACCTAGTTGGTGCCGTATTTTCAAAGTGAGAATGTATTTAATCGTTAAGCTGCTGTTTTGTGTACTGTAGTAATACTCTTTGATACGTTTTTCTAAGGTGGTTGATTTCAAATTGAATAATTGGCGGTACGAAAGGGTTTGTTCATTCATGGGATGGTGTCCTCCTTTTTGTTTAGTAGAGGAAGGCGGCTAAGCCGCACCTCCTCAAATTCGTTGATTAGAAAATGATTGTTTCGACAGTTTCTACATACTTAGCACTGACGACTTCGTTGAAAAGCTTCTCGCCCTCTCTATCGAATAAATGAAGTAACGTCATTTTTTCTAAGATACTGCGCACATCCTCTGGCGCTTTGCCATCTCCTGGGTTTGGATAGCTCCACGTTTGAGAGCGGCCACCGCTGGTTTTAAAGATCGATACAAGTTTTTTCATCTAGTTTCCTCCTAATTTTTTGTCACACGAGATTGGCTGGTGATGATCACGCCATCTAGCAAGGTGTCGTCTTGGTCTAGCTCCGTCATGATTTCCCCTAGTTTGATGATTTCTGCTTCCTCAGGGTTTTCCACAACGTTTGAAAAAGTAACTTTCTTTAATTTTTCCACTCCTGGGACAGACAAGTGGACTTGTAGTTTGGTACTTAGTTTTTGGATCATGTTTATTCCTCCATGTATTTTTTTGTTCCGGCCGGTGACTACAAGATAAAGGATTTGCAAAAAAAATGCGAACCGCAAAATTGCACATTATCCCTCAAAATTGCAGGTTTGAAACGAAGAATTAAGCTTTCTAAGATGCAAACAGGAAGATTCGAGGGGTGAAAAAAAGTTTTGCAGCTTGCATTAAAAAAAGAAAATCAATTATACTGAAACGTTCTGGCTTTAAAAAGTATCGGAGGGACAAAAAAAGACTGGATGAATGCATCCAGCCCTTATCTTTTTATTGATTCATATCATTCGCTTGCAGCTTATCATACTCAAGGAGCATATAGGTTTTTCGAAACCGCTCAACCAATTGTCCATAAGGAATGGTGAAATTCAGTAGAGCAGCCCGTCTACTCAACGTATTGCAAAATGGGGTGTTCGGCAGCTTCAGATAATCCAAAGGGTAAGTCCCGCGAAGAACAATCTGAAAACAATCACGTTGAATGGTGGCTAGAGCAACACAGGTCATTTCTGTTCGTATCAGTACGCTGCGTCGAGTGAGAGGAATAAGAATCTTTGGGCCCTCCATCATAAAGACATACACATCATCTTGAATAGTTTGCACCTTATAAACTTTGAGCGGATTAATCCAAATATTTTGATCGCGGCCTTCTAATGGACAAAGGGCGAAGAAAGGACAGACCCATGAAGGTTTATACTGTCCAAAACAACCAAAAGATTTGAGACAGGCGCTCATCACTGAATAATCAACAAAAGAATGCGCTAAAGCGAAGTGGTTCAGCGTGGCTAAAGGGCTCACAGGGCTATAGTAAACATTATTTTCGGAAAAAATCAAGGTCCCTCTTTTGTCTGGAACAGCAATGATACAATCAATGATGTGGATGTCGAGTGGTCGAAAGTCTAATGCTTGATTCAAGTATTCCTCCCACAGTGGCGACCATAGCATGGTGTCCAAATACTTGAACTTGTTTGTAAAACGATTTGCTAAACTCATAAAATACCCTCCTAAAATTTTTTTGTTACACCAGAAGATACTCAGAAATTAAGTGAATTTTTTTGTTCATTTTTCTCTTGTAGAATAAAAAAACGGGAAAACATTAAAAAGCAGACTAGTCACATTGAAAGTGAGCGCAGTCTGCTTTTTCCTATTAGTTAACATATTTTAGCGAGTAAATGAACTTGAATGTTTATATTCCATAAATATAATTGCATTTATTTAAATAAATGATAGTATATTTATCCGAATAGAAATAAGTCCAGAAAATGATTTTATTATATTTATTACTTAGTCTTGCAAAAAACTAGAAACAAATGAAAAACAAAAAAACTATCACACTTATTTATTCACCATTTTTAAATCGTTTTGCAAATCTATTATAAAATATAGACTAATAATAATCAATATTATTCATAAAAATAATTATTTGTGAATTACGATAAAAATAACTTACTTAATCATTATTTATTTATCTAGGTTTTTTAAGAATTCTCATAGAATACTAGGAGAAATAAACCGTCTATTAAGCCGTCAAATTAGGGGGAATTTATATCATGCGAAAAGGCGAAAATATTTATTTGCGAAAAGATGGACGCTGGGAAGGAAGATACCCAAAAGGTAGAAAAGCTTGTGGAAGGATTAAATATGGATACGTCTACGGGAAGACTTATACGGAAGTAAAACAGAAGCTTTACCCTTTAAAAATTCAATATAGAACGCTTCAACAGGTTCAAGGGAGTTCATGTGAAACGTTTGAAGAATGGACACATGAATGGTTAGAAGAAGTACAAAATGATGTAAAACCTTCCACATTATCAAGCTATTATTATAAGCTTACAAAATATATTCTTCCTATGATAAAAGATATTTCTCTAAATGAGCTTACTCTTGAAACTGGGAAAAACCTATTAAAAAACCTTCAGGAAAACCTTGCTAAATCAACGATTCAAGTAATATTTCGAATATTGAATAAATGTTTGAACCATGCGAAAAAAACTGGAAAGCTACTTTCAAATCCATTTTCTGAATTAAAAATACCGAAAGCAAAGAGTACAAAAGTACGAGCGCTTACTCTATCCGAACAAAAGAAAATCATGAAGATTGCAGAGAAAGAAAGAAGAGGATATGGTATTCCCGCACTCTTGGCATTACACTCAGGTATGCGTATTGGTGAAATTGCTGCATTAAAATGGTCAGATATTGATTTTGAAACAAGTTTAATACGGGTTTCCCATACGTATCAACGAATAAAATCAATAAAAATGACACAAAAAACTCAGTTAATTTTTGCGGATTCTAAAACAGAGGCATCTGTAAGAGTCATTCCAATGGGATCTACACTAAAAAGATTATTGACAAAGCACCGTAAGTATTCAAAAACAGAATTTGTGTTCTCTACAAATGGTCGGCCATGTGAACCAAGGCTTCTCACACATCATTTCCACAAGATTTGTTCAAAAGCAAAAATAGATAATATACATTTTCATCAATTGCGTCATACATTCGCAACACGTTGTCTTGAAGCTAAGAAGGATATTTCAGCTGTTAGTGCATTATTGGGACATGCATCAACACAAATGACTTTGGATACTTATGTTGATGCGATGTTAGAACAAAGATATCAAGTCATTGATGAAATGGAGAATTTAATAATTTAATGTTTTAATAAGAATTTTTTTTGAAAAAGTGAAATTTTCGGCTATTGTTTTTTCTTTTTTTAAGTAAGCGGTTACATTATTTGGTGATTCAATTCTAATTGAGCTAGAATCAATTACATTTAAATTTTTTAAATAAAAAGAATCGGTTATTTTATATGTTTTTTTAATAAGCCGTCACGTACCGTCACGAAGCCCGATAAACCTTGTTACAGAAAGGTTTATCGGGCTTTTCTAGTTTTTTGCAATACCAAGAGCTATTAAGCCTTTTCTAATAAGTATGACTATTTTTATAATAACTAATTTGAACGAAAAATAATTTTAAATAGTTACTTTATTCTTTCGAAACAAAATATTTATAGGTAAATAAGAATCAATAAATACTAAGTATTCAAACGTTGAAACAAAAAAACATTGGAGGTTCCTATGAACATTGAACGTTACAAGCCCAAGGTGAATTTTTTTAACTATAAAACAAAAGAGGAATACGAGGACTATGAAACGAATTTCAAAATTCACATAACTCCCTTAAGAATAGCGTATCCTGCCGACCAGGACAACTCTTGTACCTTAGGGGTTCGATTGGATTTTGAGATGGTTTTTGAAGAGTTCGTCATTTCGGGAAGCTTGGGTCAAGTAAATCTATTTAAAGACCGCAGGATTGAATCACAAGAGGATCTGAGTAAAGAGGAAGTGGACGAAATTTTGATGCCGCTCTTTATTTTGGTTCGACGATTGACTTATGAGATAACCGAGATTGCTCTAGATGAACCAGGAGTAACAGTGTTTTTTGATCAGATCAATCCAGAATCTATAAAAGATGGTAATGGTGAAGAAAGGTGAGTTTAATTTGGTGAAGAAAAAGTATTATCAGAAAAGTTTGAGAACTGTTTATCGGTCAAGAAGGAATCATCCAGAATTTATAAAAACTGGCGTTAAAGGGGCGACCACCCTGATTGGGTCGGCCTCTATTTTATTATCAAATGCGCCAATGGCTTTTGGTGCTGAAGAAGCGGGAATGCAAGAAACAAAAGAACCAACAATTGAGACGACACAATCGACAACTGAGGTGGAACAGACCACGCAATCAACGACTTCAGATACGACACAATCAAGTGGAACAGGTGAAACATCTACTGTTGTTGAACCAAAAGAACCAACTGCTCCAGTAGAACCAACTGAACCAACACAACCAGTAGAGCCAACGGAACCTGTTGATCCGATCGAACCGACTGATCCAACAGAGCCAGAGGAACCAGTGAAGCCAACCGAACCTGAGAAACCAACTGAGCCAGTGAAGCCAACTGAACCAACAAAACCGACCGAGCCAGTGAAGCCGACTAAGCCAACGACTCCGACTGAAACAAAAGAACCAACAAAAACTGAGACAGCATCAGAGGCTCAGACTGCACAAGAAACGGAGACTCAAGCAGAGATTGCGGTTGTGCCATCAGCGCCAGTCAAGCAGCCGATTGTTAGTCAAGTAGAAACACAGCCAGTGACGAATTTAGTTCCTGCTGCAACAGAAGCTAGTGATGGTGCCCTTCATTTTGAAAAGGATGAATCGGTTGAAAGCTTTATTAAAAAGATCGGAGAGCCTGCTCGCAAGATCGGACAAAAAGAAGATTTGTATGCTTCAGTAATGATCGCCCAAGCCATTCTAGAATCGGCGTCAGGAACGAGTCAGTTAGCTCAAGCACCAAACTACAATTTATTTGGTATCAAAGGTAGTCACAATGGAAAGAGTGCGACCTTTAGCACACAAGAAGATACCGGAAACGGGAATATGACGACGATCCAAGCGGCCTTCAGAGCTTATGAAAATTATGAAGAAAGCTTTGAAGACTACGCGAAACTGATGAAAGAGGGCTTGTCTGGTGGTAGTGATTACTACAGCGGTGCTTGGAAATCGAATACCGAAACCTATGAAGACGCGACGAAGTTCCTCACAGGACGGTACGCGACAGATACTTCTTACAATCAAAAGCTCAATGGCTTGATCGAGACGTATCAGCTGACTGAGTACGACAAAGAAAAATCAGAAACAGAAATTAGTGCGCAAGGCTTTGCCGTTCCAGTAGAGAACTACACGATTTCCAGTGCTTATGGTGCTCGAGGCGGAGAGTTCCATCGAGGATTAGATATGGCAGCGGCGCAGGGTGAGCCGATTTACTCGAGTAAAGCAGGCACTGTCACAGTCGCTGAATTCCATTACTCTTGGGGGAATTATGTTGCGATTGAACATGAAGACGGCATGACAACCTTATATGCGCACCAATCTCAATACGTTGTAAAAGCTGGGGATCAAGTGGAACAAGGGCAAATCATCGGTTATGTGGGAAGTACAGGTAACAGCACTGGGAGTCATCTGCACTTTGAAGTTTGTCGGAATGCGTCGTTAAGTCAAGATCAGCTGGTCGATCCAGCGACTGTCTTGTTCTAGAGGTTCAAGATGAAATTTGATGTTGAAGGCATTAAGAACCTCACCTTCCCAAGTGGTGCAATGGGATACAAGAAAAAAGACGTCGATGATTTTCTAACCTATGTCGCCAAAGACTACGGTTCCTATAAACGAATGCTAGAAAAAAGCAAGCAGGAAACGGCAGACGCAGAGAAAGAAAAACAAGAACTGCAAAAGATGCTAGACGAGCAGCAAAAAGCCCATCAAGCAGCGCTTGCGAAAGTCAAACAGGAAAAGCAAGCGCTGAAGCAGCAGCTTACATCCCTGCAAACAGAAAGTGTCTCAAATAATCTGAATGAAGATACCGCCCTATCATTGGCGCAAAAAGTCGCGCTGCGTATCGAGAAACAGGCGAAGGAAGAAGCGCAAGTGATCAAAACGAACGCAGACCAGTATTATCAAGAGCAATTAAACAAGCTGGAGCAAAAACGCAAAGAAATTGGCTCGGAAGTCGTCTCAAGTCTCTCTGAATTAATCGGCAGCGAGCGGATGATCGTCGCTTCCATCGATACGGTCAAGCAGGAGTATGTTCGATTGATGACAGTCATTCGCGAAAATTACGATGAACTGATCGATGAATCAAAGAATAAGTAGAAAAGGAGGAGCGCGGATGCATTTTAAACCACTGGACATCAGAGGGCTAACCTTTAGACGACGATTGTTTGGCTATCGTGCAGGGGATGTCAAAGATTTTATGAAGCATGTCGTTGAAGATTATGAATCATATCAGGTGAAAGAAAGCGAACTGGTCGTTTGTCAGAGCAAGCTCGAAGAACAACAGAAGATTATCAAAGAGCAGAAAGTCACGATTCATCAGTTAAATGCCAAGAATGAACAGTTGAAAAACGAGAATGAACGGCTAAGAGAATTTGAAGTAGAGCACGAAGAGCTTGAAGAGCTGAAGGAAATGGCGCAAAAAACAGCGGATGTGGTCCAAGCCGAGGCGAAGATGCTGTTAGAACAGGCCGAGCAGACCAAAGACAGTATCCTGCAGGAAGCTGAAACCGCCAAAATGAATCAGCTGCTCAATGCGCAGATTGAGCTGGGAGAACTTGTCAGTGAACAGGATCATCTCAATGCGCAAATGGCTAATAAAAAAATGGAATTCTTTGAGCTTGAGCTGCAATACGAAGACATGCTTGCGGATAAAGAAAGAATCACCAAAGAAGCGCAGGTCCTAAAGCAAGAATTCCTTTCCTTACGCAGCAAGCTGATTAAGAAATACGCGGAGGGCTTAGATGAGTTCATCGAAGAAAATAAGTTATTAAACCAAACCGTCAGTGAAGAGCCGATGAAGGTAATGAAATTAACATCCAAACGGATTGGCTAGGAGGGGGAGGGAAAAATGAATTTCGATGTCTTACTCGGCTTTTTCGATATCTTAGCAAAAATCAAAATCCGTAGATACGTCTTCGTCCTCATGGTGATTATGATGACTCTTAGTTATCTGAAAGTACGCCATTCTCGTAAGAAGATTTCTAGAGAACAAGAAGACGCTATGATCGAAGCAAATTATCAAAAGGATGAGAACGGTCTCTATCCCTGGGAAGCGGACACCAATGATCATCCTAGTCGAGTAACAAAAGGAAGTAAGCCGATTAGGAAAAATTGGGGGCCTCAGCGGGGAAGATGGTAAGAGTCCGCCTCTCCTTTCATAAGGAACACAGCCACAGGAAGAACAAGGTAAAAGGAGCGTCTACGTGAAAGAAGTCAATGTGGAAAAATTAGTCAAACAACTGAAGCATGTGCCAATTGCTACGAAACAAAAGCATCTGTTCCTATCCATATCTAACGGAAAAGAACGTGCGAAGGTCAGAAATGTTCGAGGGGAAAGCTTACAAGACTGCATCGATTGGCTAAAGCTAGAGCTGGTGAAGGTGGAAGCGGCACATATTCGTGTGGATGCGGTTACCAATATTGAAGAATGCAGCTATGGGGAGCTCATGCAGCGCTTGTCCTTAGTAAAGCGTAATAATTATTTTCGAATGGGAATTGCCTTGGATCGGAAATTCCGAACGGCTTTTCTAGGAGAAGAAGTGATGGGCAGCGCGCTGATCCGTCCTTCAAAGAACCATCGAGTAGGCTTCAATAATCCAGAGCTGTCGATAAATATGCCGAACTTAGAACGCTATGTGCAGCGCAAATACCACTCGCCATTGAGGGAGAAGCTGAAACAAAAGACCTTCTATCTGTTTACTACCCAAGGCTTCTACTTTGAAGATCAAAAATGGATCAAGTTATCCACGAAGCCCGATCAAGAGGGAATTCGGGAGACAAATTATGGATTATTGCCGAAGCAGATCGACCATGCGATTGCACATGGAGAAGATTTCTTATTTAGGCAGATAAAGGATTCTGGACAGTTCATCTACGGATACTATCCGACTTATGATTACGCACTGACCGGCTATAATTCCGTTCGTCATTTCTCTAGTGTCTATGCCTTATTAGAAGCACAGGAATATCTAGGAAAAGACGAAGAGCTGAAGCGCTCAGAACAAGCATTGGATTGGGGAGTTGAAAATCTTCTGTTAGAAAAAGGCGGTGCCCAATACGTTCAAGAACAAGCACGTTCAGGAATCTCCATTAAGCTGGGTGCGCAGGCCTTAGCGATATTGGCAATGGCGAAATTTCAAACGATTACTGGAAATCCGAAATACGAGCGCATCATTAATCAATTGATACAAGGGATCGAGGATCGCTTTGTTAATGAAGCAGGAGAAACGACCCATATCTTAAACGAAGAGTTAGAGACGAAGAAAAAGTTCAACATCATCTACTACGATGGCGAAGCCGTCTTCAGTATTCTTCGCGGCTATGCCATTACGAAGAACGAACGGCACCTGCAATTAGCGAAAAAGCTATTCGACCGTTTCGTCGAGAAGAAGTACGAACGCTATCACGATCATTGGTTGAGCTATGCCACCAATGAGATTCTTTTATACCTTAATGAAAAAAAGTATTACGAATTCGGCTTGAAGAATGCCTTTGAGAATCTGAACTTCATCGAGTTTCGTGATACCGCCTATCCTACATTGCTGGAGCTGTTAATGGCAGCGATCAAAATGACGGATAAGGTTCAAGAAACCAGCTATTTTAAACAAGGCGAGTTTACTCAATTTGTTTCCAAAATAGAGTTTTGGCGCTTGCGACAGGTTGCCGCCAAACGTGCCGAAATCGAGATTGAAAAGGGGGTTATGTTTCCTGAGATGGCAATGTTTATGAAGTGTCCAGAGAAGATCGTGAACGGGTTCTATACGCGCCATGATAAATTCCGGATGCGCATCGATGATCAAGAACACTTTTTGAGTGGCTTGATTAACTTTTTTGACTATTTCTACAAGTAGCAAAAAAAGCCTCATATTCATAGCAACAAGAAACTTTTGATAAAGAAAGAAGGGGTTATTACACATGAGTAATGAAAAGAGAATCATTTATCGTCGTGAGCCGATAAAAAAATACAAAATGCACAAGGTGAAGAAACATTGGGTTGTTAAAGGTGGGGTAGCCGGTGCGATGATCGTCGGTTCTGTCGGCGCACCGATGGTTCCACACTTGGTACATGCGGCAGAGACCGAGGCAGTGGACCCAGGCGATGGCGAAGAGATAAAGACCAAAAGCCTAGAAGAAGTACAGGAAGAAACACCAACAGTAGAATCCACAACAGCGGCAGTTCCAGAAGTAGCTCCTGAAGTAACCAATGAAACAGAAGAACCAGAAACAGTGGAAGAAACGGCAGCGACCACTGAGGAATCCACAGAAGAGACAAAGGAAGCAGAAAATACAGAAGATACAAAAACAGCTGAGACTTCGGAAGCTTCTGAAAGACAAGCGCGGGTTGTTGAGAATGAGGATGGGACGAAAACTTATAGGGCTAATGAAGATGAAATGATCAATATTGAATTCTTTGATGTCTTGGATAGTGATGGGAATACAAGTACCCTAGTTTCAAACGATCATCTTGCTGATAATGGAGTCCGATTATCTTTGAAAGTGAATGCTACTGAAAATGAGATATTGAAAGAAGGTGACAAGATATTTATTCCAGTTTCAGTCGTTTCAGTAGGGTTTGAAGATAGAAATTATAATTTAGCATTTCCAGATTCATCTGTCATAGATGGTTTAGGAACTTTAAGCAGAGTTGAGGGTGGTGTAGAAATTACTATTTCTAACAAAATTGAAGAACCTCAAAAGTTTGAGATTTCATATGCTGGAGCGAAAGGATCGACTAGACCTAGTTTTTATCCTATCAATGGACTATATTCTAACGGAGAAATAGTTTACAACGTAGCTGGTTTAGAAAAAAAGTTACATACTACAAAAGGTAGTCTTCCAATTATTTCTCCAAAAGTGGATATTAATAATGAATTATCTAACGTAGTATCATCCACCAAAGTTAGTTTTCTGATGGGGGTGTCTCCAACTCAAATACTTTATAAAGAACTAAATAATCTTACTCAAACATATTCTAGTGAAGATATTATTAAAGTTGCAAGAATAACACCCACCGAAGGTGAGGTGATTGACTTTACAGGTAAAAACGGAGAAGATATCGGAACTAATGAAATGGATTCTAAACTCTCGTCAAGAGTGTATTCGCAGATTACCCCACCAACATCGGACGGAAAAGAACTTTATAATTTTTATCTTGGAAATGGAACTTTAAACAATCAAAAGTACAATATGAAATTTATTTCTGTTCCAGAAAAATCTTCAAATGAAGAAATCAGAGATATCTTAAGAAATGCAGGACCTTATTCTTATACTTCTTTTGAAGATAGTGATGGGAAAATCGTTTTTGCGAAAAATGAAGGATCTGTTTATAACGCCCCTAAACTAGAAGATCTACAGGATTACTCAGATAGCGGAGCAAAAACGCCTTCCGAATTTTTCGAAATGAAAGGTTTTCAAATTAATGAAGATGCCAAAGATCAAGTGGACAAAGCATACTCCCAAATTGGAGGATTTTTAAGAGTTCATTTTATGGTTTCTTATGCAGATGGATCAGTAGTCAACTCTGCTTCTGCTGAGGGTGTTACCTATGTATCAGATGCAGCATACAAGAAATCTTCTTCTTTGAGTACAATGCCAGACACGATAACAGTAGAAGGGCAAAGTTCAATAAAAATTAACTACGTGGATCAATCCGGTAATGCGATTAAAACAGTAACTAACAAAAGTGGTTGGCCAGAAGATCAAATGACAGTATCAGAAGAAGATTTGAAAATAAAAGGGTACACTTTAGACAAATCAAAATTACCAACAGGTGCTAATGGGGACACTGGTGAGGTGAACATAACCTTCCCAGCAGAAGGTGAAACGAAGGAAGTAACCTATGTTTATACAGCAAATAATTCTACCGTTGATGTGAAGTATATGTTAGATACAGATGGTGATGGTGTTGGCGATGAGCCTATTAACAATGGTAGCGACGATTCTACATTGACAGGGAAGTTTGGTCAACCTCACTTAGCTTTTGCCAAATCACCTCCTAAGGATTATCGAGATAAAAACTATGTGCTTACACAAGTTCCATCAAATGTGTATGGTTCATTTAATGAACCTACACCAGATGTTATCTATGTCTACCAAGAAGTGGGCAGCTTAGTTATTGATACGACTGCTTATGATAACAATGCTACTGGTTCTACAACCAAATATGAAATCAATGATGATTATACAAGTTTGAAGGATTTAATCGTTCCAACACCACCGACAGGTTACCATTATGTAGATGGAAATGGGAATACCTTGACTCCGGGAAGTGTGATCCAACCAGCCAAGAAAAATCAAAATACGACATGGTCACTAGCGGTGAATGATGCAAAAATTATCTATCATTATGTTCAATATGTTGACGGTCAACCTAAAAAAGTTGCTGACGACATTGAAGTAGCAGCAAAAGTTAAAGATGTGATTGAAGAAAAAATCAGTGTGGTTAATGGATGGCTATTTGTAGAAAAAGACGAAGATGTTTCTGATGCAGACATGATTGTGGATGAGAGTGGTACTTCTGAAATTACTTACGTATATCGCAAAATGGGGAGCTTTGTTCCTGAAAGTGACGATCCAGCGTTCCCTGGTGAGGAAAGTATTCAATATCCAAATGATCCGAATGATCCGAGCAAGATGTTAGATCAAAACGATCCGGACTTCCCAGTTATTCCTTATGTTCCGGGGTACACGCCTACGGATAAGGATGGGAATGAGTTGGAGTTAGTTGATCCAGATGATCCATCGAAAGGGTACAAATTCCCAGACATTGATGATCCTGGTAAAGATACAGTTATTAAATATGTAGAAGATGATGATTCAGACTCGGACAGTGATTCTGATAGCGACTCAGACTCGGACAGCGATTCTGATAGTGATTCAGACTCGGACAGTGATTCAGACTCGGACAGTGATTCAGATAGCGACTCAGATTCGGACAGTGATTCAGATAGCGACTCAGATTCGGACAGTGATTCAGATAGTGATTCGGATTCGGACAGCGATTCAGATAGTGATTCGGACTCGGACAGTGATTCTGATAGCGACTCAGACTCGGACAGCGATTCTGATAGTGATTCAGACTCGGACAGTGATTCAGATAGCGACTCAGATTCGGACAGTGATTCAGATAGTGATTCGGATTCGGACAGCGATTCAGATAGTGATTCGGACTCAGACAGCGATTCGGATAGTGATTCAGACTCAGACAGTGATTCCGATAGCGATTCGGATTCGGACAGTGATTCAGATAGCGATTCAGACTCAGACAGTGATTCCGATAGTGACTCAGATTCGGACAGCGATTCCGATAGTGACTCGGACTCAGACAGCGATTCCGATAGTGACTCAGATTCGGACAGCGATTCCGATAGTGACTCGGACTCAGACAGTGATTCTGATAGCGACTCAGATTCGGACAGTGATTCGGATAGTGATTCAGACTCGGACAGCGATTCTGATAGCGACTCAGATTCAGACAGTGATTCTGATAGTGACTCAGATTCAGACAGTGATTCTGATAGCGATTCAGACTCAGACAGTGATTCCGATAGCGACTCGGATTCAGACAGCGATTCTGATAGTGACTCGGACTCAGACAGCGATTCTGATAGCGACTCAGACTCAGACAGTGATTCTGATAGTGATTCAGACTCAGACAGCGATTCGGACAGTGACTCAGATTCAGACAGCGATTCTGATAGTGACTCGGACTCAGACAGCGATTCCGATAGTGATTCAGACTCAGACAGTGATTCAGATAGTGATTCAGATTCGGACAGCGATTCTGATAGCGACTCGGATTCAGACAGTGATTCGGACAGCGATTCGGATAGCGATTCAGATTCAGACAGCGATTCGGATAGCGATTCAGATTCAGACAGCGATTCGGATTCGGACAGTGATTCCGATAGCGATTCAGACTCAGACAGTGATTCCGATAGTGACTCAGACTCAGACAGTGATTCCGATAGTGATTCAGACTCAGACAGTGATTCAGATAGCGATTCAGACTCAGACAGTGATTCCGATAGTGACTCAGATTCGGACAGCGATTCGGATAGTGATTCAGACTCGGACAGTGATTCAGATAGCGACTCAGATTCGGACAGCGATTCCGATAGTGATTCAGACTCAGACAGTGATTCCGATAGCGACTCAGACTCAGACAGCGACTCGGATAGTGACTCAGACTCAGACAGTGATTCCGATAGCGATTCAGACTCAGACAGCGATTCAGACTCAGATAGTGACTCGGACTCAGATAGTGACTCGGACTCAGACAGTGATTCCGATAGTGATTCAGACTCAGACAGTGATTCCGATAGCGACTCGGACTCAGACAGCGATTCCGATAGCGACTCAGACTCGGACAGCGATTCGGATAGTGATTCAGACTCAGACAGTGATTCCGATAGCGATTCGGATTCGGACAGTGATTCCGATAGCGATTCAGACTCAGACAGTGATTCCGATAGTGACTCAGATTCGGACAGCGATTCCGATAGTGACTCAGACTCAGACAGCGATTCAGACTCAGATAGTGACTCGGACTCAGACAGCGATTCCGATAGTGACTCAGATTCGGACAGCGATTCAGATAGTGACTCGGACTCAGACAGCGATTCAGATAGCGACTCAGACTCAGACAGTGATTCTGATAGTGATTCAGACTCAGACAGCGATTCGGACAGTGACTCAGATTCAGACAGCGATTCAGATAGCGACTCAGACTCGGACAGCGATTCGGATAGTGATTCAGACTCAGACAGCGATTCGGATAGTGATTCAGACTCAGACAGTGATTCCGATAGCGATTCGGATTCGGACAGTGATTCCGATAGCGATTCAGACTCAGACAGTGATTCCGATAGTGACTCAGATTCGGACAGCGATTCCGATAGTGACTCAGACTCAGACAGTGATTCCGATAGCGACTCGGACTCAGACAGCGATTCCGATAGTGACTCAGATTCGGACAGCGATTCCGATAGTGACTCGGACTCAGACAGTGATTCTGATAGCGACTCAGATTCAGACAGTGATTCCGATAGCGACTCGGATTCAGACAGCGATTCTGATAGTGACTCGGACTCAGACAGCGATTCTGATAGCGACTCAGACTCAGACAGTGATTCTGATAGTGATTCAGACTCAGACAGCGATTCGGACAGTGACTCAGATTCAGACAGCGATTCGGATAGTGACTCGGACTCAGACAGCGATTCCGATAGTGATTCAGACTCAGACAGTGATTCCGATAGTGATTCAGATTCGGACAGCGATTCTGATAGCGACTCGGATTCAGACAGTGATTCGGACAGCGATTCGGATAGCGATTCAGATTCAGACAGCGATTCCGATAGCGACTCAGACTCGGACAGCGATTCGGATAGTGATTCAGACTCAGACAGCGATTCGGATAGTGATTCAGACTCAGACAGTGATTCCGATAGCGATTCGGATTCGGACAGTGATTCCGATAGCGATTCAGACTCAGACAGTGATTCCGATAGTGACTCAGATTCGGACAGCGATTCCGATAGTGACTCAGACTCAGACAGTGATTCCGATAGCGACTCGGACTCAGACAGCGATTCCGATAGTGACTCGGACTCAGACAGTGATTCTGATAGCGACTCAGATTCGGACAGTGATTCGGATAGTGATTCAGACTCGGACAGCGATTCTGATAGCGACTCAGATTCAGACAGTGATTCTGATAGTGACTCAGATTCAGACAGTGATTCTGATAGCGATTCAGACTCAGACAGTGATTCCGATAGCGACTCGGATTCAGACAGCGATTCTGATAGTGACTCGGACTCAGACAGCGATTCTGATAGCGACTCAGACTCAGACAGTGATTCTGATAGTGATTCAGATTCAGACAGCGATTCGGACAGTGACTCAGATTCAGACAGCGATTCTGATAGTGACTCAGACTCGGACAGTGATTCCGATAGCGACTCAGACTCGGACAGCGATTCAGATTCAGACAGCGATTCCGATAGTGATTCAGACTCAGACAGTGATTCCGATAGCGACTCGGATTCAGACAGTGATTCGGACAGCGATTCGGATAGCGATTCAGATTCAGACAGCGATTCCGATAGTGACTCAGATTCGGACAGTGATTCTGATAGCGACTCGGATTCGGACAGCGATTCAGATAGTGATTCAGACTCGGACAGTGATTCGGACTCAGACAGCGATTCCGATAGCGATTCAGACTCAGACAGCGACTCGGATAGCGACTCAGATTCAGACAGTGATTCCGATAGCGATTCAGACTCAGACAGCGATTCAGATAGTGATTCAGACTCAGATAGTGACTCAGACTCGGACAGTGATTCCGATAGCGACTCGGATTCGGACAGCGATTCCGATAGCGACTCAGATTCGGACTCGGACAGCGATTCTGATAGTGACTCAGATTCGGACAGTGACTCGGACTCAGACAGTGATTCAGACTCAGACAGCGATTCCGATAGTGACTCAGACTCGGACAGTGATTCCGATAGCGACTCAGACTCGGACAGCGATTCAGATTCAGACAGCGATTCCGATAGTGATTCAGACTCAGACAGTGATTCCGATAGCGACTCAGACTCAGACAGCGATTCGGATAGTGATTCAGACTCAGACAGTGATTCTGATAGTGACTCGGACTCAGACAGCGATTCGGATAGTGATTCAGACTCGGACAGCGATTCTGATAGTGATTCAGACTCGGACAGCGATTCGGATAGTGACTCAGATTCGGACAGCGATTCGGATAGCGACTCGGACTCAGACAGTGATTCGGATAGTGACTCGGATTCAGACAGCGATTCTGATGGTAAAGGAACAGGAACTGGTTCAGGTTCATCGAGTTCTGGAACAACTGCGAAGAAATTGCCAAGTACAAATACAAATGATGATCAAGTGCTCTATTCAGTAGCTGGATTAGGTTTAGTTTCGATGGGAGTAGCCTTCTATGGGGGATCGAAGAAACGCAAAAAAGGAGAGAACAAAGCCTAAGTCGTTGATGCCCGTTTAGAGAGAGGTCACGTTCTGTATTAAAAAGAGCGTGACCTCTTTTCTAAAGTAAAAGGAGGTTAAAAATGAAACGCAAGTCTTATCAAATGAAAAAGAAATCCAGAACTGCCTATCGGAGATACCGATTGCATAAGGTGAAAAAGCATTGGGTAGTGAAGAGCAGCGTGATTGGCGCGATGATCTTGGGTGGCTCCTCTTCAGCAGCAGCGATTGAATCCGTTGATCCGGCGGCTATCGAACAAGCAGTTGATCCCAAGGAAGTTTCACCCCCTTTAGAGCCAGAAATAGTAGAACCATTACAGGAAAATTCCAATGTTGATAATCCGGAAGCAGCAGCGATTGAAGAACAAGTGACTGTAGATTCCACAGAGACTGTTCCTACCGAATCACCGGAAATTTCTAAAGTTCCAGAAGCAATAACTACAGAAGTAGAGGAAGTAGAACAACCAGATGAAGCCTCAACGGATGTTGTTGGAACAAGAATGACACCGCTAGAAGAGAAAGTGGATGTAGAGATTGTCAAACCCGCTTTGAATGCGGCGCAAACGGTTCAAAATGAACCTGAGATTGCTGCATTGATTACCAATTTGTTACAAGCGCAACAAAATGACACAGTGGATCATTATGGAGGTGTTACTAGTGCCGCAAATGAGTTGAAAGCGGCGGTACCAGCAGCGATCCAGAAAAGAAATGAAGCGGTGAGTCAAGCAAACGCGGCGTTACTCTATGATGGTTATTTCGAAATTAGGCCTGGATGGAGTTATCACAATGTTCTTGATGCCCCTTATGCGGCATTAATGGCTGGGCGTTCAGGTGCAACCTCATCCAATCCGACAGTGACTACTTCAGAGCTGATTAAATTGTCAGAAGATTATATGGTGATTGTTCGTCAAGTGATAGATGAAATCACTACTCTTCGAAAACCTGGACCTCTATCTGACCAAGGGGGTACGGGGGTTAAGACGACAGTTACTTATCGCTATATCGATCGGTCAGGAAAACTGGTGATTCCGGATGTTGTGAAGGATGCGGTATCAGGAGATGAGATCAATCCTGAAAAAATTGCTATTGAGGGGTATACCTACGATGGAGAGGACACTGATTCTTCAGATTCAGACATGAAGGTAAATGAGGATGGCAGTTCACTCGTTGTCTACTTTTATAGAGCGAATGCAGGAGAGATCACCTATCGTTATGTAGATGAAAATGGGACACCGATTGATTCAGATTATGTTGAACAATCGACTGTTGATGCAGAGATTCCAGAGCGCATCATTGATATCGAGAATTATACCTATTCAAAAAAAGGGGCAGATTCAGATAGCGATATGATCGTTGATCGAAGTGGGAAATCTGTGGTGACCTATGTCTATACAGCGAATAAAGCAGCAGTTACCCACCGCTACGTCAATGAAAAGGGCGAGTCATTAATAAAGGATCAGGTGGAACAAGCAGCAGTCGGTTCAGTTATTAATGGCAGGATTACAGAAATTGAAGGCTATACTTTCAAGCAAATTGATCCAAGCTTGTCAGATGATGACATGAAAGTGAATGCGGATGGCGATTCTGTTGTTACGTATGTATATTCTGCGAATGATGCAAAGGTAATTTATCACTATGTAGATTTAGAAGGAAATTTAGTCGCAAATGACAAGGTTGAGGACACTAAAGTTGATGAAGAAATCAATGAGAAGATTAATGTTGTCGAAGGCTGGCTATATGTCGAAAAAGATAAGAATTCAGATGCGGATATGATCGTTGATCGAAGTGGTATATCTGAAGTTACTTATGTTTATAAAAACATTGGCAAATATATTGTGGATAATGATGATCCCAATTATCCAGGTTCAGGAAATCAGTTTGACTACGCAAATGATCCAAATGACCCATCAAAAGCAATAGTTCCTGAAGATGCAGTTGTTCCATATGTTCCAGGATACGTAGCAGTTGATCAAGATGGTAATGAGTTGGAACAGATTGATCCAGAAGATCCATCAAAAGGATACAAGTTTCCTGAGATTGATGACCCAGGAAAAGATACAGTTATTAAATATTTAGAAGATGATGATTCGGATTCCGACGCAGATAGCGACTCAGATGCAGATAGTGATTCGGACTCAGACAGCGACTCGGACACGGACAGTGATTCGGACTCAGACAGCGATTCGGACTCGGATAGCGATTCGGACTCGGATAGTGACTCAGATTCAGACAGTGACTCAGACTCGGATAGCGATTCAGATTCAGACAGCGACTCGGATTCCGATAGTGATTCAGATTCAGACAGCGACTCGGACTCAGACAGCGACTCAGACTCGGATAGTGACTCAGATTCGGATAGCGACTCGGATTCGGATAGTGATTCGGATTCGGATAGTGATTCGGACTCAGACAGCGACTCGGACACGGACTCGGATAGTGACTCAGATTCAGACAGCGATTCGGACTCGGATAGTGACTCAGATTCGGATAGCGACTCAGATTCAGATAGCGACTCAGATTCAGATAGTGATTCAGATTCAGACAGCGATTCGGACTCGGATAGCGATTCGGACTCGGATAGTGACTCAGATTCAGACAGTGACTCAGACTCGGATAGCGATTCAGATTCAGACAGCGACTCGGATTCAGATAGTGATTCAGATTCAGACAGCGATTCGGACTCAGACAGCGACTCGGACACGGACTCGGATAGTGACTCAGATTCGGATAGCGACTCGGATTCGGATAGCGATTCGGACTCGGATAGTGACTCGGATTCGGACAGCGATTCGGACACGGACAGTGATTCAGATTCGGACAGCGATTCCGATAGTGATAGTGACACGGACTCAGATAGTGACTCAGACTCAGATAGTGACTCAGACTCAGATAGCGATTCAGACACGGACAGTGATTCAGATTCGGACAGTGACACGGACTCAGATAGTGACTCAGATTCGGACAGCGATTCCGATAGTGATAGTGACTCAGATTCGGACAGTGATTCCGATAGTGATAGTGACTCGGACTCAGATAGCGACTCAGATTCGGACAGTGATTCAGACTCGGATAGCGACTCAGATTCGGACAGCGATTCGGACTCGGATAGTGACTCAGATTCGGACAGTGATTCAGACTCGGATAGCGACTCAGATTCGGACAGCGATTCGGACTCGGATAGTGACTCAGATTCGGACAGCGACTCGGATTCCGACAGTGACTCAGATTCCGATAGTGATTCGGACTCAGACAGTGATTCGGACTCAGATAGCGACTCAGATTCAGACAGTGACTCAGACTCAGATAGCGATTCGGATTCCGACAGCGACTCAGATTCGGATAGTGACTCAGATTCAGACAGTGATTCGGACTCAGATAGCGACTCCGATTCGGATAGTGACTCGGACTCAGATAGCGATTCGGACAGCGACTCAGATTCGGACAGCGATTCGGACTCGGATAGTGATTCCGATTCGGACAGCGATTCGGATTCAGACAGTGATTCGGACTCAGACAGTGATTCGGATTCGGACAGTGACTCGGACTCAGATAGCGATTCGGACTCGGATAGTGATTCGGATTCAGACAGTGACTCAGATTCCGATAGTGATTCGGACTCAGACAGTGATTCGGACTCAGACAGTGATTCGGACTCAGATAGCGACTCAGATTCAGACAGTGACTCCGACTCAGATAGCGATTCCGATAGTGATAGCGACTCAGATTCCGACAGTGATTCCGATTCGGATAGCGACTCAGATTCAGACAGTGATTCGGACTCAGATAGCGACTCAGATTCAGACAGTGATTCGGACTCAGATAGCGACTCCGATTCGGATAGTGACTCGGACTCAGATAGCGATTCGGACTCAGATAGCGACTCAGATTCGGACAGCGATTCGGACTCAGATAGCGATTCGGACTCGGATAGTGATTCCGATTCGGACAGCGATTCGGATTCCGACAGTGATTCAGACTCAGATAGCGACTCAGATTCGGACAGCGATTCGGACTCAGACAGTGATTCGGACTCAGATAGCGATTCGGATTCCGACAGTGATTCAGACTCAGATAGCGACTCGGACAGTGACTCGGACAGCGACTCGGACAGTGACTCGGACAGTGATTCGGACTCGGATAGTGACTCGGATTCCGACAGTGATTCGGATTCGGATAGCGATTCGGACTCAGATAGTGATTCGGACTCAGATAGTGATTCGGACTCAGATAGTGATTCAGATTCCGATAGTGACTCAGATTCGGACAGTGATTCGGACTCGGATAGTGATTCCGATTCGGATAGCGACTCGGACTCAGATAGCGACTCAGATTCGGATAGTGATTCCGATTCGGACAGCGATTCCGATTCGGATAGCGATTCGGACTCAGATAGCGACTCAGATTCGGATAGTGATTCAGACTCAGATAGCGACTCGGATTCCGATAGTGACTCGGATTCGGACAGTGACTCCGACTCGGATAGTGACTCGGACTCAGATAGTGATTCGGACTCGGATAGCGACTCAGATTCGGACAGTGATTCAGACTCGGATAGCGATTCGGATTCAGACAGCGACTCGGACTCAGATAGTGATTCGGACTCGGATAGTGACTCAGATTCAGATAGCGACTCAGATTCCGATAGTGATTCAGATTCAGACAGTGATTCGGACTCGGATAGCGATTCAGACAGCGACTCGGATTCGGATAGTGATTCAGATTCGGATAGCGATTCCGATAGTGATAGTGACTCAGATTCGGACAGCGATTCGGACTCGGATAGTGATTCCGATTCGGATTCAGACAGTGACTCAGATTCCGATAGTGATAGTGACTCGGACTCAGACAGTGATTCGGACTCAGATAGCGACTCGGATTCAGACAGTGATTCGGATTCAGACAGTGATTCGGATTCAGACAGTGATTCGGATTCGGATAGCGATTCGGACTCAGATAGCGATTCGGACTCAGATAGCGACTCAGATTCGGATAGTGATTCAGACTCAGATAGCGACTCGGATTCCGATAGTGACTCCGACTCGGACAGTGACTCCGACTCGGATAGTGACTCGGACTCAGATAGTGACTCGGACTCGGATAGTGATTCCGATTCGGATTCAGACAGTGACTCAGATTCCGATAGTGATAGTGACTCGGACTCAGACAGTGATTCGGACTCGGATAGTGACTCAGATTCGGACAGTGATTCCGATTCGGATAGCGACTCAGATTCGGATAGTGATTCAGATTCAGACAGTGACTCAGATTCGGATAGTGATTCAGATTCGGACAGCGATTCCGATAGTGATAGTGACTCGGACTCAGACAGTGATTCGGACTCAGATAGCGACTCAGATTCGGACAGTGATTCAGACTCGGATAGCGACTCGGATTCAGACAGTGATTCCGATTCGGACAGTGACTCGGACTCAGATAGTGATTCGGACTCGGATAGCGACTCGGACTCAGATAGTGATTCGGACTCGGATAGCGACTCAGATTCGGACAGTGATTCAGACTCGGATAGCGATTCGGATTCAGACAGTGATTCCGATTCGGACAGTGACTCGGACTCAGATAGTGACTCCGATAGTGACTCCGACTCGGATAGCGATTCGGACTCAGATAGCGACTCAGATGGTGGCGTTGGAGGTCCTGATGATCCTTGCATTCTTAAACCATTACCGGAGGATACAGACTCCACTACGAAGACCAAGGTATTAGCGAATACAACAACATCTTCTACACCAAAATCTGGTTCAACCAATGCGGCTGGAAAAGGAACGTTGCCAAAAACGGGAATGGAGACGGATCAATCCGCCTATCGCATTCCAGGTCTAGGGATGTTAGCAGCTGGATTGGCTGGATTAGTGAAGCGTAGAAAACGAAGTAAGAAGAATGAGTAGGAACTAGTAACTAGATCATTTTTCGAAAGGCGGATCTTTTTGATTCGATCCGCCTTTTGTTTTAGGAGAGATTTATGAGACGAAAAATCATTGGAATGTTGGGATTGATACTTATTCTGGCAGGCAGCTTGTTTTTCTTTAACAAGCCGATAAAGAATTATTTCGTCGAGAAGACTGCAGAAAAGTATGAAATCTCTAAAGTAACTAAAAAAGAACTAGCAGAGAACCAGGAGAAGGAAGCGACGTATGATTTTGATGCGGTGGAGCCCTTGAATTTGAGCGCGGTCGCACAGTCGCAGCTGAGCGGCAGAAGTAAAAAGCTGCCAGTGATTGCCAGTGTTGCGGTACCAAGTGTCGGAATTTGTTTGCCTGTATTTAAGGGGCTGGAGAATGATGGACTGTATTACGGTGCGGGAACTCTTTCACCAGATCAAGAAATGGGCGTTGGGAATTATGGCATCGCCAGCCATCGTTCAGATCGAGCGGATCTATTATTCACTCCGCTGGAGGAAGTCACGTTAGGGGACAAAATCTATCTGACAGATTTATCTAATGTCTATACATATATAGCGACTTGGAAAGCGAAGGTAGATCCTAGCGCGGTGGAGGTATTGGATGTTGATCCTAATCGACGTTTAGTCACATTGTTGACGTGTGGAGATCTCTATGCCACGACGCGAATCGTGGTTCAAGGCGAACTGGAAAGTGTTGTTTCAATGGATCAACTAACTGAAGAAGCTGCGGAAGCCTTTGATTTGCCGATGAAGACCTATTAAAAAGTGTACGTGAGATCAGGCTCAATGACTAGCTGAAACGAGAAAATCTATTGAAGGAGGACATTAAGAAAATGATGCAGATGATAAGAAAAATCGAGAAGTCATTTACAAAAGATGATTTTGAACAATTTGATGGTTATTTCTTGAATGAATCAATTATTCCCTCACTTCAGATTACAAATTTTGAGTATACAGGAAAAAATATGCGAAAAATGGCAGATTCTCAAACGGCGTTTATTTCGCTTACGAAAGAACAACTTAGAACAGAATTAGGTGAAGCAAGTACGTGGTCAAATCCATATCAATTTGAGCAAAAAGATCTATTAGAAGGAGCGCTTTATATTACAGAAACACCAATAGAAGAGTTATTTGATACAGTTCCTCAGTTTATTGTCCCGAATTCTTTGATGTTTCTATATCAAGTGGCGATATTTCTTCGTGAGCAGACGTCTATTCCTGTAATTGCAAGTACAGGTTTTGCAGGCATGACGATTACACGAATGATGATCGATCATTTATTTCTAGAAGAATGCCAGATACTGTCTAATCAAAGTAGTCAAAATACACGTATCGAGCTTCCTTGTTTTTTGACAAAGCTGATTCAATCACCGGATATCTTGAATGTAGAAGTTTCTTCAAATGCTCTAGATTCTCAAAGTAAAGGCTCCTTATCTAGGCTCGTTCATCCGACAATCGCTGTTGTAACGGCGATTCGCTTCGCAGATGGAAGATCATCACAGGAGTTGAATACTTTGGCAGATGATGTAGCGAGTCTCTTCAATGGCTTGGATGATCAAGGAATAGCGATCATTAATCAAGACATACCGTCAGAGCAGCGAGAGATTGTATACTTAGCCGCGAAAAATAGAACAAATCGTATATTTACCTATAGTATGACCCGTTCCTCTGCTGATATGCATTTGCTTTCACTGAAGGAATTGAAGGATATCACGGAAGTAACGGCTTCCTATCATGGTGAGCGCTATACCTATTATTTACGCTCATCAAGTCTGGAGATTGTCGAGAACTCGTTAGCGACCCTACTGATTTTGAAAACGATGGAAGTAGATCCAGATCAATACTTAGAACGCTTCTCATCTTTTTACGCCTTCCCGAGGCTGATGGAAAGGAATCGCGGATACATTGATGGCAAAAAAGTAGACATCATCAATGATACCCACATGATTGATCCGCCATCGATGATCAATGCCGTCACTAGTTTTACCAACAAAATCGACTATTACAGGGGTGAAAAGATAGTGATTTTAGGCAGCGAGACAGATTTAGGAAGAGCCGAGGAGAGATTAGCACATTGTGTGAATGGTTCCCAAGCAGACCTGTTATTAGGCTATGGCGAAGGTCTTAGAAAATTTGTTCGTTCTATAGATATTCCTGCTTTATGGTTTCCGACGATCGATGATTGTATTGAGGAGATGTTCGAACAGCTGAAAGAAGATAGCTTGATACTGATAAAGGGACCTATGACTCATCAGGAACATAGAGAGCTTCATTCTTTCGTCTCACGATTTATGACGAAGACACGAGAAGGAAAAGTTAAAAAGTAATTAATCAATTGACGTTCAGAGTAGTAATAGGAGGAAAAGTAGTGAATGTTTTTGTTGTTTGTTGTCTTGTCATTATGGGAATCATTTTCCTCTGTTTATGCTATCGGTTATTCGTTCATTATCAATTGAGTCGTATCAATGTGAAGGAAACATCGGTGCTGTTTCAAACGAAATTGACTCATTTTAAGCAACGAGAATTACGGAAAAGCCTTGGTTTTTTATTTATCGGAACGATGGGACTTAGTATGGTCCTTTCCTTTGCGATCATTCAATTATTTCAATTAGAAACAAAGGTTCACAGCTTGACTGAAAATAATCAAGCATTAGAAGGCGAGCTTCAAGAGCTCCAAACAAAAAAGAGTTCAAAAAAGCTTTTGAAAGAATATCCCTCATCTGGGCTGAATCTTGAAAAAACGCTGACCGCAAACAATGAGACGGTCGAGAAGAAGGAACAGATAGAAAAAGAGGTATCAGAGCGGCTTCTTCCATACATTAATGAAGCGAACCTGACGCTTTCTTCAAGTAGTGAATCGGATGCACTCAGTATCTTTTTGACTGGAACAATAGAGGCATCGAATGCCAATCTAGTGATTCTGGGACAAAATATTACGGAGCTAATGCGAGAAATGGAAGGTATAGAAGCGATTGCGGAAGTGCATCTCAATATTGTCGATCGTGAAGGAAATGATTTGTATAAAGGAACCTATGCTCGAAATAAGAAAGGGCAATTTACATTTCAATCAGAAATGCGGAAAGGAAAAGGTTGATGGCGAAAAAGAACGGCTGGTTCTTCAATAAAAAGATGATTGAAGAGATCAATGAATTTACGAACGCTGAAGTAGAACAAGAGCGTCGGGCGATTGAAGACAAAAAAAGAGAAATTCACTACCTGAACGAACAATTACGCAGTGCCGCTCAGAAGCAAGAGAATTATCAAGAAGAGATCCGTCATTTGTCAAAAAACTTAGAGGAGTTAAAGGAGAGCCACAGCAAACAAGTAGAAGAGCTTTATCAAGAAAAATGGGAAAAGGAGCAGCTCAAAAATAACATAAAGGAAGAGCGTGCTGCTACAAAGGAACAATCAGAATCGGCTGAAGCTCTTAAGCAGCAGCTGAAAAAAGAAAAAGAGAAAAGCAAACGAATCGGCGAACTATCTGAAACGATTAAAAAGCAAAAGCAGCAGCTGGTCACGAGTCAGCGACAGCTAGAAGATGCGAAAAAGCAACGAATGCTTCGGGAAAAGCAGCTAAAAAGACAAATCAATGAGTTAAAGGAAGAGCAATTATTATTTGTTGAAAAGCAGCAAAAGAACGCAGAGAAGCTGGAAGAAAAAGAAGAAGCGCGAAAAGCAACTTTGAATGAATTGAAGGTTCTACAAGGTGAGTGTGCGCAATTAGAGAAGCACCTCGCAGAAAAAGGCGAGGAACTAACGGCATTGAACGAATTGGCTGAAGAGAAGAAGCAAGAAAATGATCTGCGGATGCTGCAGCTCTCAGAGGAGCTCTATGCTCAAAAAGCCAAAATTGAGTTGTATGAGGAACAAATAAAGGAGCATCAAAAGTTTGTCTCTGAGATGCAGGAGATGAATCAGGAGCTTCGGATTCTAAATGAGCAGCAGCTAAGAGATACGCAAACAATCGCGACACAGAAAGAGTCCATTGCTTCCTATGAGCAGCAGATCAGTGAACTGAAAGAAGCTGTCAAAGAAAGTAAGAATAAGGATCAGAAAATTCATCAGCTGACCACGCAGCAAGAGCAAGATCAAGCGACGATAGCAGCTAAGGATAAGGAAATACAAGATTTGAAGGCTCAGCTGAATCAAGCGCTCTCTGTAAATGAGGAGCCAACTGAAGCCTATCTATCATTGGAAAAAGAATATAGCGAACAGAAGCAGCAATTCATTGAAGAGCAAGAACAACACCAGCAACTGGTGATTCAATATACGAATTTGACTGAACAGGTCAATAGTTTAACTGAAGAACGAGCAACTTTGCAAAATCAATTAACGGAACAACAAATTGAAAATAAACAATTAGAGGAGCGAACAGCAGCTATGGAAGAAACGAAGGAAATGATCGATCAATTAGGAGAAGAAAAAACGACTTTGGAGGAGCAATTCAAAGCAGAAAGAGAAGCACTAAATAATGCGCTGTTCCAGGCACAAGAGGAAATTATCAAGTTGGAAGAACAGATGAACAATGAAAAAGCCGATGAACAATTAACAGAAAAAAATACGAAATTGGAGAGTCTTATCGTGGAAAAAGAAGCGCAAATCACAGAACTACAACAGGAACTAACGAAGCTTTCTGAACTGACCCAGCAAACCAGCGAGCAAGGAACAGACCTAGCCGAGTTGAATCAAAAGATTACGAAATTAACTGAATCTTACCAACAAATCAAAGGAGAACGTGATGAAATGGCGAATCGTCTCCAAGCAACAGAAGAGGCCTTACGTCAAAAAAATGAGGCACTGAAGCAATTGGAAGAACAGCTTGCGGCTAGAGCGAAGGAATCAGGCAGTGATCCAGAAGCACTCAATCAAGCGAAACGGCAAATTAATGAATTAATGGAGAAAAATGAACAATTAAAACAAGAAGTAACACAGTCCCAGCTGGAAATTGGAGAAGTCCTTTATACAGCGAAGAAGCAGGCGAATCGTACGATCGAAGAGGCTCAGATCGAAGCGAAGCATCTGATTGGCGCGGCGGAACTAGAAGTAGAAAACATCGGCAATCGCGCGAAAAAAGTTCTCCGTGAGGTCGCTGAATCGAAAGAATCGGTGATGGAGATTTATTCAGATTTAGAATATAAGGTCGATCAATTGGCTAAGGGAGTCATACTCACTGAAAAGAAACAGTAGGAGGAGGGGAACGCAATGACAATTCTACTATTAACGAAAAGCTTATCCTTTGAGCAAGATTTCGTTCGGGAACTGAACAACTTAGGGCATGAAGTTTTGTGCAGCAAACGATTTTTATTTGATTTACAACATAAAGATTATTTTGGACTGGATTTGAATTATTTTGACGCGGTGATTCTCAGCGAAACGATCTCAGATCAGGAAGTAAGTGCGATCTTGCCATTTTTCCTAAATTTCTCTTGTGTGATTTACCGGAAAACCAGCATCCAATTATCTAAGGAAACCATCAATAAATGGAAAGATTTAGGTATTACTGGATTTATCTCCCAGAACACCTGCTTCGATGAGCTGCGTGAGGAGCTAGTCGCCTGTAACAAAAATAGAACAATATTAAAGTGGGACACCTCGAACAATGAGGAAGATGCATTAGAAAGTCTAGTGAGAAACTTTTCTAAGCAGGAGCTGCAGGTTTTTCGTATTTTACAGGACTCACATAAAGATTTTGTTTCTAGAGAGTTTTTCTCACACGAGCTATGGGGAGGCCCACAGACCAAATCGAAGGAGAGCCGTTTATCCGGCATCATCCGCAGTATCAAAAAGAAACTAAGTGATTGCGGCTTCGATGAAACCTGTCTTGAAACATCCTGGGGACGAGGCTATCGTCTAGAAACCTTGAAGTACAAACAAATCAGAGCTGAAATCAATGAGGATTACAAGGTCGTTGAATCTTAAAAATTGGGGATTACCCGTTCTTTTTCTTTTACTACTGATGGGAACACTCTACTGTCTGTTTTTACCTGTTTACTCTCAAGAAAGAATCGACAAGGTGAGTCAAGCAGCTCTTACTGAAAAAGGCACGACTAAGAGTTTGGAGGAGCCATCTTCAACCAAGGAGGGCGTCATCGGGTCCATACAATTGCCGACGGTACGTTTATCTGAGACCCCTATTTATAAAAAAGAAACGAATGATTCTTTCTTTCATTATAAGTATGGGTCTTTTCCCTCCTCAGCTGAGAGTAGCCACCTCACTATTGAAGTAGGTAAGCGCTGGAGGGATCAGATAAGTTTATTGAAGCTTGTTCAATTAAAGTCTGGAGAGTGTTTCTTCGTAAAGGTAAATGGACAAACGCTGATATATCAAGTAATCGAGAGAAAGAAAATAGAGGCTCTAGATAACAAGATTCTTCCAAACGAGCAGCGACTTACGATAGTCCTATCAGATTTCACTGGCTTTACTGATTATCGCTTTGCCATTATCGCAAGGCAAATTCCAGCAGCAAACGTGAAAAGAAAAATGCTTGCACCAAAGAAGACACTGAATTATCAAACACTGATTATCAGCTTTCTTTTAGTCAATGCACTCTTTTTCTGTTGTCTATTGCTGTCGTATCAAAGGTACGTCCGGCGATTATCCTCCAAACCTTTTCGAACAAGATACAGCGGTTATCGAAAATTGCGTACATTGCTCAAGATCACGCGAGGCTATTACATTCTCCTAATTCTGATCATGAGCTGTTACTTAGGCGTAATGGTCTATCGCTATGTGTTTTTAAGATGAATCAAAAATGAAGGGAAAATCAATGAAAAGAATAGTCACGATTCTCAGCCTATCCATACTTTGTTTAGGACTGGTGGGCTGTGAAACCAATAGTACCAAGGAATCACAAACAAAAGATTCGAAAAAAATCGAAAGCAGTATCAGCGCTTCTTCCTCGAGCAACACTGAGAAGGCAACGTCTGAAGAAACGACACAGACTGAGACCACTGACTCTACTGAACAAGCCAACGATGCGGAGTTCAAAGAGTTGTTGTCGGGAATTGAATACAACAAGGAATACCTGACAGAAGATCAGATTGCGGAGCTGAAGGAGATGCATAAGGCGAGTCTGACGGACGAGCAATACCAAGAATTATTGAAGGTATTAGGGGAGTAAATATGCTTCCGATATTTGAGTAAAAACGATAGAAAGTGCAGGCAAATGGGATGAAAGCAATCGTAATGGATATTGATAATACGTTTTGTGAAAAAAGAGGATCAAAAGAGTATAAAGATTTGGAGCCCTATCCGGAAGTCGTCGAACAAATGAGAAGTTACCACGAAAAAGGCTACAAAATCGTTCTGCAAACAGCCAGACAAATGAATACTCATCAAGGGAATTTAGGCTTGATCAACAAAATCACTGTGCCCATATTAATTGAATGGTTAGAAAAATGGGAAATTCCTTACGATGAATTACATGTAGGCAAGCCTTGGTGTGGTCATGGCGGTTTTTATGTGGATGACCGAGCTATTCGACCCAAGGAGTTTGTCACATTAACAGAAGAGGAAATCTTAAAACGAATCGAGGATGACACATGGAAGCAGTAATGATTTTAAATACCAAAAAAATTCCAGAAGAAATGCAGAAGAGATTCGGTGATATCTATCCCTCAATGCTGCCCTTTAAGAATGAAAGTATCGGGGATTATCTTTTACAGGACTATGCCGATAAAGATTTCATCTTTATGATATCGAATCAAGATCAGGCACCTAATGAAAAAGTAAAGCTGCAAAAAATGGATGAGCATCGATATGAACTCTATTTAACTGAAAAAGAAAGTTCTTCTTTGTTAAAAGCTGCACTAAACGCCTTGAGACAAATGATTCCAATAATCTCAGAAGACTTTTCCTTAACGATTAACTTTGGCGATACCATCATTGAAGAAAAGGCTTATGGACAGTCAAAAAACTATTTAATGACCGGTCTAAAGGAACAATTGGCTCCATGGACAAGTGTTCGACGTGATGCGCAGCAGTTAGTTTTTAGCAATAAAAACGCAGACTCAGGCCAAAAGGATGGAGAAGTGGTTGCCGGAGTGTTTGGCTTTAAAAGTGGTAAAAATTTTTATCAATCATGTGAAACGATTTCAAAGAACGAAATGAATCAGATGAATGATGACAGCCTGACTTTTTATCAGGCAATAAGCGACTACGACCAAAACTACGAACGAGTGGCCCTAGTTCATACCGATTCTTGGTTGGATTTAGGACACGAAAGCGAATATCTGGAAACAAAGAAAATCGTAAAAGCTCGTTTCTTCAACGCTATATCAATTGATGACCAGCGAGGCATCTTAACGAAGAGCAGTGAAGAGCGTAAGAAATTGATCAACGAGATTCAATGGTATTTGAAAATGCCGGCTTCACTACAATATTTAACCCCGCGTATTTATGATTATTCACTCGATCCAGAGAGTCCACAGGTAAAGATGGAATACTATCCTTATGAAACGCTGCATAATCTCTACATTTATGGGAATTTGGCTATTCAAGAGTGGGGAAAAATTATAGAAAAGCTGCTCTTTGTTAGAAAAGAAATGTCTAAGTGTGCAGAAGCACCTTGTTTGAAATTAGAAGAAAAGGATTTATTAGCGATTTATTATCAAAAAACATTTGATCGTCTAAACCTTCTCTTACAAGATCCCGAGTTTCAGCCGTTTTATGACCATTCGCCAGAAATCAATGGTGTCGCCTATTTGCCATTAAAACAAATTGTTGGGAATTTACAATCGGTTCTTAGCCACTATGGCTTATTGACTGCGAAATCGGCTCATGTCATTCACGGTGATTTCTGCTTGAGTAATATCTTGCTTGATCGAGAGAGCAATCTAATTAAGCTCATTGATCCGCGTGGGCAATTTGGTTCCTTTGATATTTATGGTGATGAATTCTATGATATCGCAAAAATTCTCCACAGCTTTGAAGGCTCGTATGATCATATCATTACAGATCATTTTAGTTTGAATGAAGAGGATTCATTGAACTATTCTTATGATTTTGAAAAGACACCGATACAAGAAACAATCGCGGAGTTGGTCAATCAAAAAGTAGGAGAGAATTATAAGATTCAAAAAATCCGATTGATTGAAGGCCTATTAT
Source organism: Enterococcus sp. DIV0170 (assembly GCF_051710765.1). Classification (NCBI taxonomy): domain Bacteria; kingdom Bacillati; phylum Bacillota; class Bacilli; order Lactobacillales; family Enterococcaceae; genus Enterococcus; species Enterococcus sp. DIV0170. The sequence continues at coordinate 883,140 of NZ_JBIOLG010000001.1, forward strand.
TCTTATCGATGATCCCTCTTCACAAAGATTATCCGAAACGCCAGAAAGTTATGTTTGGTCAAGCGATGAAGTTATTGAAACCGTATTATGACGATTTGACTTTAGTCGAAGGGAATGAAAAACATGCCATTAACGAAATACACGGATAAACTAGGTGATTTCCTAGAAAAGAATAAGATCTATTTTGCTTATGGTAAACGTCGCCGAATCAAAGCAGGTGAACAATTTCGTTTTTCAATAAATTCAAAAATTGAACCTTACACCATTTTTATGGCAGGCAATACGATCAATACGATGGGATTATGTTCCTATAGTCGCAGTCGTTTAACGGAACATACCGTAGTAGGCCGATATTCCTCTATTGCTCCTAATTTTAGAGTAATGGGTTTCCAACATCCCGTGGATCGCTTCACTACATCACCTATTGCTTATACGCTGAACCCAGCTCATGTAAATGTCCCATTGGCTTCTAAGGAGGAAGAGGGAAACTTCCAATCTATTCCCTACAAACAAAAAACGGCAGGAGTGACTATTGGAAACGATGTCTGGATCGGCGAAAATGTGACTTTTAAACCTGGAGTCGTTGTTGGGGATGGAGCGATAGTCGCGACAGGTGCAATTGTGACCAAGGATGTTCCTCCTTATGCAGTGGTTGGAGGTGTTCCCGCAAAGATTATCTATTATCGTTTCCGAGATGCGATCATTGAGGATTTGTTAGAACTCAAATGGTGGGATTATTGTTATTGGGACTTCGACGGACTGAAAGGGACTGACGGAGTTGAGTACTTTATTGATCAAGTAAGAGAAATGAAAACTAAAAATAAATTGAGAAAAGCCTCTGACTTAGGCTTTGTGACTGGAGCAGAAATTCAAATGCAGTTGCAGAAAGAATGATTTTTCAACTAAAAGATACTCAGGAGGAAATACATGAACGTAGTTATTACTATGGCAGGAAGAGGCAGCCGCTTTACAAAGGCTGGCTATCACCAGCCAAAGCATGAAATTATGGCTGGTGATCGAAGCTTATTTTCATGGTCAATGCACTCATTACAATCATTTTATGACGAGCGCTTTATTTTTATCGTTAGAGAAGGGTGCTATTCCCGTACTCATTTAATAGAAGAAATTAAAAATTTAGGCATAATCTCTTATTTCATCATGGAGTTAGCCGAGGTTACTAAAGGTCAAGCAGATACAGTGATGCAAGTAGCAAGCTATCTTGAAGATGATCAAGATATCTTGGTTTATAACATAGACACCACCATAAAGCCTGAGTTTGTCTCAAAAAAAGAAATTGTTCAAGGAGATGGGAGTGTCCCATTGTTTGAAGCCGAGGGCACTCATTGGTCCTTTGCCAAGTTAAATAAAACAAATGACCGTATTACTGAAATGGCTGAAAAAATCCCAATATCCTCATGGGGCTCAGTAGGTTTGTATTATTTCCGTCAATGGAAAGATTTTTCTGATGCTTTTGAAGAGTTAGCTGAGCAACTGTTAGCAGATTATGGTGAGATTTTTATCGCTCCTCTATACAACCAGCTTATTGAACGTGGAAAAGTAATTCGACCAGTCTTCTTGCCAAAGAATAGTTATGCAGCGCTGGGGACGCCGGAAGAGTTGAAGGTATTTGAAAACAATATAGAGAAATTTCAGGTAGGAGAGAAATAATGGAATTTTCGATTGAGACAATAAAGAATATGAAAATTGAGAAAAAGGCAAAACAAATTGGAGATGAAGGATTAGGAAACGTTCTTCTATTACTCTTGATTCTACAAAATTTGGAAAGTGGTGACTTGCTTCCGGAAGATACCGTAGTTGTTTCTGAAGCCATATTTGCTGAGAAAAAAAATCCGGCTTGTATTGGATTTGACGTTGATGATGAATGGTTATTATCCGATCTCATCAAGCTGCAGGTTATTACAGGTGCTCCAGATTGTTCTCTACTGTTAGCTAAACTTTTTCGCGAAAAAGTAAAGAAAAGTGCACAGAAAGAGATAAATCACTTTGTTGCTAAAAACAGATTAAGTGAAGATTGTTGTAAAAATATTTCTGGCAGAAAAAAGAGGAATGCACCTCAAAGCTATACCATCAATGATATAAAAATCATTGCTAAAGAATTTTCAAAGCTATCGCCTAAGTTTCACCATTATCTTACTATCTCTGAGGTTACCTTTAACGGGAGACTACATAAAAATATTTCAAAGGTATTTCAAGAGAAAAAAGCGGATTTCGGATTATTCTGGAACAGAAAGAACGGTTTTTTAATTCGCGGAACGGATATCAGCATTGTTTTACAAGCAGAGAATGAGTTTGAACTGAATGACACTTTTTATCAATTATTGGATAAGCGAGAAGATACAAATGTTAAGACGAAATATCAGCAAAAGGTATTTTCTAAATCCAATGTACGTGTGTCAATTGTTGGAGATACGTATTTGGGAGAATGGTATGCGGCGCATAGAAAAAGATTAGGACGATGGGATCCAATTCTTGATGAAGGCTATGACTATTCTTTTACTGGTGTTGGCTCACTCATAAGTGATGCTGATTTTCGAATTGCTAATTTAGAAGCTGTTTTAGTGAAGGAGCCTTCCAATTCTCCATTAAAGAGAATCAAGAAATTTGTATTAGGAGCGGATATTGAAGAAACCACAGCAGTATTACAAAGGCAATCTATTGACATGGTTACCTTAGCTACTAATCATATTAACGATTACGGACAATCTGGTGTGATTGAAACTATTCAAGCATTGAAGGATAAAAAAATTGCTTACGTAGGTGCGGATGAGACTACTGAGGGAGCATACGAACCCTTTAGACTTAAAACGAAAACTCAGGAAATCTTTATTTTTAATGCGTACTGGTTTAAACGATATCAATATAACGTCACTAATACTTATTCAATTGGAGAAAATTTAGGAGCTGCTTGTATATCTAGTCATTTTTTAAAAAAAATTTCGGATACAAAAAAAATACATCCGAATTCTAAAGTAATCGTCATTCCGCATTGGGGAACGGATTTTAAGCCTATACAAGCTTATCAACGCGAGAATGCACGTAGATTAGTAAAGGCGGGGGTTGATCTAATTATTGGCCATGGACCACATGCTTTGCAACCGGCAGGAAAAATTGAAGACATAGATATTTTGTATAGCATTGGTAATTTCGTTTTTAATAGTGACGGAGATTATAAAATAAATCCTAAAGCGTTACCTTACGGAGCGATTGCTAACTTGAATTTTAAAGGAAAGTCATTATATGCAACTATAAAATTTATTGAAACAAATAATTTGAAAACAAAGTGGATTCCAAAAGAAGTTACCAATGAAGAGTTTAGGGAAATAGTACATGCTTTCAAAATAGAAAAGTGTTTGGAAGTGGGCTGGCAAATAAATGAATTAAAAAAAGAAATTTCAAAGAAAATTTGGTAGGAAGGATCAATGGCATGAAAACTTGGGCAGTTGTATGTGGAGCAATTCGTGAAGAATTAGATCTTCGATTAGCAATTAACAAATTATTAGAGATGCGTGAATCAGAGCTTATTGCTGGCATTATTGTGAGTACTTGGGAAAGAGACTTCGATCGCTTTCCCAGTTTGCGTAAGCAATTAGAGGACAATGATATAAAGATCGTTGAGCAGCGACCATTAGAAGATCGTATGGATATTGCTCGAACGAATTCAATAAATTATATGAGACAAGCTCTGCAGTTTCAAGCAGCACTTGATATACTTCCAGATGATTGTTTCGTATTAAAAGCTAGAACAGATAGATCATTGCACCAAATTCTTCAAATTGAAGAGCAATTAACAGAAAATCCTAAAAAGGTTGGGTTCACCAAAAAAGAGATGAATAGAGATATGCCTCATATATTTAATTACAAAATAACCATTTTTAACGCTAGAATTCAACGAATTTTTAATTTTAGCGATTTTGTTTTTTGGGGACATATTTCAGATGTTCGAAAGTTTATCAATTTTAATCTTGCAGAACTAAACTTTAACCGTGATTTAGTGGCAAATACTCAATGGTTTCTCTATCCGTTTATCGAGAAGTTTCCAGTAATTCGAGATTATTTTAGATTTATTAATTTTCGTCCACTAATTTTTGGGATGAAAGATTACTTTGAACAAGACCATTATGATGAGAAATTCCCAGTGTTTTTCTATCGAGTTTATGCAAGTTATCTATTAATTTTAGCTTATTATTTCAATTTGGTTGATATGAGAAGAGATTTAGAAACTAGTAATCGCAAATTTGAAGAAGGTTTGGAGAATACAACGTATCATTTCTTAGAACTGTTCAAAGGAAATAGCTCAAAAGGACTGGTTCATGCATCTTTAGGTTGCGTTCTATTAAATAATAAAGTAATTGAAAATATGCTGGATAGGAAATACTGTAATGGTTATACTTCGGATAAAAAATTCCATCAAATAGTTGTTAAAGATTCGCTTTTCAATGAGATTCACTCTGATGAATATCATGAGTTAAGTGATTTTGAAAAAGGACACGGATGGAATATTTCTAGACATTGGTTGAGGAGAATAAATTGGAAAGGGAAAATCGTTCGACAACATCAAGTTTATAAAGAAAACGTCTTAACGTATGACTTTAGAGGACTGAATCAAAAAGAAAATGATGAATTACTAAACGAATTAAAACAAGTAGATCGAACAGATTTCTATTTATATAATTTTTGGCTAAATACGGGAAAGCTAGGATGGGAGTCTGTCGAGCAAATGGTGATCCCACTAGCTCGTACACAAAATCAAGAGGCTGTTTTAATGGTCTCAAGAATATTGCGAGCAAGTAGGATTCAAGATCCGAAAGTGATTGATAGTATGAGTCATTTGATCCAAGTGACCTATGGAGTAAGAAAACAAAGAGGGACTGTTAATATCAAAACTTGTCAATTAATGATTGATTTTTTGATGTACAAGTTATCAAGTGAAGGGACAGCTGACCTTTATAAGAATAAAGAAATCCTTTTTATTTTGGATAGATATTTAGAAAAGGAAGAATTTGAAATAGTAGCCAAAGAAAAATTTGTTCTGGATGACCTAGTAGATTTTCTTTATGAACTCTCTGATAATTATCGACAAAAAGGCAGAGGCACTCGAGCTGTAAGATTACTTGAATTAGCAACAGAATTTGCTTTTGATAAAAAGTCTATGGAAAAAGTTTTGACTCGGTATTTAAAGAGAGACGCCATGAAAAATGCGATACTAACTAGGAAAACACTTACTTTATTTTCTTAGATAATTTTGATATCAGATAATAATTAAAGCGAGAGGAGTACGATTATTTAGAGTAATCGGATATAAGAAATGAAAAAAATAGAAAATGAACTATTTCAAACTACTGTTTTAACATTTAACAAAAATAGAATAACTAGTGATCGACCTTCGGGAAATAGGCTTTCACCTTGGGGAACAATGCATTTATTGACCTACTTAGCCATTTTAACTGATTTAGAATCAGGAAAACTTTCGCCTGATAAACCATTATATTTTTCAATTGAGTCAGAAAAAGAGTTTTCTGCTATAAGATCAACTCAAGGACAGGTAGGAGAAAAACGTTTATTACGTGATGTTTTAAATCAAGCGATTTCTTTGAATGCACCAGATTGCATTGTTTCGTTATTTGATGTTTATGGTGGATTATTGGGGACTCAGCGCAGAATCAATGAATATTGGTATGCTTCTAATTACTCTAAGAAATCAGCTACAGGAAGAAAGAAATATCCTCAGTTAAGTAATTTATTTGACTATTATAAAATTGGAGAAGCCTTCCTTCACCTAAAGGAAGAAACTTTTTCCTATATAAAGAATAAGAACCACTTTATTCATGACAAATGGCATTTGGCACAATCTTCAATAGATGGAAAGGACAATATCTTGGCAAGTATTTATTGGGGAACCGACCAGAATGATTGTTTAATGTTTTTTAAGGAAAATGCCCAACTAAGTTGCTCACTTGTCATAAACGGAGATAACTATTTTCATACTACGGAGGTTGCACTTAATGCAACAGTAAAACATTCTCAATCAAGAAAAGTCTTAGAAGAAAATAAAATAAACAAACATACGTTGGAACAAAAATTTAGAGGTCACTTCCTAAATAGGGATTTAGCTCAAAAAATTGTTGTTGAACATACAGTGTGTGATCAAAGCTCGATATTAAGAAACAAATGGAAGAATGTTGCCTATATCGCGCTTTCTTCTGAGAGTCATAATTCTATGATCCCAAGTGCTAAAAGAACATTCCATGGTAACGATCTTATATCAAGGTTTAAATTGGAAAAGTACTTATCCGTTATTATTACAGACGAACCGATCCCGCATTTAAAAGATAAAATTCCTCAATTTATTGTTCCTAATAGTTTAGCATTTGCCTATGAGTATGCGTCTTATCAAATGAGAAACTATAAAGGGAAATTTTGCACGATAACAGGAAGTGCAGGAAAGTCATCTACACGTTTGATATTATCTCATTTGTTAAGTAGTAAAGGAAAAGTATTTGAAAATTTTGGAAACTCTAATTCTCATTATTCCACATTTAGCCTATCACAAGAAATCAGTAATCGCTATGATTTCATTTTATTTGAGGCTTCAGTCGCCTCTATGAATCGGCTGGGGTATGGAAATTGTGCCTATATGTGGAGGGCTGATGTTGCCATAGTGACTTCTATAGGAAGTGCACATGCAGTTTCAGGTATTGAAAGAAACTTGATGATAAAAGAGCAACTGTTTCAAGGAGTGAAAAATAATGGCCATGTTGTAATCAATAAAGATATAGAAAAAGAGCATTTAGAAAATTTGATTCAAAGAGCAGAATCACTAAGTTTGAAAACATTATTTTGTAGCCTCAATGATTCAACCGCAGACTGTTATTTGTTAGAAAAAAAAGTATTAAAAGATAAAACGGATATTCGGATTGCTTTTCGAGGAAGAGAAATTAATTTTTCTTTGTCTACTGATAGTGATGGACAAATTCAAAATGCTATGAGTGCGTTACTTGCAATTGATGTGATGGGCTATCGAATTGAAGAATATGTGCACCTTCTTGAAAGCTATCGAAGTCTGGAAAGAATACTACGTCCGATAAAATTAAAACTTGATTCTAAGACTGTAACAGTTATTGATGATACACACAATAGTTCCATTGAATCAATGATAAATGGAATTAAACACTTCGGTAGTAAGAAATCTTTCTATAAAGGAAGGAAACTCTTAGTTTTAGGCGAAGTTGCTGATTTAGGTAATGATGCAATAAAACATCACAAACGACTAATTCCGTATATCAAAAAAGTAAAACCTGATCATGTAATTTTATACGGAGAACCATTTAAGAAACTTTCGTTAGATGTAGAGTCGATAACTTTGTGTGAAACAAAGGAAGAAGTAGTGGAGAAGATTATCAAAGAAAGTTCAGAGGATTCTTTGATTTTTGTAAAAGGTTCTCATGGAATTGGATTTTACGACGTGATTGAAAAATTGAATAAAAGGGCCGAAACGGTATAGGAGGGTAAAATGAGAGAAACGTATTCGAGTCAAGAGATAGACAAAGAATTTGTTTATTCAGAGATTATTGCGGAAAATTTACTTAAGAATTCTTGGTGGACCTTGGGGACTTCCGAATGGGAAATAAATTCAGGATATGTTGAGGTAGAGGAAGACGAGTCTGGTTATATGAACTTAACGATGGATAGTAATATCTCATCTCAATTGAAACAAGAAGTGACGTTAAAACCAAATCGTCATTATTTTGTTATGTTTGATGTTTGTGTTACCAGATATGTTAAAGGTCTTTTTGGACTACATTTTAATGGGAGATTCAAATCAGGAAATTCAGATTTTGGTTTACGTCGCCTATCCAAAGGCTATGAAACAATTATCGGAACATTACAAACGCCCGCAAATTGGCTTCATCCTCAACTAATTTTTTCAGGGAGCATTCATGAGGCTGATGGTGCAGGAAGCATTCGATGTTTATCATTGTATGATTTGACTGAATTATATGGTGAAGGAAAAGAACCAGAAGCTGATGAATTTTTTAGTATATTAACAAGTCGTCAAGACGAAAAAGGTTTGTACTTATCCATTCGGGAAACCTTCACAATGTTAAATAATAATATTAATAAGAAAAAAAATAAAGTTCAGATTTCAGATGAAGCTGCATCAAAGTTATTTTTTGACGAATTGAAAAAAAAGACTCAAATCTTAGAGATGGGCAATACCTTTTTAAATAATAATGGAGATAAGAAAGAAGAGCATCTTTCTACCTCCAGAGACATTGTAAAGTTAGGATTTCACGCTTCTGGTTACAAAAAAATACTATCAATTTGGGGTAGAAAAAGGTATCCAATTTCTATCTTAGGAATAAATGCCAGGAAAATTGACACGGTCACGTCCCTTCGAGGTAAATTAATAGATCAAACATATTCGATTTTGGGTGGGGTCTTTGATGAAATGATTAGTGAAAATTTAAATTTAGTTGCTTTGTTAACTGATTCAGAAGGAGAACTTTATTTAGCTTCTGTTATGGGAATTTCTGGTAAGAATCGCAAAGCAGACTGTTATGAAGCAATGAGACAATTGATTGATATTGCTAAATTAAGAAAAAAAATCCCGTCATATCAATCTACAGACGTATTTAAAGCAAAATCAGGTAGTATTATTATAATGCCGAAAGGGGACCCACATTTTTATATCGATGTTCCTCCAAAATCAATTTATAGTATAAATGAAAATCAAAGTATACCTTCTGCTTCCATTACAAAGTTAATCAACGCTCTAGTAGTCTTAGATTATGTTCAGAATTTACATGAAACTTTTGAGATTAAAAAGAGTGATATCATGGACAAAAGCGATCTGAAGTTTTACGAAGGAGATGTGATCAGTTTTTGGGATGCACTTCATATTTTATTATTATATGGTACAAACACAATTTCGAAGGCTCTTTCGAGAGTTATTGGTCATAAGATTTTCAAAATAAAAGGATACGTTGATTAGTTTTTAACAACCAATAATTAAAATTTTTATTAGTTGGAGGATGGATTTATCATGAAGATTGTTGTTTTAGCAGGTGGAAAGAGTAGTGAACGAGAGGTATCTATGACCTCTGGAAGTAAGATAGCCAATGCATTGATTGCAAATGAACATAAGGTTTTGCTGGTGGATTTACTTACTGGTGTACCAAATTATAAAACTTTTGATAGTGCGTATGAAGAATACAAGACAGAACATTATGATCATGATGTTTCAGAGAGTATTCCTGATTCAGGTATAAAACTGGAAAAAGAAATAGGAGAAAATGTTTTGGAAATCTGCGCAAGTGCAGATATTACCTACTTCGCTTTACACGGAGGGATAGGTGAAAATGGGAAATTACAAGCAGTTTTTGATGTTTATGATATTAAGTATACTGGATCAGATTATCAGAGTAGTCTTTTAGCGATGGATAAGCTTATTGCGAAGGAATTAATGAGATTTCATGGGATTCCAACAGCAAACTGGAAAGTCGTTTCTGATGTAGAAGCGATCGAAGCAATCAATTTGCCAGCAGTAGTAAAGCCACTTGATTGCGGTTCTAGTATCGGGATATCGTTGGTAGACTCAAAGGATGAATTAAGAGAAGCAATCAATAAAGCACTCAAATATTCCGACAATCCAAAAATTTTAATAGAGGACAAAATTGAAGGAAGGGAATTTTCTGTAGGGATATTGGGAGAACAAATTTTACCTGCAATTGAACTGATTCCTAAATCTGGCTTTTATGATTATAAAAATAAATATCAGAAAGGAAGGACAGAAGAAATTGTTCCGGCACAGATTGATAATCGATTAGCTGAGGAAATGGGGCAATTAGCACTAAAAACACATAAAACTTTAGGGTTATCTGTATGTTCAAGAACAGATTTTTTGGTTGATAAGGATAATAATATCTTTGTCATTGAAGTCAATTCCTTACCCGGAATGACGCCCAATAGTTTGCTTCCGCAAGAGGCAGAAGCGGTAGGGATTGGGTTCAAAGAATTGTGTGAAACTATTATTGATGAGTCAATGAGAAAGTATGAATCAGAAGGTTTTCATTGATTGTATAGGCATTAGATTTGTATATCTGAAGCTTATATAAAGTGGGGAATGATGCTTTTTCAGATTTTTGTTTAACTAAAAAAGTTTTGTAACTTTGTTTGATCAATAACTCTTGTGAATTTTTGTTCGTGTCTGTTATAAGGAGGATATACAAAATGAAAAAAGTATTATTGTTGTTAGTTGGTATAGTGACTATTGGTATGTATCCGAATAATCAAGTAGATGCGAAGGAAGAGGAATAGCAAAAGGTAGTAGAATTAAAGGACGCTGAAGAAAATGATGGGGAAGAGTCTGATGTGATGCCTCAGGAATCTAAACAAAGAAGTTTAACAAAATCAGCAGATACACGAACGATCGATATAAAAAATTTTATGTTGCAGTAACTGACGGTGCTGCTGACAGCTATTGATAATAAGTATGTTCTTACTCGTTCTGATAAAGAAAAATTCGCTAAGCTTCTTGAAATAAATGGCTTATCTAGATATGAGGTATTTACTTTAGATAATGATGGAAATCCTTTGATAGAACCTTAAATACTTAATTTATAAGAAATAATGCTTGTTGTTGATTGAGAATAGTGTAAGGAGAAAAATAATGAAGAAGATGGCTTTGTTTATTGTTGGATTCGCAGTTTGTCTCTTTTGTTTTCCAAAATTAGGTTTGGCTTTGGAAAATAACGAGATTCAAATAGATAATTTTAAAATGCATATTCGTGAAGATTCTAATTCCGAAGCACTTCCAATTAAAAATGTGAAAGTGAAAATCTATGGGGGGAATAAAGGAGAAAATAAGCCATTCTTGTTAGGAACGACTACTTGTGATGAGGACGGGGCTATAAAAGGTCTTTATTATAAAGGACAAAGAGATTTCGATCAAATTAGTTTTCAATTTTTTTTCGGAAAAGATGATCGTGGCTACATTATTAGATTGACAGATATGAAATACAATGCGAACCACACTCGAGCAGTTCCAGCTAATCGTAAGTTAGACTTAAAGACGATTCGCTCAATCAGTGGAGCAAATGGAACATCTGCCTTTTATGTCGAATTAGCTAAGCTAAATAATATTTATGATGCAGTATACCGGCAACAACAGGAAGCAATCAAAGCAGCTTCTCCTTATATAAGTAATCGGCATATCACTTTTGAGCCGATTGATATGATTTATGACTTAGATTTAGTTCAAATTGGAAACTCATTTAATAGAGGGGGGAAAGGAGCAGTTAACAGGCCAGTCCTTTGTATTAATACGAAGGTTGTTCCTGATTGGGACTGGATAAGAACTTGTGCCGTAACACATGAATGGGCACATTGGAACATGTATCGTGTTACTGGTCTACCTGGTGGAGCATATGAGTCAGATTTTTCTCATAATATAAAACCTGAAACAAGTTATAAAGAAGGTTGGGCAATTTTTCAAAGACATCAATATACATGCGGTTTAAAAAATGAGTTTCCTAATGATGTACAGGTTCAAAATGATAAGAGGTTATATGGGATCTCTACTAATTACACAGTTAAAGGTGCTTTGTACGATCTTTATGACATTAATTATGATAAATACAGTTCTATAGAAGATGATCCATTTGATATTTACACATTATTTGTAAATGGAACCCATACAATAGAAGAAAAAGATTTAATCTCAGAGGGAATTTTGCATACTTTGATGGTGAATAGTGAAGCAAAGACGTTCAAAGAATTTTATCAGTATCTGGTGACAAACTATATAGATAAACATCCTGACAAAACAATGAAGCAAAAATTGATTCGTGCAATGGCTGTGAATGGAATTAATGAACATGGGGACTTCATTTTAAAGGAGTAGTCTTAATGGATATCTTTGGTAATTAGGAGGAGTACTAATGAAGAAAGTAATCCAAAGTTGTTTAATGGTATTGTTTTTCCTGTTCTTCATATTAGTAGGTGTTATCGAAAGTCAAGCTGCCGAAAAAATGGTCACAATCAATCGTTTCCTTACTCAAGTTTATTCGGATAAAAAAGAAGAGGCGATACCGATTAGGAATGCGTCAGTAAAAATTCTTTATTACGATGCACAAGGGAAAAGACAGATTCTTAGAGATGATATTAATTCAGACAATAATGGAGAAATCAAAAACGTTACGGTTAATGTTCCAGAAGAAATCACTCGTGTTTATTTTGAGTACTGGCTTAGTAGACCAGAAATTGGAAATATCGTGAATTCAAAGGGAATCACCTATCGACCAATAACCAGTTGGCCAATACCAGAAAATAGAACAATTGATGTTACTTCAACACGCTTTTTTGTCAATTCAGATCATGAAGATTCGAAGGAGTATAATTATCAGTCAATTAAAGTATGGAATCTTTATTACGATATGGTAAATGATACAAAGGAAAGTGTCAGATTAACACTAGCCAACTTTCCAGAATTAAGAGCGAATTATCAATACCTAATAAAACCAATTACTGTCTTATACGAAAATGATCATCAAAGAACAACTGGAGCTGTCTTTTCCAGATCATCCAATGGTATTGGTGAAATAAGGAAAGGTGATCCTTATATAAGTATTCCACATATTGACATTTTGAAAACTTACACTCGTGCGCAACAGAACGAATGGTTCAATGTAAATTTAGCACACGAGTGGTCACATTGGACGATGTATTTAGCTATAGGCAATCAAATGGCGAGTGGAAATTATTATGGTCATACTGGATACAATGAGGATGAAGGCATGAGTTATAAAGAAGGATGGGCAGTCTTTCATGCGAATCGCTACACATATGGTTATAACTGGAATTGGAAACGTGATAATTCTATCCAAATTGGAGAAGGGAAATATGCTAATTGTTTCGGCAGATCTACCAACTGGACAGTGAACAGTGTATTTAGAGATATTTATGATATGGAATCACCTAGAGAACCTGAGGATCAATATGATATTGCAAGGGATTGGATGCCTGATGTTGCTACTAAAGGAGAGGGGTATCGTCAAAAATTATCAAATGGGTTGATGTTCGTCACTATGGTGAAGAGTAAGGCGACAACCTTAGAGGAGTATATCCAATACATGAAGGCAAATAGTATGGTTAAAAACATGAATCAGTTTGATGCTATATTGAGATTAAATGGTATTGATTCTAACGGAAAGTTCATGTTGGGGCCCATCTAATTAATTATGTTTGTTGCGAGTGTTTACAGAATCTGGACTATTAGGTTTCTGCGATAAAGGAGGAACTCCAATGAAAAAATTTATCCAATGTTGTTTGTTGATATTGTTGGGTATTGTGTTCTTTGCGGTAGGTAGTGAAAGTTACGCAGCTGAAAAGCCAGTGACTGTTAATCGTTTCCTGTTACAATTATATTCTGATAAAAAAGAAGAAGCAATTCCGATTAAAAATGCGTCGGTTAAAATTATGTACTATGATGCGGATGGTAAAAGACATACTGTAGGTGAAGGAATAAGCTCAGATGATAATGGTGAAATAAAAAATGTTACTGTAAATATGCCTGAAGAGATTAAGCGTATTTATTTTCAATTTGGTATGACAAACTCTGAAGTTGGAAGTTTGGTCAGCTCTAAAGGAAATATTTATCATCCTATAGTGAGTACGACAATTCCTGAAAATCGTCAAATTGATCATACAGACATTCGATTTATCATGAATTTAGGAAATGAAGCAACAAAGGAGTTTAACTATCAGCTATTTATTTTTTGGGATCTATATCAGGAACTAGTGAAAGAAATGAAGGACAACGTTCAAACAGCTCTAGATGCTTTTCCAGAATTAAAAAAGGATTTCAATTTCTCGTTTGAGCCAATTCCTGTCTTATATGAGCCAAATTATATGTATAACGGGAAGAATGGAGCGTTTTTTAAAAGTAAATCAGAAGGGATTGGCGTAATAAAAAAGGGTACACCGTTTATCCATATACCTCATCCAGAGTCACTAAGTGCTAAAACACGGGCGGAACAGAAGGAAAATCTAAGTGTGAACTTATCCCATGAATGGGCGCATTGGACCATGTATCAGGCTCTTGGAAGTTTAGACGGTGGCGGTTACAGTTCGCATTCTGGATATAATATGAATGTAAAAACAAGCTATAAAGAAGGGTGGGCGCTCTTCCATGCCAATCGTTATCCTTATGGGTATTACTGGAATTGGCGCCTAGATACTTCGATGCAAACATCAGAAACTGTATATGAAAAAGGAAGACTTGAAAAATGCTATGGAAAGTCAACGAATTGGACTGTAAACAGTGTACTCAGAGATATTTTTGATATGGAAGCAATCAATTATGATAAGGAAGCAATCAATTATGATAAGGAAGCGACTAATAAAGAACCAGAGGATCAATATGATATTGCTAAAGATTGGAAACCAGATGTTGCAGTAATGGGAGATGAATATAGACAGAGCCTGTCTACAGGATTGATGTTCATTGCGATGGTAAATAGCAAAGCGACAACTTTAGAAGAGTATGTTACGTACATGAAGGATAATGGGTTTATCAAAGATAAAATACGTTTTGATATCATTCTTGTTCTAAACGGAGTCGATCATTTAGGAAGATTTATCTTGGATAAAGATGGAAATAGAATTACTTATTAATTGAAATTTGTTGCTTTCTAGAAAGTAGATTTGCGTTTTGAGGAGGTACAAAATGAAAAAGATACTACTGATGTTAGTTGGTTTGATAGCAATAGGTCTCTATACAGGAGATTCTGTGGAAGCAACGGCTGAATCCACGCAAATTGTGACAATCGAGAGTTTCAGAACACAGGCTCAATCAGTAGACATAGATGGAAAAATAGAGAAAGTACCATTTTTAAAATCATTGATTGAAATTTACTACTATGATCTAAATGGAGAAAAGTGTCCTTTAAAAACAACAGAAACTGATGAAGCAGGCTATATAAGAAATATTTCTATAGAGCTTCCAGAGTCCATACAAAGGAACCAATTATTTTTTAGATACGTACTAAAAAATGATAAGTATGGTTATTTAGTTAATAAAAGCGGCGTTCAATATCGAGCGATTACAAGTGCTTTTATTCCTGTAAATAAGGTAATAAGTATTGATACGACTCGTGAGTTTCCTGATGCTGAAAAAATTAGTAATGCGGTAAAAACATGGGAATTATTCGTTTCTTCAGTGGATGAAGTTCAAGTCTCAGTTAAGTATGCTGAAGAGAATTCTTCATTTAAAATGAGAAATGATTTTGAATTCAAGCCGATTTTTGTTCAATATGAAAAGGGAGAGAATCTTAGCAATTCTTTTAATATCGCAAAAAAAGATATCGGTATAATTCCTACTGGTTCCTCATACATGACGATAAATGAGGCAGATGTAGGTACAAGATTAATCAACCTCGTTCATGAATGGTCACATTGGGTAATGTATTCGGCATTAGGGGGATTTAACACTGGTAATGGTAAATATGATGGTTATTATACAATTTGTGATCCCCGTGTAAGCTGGAAAGAAGGCTGGTCCGTTGCTCAGTCCAATTTAATCTCAACGTCATGTGGAAATTGGCCATATAGTAGTTATCAATTTGGGCGAAAAGTGTATGACACCAGTCCACAAGATCATAATGTTACTGGTAAACCGACTATTTCAACTGTCAATGGCGTTCTTATTGATATATTCGATAAAGATTATATTTATAAGGGACTTGAAGGAGTTAACGAAGAAGAATTTTATGACTTAGCGAGCGATCATAGTAAGTTAACAACTACTTTTAACAATGATAGAGCAATTAAGGATGGACGACTTGCAAATGGATTGATGACAATTGCCATGGTCAATAGTAAAGCAACAACTTTATCAGAGTATATTCAATATTTGAAGTCTAGTGGAATGGTCAAAAATGTGAAAGAGTTTTATGATATGCTAAGTCTAAACGGGATTGATAGAGATGGAAACTACGCTTTAGGAACTGTTAATTAAATTTATTAGAACAAGGAAAATGAAACAGAATTAAATATTGCTCAATCATGTGAATGGTAGAGCAATATTTAAATAAAAAAGTGGAAGGTTGGGTAAAAATGAAAAGGAAAAGGTTAAAGGTATTAACAGTGGCTGCATTCGTCATGATGGGGATTAATCTGAATCAAACGGCATTGGCTACAGAGAACGAAGCAACACAAGTAAGTGAAACAGCGTCTACTGAAAGTACAACTGTTTCAAGTAGGACGGAATCAACGTCAACAACGGAGTCAAGTACGACTATCAGTCCTAAGGTTAAGGCTGAGCGTTCAGTACCCAAAATAATGGGTGCAGAGAATCGAACCATTGCCTTGAATGAAAAATTTGATTCAAAGACGGGTGTGACGGCACAAGATGCGAATGATGGTGTTCTGACAGATAAGGTTAAAGTTTCTGGAACAGTCGACAGCAGTAAAGCAGGTAAATATGCACTGACTTATTCTGTCGAAAATTCTCAAGGAGAAAAAGCAGAAAAGACTGTGACTGTCACCGTCAAGGCACCTGTAACAAAAGCAAACAGTTACCAAGTAGAACTGGCTGATTTTTCGTTGCCATTAAATTCTAAACTTAGCGATGAAATCCAAAAACGTTTAGTAATCAAAGATAAAGACAATAAGGTCGTTCAACTTAGTGGTGTGAAGGTAACAGTAGAGGGCAATGAACGTGCGAGTAAGGAAGGTGCTTCTTCGGTGAATTTCACTGTGAATTTACCGGATGGTACGATTGTAAAAAAAGTGGTAACTATTACGGTTTACAGCGGTATACGCATTGTAGAACCGAAAGAAGGATACAAACATACGGGTTCGATTTATGAGGATGCTATAGATTTTATGAATTACATTGAAGCTTACGAGATAGACAGTGAAGGAAAAGAGAAATCGTTAACTGCCTATGATGAGAATACGGGTGTTGGGATCAAGGTATTAAAAACGGATATAGATATTTCTACACCGGGTAAGTATTCTATAGTCTATAAAGTGACCAATTCATTAGGAGAAATCAAAGAGCATACGTCTTATGTTACAGTTGAGAAAAGGCCGGAAGCTGTTACGCCAACGCTTCAAGTAACGGATCAGGTAATGTATGTCGGGGATGTCTTAACGAAGGAAATCGTTCTAGGGTGGGCGAAAACAACGAACACGGATCAGCTTTCTTTTGAAGTTATTGAGGATCAGATTCTCATTAATAGTCTTACGAATCGTTTGGAAAAAGCTGGAGTTTATAAAATTCGTTTTACTGCTTCAAGAATAGATGAGGCAACACAGGCTGAATTAACGGTTCAAAAGACGATTACCCTAACAGTTAAGGAAAAAGAGACCACCCCAACAAAAGAAACCTATACCAATACTGGAACGGTGGCCAAAAGAGCCGTACCAACATCTAGTGTAGGAGCAAAGAGCTTACCGAAGACAGGGACAGAAAAAGCGGATGCTAGACTAATGATCAGCGGAATTATCCTAGTCGGGTTGACATGCTTTGCGGCAGTTAATAGAAAACGTGTTGCCAAATAATTGAACTTAGTATGAAGCAAAACTTTCATTTTCGAGAGTTTTGCTTTTTTTCATTTAAGAGCTTCTATTGATTTGAAGTATTTTTTGATTACTAAAACTAGAAAACAAGGGAACCCCATTACATTGACTGTTCCTTATAAAGGAGGGAACAGTCATGGAGACTAGCTTGATGAAAACTGGGATTTTTTTGAGTTTGATTAATGGAGGTATGCCGATCAGGATTTATTAGATGAATCCAAGGAACGCAAGAAAAATCTGCCTAATGTTTTAGACAAATTAGCAAAACAGAATTTGTTAGAAAAAAATATAATGAGCAAAGCTGAGTTGGAGAAAGACCTAGATTTTGATTTCAAGCAAAAAAGGCGTGTCTCAGCACGGCGTTTTCTGCCTAATCAACTTTGTGAAAGTATCACCATAAAATAACTAAAAAAAAGTAAAATCAGTATGTTTTATCGAATTGTTTTTTACTGGTATTGTTATATTATACCAGTTAGTCTGATTGGTCTTTGATTACGATTTTTTTAGCGGTAATTGATACCAGTCGTTTCTATTGCGAAAATACTTATTTTTGTAGTTTTTTCGAAAGTTTTTCACTATGAATTTATGTGATTTTCTATAAAATGATTTAAGAGTAAAATATACATAATTGCTTTGATTTTAAAGAGATGCACTGTGGTTTATTCAAATTCCCAGCGATGACATTCGATAATTTCGAATAGTTTCTGATATTTATAAAATTAATTGTAATATAGGTGTTCTCTTGACTTATTATGTGGTATCTACCAATTATTAGAAAAATTCCATTTTTATGAAAGCGTTGACATTGTCATTTTCGTGCGTTACTATTTTTATAGGAAGTTATTTAAATGATTCTTTTAAACACTTGTGAAAAAACTAATCATTGGTATGGTTTAGTCTCATTCTTTTTCACTAGCTTTAATGAGTTGTATTGGCGTCTCGATAAATATATTTGTGGTTAGTGGAACAAGGAACAACGTTCAAAAGCAAAAGTATCAGGAATCAAAAGAAGCAACCCACTCAAGAAATAGTCTGAAAGGGCGGTGTGATTATAGCTGAACTGGTTGTAACAAGTCAAGATTGGTGGTTTTAAGAGCACAGCAGCTGAATTCTATCCCGGTGCGATAGGAAGTCATATATTGTTTGTTGCTACAGTATTTCTAGCAAGAGAATTTTAACAGTAATTATGAAAGCGCTTACTAGTTTTTGGCAAAAATATCGAGGATTCCCTCACAACAGCGAATAAACCACTGACCTGAAAACAGGAATGAACAAAGTAACTGTATTGGCATCAGCGCAAGCTTTACGTTGCGAATCACACCGTAAAAACGAAGGGACCTAAGCATAGTCCAGCCGCTTGGTTCTCTTATCAAAGTCTAAACAAAAGAAAGAAGGATGACGATGATTGGATGTATTTTAACTGGACATGGTAGTTTTGCGCCGGGGATTATGGGGGCAGTCGAAATGATCGCGGGTCCGCAGGAAAAATTTGAAGTTGTGCCGTTTTTAGAAGAGGAGACGTTGGAGTATTTTGATGAAAAAATGCAGGCTGCGGTAGAAAAACTGGATAAGGTTTGTGATGGTGTGGTCATTTTCTCTGATTTATTAGGCGGGACGCCGTTTCGCTCCGCGATGTTAGCCGCTCATGAAAGAGATTCGGTGGAAGTGATCGCTGGGACAAATCTGCCGTTACTAGTAGAAAGCTCTTTATTGCGTCTGGGTGTTGAAAATGTCAGTGAATTTCTGGAGCAAATGGTGGAAGTTGGCCGAACAGGTCTGATACATGCTCGGTTGGGCGAATCACAGCAAGAAGACAGTAGCGAGGAAGAAGGGATCTAGCATGGCACAAAGTATTTTGGCAGCCTCAATCGTTATGATCGCTTTTTTGATCATTATGGCACTGATTTACTATTTGGTCAGTCGCAAGGGCGTCAAGAAAAGAAAGGAACATTATCAGAAATTACATCAGTCATTACAGAGTGGTCAGAAGGTTCAGCTGTCTAGTGGGATATTGGGTACTTTGAGACGGGTGGACGAAGAAATTGTTGAGTTGGAAATAAAGTCAGGAATAGTCATGGAAGTATCACGCTACGCTATTTCGGACATTATTAAATAGAACAATTGGAGGAATGCATAATGGGAGAACCGAATATTTTACTAACAAGAATCGACAATCGTCTGATTCATGGCCAAGTCGCGACACAGTGGAATGGGACGATCGGAGCAAATCTGATTTTAGTTGCAAATGACAAGGTCGCTGGTGATAAGGTTCGTCAGGGTTTAATGGATATGGCGGCACCTGCGGGAGCACAAACACGGTATTTTTCGATCCAGAAAACGATCGATATCATTCATAAGGCATCTGCGAAGCAAAAGATTTTTATTATTGCTGAGAACCCTGCTGATGTTTTGAAACTAGTGGAAGGAGGCGTACCGATCAAGAAACTGAATATTGGGAATATGCACATGGCAGAAGGCAAACGACAAGTTGCTACGACGGTTGCGGTAGATGATGCAGATGTTTCGGCATTCAAAAAGATGAAGGATCTAGGTGTTGAATTAGAAATTCGCCGTGTTCCGACGACACCGATCGAGGATTCAAACAAGTTATTCAGTTAAATTGAAGTAAGGAGGAATTATTGAATGGATTACAATATTGCTCAAATTATATTGGTCTTCTTAGTAACGTTTATTGCTGCAATCGATCAGTTCAGTTTTTTGGAATCATTATATCAACCGATTGTAACCGGAATGGTCATTGGTCTTATTCTAGGCGATTTAAAAACAGGTCTGATCGTTGGAGGAACCTACCAGTTGATGACGATCGGGAATATGCCAGTCGGCGGAGCACAGCCGCCAAATGCGGTTATCGGGGGAATCATGGCCGCAATTTTGGCGATTACATTGAAGTTAGAACCAACTGTAGCGGTGGCGACAGCAATTCCATTTTCTTTATTGGGTCAATATGGCGTTACGTTGATTTTCTCTTTGATGTCTCCTGTTATGACCGTTGCCGATAACTATGCCCATGAAGCGAATACGAAGGGAATTGATCGAATCAACTATCTAGCGATGCTCGGTTTAGGAACGATCTTTGGTTTGATTGTTACCTTATTCTTTATTGGCGGAGCCGCTTTTGGTCAGCAGGTAGTTGATGCGATTCCAGAATGGTTGATGGGTGGTTTAGGTGCTGCTGGGGGCATGATGCGTTATGTCGGTTTTGCGATTCTATTGAAGGTGATGATGTCACGGGATATGTGGGGCTTTTACTTCATGGGCTTTGGGCTAGCGACGATCGTTATGGCAGCGCCGAGCTTGACTGGTCCGGCATTGTTGATTCTAGCATTCATCGGTTTTGCGTTAGCATTCTGGGATTATCAAATCCAATCCAAATTCAAAACAGCAAAAGTATCGAATGATTTAGGAGGCGAAGAGGATGGCATATAATATTCCAGACACATATAAGGATCAAGCACCTTCAGAACAACTAGATCAAAAAACATTGAATAAGATGGCCTGGCGTTCATTGTTCTTACAGGCTTCTTTCAACTATGAGCGGATGCAATCCGGAGGCTGGCTGTACAGTATTTTACCAGGATTAAAGAAAATTCATAAAAACAAAGATGATTTGGCCGCTTCAATGAGCCACAACTTAGAGTTCTTCAATACCCACCCATTCTTAGTTACCTTTGTGATGGGAATCGTTCTATCAATGGAACAAAACAAATCAGATATCCCAACGATCCGTGCAGTACGGGTCGCAGCGATGGGGCCTTTAGGCGGGATTGGGGATGCGTTGTTCTGGTTTACTTTAGTGCCGATTACTGCGGGGATCACGTCAAATATGGCGATCAACGGAAGTATCGCTGCGCCGTTTATTTTCTTGTTGGTATTCAACGTTGCTCAATTTGCTATACGTTTCTTCTTGATGAACTGGTCTTACAAACTGGGGACTGATGCGATCGGTATTTTAACGGAAAATGCCAAAGAGTTCACTCGTGCAGCAAGTATACTGGGGATCTTTGTGGTCGGCTCATTGACTTGTGTTTATGGCGCGACGAAGGTGAATATCGAGATCCCGAATGGGACAACCAATAATGTGCATTCCGTAACGGCAGTGGTACCAGAAAGTCAGATGCATAAATACGACGAGTTTGTTTATAAAAAAGATGCTAATGGTAAGCTGACGGATGAAGTGCAGGATGCTGGTACAGATGAAAAAGCTTTGGGTGTCAAGGAATTACCTTCTGGTGAATACGAAGTGACCTTCAATCGGAACGAAGAAGCACCGGTAGTGATCAACATCCAAGAGATCTTGGACGGCATTTTACCACAGATCATTCCATTGGCGTTGACAATGCTGCTGTATCTACTAATGTCAAAACGCGGTTGGACACCATTGAAATGTATTGGATTCCTACTGATTATCGGTTTGCTGGGCTCTGGCTTTGGCATTTGGCCGAATATCTGGCCATAATAAGCCAATTAGATACCTCTTATCTCAAAGGTGAGAGGTATCTCTTGTTTTGCCTTACTGGGTCTGGTTGTAACCAGTGTGTTGTGAGTAGGATGCGAGTGAATGAAAATGATGAAGAAGAGGGACTGGCATATGAGTAATAACGTCAAAAAGCAACCATTGTATGACCAATTGGTTACGCTGCTGAAAGAGAAAATCGAAAAAGAATATGTGGCGAATACTTTGTTGCCGTCAGAACGAGAGTTGTCCAGTACGTATGGCTTGAGTCGGACAACGGTTCGATTGGCTTTGCAGGAGCTGGAGAAATTAGGCTATATCTATCGCCGTCATGGCAAAGGAACCTTTGTATCGAACATTCGTGAGTCGGCACTGAACTTGTCTAATACCTATAGCTTTACGGAGCAAATGAAATCATTGGGGAAAACACCCCGTACAGACGTCTTGAGTTTTCAAAAAATCGAAGCGAATAAGTATTTAGCGGAGCAGTTAAATGTCAACTTAGGAACCAAGTTGATCGAGATTGAACGTCTGAGATGCGCCGATGGGCTCGAGATGATGCTGGAGATGACCTACTTACCTTTGCAGTTCTTTATGACATTGGAGAAGGCAGAGTTGGAGAAAAAAGCGATGTATGACATTTTTCGCGAGAATTACCGTCAGATCATCCGCGTGGCCGAAGAAGAGTTTTATGCAGGGATTGCTGAGGAACAGGATGCTTCAATCTTAAAGATTTGTCCAGGTGCACCAGTCTTGAATTTGCTGCGAAAAACCTACAATACGAAAAATGAGATCATTGAATTTACGATAAGTGTCGCGCGGGCGGATCAGTTTCGATATAAAATCGTCCATCATAAAGATTAAGGAGGAATTCATTGATGTTTCAATTAGCAACGGCAGAACTAGAAAAAATGGGGGCTGAGATCACGACTCGTGAGATCAAACAACAGCCAGAACTATGGGAAGAAGCGTTCCAAATTTATCAACAACAGCAAGAGGAAATTCGGTTTTTTCTAGAAAAGGTCAAAGCCTCTGCGGATGGTAAAGTACGGGTTGTCTTTACTGGTGCGGGTACATCGCAATATGTTGGAGATACACTTAAACCGTATTTATCGAAAACGGGGAATAGCACCAGCTTCATTTTTGAGAGCTTAGCGACCACCGATATCGTGGCGGCTCCAGAAGAATATTTATTTGCAGACCAAACAACTTTACTTGTCTCTTTTGCTCGCAGCGGAAATAGTCCAGAAAGCATCGCGGCGGTTGAGGTGGCAAATGCCTATGTTAAGAATATTTTTCATTTGACCATCACCTGTGCAAAAGACGGCAGCTTAGCCAAAGCGGCGGCCGATGATGACCGGAATTTATTGTTGCTGATGCCGTCACGGTCGAATGATGCGGGGTTTGCTATGACCGGTAGTTTTTCTTGTATGACCTTGATGGGACTTTTGGTCTTTGATCAAACAGCGGTGGAGACCAAAGCAGCCTATGTTCGGACGTTGAATAGGCTAGGCCGTGAAGTGATTGATAGAGAAACAGATATCCAACAATTCCTGGCAGGTGACTATGACCGGATCGTATATCTTGGTTCTGGCAGCTTGGCTGGTTTGACTCGTGAGGCACAGCTGAAGGTATTAGAGTTGACGGCAGGCAAGGTCGCGACTGTCTTTGATTCATCGATGGGATTTCGCCACGGGCCAAAATCCTTTATCAATGACAAGACGTTGGTCTTTGTTTTTGTAAATAATGATGAGTACACCCGTCAATATGATTTGGATATTTTGGAGGAGGTAGCAGGTGATAAGATCGCACCTCAAGTAGTGGGGATTGGTCAAGCCGGAAAGAGCAACTTTAGCGGAAAGACCTTTACTTTTGAACAGGGAGAGATGCTGCTGCCGGATGGCTACTTAGCGTTGGCAGACATCGTCATCGGGCAAACGATCGCCTTATTGACTTCGGTCAAAGTTAACAATACTCCTGATACTCCTTCATCGACGGGAACTGTCAATCGGGTCGTGAAAGGTGTGACGATCCACGAATTTGCCAAATAAGAAAGAAGTGAAAAGGATGCATTATTATATCAAAGCGGATCGCTTCTTTTTAAGAAGCGGGATGGAAATAGGCGGTTATCTAGAGGTAAAGGATGGTTTGTTTGGACGCTACAGCAAAACTGAACCCACTGGTGAAATCTTGGATTATTCTGGCAAGTGGATCGCACCGGGCTTAGTGGATACTCATATTCATGGTTATAAGGGTCATGATGTGATGGATGGGGATTTTGACGGTCTGAATGAAATTTCCCGAGGCTTATTAAGCTGCGGGGTCACTTCCTTTTTGCCTACGACGTTAACGTCGGATGTGGAGAGCTTGAATCAAGTCAGCCAATTAATCGGAGAGCATTACCAAGACGTGGAAGGCGCGAAGATCCAAGGCATCTTCTTTGAGGGTCCATTTTTCACGGAAGAACATAAGGGTGCACAAAATCCGATCTATTTTAAAGATCCAGACTTAGCAACTTTTGCTCATTGGCAGGAATTGTCAGGCGGTTTAATCAAAAAAATCGCGCTTGCACCGGAGCGTGAAGGGGCATTAACGTTTATTGAAACAGTGACGAATCAAGGGGTTAAGGTGGCGCTTGCTCATAGTTCGGCCACGTATCAGCAGGCGAAAGCGGCGGTTGATGCGGGTGCGAGTATCTTTGTTCATACATTTAACGGCATGAGCGGCTTTACTCATCGGGAGCCGGGGATGGCAGGTGCAGCGATGACCACCAAGGCATCTTTCGCTGAGGTGATCACTGATGGGCATCACGTACATCCTGCAGCGGTGGATGTGTTGCTGAAGGCCAAAACCTCCCAGCAGATCGTCTTGATCACCGACTGTATGCGGGCTGGCGGAATGCCAGAAGGTGAGTCGACTTTAGGAGAATTTGCGGTCATCGTGAAGGATGGAGCGGCACGCTTGAAAGAAGGAGGCAGTTTAGCTGGCAGTATTTTGGAATTGTTTGAAGGCGTAAGAAATGTCGTGGATTGGAATCTAGCGACAGCCGAAGAAGCAATCAAGATGGCCTCGTATGTTCCAGCTAAGAGCGTCGGGATTGAGGATCAATGCGGCAGTATCCAACCAGAACGTGCCGCTGACTTTTTAATCATTGAACCAGAGCTGTCTCTGGCAGAAACATATTTGGATGGAAAAAAAGTGTATTCGAAAGATTAGGAGCGAAAATAAATGCTAGAACTTACTAAAGGAAAAAAGGCAGCGATGGACAGATTGTCAACACCGGATGGCTTGATTGGGGCTTTAGCGATCGATCAGCGGGGCGCATTGAAAAAAATGATCACAGCCTTGGGAGCCGAAGTGACTGCCGAGCATATCGAAAACTTCAAAGCATTCGTCTCAGAAGAGTTAACGCCCTATGCTTCTTCTATCTTATTAGATCCAGAATATGGTTTACCTGCAGCCAAGGTTCGGGCGAAGGACGCAGGATTGCTGCTGGCATATGAAAAAACGGGCTACGATGCTTCTACACCGGGGCGCCTGCCAGATTTATTAGAAGACTGGTCCGCCTTACGAATCAAAGATGCGGGAGCCGATGCGGTGAAATTCCTACTTTATTATGATATTGATGAAGACGCGCGGATCAATCATTTGAAGCATGTTTTTGTTGAACGTTTAGGTAGTGAATGCGTAGCGGAGGATATTCCTTTCTATTTAGAATTAGTTTCTTACGATGCGAACATTGTGGATGCTGCGTCACTTGACTATGCAAAGGTAAAACCGCATAAAGTGAATGACATGATGAAGGAATTTTCAAAACCGCAATACAAGGTTGATGTTTTAAAAGTAGAGGTTCCGGTGAATATGAATTACGTGGAGGGCTTTGCGAAAGGCGAGACGGTTTATTCAAAAGAAGAAGCGAGAACTTATTTCAAAGAACAGAGTGAGGCGACTCATCTGCCATTCATTTTTTTGAGCGCCGGTGTTTCAGCTCAGCTCTTCCAAGAGACCCTGATATTTGCGAAGGACTCCGGTTCAACCTTCAACGGTGTCCTCTGTGGACGTGCAACTTGGAGAAATGGTGTGGCGCCGTTTATTGAAAAAGGTGAAGCTGCAGCTAGAGAATGGTTGAAAACAGAAGGCAAACACAATATCGAAAGCTTAAATGCGGTGATTAAGCAATGTGCGAGTTCATGGCACGACAAAGTACAAGTAAGAGATTAGGAGGAACACGGATGATTGTTACAGTAACAATGAATCCCTCAATCGATGTCTCCTATCCGCTAACGAGCTTTAAACTGGATACCGTGAATCGTGTAGCGAAGGTTTCGAAGACTGCCGGCGGCAAGGGGCTGAATGTCACACGGGTGATTCACGAATTAGGTGGCGAAGTGATCGCTACTGGAGTGATCGGTGGGCATCATGGTGCGTTTATCATGGAACAGCTGGACATGGAAGGCATTTCTCATCGTTTCTCACCAATTAAAGAGGAGTCGCGAAACTCAATTGCAATTCTTCATGAAGGGAAGCAAACGGAAATTTTGGAAAGTGGTCCGACAGTTAGTGCAGCAGAGCAGTCAGCTTTTTTAGAGCTGTTTAAGAAGCTTTTGTCTGGCGCAGATTGCTTAACGATCTCCGGCAGCTTAGCAAAAGGTTTTCCAAGCGATTTTTATCAGACGCTGCTGAATCTAGCCGGACAGGTTGAAGTGAAAGCTTTAGTAGATACTTCTGGCGAAAGTCTGAAGCAAAGCTTGCTAAGCGAGCAGAAACCTTACTTGATCAAACCAAATGCTGAAGAAATCCAAGAGCTCTTAGGCCAATGTGTTTCACTAGAAGATTTATCGGCCTTTAAAGCAGCACTAAGAAATGAATTGTTCACCGGTGTCGAATGGGTCATTGTTTCTTTAGGCGCACAAGGAGCGGTAGTCAAACATCAGCAAGACATTTATCGTGTGTCGATTCCTAAAATTACTGCCGTCAACCCAGTAGGCTCAGGTGATGCAACTTTAGCTGGTTTGGCGTATGGGATCAGTCGTCAGGATGATCCCGAGACATCGATCAAAACCGCGATGACGACAGGGATTTTGAATACGCTGGAGAAGAAAACCGGACATATTAATCGTGACAACTTTGAGCAGTATTTTTCACAGATCCAAGTCGAAAAAATTTAATCAAGTTTTGGGAAGAGTGTGATAGTCGTATGGTCACACTCTTTTTTCAGTATTCGAAGTGAATGTTTTGGGAAAAAGATGTCGTTATAACTAAAAAAAGCCGTGCACTCGCACGACTTTTTACTTACTCTTCCACATATTCAATGATATCGCCCGACTGGCACTGCAAAATCCTGCAGATACTTTCTGGCGTATTAAAGCGAACCCCTCTACAACGCACTCTCATGCGCCATCAGCTCTGGGTAATACTCGAACTCCTCAAAAAGTGTCGGATCGTAATCAACAAAGCGTTTGACCCAATTCTTAGCTTCGAAGAAATCCAGCATTTCTTGATCGGCTGGATGATAAGGGATATTCAAGAATGCCGTCAGCTTACTTAGATCTGGTTCGATCATGAAGACATTTCTCGGATCGTACAGCCGGTAAAAAGGCAGCATCGCATTCGCTGTAACAAGTTTCTTCTGCAAAAATAAGGACTCGAATGTTCGCAGAGTCACTCCGTATTGTCCAGCACGTAGGATTTCAAGGATGCCTTTACTGCGTTTAACCAGCTGCAAATAGTCGTTATAGGGCAAGTAGCCTTCTTGCTCATTGCCTCGTTTAGGCAGGATATGATAATGAGTCGCAAGGCCAAGAGACTCGAATCGGTCTTTTAATTCCAACGCCTGCTGCTTCCGTCCATTGTCATTGGCGCCAAAGAAAATATCGTATTCAGTCTTATGCACGGACTCACCGACTGATTGTGTATAAAAGGAGCTGTTATGTTTTAGCCCTAGATCTCGTGCTTCTAGTGGATCGAAATGATAGATCTCATCGATTGCGGGTTCTTTTTGTGCGTCGTTCAATTTTCGATAATGCTCTAATTTGAAGTGATTCCAGAAGAATAGAACGATCTTGGCTTTTGTGAAGGGGCGGATTCGTGCCGCCATTTCTGGTTCAAAGCCGAAATCTAAAAATATGATCAATTGAAAGTTTTTCAAGTAGTGACGTAACGTCTCGTTGCTTGCTGCAAGTAATTCTTTCCCTGAACAAACACTCATTTCTGAGATGGCAGGGAAAAAGTATAGTGAACGGTCCTTAGGGACAATCAAAACATCAGAATTTTTCATTTTTCTCCCAGCTTTCTTATTAAATTTGACCTAGCATAGCGCTTTCCAAAGTCAATAGCGATAATTATGCTTGAGAAAAATAACACAGAAACCTCATAAGAAATGAAAAATTCTTTGTTCACGTGCGGTTTGCATCACGCTATATTGATTGAACAGGACTCCTT
The DNA here is from genome assembly GCF_051710765.1 of Enterococcus sp. DIV0170. Lineage (NCBI taxonomy): Bacteria > Bacillati > Bacillota > Bacilli > Lactobacillales > Enterococcaceae > Enterococcus > Enterococcus sp. DIV0170. The sequence continues at coordinate 911,659 of NZ_JBIOLG010000001.1, forward strand.
TATTCTTTCTAAAAAGGCGCTATTAGCCTACTTAAGTGTGAAAATTGTGAATGACCAAAAAAGAGGCTGTCTATGGGATAAGACAGCCTCTAAAGGAATTTACGATGTGAAAGAAAGAACTACTTTCAAACAAACGTAATCTTTTCTATAAAATTAGTGTGCGCGATTGAAGCGTGCGATCCATTGCTTGTAGGGCAATACGCCACCTAAGAAATAGGTGATGATGGCTTGAATCGGAATCCAAATCACGGTTTTAATCAAACGTGGTGCCCAGATCACCCAGCTGTTCAATGGCACATGATACATCATCGCCAGCCAAAGCGGAGTTAGGATCAAGTTGATCACAATCGTCGTAACTAGCACCGCTTGAATCGAGTTTTTCCAAGTGATCTCTTTCTTATAGAAGAAGTATCCGTAGATTGCTCCTTCAAGAAAGGCATTGATGGTAAAACCAATGAAAAAGGGTGCTTTTGCAAAAAGTGACATACCGATAAAATCAGCGATAACCGCACCGATCCCCGTCCAAAATGGACCGAAGAGCATTCCCATAATGATTTGTGGGATAAAGGTAAAGCTGACTTTGAGAAATTGTGTCTCGATTCCTAGTATCCGAGACAGAGTGACCATCATGGCGATCAATAGCGCCATCGTTGTGATGCTTCTAGCATCGAGGTGTTTCTTCATTTCTAGCATCTCCTTATAGAGCTGCTACATCTTCATGCAGCGAATGCGAAAATAAAACCGCAGACCAAGTCTTTCGTCCAGAAGGCAACATCCCATCCCTCCAGCACTTAACGCTTTATTTTCTACTCTGATTTATTTTTGGGAGAGTTCCCCCGAAGAAATACTAGCACAGAATGAAAAAGGAAACAATCTTTTCAAGCGTAACTTTCAATTATCGGAAAAACTTTTTTTTCACTATTAATTTTGGGTAATTTTCGGCTTATTTTAGAGGTATGATAGAACTATATCTAAGCTATAGAGAAAAGAGGTCTGAATATGTTTGTAAAGCCGTTGAATGAAAGGCAGCTGTTTCGAATGAAGCGGGAGAACTTGGAAAAACGGATCCAGCAATACTATGAAGAAACCCATGATACAGATGCTGTACTGGAATATAATCTGGCGGTTCTAGTTTTTAACGCGATTACGATGGATGATTATTCATTTGTCTGTCAAGAGTTGATCAAGGAAATTTTCTTAACAAGTGAACCAAGTGATAAATTACGAGATTATTGCTTGTATTTCTATGATTTCTTTGACTACCGTGAATGGGAGCTTGTGAGAGCTCGGTTGTTCAAGAACAGAGCGGAATTTTCGGAATATACACGCTTGATTCGTCCCGAAACGACGTGTGTTCGAGCGGCATCTGCGCCTACGGATAAAGCACGGGATTGGCTTTTTGAGCGTTATTACGGTGATGGGAGCCATACCCATCACGTGAAAGAAAGCTGCGACTACTTTTTCGAAACCGTCTTTAAGGATGCACAGGGGAAAAAACATAAACAAAAATTTCAAAATGCGGATATCAGCATGTCGACTAAGAAGTTAAAGGTACTGCTAACGATTCTGACAAAGCTGACAATCTTTGAAAGAGATGGGAATCGAAAGTTTGCGGAGGTCGTGTTTCCCGACTGCAAAACAGTTGTGGGAGACCTATAAGCTAGAAAAAACAATAGTATTAGAAAGAGGGGAAAAACGTGCAGCCTTTACAAGAAAGACAACTGCTCCAAATGAATCGAGATTCTTTAGAAAAGAGGATTCAACAGTACTATTACGAAACAAAAAATGAAGATGTAGTGATCGAATATGGATTGGTTCTTCTAGTGAGAAATGCGATGGTGATGGATGACTACTCCTTTATTTGCAAAGACTTGATCTGCAAAATCTTTTTAGAAGGCAAGCCCAACAATACAAAGCGCGATTTTTGTTTGTATTTCTACGACTACTTTGAATACAGTGAATGGGAGATCGTACGAAATCGACTGTTCAAGAATCGTGCGGAGTTTTCGGAATGGACACGAGGGATTCGTCCTGAAACAAAGTGTTTTCGTGCGGCTGCGGCACCGACTTATGACAAATTTGACGAAATCTTGAGCTATGCGACACAGAACTATCCAGAAGAACAGAGAGCTGCTGCTTTTGCTGATAAGGAGAATTACGATTTTTGTTATAAGGCATATTTTGCTGATGCGAATGGCAAGAAGCATATGGTGACCTTCAAACATGCCGATATCAGCAAGTCAGGTGCGGAGCTCTATATATTATTTGAGATGCTGACAAAGCTGACAATTTTTGAGAAAGACGGGGTTCGCCGATTTACAGAAATTATGGCGGACGACTGCAATGAAGTGACCATCCACTCATTGATCCGTTCAAAGAAAAGAGCCCATAGTCGTTAATTTAAAGAAGCAGGACGATAAGAACGTCCTGCTTCTTTAAATGGGCAATACGTTGAAGACTAGTATGCTCCAGAAAATTAGAAAAAATGATTAATATAATGAGGATTGAACATCATGAATTCCACTTTGTTGATTTCAAGTTTGTTTTTTAATAAACGATCTCTTTCGGATCCGAATGCGCCAAGACGAATTCTTTGAAACTAATGACCGCTGGTGTTAGATAGGCTTCTTTGTTCGTGACTAGATAAAAGGAACGATCCTGTATCACATTTTTTAGGTGAATCGTTTTCAACGGCAGTTGCTTCAAGATGGTCATATTTGGCACAACAGCGATCCCAAACCCTTGACTGACAAGGCCGGCAATAACCTGATCAACGGTCACCTCATATACGATATTGTAGCTGCAATTATTTTTTTTGAATATTTCATCAATCACATTCCTCAGACCGCTGCTTTTGCTGAAGCCGATCTGCTCATAGGGTTGTGTTTGCTCCAAATAAATATTGTCAAACTGCGCCAATGGGTGATCAAGGGGCGCGATAACGACTAATTCTTGGCTAGCGATGGGTAGAAATTCTACGCTAGGTTCGTCGGGTAGGTAGGAGGCGATACCAATATCGTAGTGCATCGTTTTGATGCCATCCACGATTTCTTTTGTTACCCCAGAAGAAGTATGAAAATCAAAAAGAATCTCTTTATCAGGATTTGCGTCATGAAAGCCTCGAACAAGCTTTGGTACAAAAGTCGTTCCTAAAACGGGCAGAAAAGCAAAGCTGATAAAGCCGCTGCCTTTACTGATTTTTGTCACTGTTTCTATCCCGTCATCCAGTGTACCCAAAGTACGGGCGACATAATCTTGAAAGATTTTTCCTGGTTTCGTCAATACCACATTCCGGCCTTTTTTCTCGAATAAGGTGATGCCTAGCTCATCTTCTAAAGAGGCGATCGCATTGCTCAAGCTTGGCTGTGTAACATTCAGTATTTTACTGGAACGGGTATAATGCTGCTCTCTGGCCAATACATCAAAATATTTCAAATGTTGTAAATTCATCTGCCTCACTCCCGGGTATTTTTAACAACTTCATAAAGCTTTTCTATAAGTATAGCAAAACCTATATGTTTTACCTATAGATTGTTCGAGAAAAACCAATTAGAATTTTAAAAATTCTCACGTTAAAATGAAAACAAGATTTGATTGTGAAAGCAGATACATTATGGACCCTATAGTTTTCACATCAAAAAAGCTTTCATTTATTAAGGGACTGCAGCCTAGCATGTGAAAGAAATAACTTTTGAATAACTGAGAGACGATTTAGGAGGAGAGCAAGAAATGAAAAAAGTACCATTAACGATCAGTTCGTATACTTTGGGTATGGAAATTGACTTTGAAGAACGGGTGAAAATTGCGAAAGCAGCAGGCTTTGATGGCATTGGTCTTCGTGCTGAAACGTATATGTTAGCTATCAAGCAAGGCTATTCTGACGAACGCATGTTAGAAATTTTAGAAGAAAACGACATGAAGGTGACGGAAGTAGAGTATATCACCTTATGGGCGGATCCAAATAAAACGCAAGAAACACCAGAAACGCTATTGCAGCAATTCAAAGAACAAACCGTTTATCATATGGCTCGTTTGTTTGGCGTAGGCCATATCAACTGTGGTTTGATGGAAAAATATCCAGCAGAAGTTCATATTCAGGCCTTCAAGGAATTGTGCGCACGGGCGAAGGAATTAGTGATTGGTTTGGAATTTATGCCGTATAGTGGTGTTCCAGATTTAGCGAGTGCTTGGAATATTGTCAAGGGCGCGGGTTGTGACAACGGCATGCTGATCCTAGATACATGGCATTGGGCACGAGCGGAAACATTAGCGGAAGATTTAAAAGAAGTTCCAGCAGAAAAAGTGGTCTCTGTTCAAATCTGTGACGTATTAGAACGCCGCTACCCAGATACGATTTTACGTGATGAATCCATGCATGATCGTCTTTGCCCGGGAACAGGCTGGGGAGATACCGTTGGCTTCTTGAAAGCAATCAAAGAACACGGCATCAAACCTCGTGTGATTGGTACCGAAGTGATCTCTGATCCAATCTTAAGCTTAGGATATGAAAAATCAGCTCAAATGAACTATGAAACAAGTATAGATGTTATCAAGCAAGCTTGGCCAGAACTACTAGAAGATTAAAAAAGGATGGATAAAAATATGTTAGAAGGCGTATCAGGTAAAACACAATTATATGGATTGATCGGTAGTCCAGTAGGACATTCAGGATCACCAGCGATGTACAATTATGGATTTGAACAATTAGGGATTGATGCTGTTTATCTTGCGTTCGATGTGCAAATCGACGAAGTTGAAAAGGCAATACAGTCTGTTCGTACTTTCAATATGCCTGGGGGAAACGTGACGATGCCTTGTAAGGGCGAAGCGGCGAAATACATGGATGAGTTATCTCCTGCTGCTCAAATGGTCGGTGCGATTAATACCTTCCAAAATAAGGATGGAAAATTAACCGGACACATCACAGATGGTATTGGTTTTGTTGATAATCTGAAAGCGAATAATGTGGATCCTAAAGGAAAGAAATTTGTCGTTTTAGGGACTGGCGGTGCGGCGACAGCGATCCAGGTTCAATTAGCGATCGAAGAAGCGGCTGCTATTGATATCTTCAATATCAAGGATGACTTCTTTGTGAAGGGTGAAGAAACAGTAGAACGAATCAAAAAATTCTATCCAGATTTAGCGGTTGCCATCCATGATTTGGGAGATGCGGAATTATTGAAACAAAAAATCGCTGAAGCAGACGTATTAGTGAATGGTACGACTGTTGGAATGGGTGAAGGTTCAACGAGAACACCAATCAGTGATACGAGTATGCTTCATGAAAAACTAGTGGTAGCAGACGCGGTATATAATCCTCCAGTAACACAGCTGATCAAAGATGCTAGAGAAAAAGGTTGTGACACCGTGACTGGTGAAGGAATGCTGTTAGGGCAAGGAAAAGCTGCCTTTGAAATTTTTACTGGACAGGCACTTCCAACAAAAGAAAAATAGCAGTTGGAGCTAAATAAACGAGTAGGAGTTAATTATTATATGAGAAAGAAATATTTACCGTCACTGATTTTTGTATATTTGGCCTATTTTACTCACGGAATGCAGACACTGAGCCTGAGTCAAAATGCCTCATACTTTTTTGACAAATGGGGATATACAGATGCTACCGCTGGGGCGGCAGCCGTTTCAATGGCGATCACGTTTACAGGTTTCGGGAAGCTGATCTCTGTTTGGATCGGTGGAGAAATTTCAGACAAGGTTGGTCGGAAAGTGTTGGCTGTCGGAGGCTCTGTGCTATATCTTCTGTTCTTCGTCGTTTTATTACTGTCAACTAACGTGTATATCGCCTATGTTGCGGCGTTCATTGTTGGGATCGCTAACTCAGGGATGTGGGATGCGGCGTTGTATCCGGCAGCACAAGAAGCGACACCTAAATATGCGGCTTCGGCCCTATTAGGAATTAAATTATTTGTCTCCATCGCTGGGGTAATCTTCCCATTAATGGTTGTTCGTTTTGCAGAAGCTGGACAAAACTCTATGAGTATCATCGTACCGGGAGTATTGGCACTTATTTGTGTGATTATGTCGATTCTTTGCCCATTTGCTTATGATGATGATATGAAGGCTAGTAAAAAAGCGAAAAGTGATTCTTCCGTAGAGGAAGCGTTAGAGTCTTCAGAAGATTTGGTTCAAAAAGAAATTGATGAAGCAAAAGCGAAGATGCTGGTTCAACCAAACAAGCTGGTTAATTTTACTACGATGTTTTACGGTTTTGTTTGTATGTTCATTATGTACGGTGGCCAACAATATACAAAGGCATATGGTTTGAGCAATGCCGGCATGACAGAAATGCAGGCAGCGAGTCTGACGTCTGTTTATACGATTGGGTCTATTATTGCTGTTCTTTTCTGGGCCTTTATGATGGGTAAATTAAGATGGAATCCGGTGAAGGTATTGTTCATCGATGCAATCTTTACAACGATTCCTTTGGTTGCAGTGTTGCTTATTCATAATATTACGGTGATCTATATCAGTATCGCTTGTCTGGGATTCTTCGCAGCAGGTGGTGCGTTGCAAGCTGGACTAAGTGTTCGCCAAATGTTCTCACCAGGTAGAAAAGGTAGAAATACAGGAATCTATTATACTTGGATGAGTATCGCCAGTGTGGCTTTACCATACTTTGTCGCTTACATGACTAAATCAGTAGGTGAAGCCCAAGCGGTGTATATCATGATGGGCTTATTGTTAATGTTTGGTGTCATCTCAATCGTTATGATGAGCTATCTTGTTCTACAGCACAAAAAGATTTTTGGCTATAGTGCTTTTGAGAAGCTGAAGGATTAACAGGAATTGAATAATACTTACGGAGGAAGGACTGATTTTTAGAGAATCAGTCTCCTCCTTGTTTTCATATTATGAATAAACATGTGAATGTTTTTTCAATAGTCAATTATGAAAGCAGAGACTCAGGGTTTGAAGGAGGTACCCATGAATATTTTAATTGGGTTATTGTTAATCTGTTCCTTTGCAGGGATGGTCATCTATTGTATAAAAGGTCATAACTTAATGATCGGTTTTTTCATTATGGCAACGATTTGGACATTTTTACCAATTATTGGAAACTTGCTATCACCGAATGCGGCATTTGATGGATTGACTGTTCACGATATGCTGGGACAAGTGTATCAAACGGCACCAGAAAAATATGGTGCTTCTGTTATGAATATTTTCTTAGGCGCTTTTTTTGGGCGGATTTTACTAGATACTGGTATTGCAGCCACAATCATTCGAAAAAGTGTTGAGCTGGGAGGAGATAATCCAGCGGTAATTTTAGCGATCGTCAATATCATCAGTGGGTTTATTTTTACATCAATGACGGGAGGCGGCTCAGTGATTGCGATTGCAGTTATTGTTTTACCAATCCTGTTTTCAATCGGTATCCCAAAGGTTGTCGGCTTTTTCTCCTTTACTGGTTCAGTCGCAGCGGGCATTTTTTTGAACCCGATTAATTTTGGGCAATATTCCGCCTTCTTTTTAAATTCAAACGGCGGTCAAGAATACACCTATAACGACTATTTTCCTTTTGGTATTTTGGCTTTTGTGGTGATGATTACAGTAGTCTCATTAGCGTCAATGGTTTATTTGAAAATGGAAAATCTCACGTATTCTTGGGCAGCAGTGAAGCAAAGTGAAGTGGTAGATGCACCCGGTATCTCACTCATTACCCCTTTTTTGCCTGTCGTTGGGGTGATTGTATTTAAGTTGCCTGTGATTTTGTGTTTTATTTTAGCGAGCTTGTATGGGCTGGGTGTTTGCGGTGGATTGACGGGGAACTTTCGTGAAGTGTGTCGGACGATCTCACGGATATTTACTGAAGGGGTAAAGGATATGTCAGCGTTGATTGCTTTTTGGATCACCTTGGCGATGTTCAATGATGCGGCAGTTTACGCGGCACCTTATTTTCAAGAAATTATTGGCAGCTGGATTCCGTCTTCACCGTTAATTTTATGTATTGCCTTTGGAATTTTGGCTCCATTGACTTGGTTCAAAGGACCGCTTTCATTGATTGGTTCAGGAGCGGCTCTGCTTGCTGTGGTGAGTCAAACGACAAATTTTCCAACGACCTTTTTGTATCCTTTATTTGCGTCTGTCTTGATTGGCATGGCTCACTTTGATATTACGATTTCATGGAATGCATGGGGATTGGGCTTTAATCGGATCAATGCGGTAGATTATATGAAAGTCGCGCTGATTCCTGGAACAACAGTCGCGTTAGTTTTAGAAATCGCGAACTTTTTCCTCAATAATCCGCTATAGATTTAAAAAAGGAGTGTCTCAAACATGAAACGACGTGTTCGAATCGGGATCGATGTCGGTGGAACCCATACAAAAGCGGTAGCAATCGACAATGATACCCAAGAAATTATCGGGAAATCTTCGGTAAAAACAACCCATGACAGCGAGCAAGGAGTAGCTGAAGGTGTGGTCAATTCCTTTTTAAAATGTTTAGCGGAGTTTGATATTGCACCGGAAGAAGTCGTCTTTGTTGCTCACAGTACTACTCAGGCGACCAATGCTTTGTTAGAAGGCGATGTTGCAAAAATCGGGATTATTAGTACAGCCAAAGCAGGAATTGAAGGTTGGTTGGCGCGTCCTCAAACCAATCTAAAGGATATTGATTTAGGAACTGGTAGAAGTATCCGCGTGGTTTCACGTTATATTTCACAAAAAAATATTACAGAAGAAGAAATCGAAACAGTAATTGATGAATTGGTAAAAGAAGGCATTGATGTGCTTGTCGCATCAGCAGCATTCGGCGTGGATAATCTATGTTTGGAAGAACAGATTGCTGAGGTAGCTAGAAGAAAAAATATACCAGTGACTTTAGCCTCAGAAATGACCAAGCTCTATGGTTTATCACGAAGGACGCGTACCGCAACGATCAATGCTTCTATTCTGCCAAAGATGCTGGAGACGGCTAATTCTACTGAAGAAAGTGTCCGTTCTTCTGGTGTAGATGTTCCTCTAATGATCATGCGAGGGGATGGCGGGCTAATGGATGTTGTTGAAATGAAGAAACGTCCGGTCTTAACGATGCTATCGGGTCCTGCCGCTAGTGTTATGGGGGCTTTAATGTATTTACGGACTTCAAATGGTATTTATTTTGAAGTTGGTGGAACCTCAACGAATCTAGGAGTTATTAAAAATGGTCGCCCGGTCATTGATTATTCAGAAATATCAGGCCATAAAACCTATGTAAACTCATTGGATGTGCGAGTATTAGGAGTAGCTGGCGGAAGTATGATCCGAGTGAACAAGAATGGTGTGAAGGATGTCGGCCCCCGGAGCGCTCATATCGCGGGGTTAGAATACGCTGTGTATACACCTGAAGAAGAAATCATTGATCCAAAACTGGAGCTTTACTCACCAAAAGAGGGAGATCCGGCAGATTATGTAGCCATAAGACTTGCGAGTGGAAAGTGTATTACGATTACTAATTCCTGTGCGGCCAATGTTTTAGGGTATGTTACGGAGGAAGATTTCTCATATGGGAATGTGGATTCCGCAAGAAAGGCAATGACGCCGTTAGCGGAGTATTTGAATACTACGGTAGAGGATGTTGCTCGTCAAATTTTAGCAAAAGCGGTCGAGAAGATTGAACCTGTTATTCGTTCGTTGGCTAAAAAGTATCAGCTAGAAAAGAATCAAATGACGCTAGTCGGTGTTGGCGGTGGCGTTGCATCGCTGATTAAGTTTGCGGCAGAGCGAATGGAATTGAATTATAAAATTCCGGAAAATGCTGAGGTGATTTCTTCTATTGGTGTGGCTTTAGCCGCGGTCCAAGATGTTGTTGAGCGGATTGTTCCTAGTCCGACGAAGCAGGACATTCAGGCAATTAAACAGGAAGTCACCGATATGGCAATTGAAAGTGGAGCGACGGAAGACAGCGTTGAAGTTCATATTGAAATCGATCCTCAGACGCAAAAAATAACAGCTCGCGCCTCCGGGTCTACTGCGGCACAAGCTACAGAGCTGCAAAGTGCAGCTACAGAAGCAGAAGCTAGAGAAATTGCTGTTCAGGATTTTCGTTTGCCGTCTGAACAGATCAAACTATTGAACTCAACTGATTATTTTAATATTTATGGAACCAGTACGAAAAAAGGTAATGGGATTCGTGTCATTGATAAAAAAGGATTTATTCGTGTGCAACGTGAACACGCTGAAGTAGTTAAAACAACGATTCAAAGTTATTTTGAGGTCGTTAATCAGCTGTGGGAAAGCATGGCGAATTATCAGAGTGATCTGATTATCCGACCAGATTACTATTTCTGTGTTGGTCCACGATTGTTAGATTTTTCAAGTACCGATTTCTCTCAATTAACCATGTTAATGGAAATTGAGATGAGCGAAATTATGGGAACCGATGAGATAATTATTATTGCCGCAAACCGTTATATTTAGCAAGGGGATAGGAAACTAGAAATCAGAAAGGGCGTTGTTTATGAATTTTTGTGCTTTATTGGATCAGAAAGATGAAAAATATGCGGAGTATTTATTATCACAAGATCATCTGTACAAAAAAATTCCTGAAACTCAACGCTGGGATTTGTTAAATAAAGCAATAGCATGTGGCAGAGAGACTGCTAGCGAATTTACTTCGACAGATTTATGGGCCTTTTGCCAACAAGAGTCCATAGAGATTGAGTATTTTGAAGAGGAAATAAAAGCGGAAAACTTTCGTTTTGTATTAGCAGAGTTTCAATTACCTAATCGGATTCGAATCAATCAAAGCCTGCTGAGAGAAGCAGAAACCTTTTTAGCGGAGCAGGAATTTTTGAAGGATCGGCGAGTGGAGGAGATTTTATTAGCCCACGAGCTCTATCATTATCTGGAAAATCAACAGGAATCCTATACGACGCAAAAGCAGTTGACCTATCAAACGGGGCCATTTAAACGCCAGGCACGTGTACATTCCTTGAGTGAAATCGCGGCGACAAGCTTTGCAAAAGAGTTATTAGATTTGAACTTTTCGCCAATTTTATTAAATGCACTTTTGCTTTATCCAGTCGCTCCTGATTACAGTCAGGAGCTAGCAAAGCAATTGCTGATGATTGATTGAACAAGGCTATAGATTGATTGAAAAAAAGAATTAGTATCCATTGATAGGATTCAGTATATTTAAAGAAAGAAAACCTTTAAGGAGCGGAAATAATGGAAAAATCATGGTTAGATTTAGCAGGCGACGTGGTCGTAATCACGGGAGCTTTAGGTGGAATGGGACGCAAAATCGCGAATGACTTCGCGGAGCAAAAGGCAAACTTAGCTTTAGTCGACTTAAATGAAGAAGCGACTGAAAGCTATGCGAAAGAGTTAGCTAAAAAATATGGCGTTCAGGCGAAAGGTTATGCCTGCAATTCAACAGTTGAAGAGCAGGTAGACGCATTAGCGAAAACGGTAAAAGAAGATTTTGGAAGAATTGATGTGTTGGTTCAAACAGCAGCTATCTTGACCTTCAGTCCATTAGAGGACTTAGCGTTGGATGAGTGGAAGCGTACAATTGATGTGAACTTGAATGGGTATTTCTTAGTTTCACAACGAATTGGTCGTGTGATGATCGAGCAGCAATCCGGTCGGATGGTCCACATTTCTACGATCGCTTCGATTGCACCGGAAACTTACTCAGGCGCATACAGCCCAAGTAAAGCGGGTGTGAACATGCTGTCTAAGATGATCGCCGGTGAATGGGGACAATATGGTGTACGTAGCAACTGTGTATTGCCATGCTTCGTAAAAACACCGTTATCAACGAAATTCTATGAAGACGCGGAGGTGGAAGAAGGCAGAAGAAGAATGACTGCCAACCGCCGCATCGGTGAAGTACAAGACATCGCGAATGCGGTATTATACCTTGCGAGTAAGCGTTCAGATTATACGAACGGTCACGAATTACGTGTGGAAGGCGGCTTCGGGAATATGATCGGTGATCTTGTACCAAAACCAGGCGGTCGCCGTCAATACGCTATTGATTCAAAGAAACCAAAAGCTTAATACATCGCCAGAGCCTTGACAATATTTGTCAGGGTTCTTTTTTATGCGGTTTAAAGAAATACCTGCGGTTGATTTAACTAGGTATCCTAACGAGAAATCTTAGAAAATATAATCAATTGCTAATCTCCATAACTAAAAAAGTTCGAAGAAAACAGGGAGTGCTTTCTTCGAACTTATTGTTTTAAGTAAAAGAGATTACCAAATACTTACCCGTTTTTCTGGTGCTAAATACATCGCATCTGTTGGTTGGACATCAAAGGTTTGGTAAAAATCTGCCAAATTCTTCACTTGAACGTTGGCCCGTAATTTATTTGGCGCATGCACATCAATTGATAAAAGTAGTTGTGTGTATTCTTGGCGCGCCTTCATGCGCCAAATGGTTACCCAATTAATAAAGAAGCCTTCGAGGTCAACGTCTTTGTCCTTTTTAGCAGCTTCAAGTGCACAGCTCAAGCCACCCGCATCGGCGATGTTTTCTGAGACCGTCAGCTTGCCATTTACTTTTCCACCGGCAATTTCTAGACCGTCAAATTCAGCGATCATTTGATCAGCTAGTTCTTGGAAGTGTTGCTGATCTTCTGCTGTCCACCAATTGTTCAAGTTCCCATATTCGTCAAAGAGTGAGCCATTGTTGTCAAAAGCGTGAGAGATTTCGTGAGCAATTACCGCACCGATGCCGCCGAAATTTGCACTGCTGGATTGCTCTAGGCTGTAAAATGGCGCTTGAAGAATCGCTGCTGGAAAAACAATGATATTGCGGAATGGGTGGTAATAAGCATTCACTGTATCTGCACTCATTTCCCATTCATCCCGTTCAACAGGTTGATTCCATTTAGCATAGTCTTCTTTCCGTTTAAGATGACTGAAGTGCAGCGCATTACCTAAAAGAGTGCCGCCTTTTTCTGCTGGTGTCACTTTAAATTGTGTATAGATTGGTGGGATCTTTTCTGGATATCCAACATGGATACCTAATGTACCTAACTTAACGATGGCTTTTTCACGAGTTGCCTGACTTAACCAAGTATTATTGTTTAGACGCTCTTGATAAATGCCGACCATTCGTTGAACCATTTGTTCCACGTCTTTTTTTGCCTGTTCGCCGAAGTATTTCTTTCCGTAGTAGTCGCCGACGATTTGGTCGAAGCGGCCGGAAGCCAAATAGAACGCTGCTTTTTCTTGTGAACGGGCTTCAGTGGCGCCAGAAAGTGTGCGGCTGTAGATGCCGCCGACTTGACGAAATTCCTCGCTGAGATAAGCCGTCAAGGCATTGATCGTCATCACTAACATCCAGCTTTTCATCGGTTGGAAGGTGGTTGGATTCACTAATTCATCTAGCTTGTCAAAATAAGCAGGTTCAGTCACGATGATTTTTTCGGGAACCTCACCGACTAATCCAGTCAATAGCTTTTTCAAATCTAAATGCTGGCTATGCTTAATGAAGGCGTCGCCGCTTTCAGGATTGTACATTTTACTGTAGTCGGCATTTTCCTCTGCACTTTTTACGTGAGGAGCCAACAATTTGTCGTATTGCAGTGCTTCATCTGTGATTTGTTCTGCGACAGCTGTTTCATAGCCTGCAAGTTCAAAAAGCTTCATTGTCATTTCTTTAAAGACGGCCAGCAATTGTGGCGCTTGTGGATGTTCCGCCTCGTAATAAGTTTTATCCGGTAAGATCAAGCTAGGAGCTCCGGCAAATAAAGCATTGATTTTTGTATTTTTCATGTCCGCATCTACGTCAACGCCAAAGGGTAAAGGCAGTCCGTCCAGCACCCAACTGGTTAATTGCTGTTCGAGCTCCGTAAGGTCCTTTACATCTTCCACGCGTTTCAATAAAGGGAGCATGGGTGATGCGCCATCTTGATCCCGTTTTTGATAATCATTGGCTAGTCGATAATAGGCAATGTATTCTTTCATCAAATCATTGGGAATGAGTGAAGCGTCCTCACTCATTTTTTTGGTATCTGCCATTAATAGCTCATCAATGCCATCTACAAGGTCCTGGAACCCGCCGGTTGCTGGTTTGTCTGCTGGGATCGTCGCTTCCTTGATCCATTCGCCATTAACCGCTTCATATAGATCTTCTTTGATTAATGCTTTGTTCAAAATAGATTCCTCCATCCTTTTTTTCTAGTTCTTTTAGCTACTATCCATTATGATATAACTTAAGAAGATACACAAAAGAAAATGATTCGGAGGTGGCAAAAATGAATTATCCTATGGATCAATGGATAGAGCTAAACAGCTTTGAACCTTACCGTGATTGGAAAACACCGCGCGGTTTTTTATGCGGAACCTATGCCAGTAGTGTTCTTTTAGCCTATTGGCAAGATCAAATAGATGACCGTATTTTGCCGAATGGGTTAAGAAAAAAAGAGAATGAACAAAATGAAGCGCTGATTCAAGCGCTGCAGCCTTTGTTGCAGCCGATCGATTTTCCAACTGTACCGCTACAGATTTCTTTAGGTTTAAATCGCTTTTTTCGCCGCTATCGAATTTCTTATCGTGCTCGCGGAACAGTGGCGGGGTCTTGGCAGCGTGTGACCAAACGCATTTTGAAGGGAGAGCCTGTGATGATCGGACTCTTGCAGCTGTTTGGCAGCAGCTATAAAAATCATTGGGTAGTCGTTCATGGCTTCATGGAAACCTCGGACGGACAAAAATTTTATAAAATCCACGACAATTGGGGTAAAAGTGATGCAGTAATTCCTGCTGAATGGGGAAACGGCACGATATCTTTGGTGGCACAAAGAAGCTGACCGCGGATTTTATTAGAGATGTCAGATCAAATTTTTCAAATCATCGTATTTATCCGCCTAAACAAAAAGTAAAATCTACATCAAATAACTCAAAATATGTTAAACTGGTGGTACAAAAATACTTGGAGGGACACCATGTCAGAAGAAAGTAATGAAAAGTTTAAAATTTTTAGCCTAAATGGAAATAAACCATTGGCTGAAAAAATCGCCGATGTCTGTGGCGTGCCATTAGGGAAAAGTACTGTCAAGCAGTTTAGTGATGGAGAAATCGCTATTAATTTGGAAGAGACAGTTCGCGGATTCGATGTTTATTTGATCCAATCAACCAATGAGCCGGTGAATGATTATTATTTAGAATTATTGATCATGATCGATGCGTTAAAACGAGCAAGTGCGAAAACAATCAATGTTGTCTTGCCTTACTATGGGTATGCCAGACAGGATCGTACAGCAAAGCCGCATGAGCCGATCACAGCAAAATTGATTGCGAATTTACTTTCAGACGCAGGGGCAACAAGAGTCTTGACTCTTGATTTACACACTGTGCAGGTCCAAGGATTCTTTGATATTCCAGTTGATAATTTGTTTACGATGCCATTGTTCGCGCATTATTATCGTCGCCGTGGAATGGTTGGGGATGATTATGTTGTTGTTTCTCCAAAAAATAGTGGTGTTCAGCGTGCCCGCAGTCTAGCGGAGTATTTGGATACTGCCATCGCGATCGTGGATGTTGCAGAAGAGGGAAATCCTGAATCTGGTTACGTTATCGGTGATGTCGAAGGTCGCTGCTGTATCATGGTGGATGATATCCTGAATACAGGGGAGGTTTTCTCCAATGCGTCAAAAACATTGAAGAAAGCTGGCGCTAAAGAAGTGGTTGCCTGCGCCTCTCATGGACTACTATCACCTCCAGCAAAAGAGAATTTAGATGCCGCGGACATCAAGGACATCTGTATTACAGATTCTGTCTTGACTGATCCAGAACGCCATCCAGAAAAATTATCCATTATTAGTTGTTCTGTGCTGATGGGAGAAGCAGTCAAACGTATCCATCAAAATGAATCAGTCAGCCCATTGTTTACGATGGAACAAAAAGATTTCGAATAAAAAAGGGCATTAAGCCCTTTTTTTGTCGAAGCACTGACTATGAAGAGAGGTTTAAAAGTTTGTGGAAAATATATATTTAGATCATGCGGCGACAAGCCCTATGCATCCAGAAGTCATCGCGACGATGACAGAAATCATGGCGGATACTTTTGGTAATCCATCAAGTGTTCATTCTTTTGGCCGACAGGCTGCCGGAAAATTGGAAATGGCGCGAGAGGTGATCGGCAAGAGTCTCGGTGTGAAATATCATGAGATCATCTTTAACAGCGGCGGAACAGAAGGAGATAACACGGCTATTTTAGAGACTGCTTTTGGCCGACAAGCAGAAGGACGGCATTTGATCACTACTCAGATTGAACATCCTGCGGTAATTAATACGATGAAGTATTTAGAGACGCAAGGGTTTGACGTGACCTATTTGCCAGTAGATCGCAAAGGCAACATCTCCTTAGCCGATTTTGACGCCAGTTTGCGGCCAGATACGATCTTAGTTTCCATCATGTATGGCAATAATGAGATCGGGAATTTGATGCCTATCAAAGAAATCGGAGAACGGTTGAAGGAGCATCCGGCGTATTTCCATACGGATGCGGTTCAAGCTTATGGCAATCAATTCATTCGTCCTCATGAATTAGGGATTGATTTTTTGAGTATCTCCGCCCATAAGATCAATGGGCCAAAGGGAGTTGGCTTCTTGTACAAAAGCGATGATGCCAAGTTACCTCCATTGCTTCGAGGCGGCGAACAAGAGGAGAAACGTCGTGCGGGAACGGAAAACTTGGCCGGGATTTGCGGTATGGCTAAGGCGGTTGAATTACTGACTGAAGAAGAACGAGAAAAACGGCGTGCGCTGTATGATCAATTCACTCATAAAATTTTAACTACCTTGGATCAAGCAGGAGTCGACTATCAGGTGAATGGCGATTTGAACAATAAGCTGCCTCATGTACTGAATCTTCGTTTCAAGGGAATTATCAATGATTTGTTGTTGATGAAGCTGGATTTACGAGGCATTGCCGTCTCAACTGGTTCTGCTTGTACAGCAGGAACGATCGATCCTTCCCATGTATTAGAAGCCATGTACGGAAAGAACGCTCAGGAAGTAAAGGAATCACTACGTGTAAGTTTTGGCTACGGAAATACCATGGAGCAAGTGGACTATTTTGCTGAACAGCTCGTTGCTAGTTTACAAGAACTAACAAAGTAGATTGAAATGGCTCATGCTTATCTTTATAATTAAGAGTGAAAGAAAAAAACGATGAGGTGAGTAAATGGCATTTACAGAAAAAGCGACGATTAAGGGATCAAAATATCAATACGCGTTAGCACCAACGGCTAAACGCTATACACTGCGAGACAATGGCTTTACAGAAACAAGTTCTGGTAACTTCCAATTGGTTCGTCCTTTACAGGCAACACCACAAAGCAAAGAAGGCTTCAAACTAAAAATTACGGTATCAAAAGATATCCATACGATGAAAATGTCGGTAACAACGGCAAATGGCTTAAAAGCAGTAGATATCTTTAAAGATTCGAAGCAAGAAATGGTTCAAGAAAAATTTTACTTTCTGATGGACGGTATGATCGATCGTGGGCTCTTTGTAAAAGAAGAAGTTTAATTGTGAGATTTAATGAATGAGGTCTGTTTTTTATTAGCAAAACAAAAAAGGACTGAAGCGAATGAGTAGGAAAGTGATTTGGATATGGTCATTTAATAACCGTCAGCAAACTGTTGGCTCGCCCAATGGAATGATTGCGTTGATGCATCCCTTTAAATTTCAAAGAGGGATAAGACAAATACTAGCGCCCGATTGGACGGTTGAATTTATCAGTGATGATTTTTCAGAGGAGCTCCCACAGGCAGATGTCATCGTTATCCCTAGATCAAATAGAGCACTTTACGCAGAACGAGCAAAAGATGCGAAGGTTGTATGGGTGTCGGGAAACGAGGTTTTGGAGAACGATTTTGAAGGAATCAAGAAAAAGATCGTCGAAGCTTAAACAGCAAGGGGAGTCATCAGTTGCTATTCCTGTACAAGTAGCGTTTTTAATGAAGTAAGAAGAATCATGTGAATATTGAAAAGAGGCTCTTCGTCAATGAGTGTTGGTGAAGAAATTCAATAGAATAATCAAGTCATTCACACGGCTAGGCAGCTCTTTTGTCTAGCCGTGTTGTCGTTCTGGTCTTGTTCATTTGGGTAGTTTTCTTGAAATACTTTCCGCGATACAAAAAGATTCGTTCTCGGTAGTTTTGGAAGTTTCTAAAGCCATAGGCCATTCGTTTTAGTACTTTGATATGGTTGTTTAAACATTCCAGTGGCCCGTTGGAATAGGGAACCCGCAACGCGCGTTTAATTTCTGTTTGGTACTTTTTGAAGGTCGTAATCACTGGTTGGTAGTGTTCTGGTAACTCTTTGTAATTTTCCTTTAAAAGCTTCGTGAAATCAGGAACATCTCGTCTTCTGATAGCGGACAGAAAGTGCTGATAGACTTCGTAGCCTTGCTTTAAGGAGTCATCGTAAGACAACAGGCGATCAACGATTTCTGCTTCCGTTAGATGTGCCCGAAAAGAAGGTCGCCAGTAGCGGTGTCTCCCCTTCAATTCCCACGCATTCTTCTGAAGCAGTTTCCAGTATTTCTTTAAATGTTTTGATCGACTGTCGCCTTTTCTAAAGGACTTCATTATCTGAATTCGGTGATTGGTAAATGCTCGGCCAATGTGTTGACTGATATGAAAGCGATCGGCGACGATTCGGGCATTCGGAAAACAATCTTTCACCAATGTACGATAGGGTGTATAGAAATCTGAAACTACTAGACGTACTTGTTCCCGTACCTTTCTGGGATAACGCAAGAAATAGTCGCGTAAAGGATCGAGTTGACGATTTTCCACAATGTCGATCAGTTGATGGGTTTTGCCATCCATCATGACAAAGCTCATAGCACCCGAGACATTTTTCACTGATTTGAATTCATCAAAACACAACACTTCTGGCAGTGGCTGGTTCAAAGAAATGGTTTTAGGCCGAAGGCTGCGAAGGATCCGAATAACCGTTGTTGGAGAAACGTGTTTCATGCGTGCGATCAAGGACATAGAAAGAGGCTCACTTAATAGTTCGAGAACGGCTTGTTTGACTCTGCGGGCAATGGAGCAGTGACGATCACTAACCGAATCTTCGGCTAAAAAAGTTTTTCCACAGTGTTTACACTTAAAGCGTTGCTTGTTTATCCGCAGAATCGTCTTGTAGTTACTGACGTCATTTAATAAGATAGAGACTTTCTTCCAGCCCCATTTAATGATTGTTTGATCATTTTCATAGCGGCAATGAAAGCATTCCTCTGGTCGATAGGTTAATGTGCCATCAAAAACAAAACAGGTCTCGTCATTGATTCGCTCTTTGCGAAAGGCATTCTCATGAAAGGTAAGATTTAGGTCTAGAATATCTAGTAACTCTTTGGTAAACTCTGAATAGGACATCTTGAAACACTCCTTTGAATGGTTTTCGTCGACTTTATTCTAAAGGATTTCAAGGTGTCTGTTTGCGTTTATTAGAAAAAAAGAAAAAGTGTTGGCAACAGAAGGTGTCACCAACACTAGATATTATAGAGCCTGAAAAGAGAAGGCTTCTTAGGGTGTCCAAAAGTTGTGATGAACAAACTTTTGGACACTTTTTTTGAGTTGCATTCTCTGAAAACAGTTGTTATTTTTAGTTTAGAAATAATCGTTCTTTTTCGATTACTCCATTAAATTCACGGATATCAGATTATAATACGCTTTCTATTTTTCTATATTCACCTTTTTTTCTAAATATTTTTGGTACTTAAAAGCTTAAATCTTTAAAGATTATGGTACACTGATACTAAGAAATTTGTTGGAAACGAAGGTGAGAAGTTGGTTCACAAGATACATACAATCGAGCATCACAAAATTATTTCTGATTTCCGTCTCTTGTCAGGGCTGACCGTCTCCATTGAAGACTGTGCCCATCTGACGAAAGAGTTCCAAAAATATGGTGTAGAGGATTATTATATTAGTGATTACGAGGGAAACAGTTATTTGACCCGTTACGTTGATTACTTTATAGACGGGATTCCTTGTTGGAAATATAAGAAGAACTACTTGGTTCCGTTGATATTTCGTGATATGCCCGACACGCAAAAAATGTTCCGCGATAGCTATCGTTGGGAAGCTTTTTTTATTCTCTTAGATTGGTACTTGGAATACAATCCTGAAAAAGTGATTGTTGCCTGCAGTAAGAAAAGAAAAAAATTTGAAGTGATCGATACGGCCTTTTTAATCTTCCGTTTATGGGAAATTTGTGACGGCGCGGCATTTCCAATCGCCAACATCACAAATCTATCCGAATTCGAAAAGTGGAATCAAATCTTCCATTTGATTGATACAGGAAAATCCTTTAAGCGCACAAAGGAATTCGATGCAACGAAAGTAGAAGATTTAACGCAACTAGAAGCAGTCATTTCGATTATTAAATTAAAATATCAAACGCTTTTACAAAAGCAAGGCTACCAGTTTTAAAGTGGTAGCCTTTTTTCACGAGAATCTCTGACTAGGCAATGATGACAAGTGGGCTTTTTTTTAGAAGAGATGGTAAAATAAAGATAAGAATCAGAATTCGTTTGTAGGTGATGAGAATGAAATATTTTATATCAGATACACACTATTTTCACGAGAATCTTTTAGGTGACAACGATTTTGCGCCACGTTTATTTGATTCGGTGGAAGAGATGAATCAGCAAATGATCGATGCGTGGAATGCTGTCGTAAATGAAAAGGATACGGTTTATCATTTGGGAGATGTAGCGATGCATCCGCAATATGAAAGAGGCTTTAGAGATATTTTAAACCAATTGGTTCAATTAAAAGGCAAGATTGTTTTTATCAAGGGAAACCATGATTCTCGCACCTTTTTCCGATATTTAGCTTCCCATGATCCGAAGCTTCCCAATGGAGAAGACAAGTTTGAATTTCATGATGTAGGTGCGATCGTTAAATTTAATCATCATCAGTACTATTTGACTCATTACCCAATGCTTTTAGGGAAGACATTGAATATTCGAAACCTGCACGGGCACATCCATAACTACAGTATGCCGATTGCAGAAGATATCAATGTGGGTGTCGATGCGCCGGAACGTGGATTTCTCAAGACCTCTTTACCTTTTGGTACACCGATTTCTGAAAATTTGATTGATGAGATTGCTGATTACAAAGAAGCGGAAATTAAGAAGTTGAAGTAGAAAGGGACAGTTTGTTCCTTTCTTTTTTCTGCGCTCATTGATCTTATGGCAAAATCCAATTTGCCGTTCTCATAGGCATGCCTCTGTGGTACAGTGGAAGTAAGCGATAACAGAGATGTTTATAAGGAGGCGAAAAAGTGAAAATAAAAGAAGTAGTCAAAACAATTCTTTTATATGTTGTGATGATTGGAGCGGTGCTTGCCTTGCGTCACTATGTATTTACACCTGTTGAGGCGATTGGAGATTCCATGAAGCCAACATTGAATGATGGTGAGCGGATGTTTGGTTTAAAGCATGCCAAGATCGAACGTTTTGATGTCGTGACCTTTCCAGCACCAGATGATCTGGGAAGAGAATATGTTAAACGGGTGATCGGTCTGCCAGGAGATACGGTTGCTTACAAAAATGATCAGCTCTACATCAATGGAAAGAAATACGATGAGCCCTATTTGGATGAGTACAAAGGGAACTTAACTGATGGGCAGCCGCTGACCTATGATTTTGACTTGCAGAGCTTATTTGGCAACTAGAAGGTTCCTGATGGGCAGCTCTTTGTTTTAGGAGATAATCGTCGGATCTCCAAGGATGGACGAATCATTGGGATGATTAATCAAAAGGACATTCTAACCAATGTTAAATTTGTCTTTTGGCCCATCAATCGAATGGGTACTGTAGAATAAATGAACGCCCTCTCAAAAATTGAAGAGGGCGTTTTCTGTTACTTACGTGTTTGAATGCTTTGGTAAGCCTGCTTTGTTACAGCGGAATCAGTATTAGTATAATAGTAATCTCTTTTTTTCGTTGTGATTTTTAAGATGGGTTTCGATTGATGATCCACAAAAAGCGTTGCGGATTTTCCGCCGACTTTAAAGCTGCCGATGGCGTAGTTCTCCGTTGCAAGCCCATTGATTTTCATTCCTGTGGGAGGGAGCTGCTCAATTAGGGACACTTTTTCTATATCCTGGAACGAAATTTTTTGTTCACGATAGTACGGACCGTCTAGTAGGACGCTTTCTTGTTTTACTTCATAGGTTAACGGATCAGGATGATAGTCTAGCACATATAAAGGAACTACTACGATCAGCATAGCAGCAATCAATATAATCGGAATCAATCCGATAAAAATTTTCCCCCCTACACGTGCCAAGTTGATCGTAATATTCAACCCGATGCGATCAGGAATCATTAGCCGTCTGTCATCTGGGTTGTAATAAATGCCATAGCGCCAGTAATAATCATCGCCAGTATAGCGAAAACTGGGTGTTTGTGTCAGTAATTGATCCTGCTTGTTTCGTAACCGAAACAGCCACCAGAAGGTAAGACCGCAGAAAAGAAAAATCAGTAAAAATTCGCTGATCATTAAAACCTCAAAGAAGCGATCACTGAGATTCACCGTCAATAATGGAAGATAGATGACCAGATTTACAAAGAAGCTTGTCGCCGCCATAAAGGCTGACCAATAGAATTTTGTCAGGTCATTGTATTGACGATTAATCGTTTGATCATCTGTTAATGCGCGTACCGGTAATCGACCAATAGCCCACCAACCGATAGCAAATAAAGCCACGGTAAGGCCACAGGTGATGAATAGGACCCAAGTCAAGCTTTCCATTCCTTGATTATGAAGGACAAACGTCAAGAGAAGCAAGAGTCCCAATGAGACCGCAAACCACCAAGGAGAGACAAGTTTGCGATTTTTTTCGATGACTAGTGCTGTGTTTATTTGAATCGGTTGTTCGGTCAGTTGCCAGTTGTTCTCTATAATTAATTGATGCCCCTTGCGGATGTAGCGAATTTGCAACAGATAGCCTGCGCCAATCGTTATATATATAAGAACGAAGAATAGCATCATGAAGATCGAATCCTTCATAGGAATAAGTAAACTCAAATCTAGTATAGTCAGGATAGAAGCCAGTTGAAATTGGCGCTTCCGATATTTTTTTCTAAAAGAAAGAACTTTTGGATCGTCGATTTTATCTGCGGGAAATGTATTTTCCACGATGACATAGTTATGCGGTTTAGCCGCTATTGAATTGGTAAAAGCCATGATAAAGTTGCAAAAAATTAATATACCCAAAATAAGAGGAGAGAACATCAGGCATCGTCCTTTCTGAAGCTTGTCAAAATTCTGTGAACTTTTTCCTGAACCGCTTTTTCGTTAGGCTCAGACAAGTAAAGTTCTGCCAATAGTAAAGTCAAATTTTCTTCGCTTGTTGCCTTAGAAGTGACAGGCAGCGGAGCGACTAAGGTTCCTTTTCGTCGATCAGTGATCAGATAGCCTTCTTCTCGCAGTTGTTGATAACCCTTAGAGACAGTCATCGTATTCACACCAAGCTCATCCGCAAATTGCCGGACGGTCGGCAACTGCTCATTCGGCTTTAATTCGCCGCGAGCAATACCGATAATGATCTGTTTTCGTAATTGTAAGTAAATGGGCTCTTCAGAATGGGAATCAATTTCTAAAATCATTTTCTCGTCCTCCTTTGTATTATTTATATTAATACAAACGATACAAAAGATCAATAAAAATCGATTCTCAAAGAATTATCTATCGAAAATTTAAGATTTATGTTGTATAATTCGTCATACTGAAAAGTTGCGACCTTCAAATCGTAGAGTTTTCGGAATCTATATTGAAATGATGGTGATACTGTGTCTAACAGCAACACACGAGTCGTCGTAGGAATGAGCGGCGGCGTCGATTCATCAGTAACTGCTTTGTTGTTAAAGGAACAAGGCTATGATGTAGTCGGCATTTTTATGAAAAATTGGGACGACACTGATGAAAACGGTGTTTGTACCGCGACAGAAGATTATAAGGACGTGGCGAAAGTCGCTGCCCAAATCGGAATTCCTTATTATTCTGTCAACTTCGAAAAGGAATATTGGGATCGTGTCTTTGAATATTTCTTGGCGGAATACCGTGCAGGCCGCACACCTAATCCTGATGTGATGTGTAACAAGGAAATCAAATTCAAGGCTTTCTTAGATTACGCGATGGAATTAGGTGCGGATTATGTAGCAACAGGACATTATGCCCAAGTTGAAAAAGACGAAAATGGGGTTGTCCATATGCTGCGTGGTGTGGATAATAATAAAGACCAAACCTATTTCTTGAGTCAATTGTCACAAGAACAGTTAGCGAAGACGATGTTTCCACTTGGCGGCATGCAAAAACCAGAAGTTCGCGCAATCGCAGAACGAGCTGGTTTAGCCACTGCTAAGAAAAAAGATTCAACGGGCGTCTGCTTCATCGGTGAAAAGAATTTCAAGCAATTCTTAAGCAATTATCTACCTGCTAAAAAAGGGAAGATGGTCACTTTAGATGGTGAAGAAAAAGGAACACATGATGGTTTGATGTACTATACAATTGGTCAGCGCCAAGGTCTTGGTATCGGCGGCGGTGGAAAAACCAACGATCCATGGTTTGTCGTAGGAAAGGATCTATCTACGAACACCTTATATGTCGGTCAAGGTTTCCATCATGAAGCACTGTATGCTACTAGTTTAGATGCTAGTGAAATTCACTTCACCACTAACGAAGACCGACCAAAAGAATTCAAATGTACAGCGAAGTTCCGTTATCGTCAGCAAGATGTACCGGTAACAGTTCGTTTATTGGAAGACGACCGAGCAGAAGTGATCTTTGATGATCCTGTTCGTGCGATTACACCAGGACAGGCTGTTGTTTTCTACGACGGTATGGAATGCTTAGGCGGCGGTCTGATTGATCACGCGTATCAAGAAACAAAAGAGTTACAATATATTTAATAGATAAGATCAAAAAAAGTCATCGTCGATTTTCGACGATGACTTTTTTTATGCAAGACTTTGAGCAAAATGTGCCATTGCAACTTTTACTTCGTTTAGTTTCTCTGGTTTGATCAGAGGAAAAAGCTTTTCTTGGAGCTTTTTGAATTCTTCAAGACTTAGTGCCTCTGTTTCTTGATCTGCGAAACTCTTTACTAAGATTTCCTTTGCCTCGTCTTCTTTTCCTTCAATCGTACTGTTTAGGAAAAAGTCTAAAAACTTTAATTGGCCTTCAAGCATGTTGTTCACTTCTTTCATTAGAATCACTTATTAGTATAAAAAACTAACGAAAAAGTTGCCATTAATATGTCTTGGACATTAGTGCGTATGCTGTGTTTGATGATATTTTTCAGCGATTTCCTTCGTGTTGCGATGAACCAATAGGTAATTGGTCAAAACAAGAGCGGAGGTTGAAATGAAGACTCCGCGGTATCCAAAGATTGATGAAACGCTTGAACCAATCATCGGGCCAACCACATTTCCGGCCGCTTGAAAGGACTGATTATAGCTGAAAATTCTCCCGGCTGCTTCTTGGGGTGAGTACTTCGTAATTAGCGCTTGAACTGCAGGTAAGAGACACGCATCGGAGATCCCGACCAAGAAACGTAAAAAAGCCAGTTGCCAAACATTCGTAACGATGGACATCGGTAAAAAGACCAACATCGCAAAAATCAAGCCAATTCCTAAAACTTTTTCGCTGCCAATCTTATCGCCGAGGCGGCCGAAACGAGGAGCTGCGATCAAGGTGGCGATTCCAGGGATTGAAGCGATGATTCCGCTGACTAAAGTAACGTTGCCATGATTATGCATCAATTGCCGAATATACAGACTGATAATCGGACTGATGGAGTTATTCGACGCTTGGATAATCAAGGTGGTGACAAACATGCCAATGACGACATGTGGATACTTCAAGCTGTGAAAAATTTCCTTCGCAGGCATCATATCTTTCTTCTCGATCGGAGTAAATTCTTCGTGAACGAATAGAACACTGAGCAAAAAGACAAGAAATAGAATACTGCCGGTAATGAAAAACGTTAAACGATAACCAAAAACTGAGGCTGTGACGCCACCAACTAGTGGGCCAAGTAGGTTTCCAGTTACTGCACCGGTCGCTAACGTACCAAGTACCTGACCACTCTTTTCGCGAGGGGTTCCCGTAGCAACTAAGGCTGTTGCGTTACTGATATAGCCGGAAAAGACGCCTTGAAGTAGACGCAAGCCGATCAGCTGATAGACATTACTGACAGTTCCCATTAAACTAATGACGATTGCCATACCAAGGGATGCACGCAACAGCATCAGCTTTCGCCCTTTTTGATCGGCTAAGCGTCCCCATAAAGGAGAAACTATCGCAGTGATCAAAAAGGTGGATGAAAAAGTAATTCCGCTCCAGAAATTCAACTGTTGGTTACTATAATGGCCTAATGAATCTATGTATAAGGACATAAAAGGCATGACCAGACTAAAACCAATGCCGGCCATAAAAGTACCGAACCATAAAACGATCAGATTCTTTTGCCAAGTGGGACGAGGTTGGAATAATTTACTTTTGATTTTACTCAAATTGAGAAGGCCTTCTTTCAAAACTATGAAATTTTCAAAAAACATTTTCATTATAACTCTCTTAAGGACCATATAAAATCCTGTCGCTTTGTGTTAGGATAGAATTAAGAAAAAAGCAATATTTTTCTGCAAAATTCTTGCGGTTATCTATTTTTTTCTTGAACTTGTTTCAACCGGAAACATTTTTCTTGAATTTTTATTTCATGATACTTATGATTGAGGTGGAAAGAAGGGTAGCGGGATGTATCAAGTAATAACCATGTACGGCGATAACGAACCTTGGTGGTTCTTTGAAGAATGGCAAGAAGATATTCAAGAAACCGCGGCTTTTGAAGATTTTGACGCGGCAGTAGCCTATTATGAACATCGTTGGAGTGAACTCCAAAAGACCAATACATATAGTAATGCAAAGCACAATTTTTTGAGCGCATTTTGGAAAGAGCAGGACGAACGCTGGTGTGAAGAGTGTGATGACTATTTACAACAGTATTGGGGGCTTGCACTATTAAAAGATGAACAGCCATTAACGGTTGATAGCAGAAAGGAACTTTATGAAACAGCTAATTATAGCGGAAAAGCCAAGTGTTGCAAGAGACTTGAGCAAGGTGCTTAACGCCAATCAAAAAAATAAAAACTATTTTGAAGGACCCAATGTTGTCGTGACTTGGGCCCTTGGTCATTTATTGGGCCTAAAAATGCCAGAGGATTTGAATAAAGAATGGCAAAGCTGGCAGATGGAAACTTTACCGATGATTCCTAAATACATTGGGATCAAACCTTTACCTAAAACGCGTGGACAACTAAAATCCATTCAGCAGCTGGCAAAACGTAAAGATATTTCAGAAGCGGTGATCGCAACAGATGCGGGGCGTGAAGGAGAACTTGTTGCACGTTGGATTTTAGAATATGTACGGTTCGAAAAACCAGTGAAGCGCCTGTGGATTTCGTCACAGACGAATAAAGCGATCAAGGATGGCTTTAAAAATCTGAAGCCCGCAAAAGAGTATGATAATTTGTATCACTCTGCATTGGCGCGAGCAAAAGCAGACTGGCTAGTTGGGTTAAATGTTACCCGCGCATTGACTGTTAAATATGAAGACAGCCTATCCGCTGGTCGAGTACAAACACCGACGCTTGCGATGGTTCGTCAGCAGGAAAAGAGAATCGAGAAATTCCGTCCACAAAATTATTTTGTGATTTCTTTAGAGGTCGAAGGACAAAAAGCTAAGCTTAATCAAAAGAATCCATATGGAATCATAGAACGCGAAACAGCCGAAAAATTAGTCAAAGAGCTGTCTAAGCAAAAAGGAACCGTGACAGATATTACGGAAAAAGAAAAGACAGAGCCAGCACCGCTGCCTTATGATTTAACGGAAATCCAACGGGAAGCGAATGCTCGTTATCAATTTTCAGCCAAGAAGACATTGTCCTTGGTTCAAAGCTTGTACGAAACTCATAAAATCGTGACGTATCCGCGAACAGACAGCAAATACCTAACCAATGATATGAAGGCTACGATGAAAGAACGTTTGCAAGCAATCATTGACTTTGCACCTGAAGTAAAAACGTATATCAAAAATGGGGCACAAGTAAAACAGAAGCGTGTATTCCAAGACAGTAAAGTAACGGATCATCATGCGTTGATCCCGACAGAGCAACGTCCGCGTTTCGAAAAGCTTTCAACGGATGAACAGCGTATCTATAATATGATCGTAACCCGTTTCTTGGGCTTATTCGCTGATGCACATAAAGAGAGCCAACAAAAAGTAACGGTAACCTTCCAAAAGGAAACCTTTACCTTCCGTCAAAATAAAGTTCTAGTAGCTGGATGGAAACCAGCAGAAGAAGCAAAAAAATCCATTCAATGGTCTGAAGGAATGAAGATCGTACCGAACTTTACGATCGAAAAAGCATTGACCACACCGCCTAAACCATTGAATGAGGGCACACTGCTGGCTCAAATGGAAAAGCATAGCTTAGGGACACCAGCGACTCGCGCGGAGATCATCGAAAAGTTGATTAAATCTGAGTTGATGGAACGAACGACTAGTGGTTTGATGGTTTCACCAAAAGGCAAGCAATTACTAGAGCTTGTTAACCCTTCATTAGTGACGCCAGAGCTGACTGAAAAATGGGAGAAGCAGTTAGAGGCAATCGCCAACGGCAAGTATAGCAGTAAGCAATTCTTGCAGGAGATTGAATCAGATACAAAGAAACTTGTCAGTGAAGTAAAACAGAGCGACAAAAAGTATCAAGATTTCTCGATTACTGCCAAAAAATGTCCAGAGTGTGGTTCGCCACTGCGAGAAAAGAATACTCGTGACGGAAAAATCTATATTTGTACGAACCCAGAGTGTAGTTACCGCCGCCGGAAAGATCCAAAAGTCTCGAACCATCGCTGCCCTCAATGTCACCGCAAAATGGAAATCATTGATGGAAAAAATGGCTCGTATTTCCGTTGCAAATATGACGGGACGACAGAAAAAATGTTAGATAAGAAAGAACGCTCGAAAAAAATGACAAAGCATGAAGAGCGCCGCTTACTGAAAAAAGTGAACGAACAGGAAGAACCACAGGAAAGTCCATTAGCTGCGGCACTGAAAGCAGCGATGGAAAATAAAGATTAGGCAAAAATAACTCAAACATTTTTATCGGCTCTCCTTCTATAAGTCACGATTATAAAAAGTGACTTATAGAAGGAGAGTTTTGTATACATTTAATTATTTTCAATGTAAAATAGATCAGCGGTATTTTGAATGAGTAGAGACTAGAAATTCAAAAAGAAAAGGGTTACAATATAAATGGTTTATACCATTTTCGGGAGGGATTTTTTTGAAATCTAGAAAAGATGAAGTATTAGACGCATTAAGAGCAAATCCTAACGAACAGACTGCACAAGAACTAGCGGAGCAGCTAGGTGTTGACCGTACTAATGTCAGTCGTTACTTAAATGAACTGACGAAAGATGGAAAAGTAAAAAAAATTGACGGTCGCCCAGTAAAATTTCAGCTAACGACAGTTTCGACTGAAGGACATATTAACTTTGACAATTTGATTGGTCGTGAGGATTCGTTAAAAAGTCAAATTCAAAAATCTAAAGCGGCTATTTTATATCCTCCACGCGGATTACATACGATTATTTTTGGCGAGACGGGAACTGGAAAGACGATGTTTGCAGAATGTATGTATCGTTTTGCTGTCTCCGCTAAAGTGTTAGACGAAAGTGCACCATTTGTTACTTTCAATTGTGCAGATTACGCACAAAATCCTCAGCTCCTATATGGACACATATTTGGTGTGAAGCGGGGAGCATTTACAGGTGCAGAAGAAACACGGATTGGGTTGATGGAACAGGCGGATGGAGGAATTTTGTTCTTAGATGAGATTCATCGTCTGCCGCCAGAAGGACAAGAAATGCTTTTCACCTTCATTGATAAAGGGACTTTTCGATCTTTAGGAGATGGACAAGAAAAACAAGCATCTGTTCAGATTATAGGGGCAACGACTGAGACCAGCTCTATGTTCCTATCAACATTTAATCGTCGAATTCCAATGCAGATAGAGTTGCCTTCTCTGGCGGAACGTTCTTTAGATGAACGCTTAGCTATCATCAAAGAATTTCTACAGCAAGAGGCGAATCGGTTGATGCAGGAAATTGCGATTGATAAGCGAAGTCTATTAGCATTTCTTCTATATAATGCAGAAGGAAATATTGGTCAGTTAAAACGTGATTTAAAATTAGTCTGTGCCAAGGCCTTCCTTCATCATCAAACCAATAGCGATTCAGAAAAATTGATGATTGTGGAAGAGGACCTGCCTCTAGTTGTACAAAAAGGGTTACTACGAATGAACGAGGTTCAGGATAAGCTGACGCCATTCATGGATAAGAGAAATCTTTACTTAACCTTAAAGCCAGGTACGGAGGAAGTTGTTTGGGGACAAGACCCTAACAAAGATATGGAGGTTTACCATTCGATCACGTACAAGTTGGAAAAGCTCGGACGGGAAAACCTATCAGAAATCGATCTAGAAGAATTGATTTCCGATGATGTGGATCAATACTTTGAGACTTATGTTGAAGAACTTTCTCACAGCAATGCCTATCGTGAAATTATTTCTGATGACCTCTGGAAGCTGGTCAATGAGCTTTACGATTTTGCTTCGATTCAAATGAATCGGGAATATGATGAGAAGGTTCGGTTTGCCTTTGCGCTGCATATCAATTCAACGATTGAACGAATTCGTGGGAATCAATTTATTTCACATCCTAATTTGAATGATATTCGTCGGAACTATTCAAAAGAATTTCAAGTGGCGATTGAATTATCTAATCGCATTGAAGAAGCCTACAATATCATGATTCCATTAGACGAGATCGGCTTTATTACTATGTTTCTTACTATGGATAATCAAGAGGAAAAGCAAATCGATGAACGGCAAGTCGCAGTTCTTGTTGTGATGCATGGCAAGTCGACGGCTTCGAGTATGCTGGAGACGGTGCAAGAACTTCTGGGAACAACGAATGGCATCGCCTTTAATATGCCGCTGACGTTAAATACTGAAAAAATGTATGCTCAAATTAAAAATTACATCCAGAAGAAACGGGAAGAATTCTCAGAAGGAATCATTCTTTTGACAGATATGGGCTCCCCAAATAATTTCGGCAATCTAATCTTTCATGAAATGGGGATTCGGACACGAGTGATTTCAATGGCAAGTACCATGTTAGTATTGGAAAGCTTACGCTTAGCAACGTTAGGGCGTTCGTTAGAAGAAATCTATACGAGTGTTATCTCCATGTTCCAAACGATGGTACGTCTAGAAGAACCAACTCAGAAGGATGAAAAGAAAGTTATTATCGTAGCCTGCTTTACCGGAGAAGGTGTTTCGAAACGATTAAATGAAGTCGTCTCACAAATCGTTAACTTGGAAGAATTTGAGATTATTCAAATGCAGTCTTTGGAGCGAGAAAGCTTTAAGCATCGTATCGACCAGCTGATTACACATAAAGACATTGTAGCGATTGTAGGCACTATGGAAATTCATTATCAAAAAATTCCTTTTATCCCAGCCATGAACTTATTCAAGCGGGATAAAATTCTAGAATTTCAAGATTTATTAGGCAGCACGATCACGCTCCCAGAAATGGTGGATTCATTAACTAAAAACTTTTCACCTGAGATAGATGTAAAGACGTTGTTCCTGTTAATCGACGATGTTTTACAATTAATTCGTAAAGATCAGGAGCTTATTATCGAGAATACAGCGATGCAGGCACTAAGTGTACACATCGCGTTCTTAGTAGACAAAATAAAAAAAGGGGAAGAACGTCCTGCTTTTGAGGATGTCAAATGTTTCCACCAGCAGTATCGTAGCCGCTTTAATCAAACTGCGGCCAATCTATCCCTGATTGAAAAACAATTTGAGGTTCGCTTTACCGAAGACGACATTGCTTACATTGTAAAGACTCTTGAAGATAATCGAATCGAACTAGGATTGCACAGTGTGTAATCCTAGTTTTTTTGTGTGTAAAATGAAAACCTTATCACGGCGCCTTCTGTGCGGTAAAAAAGTTGGCACGCATCTTGCATTATATAAAGTGAACAATTAAAAACTAAGGAGTGTTTTACATGAAAAGAATTATGTTAGTTTGTGCGGCAGGAATGAGCACTAGTTTATTAGTAACTAAAATGGAAAAAGCAGCAGCTGATCAAGGATTAGAATCTGATATCTTCGCAGTTTCAGCTTCAGAAGCAGATGCAAAATTAGAAGACGCAAGCAAACCAGTCGATGTTTTGCTATTAGGCCCTCAAGTTCGTTTTATGAAAGGTCAATTTGAAACAAAATTAGCAGACAAAGGAATTCCAGTCGATGTTATCGATATGAAAGATTACGGCATGATGAACGGCGAAGCTGTTTTAAATACTGCGCTTAATCTTATGAAATAAGAAGTAGAAGGGGAGCTAAGCAAATGAGCGATACAATGAGTCAAGAACAATTAGAAGCAGTAATGGGTCTAATCATTAATGCTGGTAACGCAAAGAGTGATGCAATGGAAGCGATTCAAGCAGCTAAAGATGGCGACTTCGCTTTGGCTCAAGAAAAACTTGCAGCAGCAGATCAGGCGTTAGTTGAAGCACATCATTCTCAAACAGGGCTATTGACAGAAGAAGCTAGCGGTAATCCAATGACCGTGACATTGTTAGCGGTTCATAGTCAGGACCATCTGATGACGGGCATTACTTTCAATGATATGGCAAAAGAAGTAGTAGATATTTACAAACGTTTAGGGAACGAATAGAGGAAGTGATCCTGTGAAATTAGCTCGTGATCAGGAATCGTTGAAAGCGATCACAGGTTTAATTGAATACGCTTTTAGAAAGCAGCAGCCAATCATCAACGACCCACTCTTTTTATCACGGTATGAACATGCCGATGCTTATGGTGTTTACCAAGAGAGTGAGTTAACGAATTTAGTGATGGCGAATCATTTTGAGATTCAGCTTTTTCAACAGAGAGTCAAAATGGCCGGCGTTGGTTATGTGGCTAGTTATCCAGAGTATCGAGGCAAAGGCGGCATCAGCGGTATCATGTCCGAACTTTTGTCCGATCTTTACCAACAGGGTGTTGCAGTGTCACAATTGGCTCCTTTTTCCGAAGATTTTTATCGTCAATTCGGTTATGAGCCTACCAGCCGTAGAAAAACCTATCGCATTCCAGCACTGGCCTTTAATTATTTGACAAGTGAAAGAAGGGGGAATGTTAAACGTGGAACCTGGCAACAGATGAAGTCAGTGATCCAATCGATTTATCAGCGCTTATTAAACCAGCAGCAAGTCGGAACGGTTGTCCGTGAAGACTGGTGGTGGGAACGTCTAAATGACTACTATCCTCATCGCTTCTACGCTGTAGCTTATGATGACGCTGAAGAAGCGAAAGGGTACATTATTTATCGGATGCAAGGCAACACATTAGTAGTAGACGAGCTTGCTTATGAAACGGAACTAGCTCTGCGAAAATTGTTAACGTACTTAAAATCCCATGTCTCATCATTTGAAGAATTTCTTTATCACGCACCAGTTCATGAGATTATTGAAAAATGTTTTCGTGAACAAGAATATTTTACGATTACTTTAGAACCTTACATGATGAGTCGAATTATTGACATCAAGCAATTATTACCGAAAATTCCGATTTGCCAAAAAGAAATTATTATTGAAGTAACTGAAGATAAAGAGTGTCCTTGGAATGTTGGTAGCTGGCTAGTCAGTCAGGGGAATTGTAAAAAAGTACAACAAGCAGGTACCATCAAAGCTTCGATTCATGGGTGGAGTGAATTATTATTGGGAGAATTGACTTTAGCTGAGGGAATTTTTCTCGGCAAGGTCACCGCTTCAAAAGCGTTTGAAGGGGAAATTTTTCCAAAAGGTCGACAAAGTTTTTACGATTACTTTTAAAATAGGGGGAACACAAAAATGGATGGATTTATTAATTTTATGGAGAAACACTTTATCCCGCATGCGTCAAAAATCGGGAACCAGCGTCATTTAATCGCAATCCGTGATGCATTTACAGTAACAATGCCGTTAATGATTTTAGGTGCGCTAGCAGTAATGCTTAATAACTTGCCAATTGATGCTTTCCAGAACTTTATGAATGGTATTTTTGGCGGTGAAGCTTGGAAAGGCTTCGGCGGTGCAGTTTGGAACGGAACGTTTGGTGTTCTTTCAGTCTTCATTGCATTCTTAGTCGCTTATAATTTAGCGCATCACTATGGTAAAGATCCAATCGGTACAGGGGTTGTATCTGTCGCTTCTTTCTTCACTTTAGGTGCAGCGACTAGCGGAATGAACTCTTCCGGTTTATTCGTAGCGTTGATCGTAGGTATTGTTGTTGCAGAAGTCTTCACTCGTTTAGTTGGTAACGAAAAATTAGTTATCAAAATGCCAGACGGCGTTCCGCCAGCAGTTGCCCGCTCATTTGCTTCTTTATTCCCAGCAATGATTACTGTATCAATCTTCGGTTTGATCGCTGCAGTTATTGCCGGATTTGGTGTTGAAGATATGTTTGCTGAATTCTATGCATTGGTTCAAGAACCTTTCATGGGCTTGGCTAACTCTTATGGTTCTGCATTATTAATTGCTTTCATTACACCATTCCTATGGTTCTTTGGATTACACGGTGCCAACATGATCGATCCGTTCATGCAAGCAATCAACGCGCCTGCAATCGAAGCAAACAATGCAGCACTTTCAGCTGGTAAAGCAGCTCCTTATATCGTAAACAAACCATTTATCGATTCATTCGTTAATATGGGTGGTACTGGTGTAACAATCGGTTTGATTATCGCAATTTATCTAGTTGGACGTAAGAACAAACCATTTATGGTAGTAAACAACTTGGCCGCAGCTCCTGGTATTTTCAATATCAATGAACCATTGATGTTCGGACTACCATTAGTATTG
Source organism: Enterococcus sp. DIV0170 (assembly GCF_051710765.1). Lineage (NCBI taxonomy): Bacteria > Bacillati > Bacillota > Bacilli > Lactobacillales > Enterococcaceae > Enterococcus > Enterococcus sp. DIV0170. The sequence continues at coordinate 946,625 of NZ_JBIOLG010000001.1, forward strand.
AATCCGATCATGTTCATTCCATTCATTTTGACACCAATGGTCTGTGTAACAACAGCTTATTTTGCAACGAGTCTTGGATGGGTACCGGCAGCAACAGTTATGCCACCATGGGTAACACCGCCAATCATTGGTGGATTCTTAGCAACACAAAGCTTCTCAGGTGCCATTTTAGCAGCAGTAAACTTGGTTATCTCAATCGTTATGTACGTACCATTTGTTTCATTGGCAACAAGACAAGAGCTTAAAAAAGTAGCTGAAGCATAAGGTTTATCTGGGGGTTATGGATCGCTTGATCCCTAACCCCTTTTATATTAAAAATTTAAAGATCTAATATGAGGAGATTTACAATGAAAACTTTTCCAAAGAATTTTTGGTGGGGCGCGGCAACTTCTGGCCCACAAAGCGAAGGACGTTTTAATAAAAAGCATGCCAATGTCTTCGATTACCATTTTGAAATCGAGCCGGAGAAATTCCATAATCAGGTAGGACCGGATGTTGCATCAAATTTTTACAACAGTTACAAAGAAGACATTCAAATGATGCGTTCAATCGGTATGAATAGTTTACGGACAAGTATCCAGTGGAGTCGCTTGATCGATGATTTGGAAACAAATACGGTCAATCAGGATGCTGTAGATTTCTATAATAATGTGATTGATACAATGTTGGCAGAAGGCATGACTCCTGTAATGAATCTGCATCATTTTGATTTACCAGTGGAATTATATGATAAATATGGCGGCTGGGAATCGAAAAAGGTTGTAGAATTGTATGTTGGATTTGCTGAAAAATGCTTTGAATTATTTGGCGATCGTGTAAAATTCTGGGCAACTCATAATGAGCCAATGGTAGTTGTAGAAGGGGAATACCTATTCCAATTCCATTACCCAAATATTGTTGATGGAAAAAAAGCAGTACAAGTAGCTTATAACTTGAACTTAGCTTCGGCTAAAGCGATTCAAGCTTTCCGTAAGTTAGCCATCAAAGATGCAAAAATTGGTACTATTTTGAATCTGACACCGACTTATGCTGCTTCTGATTCACCAGAAGACCAAGAAGCCGCACGGATCGCGGAACTTTGGAATAACAAAATGTTCTTAGAGCCTGCCGTTTATGGTCATTTTCCTGCCGAGCTGGAAGAGTTATTGACGAAGGACAAGGTTTTGTGGGAAACAACAGAGGAAGAAAAAGAAATCTTAAAGAACAACACGGTTGATTTCTTGGGAGTAAACTTCTATCATCCGAATCGTGTGAAGGCACCCGATGTAGCTCCAAATTCTGTCGGCGAATGGATGCCAGATCGATATTATGACGCTTACGATATGCCAGGTCGTCGTGTGAATTTAGATCGTGGCTGGGAAATTTATCCGAAAGCTTTATATGATATTGCAGTGAATATCAAAGAAAACTACAAAAATATCCCTTGGTATGTCTCTGAAAATGGTATGGGCGTCTCAAATGAAGAACGCTTCAAGAATGAAGGCGGAATGATCGAAGACGACTATCGGATTGATTTTGTTCAGGAGCACTTGGAATGGTTGCATAAGGGAATCGAAGAAGGTTCAAACTGCTTTGGTTACCATATGTGGACACCAATTGATTGCTGGTCTTGGTTAAACTCGTATAAGAATCGTTATGGATTTATTTCAAATAATATCCATACTCAAATCAAAACGGTGAAGAAGTCAGGCTACTGGTTTAAGCAAGTGACTGAACGAAATGGCTTAGCAGAGTAACTCAAAGAGGAGGAAAATTAGTGAAACGTGAATTAGGTATTTCGGTTTATCCCGATCATAGTGATCCGCAGGCGGATCGTGACTATATCAAAAAAGCTGCAGCACTAGGATATACTAGAATCTTTATGAGTATGCTGGAGGTAAATGAAGGCAAAGAAAAAGTCAGCGAAAAGTTTGGCAGTATCATCCATTACGCGAAGGAATTGGGCTTTGAAACAGTCTTAGATATTGCGCCTTCTATTTTTGATGATTTAGGGATTTCTTATGATGATTTAAGCTTCTTTGCAGAGCTTGGTGCCGAAGGAATTCGTTTGGATGAGGGCTTTGATGGAAACAAAGAAGCGATGTTGAGCTATAATCCAGAAGGTCTGGCGATCGAGTTGAACATGAGTAACAATGTCGCTTATCTTGATAACATCCTATCTTATGAAGCAAATGAACCATTTATTTACGGCTGTCACAATTTTTACCCGCAAGAAGGTTCTGCGTTACCTTATGACTTCTTTATTAGTTGCAGTAAACGATTCAAAGGTCATGGGATTAAGACAGCGGCCTTTATTACCAGTCACGATGCAGAGTATGGCCCATGGGATGTCAATGATGGTCTACCAACGCTAGAAATGCATCGTCATTTGCCGATTGATTTGCAGGCACGCCATATGTTTGCGACGGGATTGATTGACACAGTCATTATCGGAAATGCTTATGCTTCTGATGAAGAATTAGAAAAAGTAGCGGCAGTTGATCGTTATAAGTTGAGCTTAGGAATCGAGTTCGTACCTGAGACAACTGAAATCGAACGTAAAATTGTTGCCGATCCGAAACATTTCCGCCGTGGAGATATCACTGCAACGACAGTTCGTTCAACAATGGTTCGAGTGAAATACGCCGATGTTGCAAATCCTGTTCACGACAATACGCAAGAATTTCAAGTTGGTGATGTTGTCGTAGGAAATGATGCGTTTGGAAAATACAAAAATGAGCTGCAGATCGTTTTGGAACCTCATAGTGATCCACGAAAAAATTTAGTTGGCAGAATCCCGCAAGAAGAGCTGATTATGCTGGATTTCTTGAAGCCTTGGGCAAAATTCCAGTTCGTTTCTAAAAACTAAGTTTGAAGGTTATGATAAAAAGATGAAGGTTCTTTATTGACAAACCCGATAAAGGCGTGTAAAGTATGACTCAACTTAATCAAACGACAATGAAAAGAAGAGTAGCAGTTCATTTGTTCTCAGAGAGTCTCTGGTTGGTGAGAAGAGACAGCAGTGATTTGTGAACCACATCTTTGAGTCGATCAGCTGAAATAAAGTAGGTTGATCCGGGTGAGCCCGTTAGCGCAGAGGTCAGATTGACCAGTTGAGATCGTTCGTTGTGAGACGACGATGAAAAAAGGTGGAACCACGTAATTACGTCCTTTAGTCCTAGCGACTAAAGGACTTTTTTTATTTTCACCTGCTGGAACGGCTGACCCGTAGAGGTGCTTTTCGTGAGAAAAGGACAAAGATGAGGTGGAACCACGTATACGACGTCCTCTGGTAGAGATACCAGAGGGCTTTTTTTGCGAGTTACGCTTTTCGCAGTTTATTTAGAAGGCGGATACTATTCGATGTATCTGAATAAATTATTGAATGGGCTGTTTAGCGGAATCGTATGCGTACGACGATAAAATCTTTTCTGTTTTTTTGGAAAAAGATTTCCTTAACTGGAGCTAGCTGGAATTATTAATAGGTTAGTAGAATGATATGCGTGGTGAGAATCAGACTAACTTTTTCGTTTTTTTGAAAAAGTTAATTCCTTAACACGAAATAGCAGTCAGTTACGCTTTTCGCAGTTTATTTAGAAGGCGGATACTATTCGATGTATCTGAATAAATTATTGAATGGGCTGTTTAGCGGAATCGTATGCGTACGACGATAAAATCTTTTTCTGTTTTTTGGAAAAAGATTTCCTTAACTGGGAGCTAGCTGGAATTATTAATGAGGTTAGTAGAATGATATGCGTGGTGAACAATTCCTTTAATTAAGGTTAGCTGCCACTCAAAAACAAAGAGCTATCCGCAACGAGCACTTTCCACCTAAATAAAAAAACGAAGCCACGATTAAGAAACTTCGAAGAGCCATACACTTTTCGAGAACATGGAGGGATATTGGGATGAATTATTTGATCGAAGTTATGCCGCAATTATTGCAAGGGGCATTGATCACACTGAAATTATTTGCTTATACGATATTGGGCTCACTGCCGCTGGGAATTTTATTATCATTTGGTTTAGCGAGCCGCTTTAGACCATTACAATGGATCTTGCGTTTTTACGTTTGGATCATGCGAGGGACGCCTCTGTTATTGCAATTGATTTTTGTTTTTTACGGGCTGCCGCTTGTTGGAATTATTTTTGATCGTTTTGAAGCGGCGCTTTTCGCCTTTGTTTTGAACTATGCGGCATATTATGCGGAAATCTTCCGCGGCGGGATTCAATCAATTCCGTTAGGTCAATACGAAGCGTCAAAAGTGATTGGATTAACCCCCGTTCAAACAATCACACGAATCATCATTCCGCAGGTTGTAAAAATTGTTTTACCCTCTGTTGGGAATGAAGTCATCAATTTAGTAAAAGATACTTCACTAGTTTACATTTTAGGGTTATCTGATGTCATGCGTGCTGGTAAAATCGCGATGGAACGTGATACGACCTTGTTGCCGCTCTTCGGAGTCGCCATCATATACTTGGCGTTGACGGGAATTACGTCAGTTATCTTGAAGCAATTAGAAAATCGTTTGAACTATTATCGTTAGGCAGGTGGAAAAAATGATTGAATTAAAAAAAGTAAATAAATCTTTTGGCAACAAAAAAGTTATTGATAATTTGGATTTAGTTATTCCCGATGGTCAAATCTTAGCAATCGTTGGACCATCTGGTGGTGGTAAGACGACGTTACTGAGAACCTTAGCTGGATTAGAAACGTCAGATAGCGGGACTTTTTTATTAGATGGAAAACCGTTTGATCCAACGTCTTCGAAAGAACAGGAGCAAGTTGTTGGAGTAGTTTTTCAGGATTTTCAACTGTTTCCACATTTGAGTGTATTGGATAATATCACGATTGGTCCACGTTTGGTCTTAAAGCAAGACAAAGAGACCTATACAAATAAAGCAAGACACTTAGCGAGTTTGTTAGGAATTGAAGAGCTGCTGGATAACTATCCGTATCAGTTGTCAGGTGGTCAGAAGCAGCGGCTGGCTATTGCTCGAGCTATGGCAATGAATCCTAAAGTATTGGCTTACGATGAACCAACGAGCGCATTGGATCCCGCTTTGCGCCAACAAGTAGCTAGTCTGATTTTAGAGCTAAAGGCAGATGGAGTGACCCAAATCGTGGTTACCCATGATTTAGTTTTCGCTGAGGAAATTGGTGATCAGTTATTGAAGGTTGAACCTATCAAATAAAAAAAGATGTAGGAGGAGTAAGTATGAAAATGAAGAAAATTATTTTAGGAATGGTGGCTGTTTTAACATTGGTGACGTTAACTGCTTGTGGGAAAAAAGAGGCTAGCAGTACCGATAGCTGGAAGACGATTGAAGAGGACAAAAAAGTAACGATCGGTTTAGATGATACCTTTGTTCCGATGGGGTTCAAAGATGAGGATGGAGAAATCGTTGGATTTGACGTTGATTTAGCTAAAGCAGTCTTCAAAGAATACGGGATCAAAGCCGATTTCCAACCAATCGATTGGTCAATGAAGGAAAGCGAATTAGAAAATGGGACAATTGATTTGATTTGGAATGGTTACACAGTAACAAAATCACGGGAAAAGAAAGTTCTGTTCACTGATCCTTATGCACAAAATGAACAAGTGCTAGTAACGAAAAAAGACAGTGGCATCACGAATGCTGAAGGCATGAAGGGGAAAATTCTTGGGGCACAGGAAGGATCTTCCGGTTATGAAGCCTTCAATAATGAAACAAAAACCTTAAAGGATATTGTAAAGGATAATGATGCTACTTTATATGCCAGCTTTAATGAAGCGATGATCGATTTGGAAAATGGTCGTATTGATGGTCTGCTGATTGATAAGGTTTACGCTGATTATTACTTGAAGCAAGCTGGTAAACTAGACGCATACAACATTTCAAGCGTTGGTTTCAAAAACGAGAATTTCGCAGTGGGAGCTCGTAAGGGGGATAAGGAATTGGTTGATAAAATCAATGAAGCCTTCAAAGAATTGCAAGATAACGGCAAATATGCGGAGATTTCTAAAAAATGGTTTGGTGAAGAGCTCACTTTACCAAAAGACTAATTGACTTTTTAAATCCCCTTAAATTTTAAACTTTAATTAACCAAAAAGAAAAGGCGAGCAAAACTTTTGTTCGCCTTCTTTTTTTTGTATAATGGTACAGAATGGAAAGAGGGATAGCATGGCGCAAAAGAAGCGTACAAAGAAAAAAAGAAAAACAAAAAAACAAAAACAACTGCAAGAACAGCGCCTGATTATAGGCATTGGGCTTTTATTTATTTTATTCGCAGTCTTCTCCCTGTTTAAGCTAGGATTTTTAGGAAATTTGATTGCAAATGTATTACGCTTAGTCGGTGGGAATACGTATCAATTTCTTGCGATACTTTTGGGTCTATATGGCGGGCTGCTTGTTGCTAAGAATACGAAATTGCGATTGACAAAGCCGCGGCGCTGGATCGGAATCGGTGTTTTCTATTTGGGAATTCTGCTGATTATCCATGCTCGTTTATTTGCTAATGTGCAAAGCAAAGACCCCAATATTTTGAAGATCACATGGGATTTATTGATGACGGATTTCTTAGGAAATCAAATTACGCAAAATGTCGGCGGAGGCATGCTGGGAGGCGTGCTGTATAGTCTAACTCATTTCTTAGTATCCCAAGTTGGAAGTTATTTGATTGCGGTCTTACTATTAATTTTAGGTGGATTCTTATTTAGTCAGCTAGAATTCAATCAAGTGATTGACTATTTATCAAATTTTGTGGAAACAATGCAAGAGAAATTCACTGAGTCAGATGAGAAAAAAGCGATAAAAACGGCTAAAAAGGAAGAACGACAGGCGCAAAAGGCTCAGGCTAAGGCAGAAAAGCAGGCAGCTGAAAAAGCCAAAAAAGAAGCTGAACGGGCGGAGCGCGAGAAGAACAAGGTACGTTCAATGACACCAGGGGAACAACTAGCGAAAGAAAGCCAAGAGCACTTAGTCAACGAACCAGAACAGATGACTTTAGTTCCAATTGAAGGCTTCCAGGAAAACCTAGAGCCGACTGTTCCTCCAGCACCAATGAAAAAAGAATCCTTCGATGAAGAGGACATTGAAGATCCAGGTGATTTGGAATTTGAGATCAATGCGGAACCAGAGGATCACGATTATCAGTTGCCGCCTTCAACCTTGTTAGACTCGATTCCTGCTGCAGATCAAAGCGATGAATATAAGAAAATCGAGCAAAATATCAAAGTGCTGGAAAAAACCTTTAATAGCTTTGGTGTAGATGCAAAAGTGGTTAAAGCAAGCCTAGGACCATCGGTTACCAAATTTGAAGTTCAACCAGCAGTCGGTGTGAAAGTCAGCAAGATCGTGAATTTAACAGATGATATTGCTTTGGCCCTAGCGGCGAAAGATGTGCGGATGGAAGCACCGATTCCTGGGAAATCATTGATTGGGATCGAAGTACCTAACAGTACTATCAGCATGGTTTCCTTCCGAGACATCATTGAGGCGCAGCCGAATCATCCAGATAAGCTGCTAGAAGTGCCTTTAGGTCGAGATATTTCTGGGATGGTGCAAACAGCGGATCTATCAAAAATGCCTCACTTACTAGTCGCAGGGTCAACCGGAAGTGGGAAATCTGTCTCCATTAACGGAATTATCACCAGCATCTTGATGCGGGCAAAACCAAATGAAGTAAAACTAATGATGATCGACCCGAAAATGGTTGAATTGAATGTCTATAACGGTATTCCCCATTTGTTGACTCCGGTTGTTACGAACCCGCGAAAAGCAGCACAGGCTCTGCAAAAAGTGGTTCAGGAAATGGAAGAACGCTATGAAAAATTTGCGGCTACCGGTGTTCGTAATATCTCTGGATTCAATGAATTAGTCATTCAAAAGAATTTAGAAGATGGACAAAATCGCCCGATTCTTCCCTTCATCGTTGTAATCGTTGATGAGTTGGCTGACTTGATGATGGTTGCTAGTAACGAAGTAGAAGATGCCATTACACGTTTGGCACAAATGGCCCGTGCGGCTGGGATTCATATGATCTTAGCCACACAACGACCAAGTGTTGATGTTATTACTGGGATAATCAAAGCGAATGTGCCTTCGCGAATCGCGTTTGCCGTTTCCAGCGGGACAGATTCGCGGACAATTATCGACAGCAATGGTGCTGAAAAACTCTTAGGGCGCGGGGATATGCTGTTCTTGCCTATGGGTGAAAACAAACCAATCCGTGTTCAAGGTGCATTTATTTCAGACCATGAGGTAGAACGTGTAGTGGAATTTGTTTCCGATCAGCAAGAGGCTCATTACGAAGAAAAAATGATGCCGACAGAGGAAACCACCTCGTCACCTTCGGAAACACCTCAGGATGAATTATACGAAGAAGCGAAGGCCTTAGTGGTGGATATGCAAACGGCTAGTATTTCATTGCTGCAGCGACGTTTCCGTATTGGATACAATCGAGCAGCTCGAATCGTTGATGAGCTAGAAGAACACGGAGTAATCGGACCTTCAACAGGTAGTAAACCACGTGAAGTACTCTTGCAAAAAGCTGAGGAAGAACCAGAAAATCCATTAGATGAATAGGAAAGCTTTGCCAAATTATTTTTGGCAAAGCTTTTTTTGTATTTTGCAGTTGCACATATGTGCATAACGGAAACTAATTGGGACTGAATCTGTCTGTTTATTTTTCCGACTTTCATTATAGGCAGAATTTGTAAAAAGCTTGATAGTATAGGGTTTAAAGTGGAAATATAAAGAAATATTTGGACTTGAAATTGATGGAAAGAATAAATTTCAACATTAATGTGTAACTTTTATGTGTTATACAATAGAAAAACCCTGTGCTATCTTTTTGTTAGATTGATAAGCGCTTACAATTGGAGGAATAAAAATGAAAGGGTTGAATCCACGGCAAAAAAAATTAATCCATTTACTTGTACAGAATGAGCAATATCTGCCGGTGTCTTTTTATTCAGAGAAGTTGGAAAAATCAAACCGAACCATTTATTCTGATTTGGAAAAGATTCAAGCTTTGTTACCAAAGGAACAGCTTTTCTTAGAAAAGAAACCACGGCTTGGTATTCATTTAAGAGGTACAGTCGAAGCGAAACTGCACTTTTTAGAACAAATTACCGGAGCCAGACAAGAAGCGGTGGTTGAATCGCGGGAACGTCAATGGCAGATTGTGAAACAACTATTGATCGAGGATAAGACTGTGACGCAGCAGAAGCTTGCACAACAGTTTCATGTGAGCCCGAGCTCGATTGTTAGCGATTTGGAGAAAATTACTGAAAAGTATCGTTTGATACTGTCATCCTCAAAACGCGGAACGAAAATCATCGGGAATGAGGAGGAAATTCAAAATAGTCTCTTTCGTTTTTGTGAAGATTATTTGGATGTTCAGGGTATTGATACGGATCAGCTTTTTGATGAACCAACGCAATACGTATTATTTCAGTTGCTACCGCAACAATTAGTCAAAGTTCTATTGGAACAAGTAAGGAAGTGGAGAAGTCAAATAGATTTCTGTATTCCAGAACAGTATGTAAAATCGCTCGTTATTCGACTACTTGTCTTTTGTTTTCGGTTGAGTAAAGGGAAGCATATCGAGGAAAAAGAGTTTTTATTTGATCAAATAAAACTGATTGATACGTTTTTGATGGCAAATGAGTTATTAGAAAAGGTTGCGGAAATCATAACGGTTGATTTCGACGAAGACGATGTTTCCTATGTGAATCGTCAGTTAGTCGGGTACGGAGTCAAGCCAAATACGAAAGAACAGAAGCGTTATGAGAAATATGCAAGCACGATCCAAGCGATTTTAAAAAATATGAGTGAAATGATGCAAATTGATTTCTTAGCAGACACGCAACTATCTGAACGATTTGCCAGTCATTTTGTTCCGATGGTCTATCGATTAAAAATGGGGATCGTGATTACGAATCCATTAGTCGAAGAAATCAGGAATCAGTATGGAATTACTTTCAGTGCGACGTGGTATGCGTTGGCAAATGTGGAAGAAAAATTGGGTGTCCAATTTAATGATGAAGAAGTCGCTTTAGTGGCAATGTACTTTCAAGTTTCATTGGAAAAAAGTCAAAATGGTAAAAAGATTTTAATCGTTTGTCCAAACGGTATCGGCACTTCCGAATTGATTTTTAATAAAATTAAACGAATCTTACCGGCACAGGATACGGCTGAAGTTACATCAGTAGATAAACTTTATAAGAAAAATTTGAGCAATGTTGATCTGGTTATTTCTTCCATTAAGTTAGAAAAGATAAATAAACCAATTATTACGGTTTCTACCTTAGTTACCCAAGAAGATATTAAAAATATCACAGCATTTTACGCACATTTATTTTATTCAGAAGATGCAGAGGAAGCCGAGGAAATCAAATTATCTATTTTGAAGAAGGTAATTGACTTGGAGTATATTTACACACAGAAAAAATTTTCAGATAAGGAAGTTTGTTTACATTGGTTGATTGATCGTTTAGAGAAGAAGCAGATAGTCACAAGGGCTTTTCGCAGAGAAGTCTTTGACCGTGAGGCAATTGGTGAAACGGCACTAGCAACAGGTGTAGCAATTCCTCATGCGTCTCCTCAAAATGTTCTGCAAACAAAAATTGCCGTCGTCACTCTTGAACAGCCGATTATTTGGGACCAGCGAAAAGTATATTATGTATTTTTAATGTGTATTGCAAAAAATGACCGTAAACTTGTTCGTGGTGTAATTACTGATATTCATAAAATCGTCCAATCAGAGAAACAGTTGAAAAATTTTTTCGCAGAAAGAAATGCAAAAGAGATTTATAACAATATTATCAGGAGGTAAAACATGCAAGTAATTAACGAAGAATTAGTTGATTTAGCAGTTGATGCGGATTCAAAAATGAGTGCCATCAGTATTCTAGCAGATCGAATCAATCAGGCAGGACGACTACATAATCATGCCGGATACATTGAAAGTGTCGTGGAACGAGAAAATTTAACGACAACAGGTATCGGCTTTGGGATCGCGATTCCTCATGGAAAAAGTCCCCATGTCAAAGAGACAACCGTAGCCTTCGGACGCTTGAACACTAAAATCGATTGGCAAAGTCTTGATGGTGAAAGTGTTGGATTAGTCTTTTTATTGGCGGTTCCAGAAGAATGTCAAGGGGATCAGCATTTGAAAATAATCGCTGGATTATCAAGAAAATTAGTTCATCAAGAGTTTCGTGACACTTTAAAACAGGCTTCAAGTGATCGCGAAATCGTCGAACTGCTTAATGATAGCTTGGCAGGCGTCTTAGTATAAAAGTTAATACAAACAAATTTAAATGATATAAAGGAGCGAAAACTATGAAATTAGTTGCTGTAACTGCTTGTCCATCAGGCGTAGCCCACACTTACCTTGCTGCAGAAAGCTTAGAGGTAGCGGCGAAAAAGAACAACGTTGAAATTCATGTCGAAACACAGGGATCGATCGGAATCGAAGATGAATTATCAATGGATCAGATCCAAAGTGCGGATGCGGTGATTTTGACCAATAACATCGGAATTAAAAACGAAGAACGCTTCAAAGGAAAACCAGTAGTCCGTGTGAGTGCAGGTGATTGCATCAACAAAGGAGAAGCGATTGTCAAAAAACTCCAACAAAAATTAGCAAAATAGGAGGAACTGGAATGATAGAACTATTAAAAAATACAAGAAAAAATTTGATGACCGGCGTCTCCTACATGATTCCATTCGTTGTAGCTGGTGGAATTTTATTGGCTCTGAGCGTGCTGCTTTCTGGAAATGCTTCTGTGCCAGATAAAGGCTGGTTAGCCGACATCGCGAATATTGGTATTACAGGACTTGGCATGATGGTACCAATTTTATCTGGCTATATTGCCTTTTCAATGGTGGATCGTCCAGGATTGGCACCGGGGATTATTGGCGGATTGATCGCTAGCAATATTGGAGCAGGCTTTTTAGGGGGGATTTTGTCAGGGATCATTGCCGGGGTTGTGGTTTTTTACCTGAAGAAAATTAAATTGCCATCTAGTTTGCGTTCATTAGGTCCGATTTTTATTATTCCATTATTTGGCACATTGATCGTTGGTATTTTGATGTATTGGGTGATTGGTCAGCCAATCGCCACATTGATGACGGCATTAACTAAATGGTTGGAATCCATGGGGACTGGAAATTTGGTAGTCTTAGGATTAATTTTAGGAGCAATGATTGCTTCCGATATGGGCGGTCCAATCAATAAGGTAGCGTTTAGCTTTGGTTCTGCAATGGTAGGCACGATCAATCCTGCAACTGGTTTGCCTAGTGAAACCGCGTTAACGATCATGGCGGGAATTGGAGCGGCAATCTGCATTCCACCGCTTGCCATGGGATTAGCGACAATAGTTGCACCTAAGAAATTTACAGTAGAGGAAAGAAATTCAGGTAAAGCAGCGATCGTTATGGGAATGGTTGGTATTTCAGAAGGAGCGATCCCTTTCGCTGCAGCAGATCCTCTACGCTGCATTCCAGCAAATATGATCGGTAGTGCTATTGGAGCGGCTATAGTGATGGTTCTAGGTGCTGGTAACCCAGCGCCTTGGGGTGGATGGATTGTTGCGCCAGTTGCACAAAATCCGTTCGTGTATATTCTCGGAACAGTGATTGGTTCTGTCATTACAGCAGGAATCGTCATTGCTTTGAAGAAGCCGATTGTTGATGAATCCATGCAAGCAGCTACTCTGGAAGACGATTTTGATCTAGATATTGAGATTATGTAGTAAAAAGATGTGCCGACAAATGCTCGGCGCATCTTTTTTAAACTAAAATCAATTTTGCGTATGCACGGATCATTCGTTCGTAATCTAATGGGAGCTCTTTATTTGAGATAACGATATCGATTTCAGACCAAGGAGCAACTTGAACGAGGGAGGTCTTTTCAAACTTTGTGTGATCAAGCAGAACGATTGTTTTAGTAGATTTTTTTAGCATTCGTCGCTTAGCTTCAGCATCAATCAGCGAAGAGGTGCAAAAACCTTTACGATTTTTAACCCCGCTGGAGCCGAAAAAACATAGATCGAACTGAATATCCGGGTAGATCTCACTGCCGCTATTGCGAAAAGCCATATCGTCAGGAGAGTATTCACCGCCGAAACAAAAAAGTTTATGGTGACCGCTGGCTAACTGAGTAATGGCTGCTAAGGAGCTAGTGAAAATTTGCTTCTCTTCTAAAGAAAGCATTTTTTTAGCGAGCAGGGCCAAGGTGCTGCCTTGGTCTAAGCCAATCGTGTAATCTTCTGAAGTAATACACCTCATAGCCGCTTGCGTGAGTTTGTTTTTTTCAGGAAACTGTGTCGTTCGTTGGAAAACAGGAGCCAATTCTTTTTCAAGTATCAATCTGGCCTTTCCATGGTGTTTTTCCAATATTCCTTCTTTAGCTAAATAGGCTAAATCCTTTCGGATGGTTTCATCGGAGACTTGAAATTTTCTCACTAATTCAAGAACTTTGATCTCTTTTTGTTGATATAAAAGTTCAGTGATTTGTTTGCGACGTTTTGCGATTTCAGCAGCTTTCATTCATCAATCCTCCCGTTTTTCATTTACGGTAGCATGAGAATCCAACAAAAACAATCTAAAACTTGGGAAAAGTTGAACAAATCCAACTTTTTTCTCGTATTTCAAAGAAGTCTATGGTTTGAAGTAAAAAAACTTTCTATACTAATGGAAAATAGAAATAAAAAAGGAGTGAAAAACTTGGGAACGGGAGTTATTAATCATGAAAAAAATATTGCCAATGTAGTAGTGAAAGGGAACCCACGTATTCAAATGATGAAGGATCATCTCTTCAAAGAGAAACGCCAAATTTCCTTAGAACGTGCACTACTTTACACAGAAAGCTATCGTCAGACGGAAGGTGAACCCACAATTATTCGTCGGGCAAAAGCGGTCGCTCATATCCTTGAAAAGGTGGAAATTAGTATTCGTGAAGGAGAATTGCTTGTGGGAAACCGGACGGTTCGTCCGCGGTCAGGAATTCTTTCACCCGAGATGGATCCCTATTGGATTATGCAGGAAATTAATACGATCGCTTCACGTCCACAAGATCAATTTGAATTTACTGAGGCAGATAAAAAAATTTATCGGGAAGAGCTATACCCTTATTGGGAAAAACGTTCGATGAAGGATTTTATCAATGGTGAACTGACAGTTGAAGTGAAAAGGGCGGTGAAGGATGAAGTTTTCAAGCTGAATCAAACAGATAAAGGCCAAGGGCATATCATTATGGATTTCCCAGGAATATTATCGCGAGGGATTGGGAATTATCTTATTCTATTAGAGAAAAAAATTAGTGAAGAGCCAGATAATCATTTCTATCAGGCAGGTAAAATCGTATTTACAGCGATGAAAGATCATTTTATCCGCTATTCAGAATTAGCAGAAGAGAGCAGTAGAAGCGAAAAAGACCAGCAACGATGTCGGGAACTGCAAGCGATCGCTGAAATGTGTCGCAAACTAAGTAATGAAAAACCTGATTCTTTTTACGAAGCGCTGCAATTATTATGGATGACTAGTATTGTAGGCCAATATGAATCAAATGCTTCATCCCTTTCTTTAGGGAGAATGGATCAATATTTGTATCCTTTTTATCAAATGTCACTGCAAGCAGGAGTGGATGAAAAATTCCTCTACGAAGTTCTGGGAGACTTTTATATTAAGACAAATGATGTTGTGCTTTTGCGTTCTGAGAGTAGTGCCAAATGTTTTGCTGGATTTCCAACAGGCTATACGGTTGTTTTAGGTGGACTAGATGAATTAGGACATACTTCGGTAAACCCGCTATCTTTTGTAATGTTGGAGCTTTATCATGAGATCTTATTGCCGCAGCCAAACTTATCGGTACGTATGAACGAATTAATTCCCAGACGTTTTTTGCTTAAAACTGTCGAGACGATTCGGTTGGGGACAGGCATTCCACAATTATTTAACGATGAGGTTTGTGTTCCAGCCTTTTTGAGCAAAGGAGTGTCCCTTGATGATGCCCGGGATTATGCGACGGTGGGCTGTGTCGAGACCTCGATTCCTGGCAAAACTTACGGACTGCACGATATCGCACTGTTTAACTTACTAAGGATTATGGAATTGAGTATGTATGAGTTAAGAGATGATGCTGAATTAACCTATGACCAATTGGTGGAGACGATCGAAAAGAAAATTGATTATTATGTTGAACTAGTAGTCAAGGGCTCAAACATTGTTGACTTAGGTCACCGCCATTATGCGCCGACACCCTTTTTATCTGTGTTGATCGATGATTGTTTAGCAAAGGGCAAAGACGTTACAGAAGGCGGCGCACGTTATAATTTCTCAGGAGTGCAAGGCATCGGCGAGGCTAATCTAAGCGACTCTCTATATGTTATCAAAAAAATGGTTTTTGAAAAGAAAGAGATGAGCTTTAGTCAGTTAGTAGAGGCGTTAGAAGCAAACTTTTCAGGCGAGTATGCTGACTTGCAAACACATGTGATTCAAGACTTTGAAAAATTCGGCAATGATGATGAAGAGCTAGATATTATCGCAGCAAAGTTGTTTCGTCATTATGCTAAAGAGTTAGAAAAATACGAAAATGTAAGGGGCGGTAAATTTATCCCGGGTGCTTATACAGTATCTGCTCATATACCATTAGGAGAAGCAGTCGGTGCGACACCTGACGGACGTAAAGCACAGGAACAATTAGCTGATGGCGGTTTATCACCGATGGTTGGAAGAGATCATTTAGGGCCTACCGCGGTATTAAAATCAGTCAGTAAGCTAGATAATTATTTGACCGTCAATGGCAGCTTGTTGAATTTGAAGTTTCAGCCAAACACTTTGAAGGGACAGCAGGGATTAAACAAATTTGCTGATTTCTTAATGGCGTTTACTAAATTAAAAATTCAACATGTTCAATTCAATGTTCAATCAAAAGAAACCTTACTGGAAGCACAAAAGCATCCAGAAAAATATTCAGGTTTATTGGTTCGTGTCGCAGGCTACAGTGCCTTTTTCGTAGATTTGAACAAACAAATTCAGGATGACATTATCTCGCGTGTCGAACATCAATTGTAGGATGAGGGATAGAAATGGATCAAGGGTTAGTTTTTAATATTCAACGTTATTCTGTACATGATGGCGGCGGGATTCGTACATTGATTTTCTTAAAGGGCTGTCCATTGCGCTGTCCTTGGTGTTCCAATCCTGAGTCACAAAAAAATGTAGAGCCTGTTAGCTGGAAGAAAAATGGCAAAACAGAACAAATTGGGCAATGGCGTTCAATCGACGACTTGCTAGATGAAGTACTGAAGGATGAGATTTTTTACCGCACGTCTGGCGGCGGTGTAACCTTATCTGGTGGAGAGGTTTTGATGCAGGCTGATTTTTCCGAAAAATTTTTACGGGAGTTGAGAGACCTTGGTATTCATACGGCTATCGAAACAACTGGGTGTTTTCCAGTTGAACGACTAAAGAAGATTGCTCCTGTAGTTAATCAAGTACTATTCGACTTGAAGATTATGGACCATTGCGAAGCAAAAAAAGTTATCGGATTGGATTCTAAAATCGTAGAAGAAAATTTTGACTATCTTTTAACACAAAAGCAGCTCCAATTAATTCCGAGAATTCCATTAATCCCTTCATACACGACGAACAAGAGCAATATTCAGCAGTTAATTAGATTTTTGACTGCACGAAAGGTAACAGAAGTACATTTGCTGCCGTTCCATCAATACGGCAGCAGTAAATATGAGTATCTGGGTTGGGAATATCATATGAAAGAGGTTCAAGCCTTGACTCAAGTAGAAGTTGATACGATTAAAGAACTGTTTGAACGTGAGGGGATCGCTGCAAATATTGACGGATTGGAATGAGAGGGTAACTACCTCTCTTTTTTTCTGGAACACCGAGTTTGTGAATTCTTTTCTTTTTTCCAAAGTTGATTGTTTTCTCCTTGTGAATCGGTTATAGTATGTAGCGAATGTCGCCATTTTTCGAATGTTACGAAAAGCGGAAGACGTACGAAGAGAAATTTTTTGAAATTTCTGATCTTATTAGTGAGCTTGCTTGTCCTTTAATAATGAGCGAGCGCTTCGGTAGAATGTAGTAGGAGGTAACACCTTGGAAAAACCCTCAATTTATGGTTTAAGAAGAGAAGAATTGGTCGAATGGTTTTTAGAACATGGAGAGAAGAAATTCCGTGCCACACAGGTATGGGAATGGCTATATCGCAGCCGTGTAACTGAATTTGCGGAGATGAGCAACCTATCGAAAAAAACGATTGCTCTGTTAGAAGAAAATTTTGTTATCAATCCATTAAAGCAATTAGTTGTGCAGGAAGCCAGCGATGGAACGGTCAAGTATTTATTTGAATTACCGGATCATTTGATGATCGAAACTGTTTTGATGCGTCAAGAATACGGATTGTCTGTCTGTGTAACGACTCAAGTGGGCTGCAATATCGGTTGTACCTTCTGTGCTTCAGGATTATTGAAGAAGCAGCGTGATTTAACAGCTGGTGAAATTGTTGCTCAGATTATGTTGGTACAGCATTATTTTGATGAACGCGGTGAAGAGGAGCGTGTCTCCCATGTCGTGGTTATGGGGATCGGCGAGCCATTTGATAATTATAAAAATGTCATGGACTTTCTAAATGTGATTAATGATGATAAGGGGATGGCAATCGGTGCACGCCACATCACGGTTTCCACAAGTGGTTTGGTTCCTAAGATCAAGAAGTTCGCAGAAAATGGCTTACAGGTGAACTTGGCAATCTCACTGCATGCGCCTAATAACGAGGTTCGTTCATCAATCATGCGAATCAATCGTAGTTTCCCCATCGAAAAATTGATGGAAGCTGTTGACTATTATATAGAAGAAACAAATCGTCGAGTCACCTTTGAATACATCATGCTTTCTGGAGTGAACGATCGACCAGATCACGCACAGGAATTGGCGGATCTGATGAAGAACAAGAAAAAATTAGTTTATGTGAACCTGATTCCTTATAATCCAGTCAGTGAACATGACCAATATTCACGTAGTAGTAAAGCAGATGTTTTACGCTTTTACGATGTTTTGAAAAAGAATGGTATCAATTGTGTGATTCGTAAGGAACATGGAACAGACATTGACGCAGCTTGCGGACAATTACGCAGTAAACAAATGAAAAAAGCAACAGCTAAATAAATAGCTTACTTCCTCATTTTTAGTGAGGAAGTTTTTTTAATTAATCACGAAAATAACTGGAATGACTATGATACACTGAAAAGAAAGGGCATTCAAGGAGAATAAAATGGATAAAGCAGCAGACATTCAAGCAATTTTAGCTCATCGGTATGATCAAGGATGGGATTATTGGACGACAGAGGATAGGCGATTAGGCAAAGGGGCGCCGTTTTCTTGTTTAGAATCAGCGGAATACCTATTGGAGTTAGGGATGGATCCGCAGGAAGAAATTCTGCAGCAGGTAGCAGAACTTATATGGGAAAGCTGGCGTGAACCTGGTGAATTTAAACTTTATCCAAAAGGCGCCGTTTTCCCCTGTCAAACGATCCCGGCAGCGACTCTTTTGGTTCGTTTGGGACACGAGGATGATCCGCGAATGAAGCAAACACAAGAGTATTTGCTCTCGACTCGATACGAAGACGGCGGCTGGTGGTGCAAAAAATTTTATTTTGGACGAGGACCAGAGACAGAGTTTTCTAATCCATTACCAACACTAAATGCATTAGAGCTCTTTCGTCGGACAAAATTCATTGAAGAAGCGGAACTCGATGATGCGGTAGAGTTTTTGTTGCACCATTGGGAGACAAAAGCACCAATTGGTCCTTGCCACTATGGAATCGGAACCTTATTTATGCAGGTAGAGTATCCGTTTCGCGGATATGATCTCTTTTATTATCTCTATGTACTGTCCTTTTATGAAAAGGCCCGACAGGATGTACGTTTCAAAGAAGCATTTGAAGCACTGAAGGAAAAAACGAAGGAGGGACAAATCATTGTGGAACGAGTTGTCCCTAAATTACGAAAATTGAGTTTTTGTAAAAAGGACCAAACGAGTGATCTGGCAACGGAACGCTATCAAGAAATTTTGGATAATTTAGCAATATAGCTCTTTTTGCGTCTCTTTTTAGTAATTAGGGAGGTGCAGAATGAAATTAATTAAGATTAAAAGAGAATACGGGCTCAATCAAAATATGTTTTATGGCTGGTTAAAGGAAAATCAAATGATTGTAAAGGAACTGACGGGTTACGTGGTAGGGCCAAATGCGTTAGAAGGAATGGAGACTAGTACAAATCGGCGGGTCACCGAAGATGGCGAGATCTTGATTACGACACAAGTCATCGTTGACAATCAAAGAATCCCAGAGCTTTTAGAGCACTATGAGTCATCAGGGTTACCAAGAAGATATTCTCCTCAAAAAAAGGAGCGAGGACAGAATTTAAACGATGAGTTAGAAAAGCGAGTGGCAATTCTTGAAAAGCAGGTATATATCCTCACTGAACAATTAGCAACATTCATTAAGCAAAACAGTCGGGAACACGAATAACGTGTTTCCGACTGTTTTTTTCTTTAGGCTGTGATTGTTCCTACAGGGAAAATTCTTCTGAAAACTTTGCGAACAAGTGGACCTGCGATTAGTATTTGAAATGGTAGAGCCATAACAAGATTTTTCAAAATGTTCGTTCCCCAAATAATGAATAGCAAATGCCATTCGTGCGTTTGGCTTAGTACCTCAAGAGTACCATATAGTGACATAAAAAAGACCATTGGCAAAACCATGCAGGTGGAAATGGTTAAAATTTTACGTAAAGGGCTAGCAAAGGTTGGTAGAAGTTTAAAGGCTATTTTTTTTGCAGGACCCGAAACGACAAACCAATCCAACAGTAAAGCACAGCAATAACCTAGCGGCAAGCCGAGCCAGGCTAATTTAAGAACTTCGAAAGTGAAGGCTCCTGAATGTAAATAAATATTGTACAAGCTCATCCAGAACACCATCACAAAACACATCATAATTGTATAAACAAAACTTTCTCTTTTATTACTTGGCATAAAAATCCTCCTATTAATTTGAATACAGCAACTTTTATAGAAAGAAAACGTTTTTCGATAACCTGAACAAAGATATTAGTGGAAGCTATATATCAAACGGAACTTTAAATAAAATGTAGCAAAGAATGTATTCGTTTCATTATTTGATTGTCTGCGAAAGGCAGAACTCACAAAAAAGCGGCCATCGTATAACTCGCTACGATGACCACTTTGGGAATCTTCACTGCGTTATGGAAAGACGTTTTTTGCTTTTTCCATTATATACACAGTTTTCAATTTCATGTAAGTAAAAATTTTATTTTTTTTCACCAATCTCGTCTTTTAAACGGTAAATCTTTGAAGGACGGCCAATTCCGACAGGGCGTTCACCAATTTCATCAAAATATTGCAGCATTGCTTTTTTGAAATTAGAATGATCCACTGTTTTGAAATCAACCCCTAAAAATTTCGCAAACACCTTGCGTGCTTCAGTGATGGTGAATTCATCTCCTAAAACTTGTAGAATTAGTGGTTCATGATCCATTTTATTCACCACTCGGTTAAAGGCTTTACGAATGATCTCATTGTGGTCAAAGGCTAAGGTATCTTTTCCGACCGATTTTCCAGCCTCTAGCTCAATCTCAATTGAAATGTCATCGCTGGTTAAAGAAATCGTTTCACCATGACGCTCAAGATTGAACCAGCGGGCATCTTGTGTGTCATCACCAGCCGTTGGTGGTACTTGACCAATAAATGCTAAATAGCTGACAGTAATTACCCAGCCACGAGGATCACGATTTGGTGTACTGAAGGTATGAAGCTGCTCGACACTCTTGCGACCAATGGTCAATCCAGTTTCTTCAGCGGTTTCGCGCCGAACACTGTCATTGGTTGATTCATTGCGTTCGACGAAGCCGCCAGGCAGTGCCCAAGAATTCCGATAGGGGTTTCCACGACGTTGAATCAGTAATATTTTCAGCTGATCCTCTTCCTTGTTATAGCCCATAATGACAATGTCAACGGTGACAGAAGGCTTGTCATATTCGGGATGATCTTGTTCTTTATACCAAGCGACGAATTCAGCTTCATCTGCTTCGTGTTCATAATAATCTTTTTCTGCTTCTTTAGAGGCAAATTTTTTCATGCGTTGTTCACCCATCCTCTTACTATAAGTATTCGCTACTTTATTGTAGCATGAATAACTAAAAAAGGGGAACTCCGCTTGGAATTCCCCTTTTGCTTTATACGAATTATTTTGTTGACTCAGTTGTAGCCTTTTTGCTTGAACTATTTGTTGTTAAGAAGTCAGATAAAATATTTTCGAATGAATCATCTTTGATCTTCACGTTGGCTTTCTTCAATTCTTTTGCGATAACCTCAGAAGAGAAGGTTTGGTCAGCCATTTTTGTATCTTCAGCAATTTGTTTCAATTCTTTTTTGTATTTATCCATGTCATTGCCCTTAGAAGAGTTTTTCTCCATTTTGACAATGTAGTGACTTGATTGGTAAGTAGATGAATCCATCGCAGTAATTACATCAGAAACTTCGCCATTCTTCAATTTGAAGGCTGCTTCTTTGACTTCAGATGGAACGGTCGATGATTGTGAATCAAATTTGATTTCTCCACCATCTTCTTTTGTTGTTGAATCTTGTGATTTTTCTTTTGCGATTTTAGCAAAATCGCCTTTATCATCTAGTTGTTTCTTGATTTCTTTTGCTTCATCTTCGCTGCTTGCCAAAATAATACGTGCAGTTACTTCTGGATGGAATGAATCCCATGCCGATTTTAGATCCTTATCTGTGATCTTCACGTGAGATTTCAACCCTTCTTGGAAAGCTAGTGATTGTTTCAAATACTCTTTATAAGATTTTTTGGTATAGCCAGCAGATTTCAATTGGCTTTCGAAGCTATCGCCTAATTGTTTTGCTTGCTTATCGTATTCTTTGTCGATTTGCTTATCGGTTACTTTGTCACCATAAGCATTTTCGAAAACCTTGTAGATGATCATATTACGAACTAAACTTTGGTTTGTTTGTTCTTTTTTCGCTTCATTATAGAAATCTTCGACGGTAATTTTTCCGCCTTTCATTGTTGCGATGTCTTGATTAGAACTTCCTGAACAAGCCCCCAGTACAACTACGCTAAGTAAGCCAGCAGTGGCTAAAAGAATCTTTTTTTTCATTTCTTTGCTACAACTCCTAAAATTTAATTTACATACGTTTGTTATTCCTTTTCAACTATAACACACCTAAAAATGTAAAGGAAAGGGGGTTAAAAATAGTTTCCGAGAAAATTCATAATAAAGGCATAATTACTTAAGTGAAACAACTTAATTCTTACTATTATTCAACAGGACGTTCTAAAGAGAAGCGTCCTTTTTTTATGACTGTTGTCTCTTCTGCTTGAGGCAATGCTTGATTGATTTTTTCTATTTGAGCCTGAATTTGTTGAATGCGAGGCTCTGCTTGGAAGCGAAACTCTTCAATATCTTTCTCAACCCCTGATTTAAAGGCAGGGACCAGCGTATCAAATGTTCCTTTTAGAGTCACCAATGACTCTCTAAAATCGGTCAAATTATCATTAAGTTCGTCTGTTAATTCAACAAGTTCTCGGGTATTCGTAATTAGTTTTTCTCTTGTTTCTTCCCCTTTTCGAGGGGCTAACAGAAGACCGCCTAGTGTCCCAAGTCCGGCACCAAATAGAATTCCTTTAAAAAAGCTCATTTATTTCACCTGCTCCTTGATCTTATCAGCGATCGCTTGCATTTCTTCGGGAGACTGCTGCTCCGCATGATTACCGAAGTGAATGGAAAAGTCATCGTTTTTACTATAACGAGGAACTAAGTGCACGTGAGAATGGAAGACTGATTGATAAGCTAATTCTTTATTATTATTTAGGATGTTTAGTCCTTCCATCTCAGGAAAAGCTTTCTCAATGGCACGGGCAATTTTAGGAATCCGTGCAAAAACCTCTGCGGCTAATGTCTCATCATATTCAAAAATATCAGTAACGTGTTGTTTTGGAACAACAAGAGTATGACCCTTTGTCGCTTGTGAGATGTCTAAAAAGGCATAAACTTTTTCATCCTCATAAATTTTGTAGCTAGGGATTTCTTGGTCGATGATTTTACAAAAAATACAATTTTCCATTGCAAACATCCTTTCTGATCAATTATGATTTTTATTTTATGGCGACGCTGTTAAAAAGAAATTCAACAACAGCCGTAAATTCTTCTTTTACTTTACCATAACTTGTTATACTTGTGCTGGAAAAGGTCAGGAGAACATTAAATATTTGTAGGATTCTGCTATAATACTAACTAAGAAATTGGAGGGAAAAAGATGAGCTTAGCAATTCAGCATGTTACGGGCGGCTACGGCCACTTGCCTGTTTTAAAAGATATTAATTTTGAAGTCCAAAATGGAGAAATGATCGGCTTGATTGGCTTGAATGGTGCGGGGAAATCCACTACGATCAAGAACATCATCGGTTTATTGACACCGCAAAAAGGAACTATTACGGTAGATAATTTGACGTTACAACAGGATCCAGAGAATTATCGAAAAAAAATCGGCTACATTCCTGAAACACCTTCATTATATGAAGAGTTGACTCTACGAGAACATATTGAAGTGACGGCGATGGCTTATGGTATTCCTAAAGAAGAAGCGATGCAAAGAGCAGAGACGCTACTGAAGACTTTTCGTTTAGAAAATCGGCTTGAGTGGTTTCCTGTAAATTTTTCTAAAGGAATGAAGCAAAAGGTCATGGTTTTATGTGCATTCTTGATTCAACCAAGTCTGTACATTATTGATGAACCCTTCTTAGGGTTAGATCCTTTAGCGATCAATGCTTTGTTGGAACTGATGGTGACGATGAAGGAGCAAGGAGCGGCTATCTTGATGTCCACGCATATTTTGGCGACGGCTGAAAAGTATTGTGATCGTTTCGTCGTATTACATGAAGGGGAAGTACGAGCGCAGGGGACTCTGCAGGAGCTGCAAACAGAATTTGAGTTACCTGGCTCTTCTTTAGATGAAATCTATATCGCACTGACAAAGGAGAAAGAACATGCATGATTTTTTTCTATTAAGGCGACAACGCCATCAGAAAAAAATGATGAAATATATGCGTTACGTGTTAAATGATCATTTTGTCTTGGTGTGCTTGTTTTTAGTCGGCGGCCTAGCCTTTTATTATTCGAATTTATTAAAACAATTGCCGCCAGATTTTCCATGGAGTTTGCCGATTGTTGCTGTTGCGTGGTGGTTTATTTTACCATTTGGCAAATTAGCCACACTGGTGGAGCCTGCGGATATGACCTTTTTATTACCTAAGGAAAAAGAAATGGGTAGTTATCTGAGTCGCGGAGTGCGTCACTCGCTAGCATTTCCATTTGCTGTTGAGCTGCTTGTTTGTGGTGCCTTACTACCATTAGTGGTTCTAGCTAAGCAAATCAGCTTCATAAATTTTTTCTTCTATTTATTCATGTTGTGGGGATTGAAATATTCTCATCTAAGATTACAACGACTAGCTTGTTATCAGAAAACTCATGAGCAAGCACGGCGATTATTCCTATTATGGTTTATCGCCAGTGGGGTGATAATTTTTGTTAGTCTTTATGTTAACGCCTGGGTTGGCACAGTGCTAGCTTTTGTTTTGACGTTTTGCTTCTTATTCTTAACTCAAGAAAAAGAGCGTCTACTGGACTGGAGTAAAATGATTGACCGTGAAAATGCGCGGTTGCATCGTATTTATCAATTCATTAACTTGTTTACCGATGTGCCGGAGGTCGAAGCAAAAGTCCATCGTCGTAAATACTTGGATTTTCTATTAGCTAGAATCTCTTCCAAACAGGAAAATACGTATTTGTATTTATTTGCCAGAGGTGCTTTACGTGGTGCGGAGTTCGGAGGCTTATTTTTCCGCTTGCTGATTGTTGGCAGTGTGTTATTGTTCTCATTAAATGACTTTCGCTTTATAATCGGTATCAGCGCATTGTTTATCTATTTGATTGGGTTCCAAATGATTCCCTTGTACAATCAATTTGATTACATTAGTGCGGTCCAGCTTTATCCAGTACAAATGAAATATAAAAAAACTGCTTTGCAGAGATTAATGGTGATGTTGCTGTTTGGCGCAGCGCTTCTCTTCGCTTTGTGTAGTTTGGTTCACTTGTCAGTTGTTGAAAGTTTGGTTTTACTTGTGTTGCTTTTGATTGAGATCGGGTTATTTGCATGGTTGTATCTCCCGGTAAGAATAAAGAAAATGGAGGCTTAGTGGATGAAAGTATTATGGAATGAAAAAATTGTCGATGAATCAGAAGTTAAAATTGATTTGGAAGATCGTGGCTATCAATTTGGCGATGGTATTTATGAAGTGATTCGTATTTATGATGGCTATATGTACATGGAAAAGGAACACTTGGATCGTCTATGGGTCAGTGCGGAGAAAATTAGAATGACTCTTCCATTTACTAGAGAAGAATTAAGCCAACGGTTGCATCGTTTAGCCAAAGAGGTTGGATTGGACAATGCCCGTGTATATTTCCAGGTGACTCGCGGGATTGCGAAGCCACGTTTGCATGATTTCCCAGATCCAAAAGAGGTTCAGCCTGTTTTAATGGCGGATATTCAACCAGCTTCACGTCCGGCTGCAAAGCAAAATATTGGTATTCGTGCGGGAATCGTTGAAGATAAGCGCTGGTTGCATTGTGATATTAAATCAATCAGTTTATTAGGAAATATTCTTGCTTTAGATGAAGCACAGCAAAAAGGGTATGACGAAGCCGTCTTGGTTCGTGATGGCAACGTGACAGAGGCCTCCGCATCGAATCTATGGATGGTAAAAGACGATATCATCTATACACACCCTGACAGCAATTTGATTTTACCAGGAATTGCAAAAATTAAAATTCGCGAGCTGACTAAAGCGTTAGGGATTGAGCTGAGAGAAGAAACGTTTACTGAAAAGGAATTGTTGGCCGCTGATGAATGCTTTAAAACTAGTTCAGTAGCGGAAGTAATGCCGATTGTTGAGATCAATGATCATAGAATTGGTGACGGAATGCCAGGGAAAGTTACGAAAAAAGTTCTTGATGCCTATATTGAAGCGGTGAACTTAGCGGTTCAAGCACATCGCGATGAAAAATAATCAAAGAAGAACATACATGCCCTTGACGAAGTGCCTTTCCCCGACTAAAATAGTAAATACGTTTAAAATGCTAGGGGAGGGCCTTGGGAATGGAGTTTCAGTTAGATAGTGACTGGCGTGTGCAGCCGATCAAAGGCGATACGGGAAAAACGTATATCGGCTATCGAGACGAAGATCGCGTCTTCATTAAACGAAATACCACTCCGATGTTGGCTGCTTTATCCCGTGAAGGAATCGCACCCAAGCTTGTGTGGATCAAGCGGACAGGGAATGGGGATACGTTAACTGCACAAGAGTGGCTAGATGGGCGAATCCTCGAACCAGAAGAAATTCCTCGTCGTAATGACGTGGTGGATGTTTTGTATCATCTTCATCATTCACCTTCATTGAAAGTCATGCTGAAGAAAATGGGTGGACGTCAAGTGTCGCCGCAACAGCTTCTAGCGGATTATGAAGCAAATTTGCCAACCATGATTGAGCAAAATAGCTTTATTGAGTTAGTCTATGATTATTTAAAGAAAAATATTCCAACGTATGCCAAAAAGAATTACACCGTTGTTCATGGCGATGTAAATCATCGAAATTGGATAGTATGTTCGAATTATTTATATTTAGTTGATTGGGATTCAGTCATGTTTGCTGATCCGGCACTGGATGTTGGAACGATTTTAGGTAATTACGTGCCATTGTCCAGCTGGAGTAAGTGGCTTGTACGATATGGTATTCGGCCAACAGATGAGAACATGGAGCGGGTTTACTGGTATGGTCTGATGAGTTTGCTTTTAGAAATCGCTCGTCAATACAAGCGCAAAGAATACCATCATATGAATCAATCAATTTTACAATTAAAACGAATTTTTGCCGGAAGCTGAACATTTCGTTCAGCCTTCTTTTTTGCGAGTCCAACTTTTCGCAGGACAATAATGTTCGAGATGAAATATTTAGTCAAAGTATATTATGCTACGTAAAGTATAGTTGGATCGTATGCGAAGTGAAGAACAGACTCATTTTTCGTGTTTTTGAAAAATGAATACGAAATTAGAACTAGTTGCGAGTCCAACTTTTCGCAGGACAATAATGTTCGAGATGAAATATTTAGTCAAAGTATATTATGCTACGTAAAGTATAGTTGGATCGTATGCGAAGTGAAGAACAGACTCATTTTTCGTGTTTTTGAAAAATGAATACGAAATTAGAACTAACTATGAGTTCTGCTTTTCGCAGTTATACAAAAGAGAAGTTACTAAGTGCATGAAATAGAGTGAATTATTTGGAGGAAAACAATGCGGGTAAGAAATCGTCCAGGCGCTGCTGAAATGTTGGCAGCTCGTCCTGAATATGTAGTACAAGATCCAGAAGGATGGAAGGGTCGCTGGTCTGAACGTTTTGGCAACGACCATCCGATTCATATTGAAATTGGGATGGGAAAAGGTCAGTTCATTACTGGAATGGCTGCTGCTCATCCAGAAATCAATTATATTGGAATAGAGATGCAAGTTAGTGTTATTTCCCTTGCGTTGGACAAACTAGTTGAGGCAGAGCTTCCTAATTTGCAATTATTGCATGTCGATGGGTCCGAGTTGACCAATTACTTTGCAGATAGTGAAGTTGATCAAATCTACTTAAATTTTTCTGATCCTTGGCCGAAGAAGAAACATGAGAAGCGCCGTCTAACGTCCCCTAGTTTTCTAGCTGTAGATGAAACGATTTTGCGGCCTGCCGGGGAAATACACTTCAAAACTGATAACCAAGGTTTATTTGAATATTCCTTAAGCAGTTTTTCAAAATACGGGATGACGCTTGAGCAAGTCTGGTTGGATCTACATGAGAGCTCATATGAAGGAAATATTATGACTGAATACGAAGAAAAATTTTCTAACAAAGGGCAGCGTATTTATCGAGTAGAGGCACGCTTTCAAGACAAAACAAAATAAGAATTTTTGAGAAGGTAAATCAATTTTTTGGTTTATCTTCTTTTTTTGAAGCCAAAAGATTTTTTTACGTATATTATTTTTGAGGTGAAAGGAATGGAGATTGAAAAGCTTTCAGATGATCTGATTCAACATGGCTTCGAACATCAAATGCAAGACTTATATTTATTACCTCAAGGAGAGAAGTACCGCTGCTTCTTTCGGCGAGGCCCCTTCTATGAGCGCGAAAACTCAAATCTATCCTATGTTAAAAATGACTTGTGTGTGGATACAGCCTTGCAGCTGATTAATCGGTTTAAGTATCTGGGTCAGATGGACGTCAGCGAAAAAAGAAAAGCGCAATTGGGTGCAATCTCCTATTCCTTGCCTCATGGTGAACAAAGACTGCGACTTTCCACTGTGGGAGACTATTTGCAGCGAGAAAGTTTAGTCGTTCGCTTTTTACACCAATTTGGTCGCAGTTCTGAAGTCTATCATGTGCCAGAACAGCTAGAGGTTATTCGAAAGCA
Organism: Enterococcus sp. DIV0170; assembly: GCF_051710765.1. Taxonomy (NCBI): domain Bacteria; kingdom Bacillati; phylum Bacillota; class Bacilli; order Lactobacillales; family Enterococcaceae; genus Enterococcus; species Enterococcus sp. DIV0170. Next base: position 975,227 of record NZ_JBIOLG010000001.1, read on the forward strand.
TAGCAAAAAAAGAGGTCTTTACTTATTTTGCGGTCCAGTCGGGTCAGGCAAAACAACGTTAATGTACAAACTAGCTAGAGAAATAGATGGACGGGTACTAACAATAGAAGATCCAGTAGAAATAGAAGAGCCTGATTTTTTGCAGTTGCAGGTAAATGAAAAAATTTATCAAAGCTATGAAGAATTGATCAAATTATCGTTGCGCCATCACCCAGACGTCCTAATTATTGGAGAGATACGCGACACGAAAACAATTCAAGGTGCAATTCGAGCAGCTTTGACAGGACATTGTGTTTACGCGACTCTGCATGCTGCCAGCTTGGAATCTGCTCATGCAAGGGTTTTTGAATTGGGAGGGGAAGCAACTCTGCTCAAGGAATGTTTGCAGGGCATTGTTTATCAGGAATTATTGCCATTGGATGAAACAATTGGACTATTGACAAGCTATCGATTCTATCAAGAGGATATTTTATATACATGGGAGGAAGGGCTAGAGGCATGCGGCGCAGGACAAAATTAACTAGAAAACAGCGAATTGATTTTGTTCATTTGTTAGGAGATTTATTGGAAAACGGGTTTAGCTTGCAGCAGGCTTTTGACTTTTTCAGCAATGCGAATCTCTTTAGAACGACGATTTTAGAGAGTATTCAGACTGATCTAAACAAAGGGGAAAGTCTGGCAAAGAGCTTTGCACGATTAGACTATTCGAATGACCAGCTTTTACAAATTGAACTGGCCGATTCGCATGGCAACCTGTCTCAGACGCTATTAGGTATTGCAAGCCAGATGAAACTCATGCAGCGTCAACGAGAAAATTTTCTTAAAGCAGTTTCTTATCCCGTTCTTTTACTTCTTTTTTTACTGGTTATTTTGTTAGGAATGCGTCTCTTCCTATTACCGCAATTACTGGCTGGTGGGATGATCAAACCGGATGATTTTTCAGTTCAATTGATTACAGCAGTGCCTTTCATTGGACTAGGAATATTGTTTTTTTTGTTCCTATTACTGTTTTGTTGGCAGTATTTTGGTAAAAGATATACATACTTAGCTCGGTTTCGTTATCTAGCTAGAATTCCTTTAATTGGAACCCTATTCAGCAACTATTATTCAGCGTATTTCGCCTTAGAGTGGGGAAAATTATTTCAGCAAGGGTTGGAATTGAATCAAATCATTGACTGCTTGTTAGCAATTGATGGCAAGTCTTTGATGCAGGAATTGGCTGGTGATTTAAAAGTTCGTCTAGCTCAAGGAAATGCTTTAGCGGAGGAATTACGAAAGTATCCTTTTCTAACTAAGGAATTTAGTCGAATCGTTTTTCAAGGAGAAGCTCGAGGAAACTTAGGAAAAGAATTATTGACATACAGTCAACTAGTTTGGCGCCGTTTTTTCAATCAGCTAGAGTTTATGTGTTCATGGTTGCAGCCGTTTGTTTTTTTACTTGTCGCCTTATTGATTATCAGCTTGTATTTGACGATGCTCTTGCCAATGACAAATCTGGAGGGAATCTTGTGAAGAAAAAAGTTTCTGGCTTTACATTAATAGAAATGCTAGTTGTTCTTTTCGTAATCAGCTTACTATTACTGCTTTTTGTACCAAAGCTGATCAATCAAAAAGACAGTGCCACAAAGAAAAGTGATGCGGCTATTGCAAAAGTTGTCGAAACTCAGATTGAGGTTTTTGAGTTGGATCATGGTAGAACACCGAGCAAACAAGAATTAATTGATCAGGGCTATGTTAAGGAGAAGCAATATGAAGCCTATGAACGCAATAAAGAATAGTAGTGAGAATGGCTTTACACTTTTTGAAACGTTGCTCGTTTTATTCTTGGTTTGCAGTTTTGTTTTATTACCAACAATTGCGCTTAAAAGTTGGCAGTCTCAGTTGGAGAAGAAGTTCTTCTACTACCAATTTGAGAAATCAATTTTACATTTACAACAAGTGGCTATTACTGACCATCGCGGCACTCGAATTGAGCTTCATAAGGACCAACAGAGCATTATATTTTATACGATTCATACAGAGCTGCCGTGGAAACGGCTTAATGTACCGGACAATATTCAATTAGAAAGTAGGGACACAATCTTTTTCAGTGCAGGAAAAGGAAATATTTCAACAGATCAGCCGGGAAACGGAAATATTCCTAAAGTTGTCTTTTATGATAATGGTCAAATTATCTATCAATTTCAAATGGGAAGTGGTCGCTTTGAAAGGAAATAATGGATATATCTTGTTAGAAAGTCTAATCAGTCTGGCGGTTTTGATCATTATTGTTTCGAGTTATGTAGAAGTAACGGTGAAGATGCAGAAGGACAGCCAACAACGTCTAAGCAGTATCGCAAATTATCGTGACCTTTATAATGAGACTCGACGGTGTCGTTTGCATTCTGTTCCTCCGGTCAAGCCGCAGATAGAAGTTTCTTTAGAGCAAGGTCGAGCATCAAACCAGCAAGGAGGAATTCTGATTGTCAAAAAATAGTGGTTTTACCTTGCTTGAAAGTTTAGTCGCTCTATTGATGCTGAGCGGAATTCTTTTGCTGCTCTCAGGTCTAATTCAGCATGCCAATAAAATGGAGCGAGCTATGGGTGGTTATCATCAATTAGAATGGGAAATTTTCTTGCTTCAGCTGGATAATGAGTTGAGCGAGGTGAATTATATCGGGACTACGCAGACTGAAATTTCAACTGAAATAGAAGATAAGGGAAGAGTGGTTCCATTGGTCATAAAAAAAGTAAATAGAAGAATTATTAAAAGACAGTCTGGTGGGAATCAGCCATTATTGACGGGAGTGGATCAATTTGTGTGCCAAGAAAAAAATCATGGAGTGGATTTTATCGTTACCTTTACTGATGGGAAAAAGAAAGAAGGAACATGGATCTTTGAATAGCCAAGGCGGAATACTGTTATCCGTACTGTTGGCTATTTTTTTGTTTAGTTTTTTATTGATGAATATGGTAACCAGTTATCACCAAACGGTTGATTTGGCATCACGGACTGAGCAATTGTATCAAGCTAAAATTGCCAAGGAACTTTTTTTAGCTGAGTATCCTCAATTAACGTCAGAAAAAGGGACATGGGGGTTTAACAAAGGAGAGATCACTTATCAGAATGAACAGGATCGGGTAAAGATTACAGTGAAAATTAAAAAGAAAACATATCATTTTTATGAAAAAAATAGCACATCAAACTCCTCAGACTGATATAGCGCGTGAGCTCATGCGAAAACGAGTGTTTTTATTGTAAAAGATACTTTTATATGGAATTAGAAAATCAATGATAAAAGAAAGAAAGCGATTGATTAATTGGAACATGTCCGCTAAAATAGAACAGGTATCGTGAGTGTTATATTAGTTAGTGAGGTGCAAGATGAATCCAGAGAAAATTGAGACAGCTTTTTCTTTGATGGAAGAAGCGATCATCGCATTGCAGCATTCACTAGGGACTTCTTTTTTTGACGCTTACATCGAAAATACGGAGAACTTAGTTGACAATGCAAAAGTACGTGTGCTTGATCAACAGCCAGACGAAGTTACTGTGAAAAAGGTAGAGGCACTCTATCAGGAATTATTAGCTTTAGAGTTAGAAAAAGAAGATTGGCGGAAATTGACACAATTAGTTTTACTAAAAGGATCGAAAACTGAAAGTTTACAGCCCAATCATCAATTGACGCCTGATAGTATTGGCTTTTTATTTGTCTTTTTGATTGAACAATTGACGTTAAAAAAAGAACAGCCATTAGATATTTTAGATATTGCTGTCGGTATGGGCAATCTATTACTGACAACAGTGATCAATTTGCAAGCGGCTAACTACACTGTCAAAGGAATCGGCGTGGATAACGACGAAACTTTATTGGCAATTGCGGCTTCAGACAGTCTTTTAATGGATGAAGAAATTCAATTATTCCACCAAGATAGTCTGCAAGACTTATTAGTTGATCCAGTTGATTATGTTATTGGCGATTTACCTGTGGGGTATTATCCAAATGATCAGCAGGCTGAAAAATTTGCTACCCATTCCGAGAAGGAGCATAGTTATGCCCATCATCTTTTAATGGAGCAAGGAATGAAGTACGTGAAACCAGACGGCTTTGGTCTATTCTTAGTTCCTAGTAATTTCCTTGAGACTGAGCAGGGACCATTACTGCAAAAATGGTTGAAGGATGATGTGTTGCTGCAGGGAATCATTCAATTGCCGGATGAATTATTTAAGTCTGAACATTCGCGTAAGAGTATTTTACTACTGCAGAAAAAAGGTGAAACTGCTCAGCAGGCTGAAAAAGTTTTGCTGGTTCACTTACCATCCTTAAAAGATCCAGCACAAGTAACAGAATTCTTCAAAAAATTCGAGGACTGGAAGTCTTCTAATTTATAAAACTGCTCAAAAGAGCGGACAGCAATTCAATTATAAAGGAGAGTAAAAATGTCAAAAACAATTGCAATCAATGCAGGTAGTTCAAGTTTGAAATGGCAGCTTTATCAAATGCCTGAGGAATCAGTAATCGCAAAAGGAATCGTTGAACGGATCGGTTTGAACGATTCAATCTTTACAATTAAATATGGCGATGGACAAAAATTTGAACAAATTTTAGATATCAAAGACCATGAAGTTGCGGTTCAAATGTTATTAGATCAATTAATTGAACTTAAAATCATTGCATCATTTGATGAAATCACTGGCGTTGGGCACCGCGTGGTAGCTGGCGGCGAATACTTCAAAGATTCTGTTTTAATCGATGATGATGTTTTAGCCAAAATTGAAGAGTTAAGTGAATTTGCACCACTGCATAATCCAGCAAATGCCATGGGAATCAAAGCTTTCCGTCATATTTTACCAAATGTAACGAGTGTGGCTGTTTTTGATACTTCTTTCCATGCAACAATGCCGGCAACAAATTATTTATATAGTATTCCTAAAGAGTATTATGATAAATATTCTGCTCGTAAATATGGTTTCCACGGAACAAGTCATCGTTACGTTTCCGAACGTGCAGCTGAATTGCTTGGCAAACCTATCGAAGAAACGAAGATCATCACTGCACATATCGGTAATGGCGGATCGGTAACTGCTGTTGAAGGTGGAAAATCAGTGGACACTTCAATGGGCTTCACACCTTTAGCAGGTTTGACAATGGGAACTCGTGCAGGAGATATCGATGCTTCGCTACTTCCATACTTAATGGAAAAAGCAGGAATTAAAGACATCAACGAAATGATTGATGTGTTAAATAAAAAGTCAGGTGTTTTAGGACTAACTGGTATCTCAAGTGATATGCGTGATATCGAGAACGGAGCAGATGAAGGCAATGAAGAAGCTATTCTAGCCTTAGATATTTATTGTGATCGCATCCGTAAGTATATTGCTCAATACATTTCAGTAATGAACGGTGTTGATGCTATTGTCTTTACAGCTGGTGTTGGTGAAAATGCTGATCCTGTTCGCCGCATGGTTCTAGAAAAAATGACTTGGTTCGGCATTGAAATCGATGAAGAAATCAATAAGAGCATCCACGGAAAAGAAGCAGAACTTTCAACAAAGGATTCTCGTGTGAAGGTTTATGTGATTCCAACAGATGAAGAAGTGATGATCGCTCGTGATGTTGAGCGTTTAGGGAAATAGTTTGTTAAGCCTTTGTCCTCTGGAGACAAAGGCTTTTTTTAGTCATTGTTGTGTAAGAAATCCGAAGGCATAATTTTGTTGTATTAGAACAAAACTATGCTATTTTTTTATGCTAAACTTTTTATGAAAGTGAGAGTGACTGTCATGAGTGAGAAAAGAAATATTGAACGTTCTATTCAAGAATATGTTCCTGGGAAACAGGTCACGCTTGCTCATTTGATTCCACATGCCAATCAAGAAGTTTTTGAAAAGCTTGGTCTTGAACATACTGGTGATGCGATTGGTATTTTAACCATTACACCAAGTGAAGCGTCAATTATTGGTGCGGACATTGCTAAAAAATCAGGAAATGTATCGATTGGTTTTATGGATCGTTTTAGCGGAGCAGTCGTGATTATCGGTGAAGTGTCCTCTGTAGAATTTGCCCTAAAGCAGGTAACGAATTCACTCGCAACGATTTTAGATTTTGATGTTGCAGAAATCACTAGGACATAACGGATGAAGCGAGTTATATTTATAGGTGAGACGGGATCGGGGAAAACAACCCTGATGCAAATTCTTAATGAATGGGAAATCAAATATCATAAAACACAACAGGTCTATTTTACAGATAATGTGATCGATACACCGGGTGAGTTTATGGAAAATCGTTTCTATTACAATGCTTTGGTGAGCTCCGCTGTCGGTGCGGATTGCATTGCCATTGTTCAAAGTATTACGAGTAAACAAAATTATTTTCCACCTTGTTTTTCTTCACGTTTTACGAAACCGATGATTGGAATTATTACGAAAACAGATATAGAGCACAGCCAAGAGGAATTTGATATAGCGCAAAAAAGACTTCGGTTAGCTGGAGCAAAAAAAGTTTTTTCCTTATCTGCAGTTAATCAAGAAGGAATCTCAAGTTTGAAAGAGTTCTTATTAACGAATGAATTTTGACAACGCATACATTCTGAGTTATTATGTAGGCGGATAGAATTGAATAAGAGCATTTGGAACAGGGAACAAGGTGAGAATCCTTGGCAGACCCTTTCTACTGTATTGCGGACGACATCTCAATAAGCCACTTTCGGGAAGGCGAGGTGAAGGATGATGCGAAGTCAGGATACCTGCCCACTTGCTGAGATAATTGTATTGGGAGAATTATTTCACCATTAAAAGTGTCAGATTGACGTTTATTTGGTGAGGTGTCTTCCAGACACCTCACCTTTTTTTCGAGTTTCACTTTTTTCAGTTTGTACAGTGAAAAAAGAAATCATTGATTTAGATTAAATTGTGAATAATGATACTAGTGGAATCGCATGCGTAACGAAATAAGCTCATTTTTTCCGGTTTTTGAAAAATGAACTTCCTTAGGATTGTTTTCTTCAGTCCAATCCCTTTACACTGCGAAAAGCAGAACTCGCAAAAAAACAGCCGTAATTCGGCTGTTTATCAGGAGTTATTTGATTTTTCGATAATTGACTGGTGTCATACCAACAAGTTCTTTGAATATTTTACAGAAGTAGCTAGTCTGAGAATAGCCGATATTTTGAGAAATAGACTTTATACTCAAGTTGGATTGAGTCAAAAGAACTTTCGCTTGTTCAATTCGTTGCTGATTTAAATAGGTAATAAAGCTGACACCAATTTCTTTTTTGAATAAACGGCTGAAATAAAATTGGCTTAAGTAAACATGATTAGCCACATCTTCAAGCGTTAAGTTGGTGGTTAAATTGGTATCAATATAAGAAATCGCCTTGCGAATCTCATCGTTTTTCGAATTTATTGTATTTTTTGTCTCTTTTTTGTTTGAATGAAAGTTAAACTTGATTTGTTCACGTGGGTCAGTGTCGTTAAAGTGGTAGTCGCCAATTGTTTTGAGCAGAGCAGCCGCAGATTCAATTTGAGTCGTATTAACTGTCTTTATTTTTTTTCTAGCTTGACGTAATTCTGGGGAAGATTCCCAGTGAGTAACGATCGGGTGGATGCGGGTAAATGGGTTCTCAGTGTCATCGTTCATCTCTACTTGACCAAATAATGCGAATCCAATCAATTGATTATTGCGAATAATAGGTAATGAGATATCTGTAAGTCCAGCATGGCAACGATAAATACAAGGGTTACCATTTTTTGAGGCTTCAAGGCCTCCAAATGCATCACATTTTTGGCAAAGAGATTTAAACTCTGGCTTCGAACGCATAATCTGACAAAAAGGGGAAAAGTTATACAGGTCAGAAGTTTCCTTTCCATGTATATCAACGAGGACCGAGCCAAAATCTGCTGCTAGAGCGAAATCTTGGATTGTTTTGGAAAGTTGCAAGGAACTTTGCGAATTCAATGTACTGATATTTTCCATGTAAGCGCCTCCTAGTCATCTATTATTCTACCAGAACACAAATTCAATTTAAATCGCGATAATACCAATAACATTATTTTGACTAGCAGAAGACAAAATTTTGCTATTTTTTGACCTTAATTGACTTCTTATTAAGGCTTGTTTGGCGTTGTCTTGACATAATGTGATGACAAAATATTAATATTGCGAATAATCGGACTAAAAGATAGGACAAATTTGTTCTATCTTTTTTGTTTATCATAATAAATGTAAGTGCTATCAAAATAATTAGGAGGAATGTTTTATGCAACAGGAAGCGTTAGGAATGATTGAAACTAGGGGGTTGATTGGTGCTATTGAAGCAGCTGACGCGATGGTAAAAGCTGCGAATGTTTCCTTAATTGGAACGGAGAAAATTGGTTCGGGATTAGTCACTGTAATGGTAAGAGGAGATGTAGGTGCGGTAAAAGCAGCAGTTGATGCAGGTGTTTCTGCGGCCGATGCAGTTGGAGAAGTTGTTTCTAATTATGTTATTCCACGTCCACACACTGAAGTTGAAGGCTTGCTCCCTAAATCAGAATAGAAAGGGTGGGATAGCTGATGGCAAACACGGATCAAAAGATCGAAGAGATTATGAAGCGCGTCCTCGCAAAAATGGAAACAGGAAATGAGATGAAAACAACTAACGGAGGAGATCAAAAAATGATTGAAAAGCAATGTGCATTGACTGAATTTGTAGGAGCGACAGAATTTGGAGATACAATTGGGTTAGTAATTGCTAACGTCGATTCCTCTCTTTTAGAAACAATGAAATTAGAAAAAAAATATCGTTCAATCGGAATTGTTGGTGCCCGTACTGGTGCCGGACCTCATATTATGGCTGCTGATGAAGCGGTGAAAGCAACAAATACGGAAGTAATTTTGATTGAAATGCCTCGCGATACAAAAGGTGGCGCCGGTCACGGGTCGATCGTAATCTTTGGCGGGGACGATGTATCAGACGTGAAACGTGCAGTAGAAGTAACGTTGAAGGAAGTAGATACACGTACTTTTGGTGATGTATATGGAAATGAAGCTGGACACATCGAATGTCAATATACTGCTCGTGCTAGCTATGCTTGCAACAAAGTCTTTGGTGCCCCTGTTGGCAAAGCCTTCGGAATTTTAGTAGGAGCTCCTGCTGCTATTGGTGTAGTAATGGCAGATACAGCCTTAAAATCAGCGAATGTTGACGTAGTATCTTATGCGACACCGCAAAATGGGCAAAGCTTCTCCAATGAGGTAACGATGACAATCACAGGCGATTCAGGCGCTGTGCGTCAAGCGATTATCTCAGCTCGGGACATTGGCTGTCAGTTACTTGGAACCATGGGAAGCACGCCTAAAAATGATCAACCATCATACATTTAATAGTGGGAGTGAAAAATAGATGAAATCAAAACGATTTGAAGAACTAGAAAAAAGACCGGTCAATCAAGATGGTTTCGTGGATGAGTGGGTAGAAGAAGGCTTAATCGCGATGCAAAGCCCTAATGACCCTAAACCAAGTATTAAAATCGTCAATGGCGAAGTGGTTGAGCTTGATGGAAAAGACAAAGCTGACTTTGATTTGATTGATTCATATATTGCTCAATATGGAATTGACTTGAGTCGTACCGAAGAAGTGATGGCCATTCCTTCTAAAGAATTAGCGAATAAAATCGTTGATCCAAACATTTCTCGAGAAGAAATCGTTCAATTAACCACAGCGGCAACACCAGGAAAACTGAATGAAGTGGTTGGTTATATGAACGTGGTTGAAATGATGATGGCGGTCCAAAAAATGCGGGCGCGTCGTCGGCCAACAACGCAATCACACGTAACGAATGTGCGGGACAATCCTGTTCAAATCGCTGCAGACGCTGCTGAAGGAGCATTGCGTGGATTTGATGAACAAGAAACAACCGTTGCCGTAGCTCGTTATGCGCCATTCAATGCGGTGGCAATCATGGTTGGTTCGCAAACTGGACGTCCAGGCGTATTAACTCAATGTTCATTGGAGGAAGCAACAGAGCTGGATCTAGGGATGCGTGGGTTCACTGCTTATGCAGAAACGATCTCTGTCTATGGAACCGAACAGGTATTTACTGACGGTGACGATACACCTTGGTCGAAAGGATTTTTGGCTTCCTGTTATGCTTCTCGTGGCTTGAAAATGCGCTTTACTTCTGGAACTGGATCAGAGGTACAAATGGGGTATGCGGAAGGTAAATCGATGCTGTATCTTGAAACCCGTTGTATTTATTTAACAAAAGCAGCAGGTGTTCAAGGCTTACAAAATGGTTCGATTAGCTGTATCGGCGTGCCAGGAGCGGTCCCTTCAGGAATTCGAGCGATCTTAGCTGAAAACTTGATTGCCATGTTGCTTGATTTAGAAGTAGCTTCTGGAAATGACCAAACCTTCTCACATTCTGATATTCGGAGAACGGCTCGTCTATTGATGCAGTTCTTACCAGGAACAGATTTCATTTCATCAGGTTACTCGGCAACACCAAACTATGACAACATGTTCGCCGGTTCAAACTTCGATGCTGATGATTTTGATGATTACAATGTCATTCAACGTGACTTGAAGGTCGACGGTGGATTACGTCCAGTCAGTGAAGAAGATGTCGTTGCAGTGCGTAACAAAGCAGCGAGAGCATTACAGGGTCTCTTCGATAAATTAGGTTTGCCAACCATCACCGATGAAGAGGTTGAAGCAGCAACCTATGCTCGCGGCTCACAGGATATGCCTGAACGCGACATGGTTCAAGATATCAAGGCGGCACAGGAATTGTTAACGCAAGGGAAAACAGGATTGGATCTTGTTAAAGGATTGTCAGAAAGTGGTTTTGAAGATGTGGCGACGAGCTTGCTTAATCTTTTGAAACAGCGTGTAGCTGGCGACTTCCTTCAAACGTCTTCAATCTTTGATGCAGATTGGAATGTTATCTCTGCGGTGAACGACAAGAATGATTACGCTGGACCAGGAACAGGCTACCGACTAGATGGTTCAGAATGGGAAAAAGTTAAAGCAATTCCTAAAGCAATCAATCCGAAAGACATTTAAGAATGGCAACGCTACTTTTCACCATGCGATCAGTGGAGAGTGAAGGCATCAAACATTAAATGTTGAAACATCGTGGAATGATATACGGCGAGAAAATAAAACTAATTTTTACGTTAGAAAAATTAATTCCTTAATATGAAATAGGATGTCAGTTCCACTTTTTGCAGTTAGAAAGGTAAGAAAAACTCAATAGGCAAAATCCTTATGATTAAGGATCGAAGCCTAGTGGAATGATATACGGCGAGAAAATGAAACTAATTTTTACGTTAGAAAAAATTAATTCCTTAATATGAAATAGGATGTCAGTTCCACTTTTTGCAGTTAGAAAGGTAAGAAAAACTCAATAGGCAAAAGCCTTATGATTAAGGATCGAAGCCTAGTGGAATGATATACGGCGAGAAAATAAGACTAATTTTTACGTTAGAAAAATTAATTCCTTAATATGAAATAGGAGGATTAAAAATGACAGAACTGAATGAAAATCTTTTGCGCTCCATTATCAAAGAAGTGTTGACGGAAATGGAAGCGAGTACTGGAGACCAGCCTGTTGCATTTGAACAAACAAAGACAGAGCCTGCAGCATCATCGGATTGGTTTAAATCTGTCGGTGTTGCTCAACCAGGAAATTCTCAGGATGAAGTAGTTATTGCTGTGGCACCGGCATTTGCAGAATCACAAACCACCAACATTCTTGGTGTACCCCACAAAGATATTCTGAAGCAAGTTATTGCTGGGATTGAAGAAGAAGGCTTAAAGGCACGAGTTGTAAAAGTTTATCGAACCTCTGATGTTGCCTTTGCCGGTGTCGAGGGAGATAAGTTGTCAGGCTCAGGTGTCTGTGTATCGATCCAATCAAAAGGAACAGCGATCATTCACCAAAAAGATTTGCAACCGCTATCAAATCTAGAATTGTTCCCTCAAGCACCGCTGATTACTTTAGAAACCTATCGTGCAATCGGGAAAAATGCTGCAAAATATGCCAAAGGTGAATCACCAAACCCTGTGCCAATGATGAATGACCAAATGGCACGACCTAAATATCAAGCGTTATCAGCTTTGCTCCATATTAAAGAAACAAAGCACGTGGTAATCGGAAAACCAGCAGAAGAAATTTCTGTAACTTTATAGTGAGGTGACTAGAATGAATGAACAATCTATTGAAAGTTTGGTTCGAGGAATCTTAAAAGATATGAATAGCGGTGCAAGTCCTGCCGCGCCAGAAAATTCAGTAAGTTCTGGGGCAGCGACAGTAGCGGATTACCCAATCGCTAAAAACCATCCAGATTGGATTAAAACGAATACTGGCAAGACACTGGATGATATCACGCTAGAGAACGTATTAAATGGCTCATTAACACCAGATGATCTAAAAATTACTCCTCGCATTTTGAAAGCGCAAGGGGAGATCGCAACCAGTGCTGGAAGAAAAACAATTGCGAACAACTTTGACCGTGCGTCTGAGTTAACGGCTGTTCCTGATGCACGAGTGCTGGAAATGTATAATGCTTTGCGCCCTTACCGTTCAAGTAAGCAAGAGCTGTTGGATATCGCCAATGAGCTGGAAACAAAATACCAAGCAAAAATCAGTGCAGCTTATGTTCGGGAAGCGGCAGCACATTATGAAAAACGGAAAAAACTTAAAGGTGACAACTAAATTCTAGTTCGGAAATTCAGGAAGAGGAGCAATGAATGATGAAACGTGTAATTGGGATTGATATTGGAAATTCCTCAACTGAAGTCGCTTTAGTTGAAGTCGATGACCATCAGCATGTCCGATTCCTAGAATCAGCAATTGCGGATACGACCGGAATAAAAGGAACGAAGAAGAATCTATTTGGTATCTACAAAGCGATTAATGAGGCTTGTTCAAAAAATCGCCTTAAGGTTGAAGACATTGATCTGATCAGGATCAATGAAGCAACGCCCGTTATCGGGGATGTGGCGATGGAAACCATCACAGAAACCATTATTACTGAATCAACAATGATTGGACACAATCCGAAAACACCTGGTGGTTTAGGACTGGGTGTAGGAACAACGCTTCGGTTTGATGAGCTTGAAAAAGCAGGTAAAAAAGAGATCCCTTATATTTTAATCATTGATAAATCATTTGATTTTGATGATGTGGCTAAAAAAATCAATCAGTTAGTCGCGAATGGTTATCGGATTACTGCTGCGATCATGCAATCCGATGATGGTGTTTTGGTAAACAATCGTCTAACACATAAAATTCCAATAGTCGATGAAGTTTCCTATATTGATAAAGTACCAGTAAACATGCTGGCTGCGGTTGAAGTAGCGGAAACAGGCCGCGGGGTTTCTCAATTATCAAATCCTTATGGAATTGCGACGGTTTTTGATCTTGATTCGGAGGCAACCAAAAATATTGTCCCTGTTGCAAGAGCCTTAATTGGCAATCGTTCTGCGGTGGTGATCAAAACGCCAAAGGGTGATGTAAAAGCACGAACAATACCTGCTGGTAAAATCGAGATCACTGGAGGAAATCGTCGTAGTACTGTAGGAATTTCGGCGGGTGCTGAAAAAATCATGGAAGCTGTATCGGCCTTTGAAGTGATCGATAACGTTACTGGAGAATCTGGAACGAATGTTGGTGGTATGCTGGAAAAAGTTCGCTTAACAATGGCTGAGTTGACGGATCGACCAGTCAATCAAATCTTTATTCAAGACTTATTGGCGGTGGATACCTTTGTGCCGATTAGTGTCAAAGGTGGTTTAGCCGGTGAGTTTTCAATGGAACAGGCGGTTGGGATTGCCTCAATGGTCAAGTCTGATCACTTGCAGATGTCCAAAATTGCTGATGAAATTCAACAGGACTTAGGTATTAAAGTTGAAATTGGTGGAGCGGAGGCCGAAGCGGCGATCTTAGGAGCATTGACCACACCGGGAACTTCTGCACCTTTAGCGATATTAGATTTAGGCGCGGGTTCGACAGACGCATCGATTATCAAAAAGGACGAAACAATTGTGGCGACTCATTTGGCAGGTGCAGGAGATATGGTAACGATGCTGATTCAATCGGAATTAGGTTTAGAGGATGTTTATTTAGCTGAGGACATCAAGAAGTACCCTTTAGCAAAAGTGGAAAATATTTTCTACATCCGTCATGAAGATGGCTCTGTTCAATTCTTTGATGAGCCTTTGGATCCAGCTTTGTTTGCCAAAGTGGTGGTGGTAACACCTGATGGGTATGTACCAATACCAGGAGACGATTCCATCGAGAAAATTCGATTGGTTCGACAAACAGCGAAGGAACGTGTTTTTGTAACCAATGCCCTGCGCGCCCTACGACGGGTTAGTCCGACGGGAAGTATTCGAGATATTCCGTTTGTCGTAATCGTTGGCGGTTCTGCTCTGGATTTTGAAATACCTCAGATCGTTACCAATGCACTGTCTCATTATGGATTGGTTGCGGGTCGAGGAAATATCCGACAAATCGAAGGACCGCGGAATGCGGTAGCTACAGGCTTAATTCTTTCCTATCTAAGGGAGGGATTCGATGGAGCTTGATTTAAATGTTCGTCCAGTTGTATTGATCTATATTTCTAAAAATGTGTCAACGGAGGATATTCAATACATTCTTTATGGCTTGGAAGAAGAAAAAATTCCTTTTTCGATTGAGCAAAGAGATTTTTCGACAGCGACAGAGGCTGCTTATGTCGCGGCGAACACTTCTTCTTTAAATGTTGGAATCGGCTACGTAAATAATGAAGCAGCTCTGCACTATAAAAATTTGGCACCAGAAACTCCTTATCAATCGATTCAACGAGTTGTAACTTGTCCGCCGATGATTTTGAAAAGGTTTGGCGGGAATGCGGCACGTTTAGTAAAGGGTGTGCCATTCAAATCAATTGATCCTATGGAGGTGAAATTATGAAACAAGCAATTGGCTTAGTCGAGGTGAAGGGTCTTGCTAGTGCTATCGAAGTATCAGATACGATGGTTAAGGTCGCAAATGTTGAACTTTTAGGCGTTGAAAAGGCTAAAGGGTTCGGCTGGATGACAGTCAAGGTTGCTGGTGACGTTGGCGCTGTGAAGGCAGCGGTTGATGCTGGTAAAGCAAAAGCAGTCGCCAACAATGTGTATTTGTCAGCACTGGTTATTCCTCGCCCAGCCAATAATTTAGAAAAATTCTTCTTTGCGAAGGAGAAAAAAGCCTCAGATTTACCTGCGGAAAGATCGGATAAAACGCCAATGGTTAACGAACCTGTAGTAGAAGAAGCGAAAAAAGTTTCAGAAGAACCGAAGTCAGAAGAGGAACCAGTAGTGGCGGAACCGATTAAAGAAACGACAGACAAAAAAGAGGCGGTAAAAGAAGAACCAATTAAGGAAGAGCCAATCAAACAAGATCCGGTTAAAAAAGAAAAACCAATCAAGGAAGAACCGAAGAAGAAAAAGAATCCTCCTAAAGGATCAAAGAAATCTTCGGAGTCCAAAAAGAAGAAATAGCGCCAGAAAGTAGAGCTCTAGAAATAGGATTAATTTTTACATTAGGAAAAATTAGTTCATTGAGATGAAATAGGATGGCAGTTCCACTTTTAGCAGTTAGATTCAAAAGAGATCAATCTGAAAGAAACTGTTAATTAAGAACAAAAAAGTATAGTGGAATGGTATACGGCTTGAAAATAGGATTAATTTTTACGTTAGGAAAAATTAGTTCTCTGAGATGAAATAGGAGGAATAGACATGAATGATGCATTAGGAATGATTGAAACAAAGGGGCTTGTCGGAGCTGTAGAGGCAGCAGATGCGATGGTCAAAGCGGCGAATGTAACCTTAGTCGGGACTGAGAAAATTGGTTCTGGATTAGTTACTGTGATGGTTCGTGG
This sequence comes from Enterococcus sp. DIV0170, assembly GCF_051710765.1. Taxonomy (NCBI): domain Bacteria; kingdom Bacillati; phylum Bacillota; class Bacilli; order Lactobacillales; family Enterococcaceae; genus Enterococcus; species Enterococcus sp. DIV0170. The sequence continues at coordinate 991,099 of NZ_JBIOLG010000001.1, forward strand.
AGATGTTGGTGCAGTAAAAGCGGCAGTGGACGCAGGAAGTGCGGCTGCTGATAAAGTGGGGGAAGTGGTTTCCGTTCACGTAATCCCAAGACCGCATCGTGATGTTGACGAAATTTTGGTCCCTAAAGTAGGCAATGAATAATTACAGTGTCGAGGAAATCAGAAAAATTGTTCGTGAAGTGTTATTGGAGATGCAAGCAGAAACATTTCCAATTGGCATCTCTAACCGACACATACATTTAACGGAAGAACATTTCAATATTCTATTTCCGAATGAAACGATAGAACCTCTAAAACCTTTGAAACAACCAGGTGAATTTGCGTCGAAACAGACAGTATCCTTAGTAGGAGCAAAAGGAGAAATTAAAAAGGTTCGAATTTTAGGACCGTTACGCAAAAGATCTCAGGTAGAAATTTCAAAAACGGATGCACGAAATTTGGGTCTTCAGCCACCGATTCGTTTGTCTGGGAATTTAGACGATGCAGTGGAAGTCATGATTCGCAGTGGGGCGGCAGAACTGACAATTCCTGCGGCAATCATAGCGAAACGCCATATCCATCTTAATTTTCAGGACTTAGAACGCTTGAAATTGAAGGAGGGACAGCTTGTCTCAGTAGAGATTTTCGAAGGGACACGGAGAACGATCTTTCACGATGTAGAGTTGCGACCGGGAAAAAATTTTGTTTTAGAGATGCATGTAGATACAGATGAAGCCAACGCTGCGGATATTCAGCCAAATACAAGAGGACGGATTATCAAGGAATAATCCAGAGGAGGAAGTATGGAATCAATCGAAAAAGCCAATCAATTATTAACTTCTTTTCATGAACTTGTGAACACCAAACAAGCGCAGGCATTTAATCCTGAAGATGGTTATAAAGTTGGAGTCGATTTAGGTACTTCCTCCATTGTATTAGTTGTTTTAGATGGAAAGAGTCAGCCGGTTTTCGGTGCCTTCGAGTATGCAAACGTTATCCGAGATGGATTAGTCGTTGATTATCAACAATCAGTCCAAATTGTGAATCGTTTGCGTATTCAAGCAGAGGAAATACTTGGTTTTTCGTTGAAAGCAGCATCAGGCGCTATTCCGCCGGGAACGGTGGGAAACAACAAACGAGTAGTGGCAAATGTCATTGAAAGTGCCAATATGCTGGCGGATCAATTAGTCGACGAGCCTACAGCAGCTGCTCTAGTTTTAGGTGTAACTGAAGGTGCGGTAGTAGATGTCGGTGGTGGAACGACCGGTATCAGTATTTTTGAACAGGGACAGCCAATCATCGTCGAGGATGAACCCACTGGTGGGACACATATGACGTTGGTCATTGCTGGAAATAATAAAATATCAATTGAAGAGGCTGAACTGCTTAAGCGAGATCCAGCACGTGATCGAGAGAATTTTATTATTTGCCGTCCAGTGATCCAACGAATGGCGAATATTACTGCCAATGTCCTGCGAAAGCATCCAACAGAACCGATTTATGTTGTTGGTGGCGCCTCGTATCTATCTGAGTTTGAAAAAGAATTCTCAACGTATTTGAAACAAGAGGTATACAAACCGAAATATCCTCAATTTGTAACACCAATTGGAATTGCGATGTCATCTAAGCCAATCATGGATTTGATGTAAAGCGAGATCCAATGGAAACAGTCACTATATTAGCAATAAGAACTGGGAGTAAGAATATGGACGAGTTAATTAAGCGTATTATTTCAATTATCAATGAACGAGAGCAAAATACCTTAGTTCTTTCTTGTCGTACACCTTCCCCTGTTAGCCAAGGAATTAGAAGCTTTCTATATAACAAGCATATTCATTTGACCGAGGTAGATATCCTATTTTTAGAGCGGTTCATAAAAAAAGACGAACAAGATCCACTGGTGAAATGGCTGTATCAAAGTTATAGCTATGATTGTCGTCTGACCTTTGAACTTGCTTTCTCAAACACAGATTTGATTCCCAATGAATTATTCAACGAATGCAGTGTTCGGCTGCTTAATAATCAAGGAAAACAATACTTTCTATTACCAAAAAGGGTCATTACTTACCAACAAGTAGCGATGCTGACGCAGCAGGATATTCTACTCATTGCATCCAATCAGCTCATTACAGATTTGGCGAGGGATCGATTGCGGGAAAGAAAAGTCGTTGTTGAAGAAAGGATGTCCGTTCTACTTTTCGCAGGAATTTAAAGGAAACTAGCCGAACGTGAAAATGGATTTGTATGATAAATGCACGAAAAGTAACCCATCCTTAATTAGAGAAAGGAGTTCAACCCTATGCTGATGGCAAAAGTAATTGGAAGTGTCGTTTCAACTCAAAAGGATGCCTCATTAGTTGGAAAAAAATTGATGATCATTCAACCGATTAACTCTGAGCAACAGGATATTCGCTTCCAGCAGGTGGCGGCGGATACAGTAGGGGCTGGTATTGGAGATTATGTTTTATTAACTAGTGGCTCTTCTGCCAGAAAACTGTTTTCGACTCCTTCAGATGCTGTTGATTATGCAATTGTTGGAATTATTGACACGTTTGATTTTTAGGGAGCTGAGGAAAGTATATGGCGATTTATACAAAAACGGGAGATAAAGGAACAACAAGCCTTTTTGATGGAACAAGAGTAAAAAAATCAGATCTGCGTGTCGATACCTACGGAACATTTGATGAATGTTGCGCCCAAGTCAGTGTAGCTCAGAAACTGGCGAGGGATTCAGAAACGATTCAGCATTTAGAATGGGTCCAACAAAAGATTTTCCAATTGAATGCGGAAATCGCGACACAAAAAGATTTCACGAAATTGGAAGAAAAAAGCACATTGATTGGATCAAAAGACATTCATCAAATGGAAGAATGGATCGATCAGTACACTAAACGATTGCCTGAATTGCATCAGTTTATTTTGCCGGGGCAAACCCATTCAGGCGCTCAGCTGCATGTAGCTCGTGCAGTTTGTCGCCGGGGTGAACGTTTATTGACGGACTTATCTGAAGCAACAGATATACGCGAGGATCTTCGAAAATTTGTAAATCGACTATCAGATTGTCTTTATATTTTTGCTCGAATGGAAGATCAAAAGGAGAGCGAACAAAAGTTAATCAATGAGATTCTTCGCCGCTATCTCGAAAAAACGGGTGTACCACTACAGAAAAGCCCATTAACGATGTATCAAGAAATATTCCGTGCTTGTGAAGCACAGGCTGAAAAAATGTCTCTACCTGTTTCGATGGCATTAGTTGAAAAAAATGGCAAGCTTGTAAGCTTTTATCAAATGCCAGGCGCTCTGCTGGTCAGTGAATCAATGGCCCAGAAAAAAGCATATTCTGCTGTTGCCATGAAAATGCACACGCATGAATTAGCGAAGCTAGTCCAACCGGACGGCGCCCTTTACCAATTAGAAACGCTGACTGATGGACAAGTCGTTACTTTTGGCGGAGGATTTGTAATTAAAGATGTTTCTGGGAAAGTCATTGGTGGCTTGGGTATCAGTGGTGGCGCCGTAGAGGAAGATATGGCGATTGGTCAAAAAGGTTTAGAGAAGTTGAAGGAGATTGGCTATGCATGAAGAAGAAATAAAGGAACTCATTAAAAAAATTCTTCAAGAAGCTCAAGCAACTACCTCTCCAGCGAAGGAATATGGTGTTTTTGAGACCGTTGAAGAAGCCATTCATGCGGCAAAGTTTGCCCAAGAATGCTACGAGAATCAAACTTTAGAAACAAGAAGAAAAGTCATTGCCGCGATACGTTGCGGCATGCAGCCGCACATTGAAAAAATTGCTCGCGATACGCTAGAAGAAACAGGTATGGGGCGTTACGAAGACAAGCTACAGAAGCTGCAGCTGGCGATAGATAAAACACCGGGGGTCGAGGATTTACGTACAGAGGCATTGACCGGTGACAATGGGATGACCTTGTATGAACTATCTCCTTATGGTGTAGTGGGAGCGGTTACGCCAAGTACTAATCCGGCTGAAACGGTTATTTGTAACGCCATTGGCATGCTGGCAGCTGGGAACGCTGTATACTTTAGTGTTCATCCAGGAGCGAAGAAAATTTCGAGTTGGGTCGTAAGTAAAATGAATGAATTGGTTTACGAAGCTTGTGGTATCCAGAATCTGATCGTAACAATTGCCGAGCCTTCAATTGATGCAGCACAGGAAATGATGATACATCCGGATGTGCCATTGTTAGCTATTACTGGCGGACCAGGTGTGGTTCGACAAGCTCTGAAAAGCGGGAAGAAGGTTATCGCGGCAGGGGAAGGAAATCCGCCTTCACTTGTGGATGAGACGGCAAATGTCGAAAAAGCTGCGAAGGATATTGTAATCGGTGCATCGTTTGATAACAACATTCTTTGTACGGCTGAAAAAAGCGTCGTTGTCGTAGAACAAGTAGCGGATTACTTGATCCTTCAGATGGAAAAGCAAGGAGCCTATTTGGTACAAGACGATGCGGTTATTCAAAAAATGATGGATATGACCATTATGGAGAACGGTGCACCTAGTCGGAAATTTATTGGTAAAGATGCCAATTATATTTTAGCCGAGGCGGGTGTCAACGTAGACTTTGAGGTACGGGTGATCATTTTACGGACAGATAAAATTCATCCTTTTGTTGTGAAGGAAATGCTGATGCCGATTTTACCGATTGTTACAGTGAAGGATTTTGATGAAGGGTTAGCAACAGCTCTGCAGATTGAGAATCGCCGGCATCATACCGCGACCATGCATTCACAAAATGTTGGTCGAATGAATATCGCAGCGAAGAAGTTTCAAACGTCGATCTTTGTTAAGAACGGCTCCTCTTTCGCCGGCTTAGGTTTTGGCGGAGAAGGCCCAGCCACCTTTACCATTGCCACGCCAACAGGAGAATGTACGACCTCGGCGCGGGATTTTGCTAGAAAACGCCGTTGTGTGCTGACTGATGGGTTTTCAATTCGCTAGAGGGGAGGTTTTTGTTTGAAAAAATGGTCCATGAAACCAGAAATCTATTCTGGTTTTGCCAGTCTGGAACGACTGCAGCAATTTGAAAAAGAAAACCTCTGCTTCGTGTGTGATCCCTATTTAGCGGAGTCCGATAGCTTAAAAAGAATTTTAGGTTATGTGAAGCGGACAAATACGGTGGAAATTTATTCTGATATTATCCCCGATCCGCCAATTGAAACGGTAATAGACGGGATCGAAAAGATGACAAAACACCAACCGACCGTGGTTATCGCAGTTGGCGGAGGCTCAGCCATTGATACGGCTAAGGCGATGCTGTTCTTCTATAAGCGAACAACAGGCAATAAAGTAAAGCGGTTTGTCGCTATTCCAACGACTAGCGGTACCGGATCGGAAGTCACAAGCGCATCTGTGATTACGGATACACAAAACAAAATTAAATACCCGATTTTTCATGAAGCGATCATTCCACATGAGGCAATCTTAGACGCAAGCCTAGTCATGTCTAGCCCGCCATCGGTGACAGCGTTCAGCGGGCTGGATGTTTTAACTCATGCAATGGAATCGTTAGCTTCAGTAAATCGAACAAATTATACCAATGCTTTGGCAGAAAAGGCGACAGAGTTGGTTTTCCAATATTTACCAACTTGTGTGAACCAAGGAATGGAGCTAGATGCCCGAATTCAAATGCATGAGGCTTCTACCTTGGCAGGCTTGGCTTTTGATGCGGCAGGTCTGGGTGTCTGTCATGCGATTGCCCATCAGGTGGGCGCGAATTTTAAAGTCCCTCATGGGCTAGCAAATTCTATGCTGCTTCCCTATGTAATAGAAGCAAATAGCAAGAATAAAGAAACTCGAAGAAATTACGCAAGAATTTCACGTAAATTGAGCATCTGTCCGCCAAGTTTGCCAGATCATTTGGCTGTTTCAAACCTCTCTCAAGCGGTTCAACAACTAGCGATCGAATGCAAGGCCCCGATTAAATTGAACAGCTTTGGGATTCAAGAAGAGACAGCTTTGCAAGCGGAGGATACGATTGCGAATAACGCATTGAATGACACGACATTCAAGACCAATCCGGTTCAGTTTTCAGCAGAAGAAATCAAAGAGATCTATCGTAAAATCATTAAGTAGCAATGACAAACGGCATGAACATCAGACTTATTTTTCTGAACAGAAAAATGAATACATTGAAAAGAATAAGGATGTCAGTTCCTCTTTTTGCAGTTTGCTTGAGTAAAAAAGAAATAATGAAACTACAACTAGCTAAAGATCGAACAGTATAGAGGAATGATATACGGCATGAACATCAGACTTATTTTTCTGAATAGAAAAATAAATACATTAAAAAGAATAAGGATGTCAGTTCCTCTTTTTGCAGTTTGCTTGAGAAAAAAAGGAAATAATGAACTAGAACTAGCTAAAGATCGAACAGTATAGAGGAATGATATACGGCATGAACATCAGACTTATTTTTCTGAACAGAAAAATAAATACATTAAAAAGAATAAGGATGTCAGTTCCTCTTTTTGCAGTTTGCTTGAGAAAAAAAGGAAATAATGAACTAGAACTAGCTAAAGATCGAACAGTATAGAGGAATGATATACGGCATGAACATCAGACTTATTTTTCTGAATAGAAAAATAAATACATTAAAAAGAATAAGGAGGTCTCATAATGAATAGTCCAGTATTTGGTGAATTTTTTGGTACGATTGTTCTGATCCTATTTGGGTCGGGGGTTGGTTGTTCTGTCAATTTGAAAGGTACTTTAGCAAAAGGTGTTGGTGCTAGTTGGCTATACATCGCGGTAGGCTGGGGTGTGGCGGTTATGCTAGGTGTGCTTAGTAGCGGATACTTCGGTTCACCTGGTCACTTGAATCCAGCGGTTACTATTGGATTTGCTGTAGCAGGTTCTTTTGAATGGGGACAGGTAGCGCCATTTATTTTGGCACAGGTTGCTGGAGCCTTTGTAGGTGCCTTGATTGCTGCCATTCATTTCTGGCCGCATTTCCAACAGACAACAGTGGAAGAAGGCAATAGTGTTGGTATTTTTGCTACAGGACCAGCCATTCCAAGCACAGCATTAAATTTAGTTAGTGAAATCATTGCAACTTGTTTCTTCGTTTTAGCGATTCAATTAATGCCAGCTGACATTCCTCCTGGATTACAGCCGCTGATGCTTGTATTTGTTCTGATTGGTATTGGGTTGTCATTAGGTTCGACCACCGGTTATGCCATTAACCCTTGTCGAGACTTCGGTCCACGGTTGATGTATGCAGTAATGCCAATTCCAAATAAAGGAGATGCGAATTGGGGTTATGCTTGGATTCCGATTGTCGGTCCAATCATCGGTGCTTGTATCGCGACCTTATTAGTAAAAGGTTTAGGATAAAAATTATTGCTGTGAATTCGGTATCTTATCATTTTATGACGAGATACCGAATTTATTATCAGCAGAGGAGGAAAAGATGGCGAATAAAATTATGTCTATCAATGCCGGCAGTTCCTCGTTAAAATTTCAATTATTTGAGATGCCTGAGGAAGAGCTGTTAGTAAAGGGATTATTTGAACGAATAGGTTTAGAGGATCAAATGATTTTCTCCTATTCAATGAAAGAGGAAAAAGTAAAGACGACGGTTGAGGGGAGGACCCATGAAGCAGCCATCAATTTTCTTTTGCGCTTTTTGTTAGAGAGAAAGATTTTAACTAGTTTAGACGAACTTTCTGCCGTGGGACATCGCGTGGCTCATGGCGGTGAGGAGTTTAAGACATCGAGTCTGGTTGACCAAAATGCCCTGATAAAAATCAAAGATTTAGGCAAGTTGGCTCCTTTGCATAATCCGGTAAACGTCGTGGGAATCGAAGCGCTAAAAAAAGAGTTGCCTAATTGTCCTCAAGTCGCTGTTTTTGATACGTCCTTTCATCAGACGATGGCACCAAAAAATTATATCTATCCATTGCCCTATCGTTTTTATGAAGAGGATAATGTGCGTCGCTATGGTTTCCATGGGACGAGCCATCAATTTGTGGCTTCAGAGGCAGCCAGCTATTTAGGAAAACCTTTGGAATCGCTGAAGATCATTTCCTGTCATTTGGGGAATGGAGCGAGTATCTGTGGGATCAAGGAAGGAAAATCCGTGATTACGTCTATGGGCTTTACACCATTAGCTGGCTTAATGATGGGGACGCGCTGTGGCGATATTGATCCGTCTATTATTCCATTTTTACAAAATGAGAAGAATCTTTCAGCCAGTGATATGGACCAGCTGATGAATGGTGAATCAGGATTTAAAGGAGTAACGGGGTTCAGCAGTGATACACGGGATATTATCAGTGAAGCTGAGAAGGGCAACGAGAAGGCAGAGCTTGCACTGGATATGTTTGCAGGACGTGTGAAGCAGACAATTGGTGCTTATACTGCGGAGCTCGATGGTGTGGATGTGTTGATTTTTACTGCGGGAATAGGTGAGAATTCTTCTGTTATTCGTGAGATGATCTGCGAGAATCTAACCTTCTTTGGTGTTCAGATCGATCAGGAGCTAAATCAGCAGAATAATAAAAAAATCAGTTCAGCGACTTCTTCTGTAGAGGTATTGGTCGTGGAAACGAACGAGGAGCTGATGATTGTCAGAGATACGTTCGAATTGATTTAAATAGAGTGTATGAGCTCAGAAAAATGCCATGGATTCGAAAAAATCCATGGCATCTTTTTATTGGATCAGACTGTCAATCAATTCTGGATGAGGATTGGATAAGACGATCTTGTTGATAAGCATCGCCTGATCGCGAGCGCCGTTTGCACCAGCTTCAACCGCGGCTTTCACGGCTGCGACGTCCCCTGTCAAAACAACGAAGGATTTGCCGGCGATGCCTGTACCTAACTGAATCGCAATCAGTTCAACGTCGGCAGCCTTAACTGCGAAATCGGCTGCGATAATTGAGCCGGTGGCTGAATAATATTCTAATACTCCCACTGCTCGAATGTTTTCTGGTACTTTGGCCATGTTAATGGCTTGGATCACGGAACTGTTGATTCGTGGGATGACCAATTCACCAACGACGTAGCGTCCTCCAAGTTCAACGCCTACTTCCATAGAGCGCTCAATGGCTGCGACTTGCCCGCAGATCATGATGTAGTATTTTCCAGGACAACTTGCTCGCGCCATGATTAATTTCGCGTCAGCGGCTTTCAGCATGTAGTCCACGACCTCAATTCCTTTGGCGATACTATTTAGTTCTAAAAATCCGATCGTATCCATTAATTTCATTAGTTGTCCCTTCTTTCAATTGTAATACCGGTATCTATAGCAGTCACTGTACCATCAATACTTGCATGAATAGCTGCACCTAATGCTTTTTCAGGTTTTCTGCCAATCATCTCGCCAGCTTTGACTTGATCGCCCACCTGAACAGTCGGCTCACAAGGTGCGCCGATATGCATCTTCAGCGGAATAGTCACGCGAATCGTTTCATACTTTGCTAATTCTTCGACTGTTAAATCAACGTATTGCTTCAGTCCGTCCTTCAATAAAATTTTAACTGGAGAGACCTGCTGAAACTCCCGCATGATAGAAGGGGAAAGGGGCTGTTCGGTTTTCTGATACCGAATGCCTTTTTCTGCTAAACGCTGCTTTACATACTTATTGACTTGCCGTGGCAACAGCCCCATTGGACAGGCAATTGTCTCGCAAATCCCGCATTCGCAGCAAAGGAGCGCTTCCTTCCAGATCGGGTCGTCATCAATATCCTCAGGAATCTCTGTAATGGTTAAATGACGCATTACCCGATGAGGATGAATGGGGTGCCCAATCTGATATCGAGGACAAAGCTCTGTACATAACCGGCATTGAATACAGGAGGAACGGGCTTTATTGATCATCTGAGGGATATCTTTTTCTAGCAATTCGTAGATAAAGTCCCGTTTCTCCATAATAATGATGCCAGAGGTTGTCTTCGTTACTACTTGATGGGAGAAATCCTCCTTTGTACCGGTTTTCCCCATCATCGGTCCGCCGTTGATAAATAAAAAATCGTCGATCGTCGCACCGCCTGCCAAAGCCAAACAATCTTCAAAAGAGGTGCCAATTGGAACCTCTAGGATTTGGGGTTCGCTGACTGCTCCAGTGATCGTCAATAACTTATGTGTGACATTTTTTCCTTGCTGGGCATGAAAAACATTCAGCATAGTGGAAATATTGGAGATGACACAGCCGACTTCAATTGGAATGCCTCCCGGAGGTACGGTTCGACCAGTGACTTCAAAAACCATAATCTGTTCGTCACCAGCAGGATAGAAATTGTTCATTTTGAAGATAGAAATTGGTGCATTGTGTGCGTGTATCGCCTGTTCTAGCGCGTTGATTTCTTTTGTGTAGTGACCTTTTGTGGCGATCACGAGATGCTCTGCCTCTAATAATTTTCCTACCGCTACAATGGCTTGAATACATTCTTCCGCATAATGATTCATGACATAATGATCGGTCTTTAGAAGCGGCTCGCATTCCGCCGCGTTGATAATAAAATACTCCGCTTTTGTATTGTATTTCGCAGCAGTAGGAAAACCAGCTCCGCCGCAGCCGACAATACCCGCATCCGTAATTTGTTCCAATAGCATACTCGTACCTCATTTCTTCAAGTTAAAATAAGAGCGTTTTCATTTTTTGGAATTAATTTTTGTAAAAAGTCTTTTTGTGTTGATTGAATCAAGTCGCAAACAACTTCAGTAGATCTTAAGTGTTGACGGTGAGCCAGGAGCGTTTGTGCTAACATCATCGACAGACCTTTTGCTAGAAAGATTTCTTTGGGTTTGGCTAAGCAGTCAAAATCTGGAAATTCACCTAAGTTTGCGATACGGTTGATATTCGCTATCGCTAAATACCCTAAAGAATCTTGAAAGATTTTTATGATTCGTGCTTGTTTACTACGTTTTGCATGACTTGAAAAATAATCAAAATAAGTTTTGTAAGCATCTTTGATGACCTGCAGCAGATAGGTACACATAGACGTGTCACCCCGTATGCTGAAAGCCGCATACTGTGAAAGGATATTCGCCAAGAAATAGCCGATGTCATAGGAAAAAGGGCCAGTCATGGTATATTCCATATCAATCACTTTAAAGGAATTCTGGGAAACAAAAACATTGGACGAATGGAAATCCCCATGGATCAGACAGTCATCTTGACTGGTGATACGTTCAATCAATGTCTGCCAGTCACTTCGTATGGTCTTATCCGCCAAAATAGTATCTAGAATTGCCAGTAGTGCTTCTTGATCGGGCGTTTTCTTTGTCTCAGTTCTAGGCGGCGGCTTCAAAATGAAATCCGTAATAATCAGTCGCATATCGGTATTTTGAAAGTAATTTTTTAACGCGTGCCAATAGTCGGTGGACAGTTTCATTTTCGAGGTTGCTAAATGCGTCCGTGCTAGATATTCTCCCACCTGTTTGCCTAATCGTGGAAACTGATCGCCTCGACAAAGAGCAAAACGCAATACGCTCAGATAAGAGAGGTCTTCCATAATGAAGAGGTGCTCAGTTGGATCGGCATAATAGGTTTCAGGAACCATTTGAGGCGCTAAGCCGGCACGCAGCTGATACGTCATGTATTCCAAGTAATTTCGTTTCGGATCGATTGGCGCCAAAGAGATGCCACTAGAGATGGTCTCTTTTGAATGCTTGACAATGTAGGTTTGCTTTCCTTGTTTAAGGGTGTAAAGATAATTCAAATAACCATCAACGTATTTGTCTTTTTCGTTGCAAAGAGCGGTCACGATGAGGGGACTGGTTTGATTAAAAAGAGAGGTCCGTTGAAGCAGATATTTCGGTAATGTCGACTCACTAATCTCCATCGTTTTCCTCCTGTTCAAAAGGGATCATAAAGCTTATAAGAATCCTATCCTACCAACCATTTTATCGAAATCTAGAAGGAAAATATATAATAAAAATATGCACTTTAAGGATGTTTGTGAAAAAGCTTATCCCCGCTAGGATCAGAAAAAATACCGGAAAAAAGTGAGCAAAAAAATACAATAAAAAACCGTTCTCGTAAAGAAAACGGTTATAGGTCATACATTACTTCTTCGTAATTTTCTACATAATAGCGAAAGTTTTTCCTTCCTCGACGAACGACTGAATGTCCTTCAGCCTCAAGCTTTTCTATCTGTGCCTCTACACCGCCAGGAAATTTCGGATTGATTTCTCCCTTATTTTTAAGTGTGCGCCAATAAGGGGTCAAGTCGGTCTCCCGCTGCTCGCTAGCCCATGCAGCAATTGAGATAAAGGCTCCGGCAGTAATTGGTTCAGTAAAATCTCCACCATTTTGTTTTGCCAAATAGTCTCTGATCGCACCAGTGGTGATGATCTTACCATAAGGGATTCTCTTCATAAGCGCATCATAATCTAAAGGGGGTGCGAAGTACATTTTTGTCCCACCATACCGTTTGATCGTTGCTTCATCGGTAATGATCTGCATTTTCGGCATTCCTTTATCCTCATTCATCATTGCATTGAAATCCTTTTGATCCTCATTAGCCATGAGGGCCACCTCCTACTATCTTATAATCATGTCGTCATTACGCGCGCAATTCCTATTACTAGTTTACCTAGTATAAAAATAGGGTGCAATGAGACAGTTTATTTTTTTTGAAAAAAAGTTGGCACATTTTTGTCTAATTTTTTGGTAGTCGCAACAATAAAAAGTTCTTCAATCGAGGACAGGCTGCCGCAGGTCAAGAGAATCAATCCAAAGGGTGTGATGGGAAGGAGAATTAATAGAATGGGAGATAAAAAAAGCAGCAGGCCGGTCAATTTATTTAGATAGGTATGCAAACTGGCGAATTGGTGAAAACGGAAGAAACCAATGACGTATGTCAGACAGCGAATGAGGACAATGACACCAGCTCCCCACAGTAAAAAAGACGGTAATTGGACCGTAAAGACGATTTTAAAGACAACAACGAGAAAAAAGATCAAGTCAGCAATACTATCTAAAAGCGTTCCAAAGCGGCTGGTCCAGTTCATTTTTCGTGCAATCCAGCCGTCTAAGATATCAGTCATTCCTGCAAAAAAATAAAGGGAAAAGAAAAAATAATCAGGAGCAATCAGTATGAAGAATGAAGCCAAAATACGAAAAATTGTTAATATGTTCGGAATATAATTCATGGGCCAGCTCCTTCTTTGAATATAACTTAACTTTAGCATGTTCTTAGCGGGTTTGAAATCAAATTGACATCTAAATGAAATGAATTTGTGCTATTTTGATAAAAAGGGTAATGAGGAGGGTAAAATGACTACAACATTGATTATCGATCATCCGTGGAAGGGCAGCTTTAATCATGGGATTCTGAATCATTTGATCACAGGGTTGGAACAAGATCAAAAGATTTTTCAGGTCATTGATCTAAACAAAGATGGCTTTGATCCAGTTATGAAGGAAGAAGAATTGGCTGTGTATCAAAGTGGGTCGGTCTTAGATCCTTTGGTCCTTCACTACATGAATTTGCTGCGGGAGACGTCACAGTTGGTACTGATCTTTCCGATCTGGTGGTATAGCTCACCGGCAAGTTTAAAGGGCTTTCTTGACAAAGTATTATTAAATGAATTCGCTTTTTTCGATGGCGGCAACGGGATTCAGCCGTTATTGTCAATTGATTCGGTGGTTGTTTTCACGACCTCTGATCAACCAACAGAAGGGCTGGAAAAGCGTTGTACACGCAGCTACAAGCATCAGTTGACCACTACTTTAGAAGATATTGGGATGCGGAATATTTCTTGGTATCATTTGGGTTCTGTCAAAAATTTAACAGAGGAAGAGCGGCAAGCGTATCTTGAATCTGTCTATAGCAAAATTTAAAGATTCAAGACCCCGCCTTTTTCGGGGGGCCTTGAATTTTTTTCTTTTCAAATTCATGTCGACCGATTGGTAAGAATGAGTGCGTTATTTGCTGATCCGGCCGTGATGAACTTGCCTGTATTGTCTTCTTTTTTAAAAGCACGTTTTTCAGCTGATTTATCCACTTTTTCTTATCATCTATAAAAACATAGTGTTAAGGGATTCAAGTTTGATTCTCTCAGCTTGATAAAATCTCAAACTTTTTATAAGTTTTTGCGAGAAGCTTCTTGTGGGGTCTTGCACCGGCATCTTTTTATCGGTACACTGGCTAAGATGCGATAAAAGCGACTTGCTTAAGTTGAATCATAGGGCAATAAAAGAAGGGTTCTTTTTCGCCTTTTGAAAGAGGATTTTTAGAGACGAATTAGGAGGATTTATTTTTTTATGGAAAACGAGAAAGTGACACAGCCGAATAAGAGCGACTGGTTTTTACGCTTCATCAAAGGAATGTTCATCGGCTCTGGATTTATTTTACCGGGAGTCAGCGGTGGTGCTTTAGCGGCTGTATTTGGGATTTATGAACGAATTATTTCATTTTTGGCTCACATCACGAAAAACTTTAAAGAGAATGTCTTATTTTTTATTCCAGTAGGATTAGGTGGATTAGCGGGAGTATTTGTCTTATCTTTTGCAGTCAGCTTCTTACTAGGCGAATTTGAGACAATTATGCTGTGGTTTTTTGTTGGTTGTATTATCGGAACGGTTCCCGCATTATGGAAAGAAGCTGGAAAGAAAGGCCGAGATACCAAAGACTATGTCATTATTGCGGTTAGTTTCGTCGTAGGCTTTTTGTTCCTGTGGAAAGGCTCAAGCCTTTTCGGAACAGTGGATCAAAACTTTTTCACGTGGATGATTGCAGGTGCGTTGATCGGGTTGGGTCTGATCGTTCCTGGCTTGAGTCCTTCAAACTTTCTGGTCTATATGGGGATGTATAAAGCAATGGCCGATGGCTTTAAGACTGTGGACATGGGGGTAATTATCCCTATTGGAATTGGCGGTTTAGTCACAGTGTTAAGCTTATCGAAAGTCATGGATTGGGTATTTAGTCATTTTTATGCGCCAATGTATCATTTTATTTTAGGAATTGTTTTTGCATCGACGGTCATGATTGTGCCGACCGATTATAGTGGCATTGGCTTCCTTGGTTTCCTTGGTTGCGCGGTTCTATGTCTATTAGGTGCTGCTTTAGGATGGTGGATGAGTCGCCTAGAAGAACGTTATGTTCCAGAAGATTAAAAAAAAATTTGACATTTGGGCTTGCATTTTTGATGAGAAGTCTTTAATATGGTGTTAAGCATTTGGAATAGTAATAAATTTTATCGGCAGCAGAGAGTTGATTCACCGTCTGAAAGATCAACACGCCCTCTGGGATTTATGAACCTACCAAAGTTGATTGTTGTGAAAGCAGCACGCGTCTCTAGCGTTATTAGAGCTGAAAGTTGGGTCAACAAGGTTTGACCAAGCAAGGTGGTACCGCGAAATTATCCGTTTCGTCCTTACAATATGTAGGGATGGAGCGGTTTTTTTATTTTTATTTTCTAGGAGGATGCATGAATGACAAACTTACAAAAAGAAGATTTTTCAAAATGGTATTTACAAACAATTCAAAAAGCTGACTTGATGGATTATTCACCTGTTCGTGGCTGTATTATCTTTAAAGCCGATGGTTGGGAACTATGGGAACATATTCAAGAGGACTTCAATAAATGGTTGAAATCTCAAGATATCCGTAACGTTTACTTCCCAATGCTGATTCCTAAGCATTTCCTAGAAAAAGAAGAAGAGCACGTTGAAGGGTTTGCGCCAGAATTACCTTGGCTGACAAAAGTCGGTGACGAAGAATTAGAGGAACCATACGCATTACGTCCGACTTCGGAAACATTGATCGGAGATGCCTTCTCTAAATGGATCAATTCTTACCGTGATCTACCTTATGAAATCAACCAATGGGCAAATGTTTTCCGTTGGGAGAAAAAGACAATGCCGTTTTTACGTACTTCTGAATTCTTATGGCAAGAAGGACATACGGCTCATGAGTCTGAAAAAGATGCACGCGAACGTACAATGAGCGCATTAGAAGCCTACGCGACATTGATCGAGGACACTTTAGCGATCCCAGTTTATCGTGGACAAAAAACACCGTCAGAACGCTTTGCCGGTGCCGTGGATACTTATTCTGTAGAGGCAATGATGCGTGACGGGAAAGCCGTCCAAGCAGGAACGTCTCATTACCTAGGTCAGAACTTTGCGGAAGCCTTTGATATCAAATTCTTAAACCGCAACAACGAACATGAATTTGTTTATACGACTTCATGGGGAATTTCTACTCGTTTGCTTGGATCATTGATCATGGTTCATGGGGACGAACAGGGGTTAGTGTTGCCACCAAAGGTTGCACCAACACAAGTTATTTTGATTCCAGTTGGGCCTTGGCAAAAGAACCCAGCAATTCTAGATCGTTTGACAGAATTGAAAGCATCTCTAGCGGAAAAAGATATCCGTGTACGGATTGATACCACTGATAATACGCCAGGCTATAAGTTCAATGAGTGGGAACTAAAAGGGGCGCCATTACGAGTGGAATTCGGACCGCGTGATTTAGAAAATAATCAAGCAGTAATTAAAATGCGTGATCTAGATGACAAAGAATCTGTATCATTAGACGGCATTGAAGACTATATTACTGAGCAACTGGATGTTATGCAAAAACGTTTATTCGAAAGCGCGCAAAAACGCTATGAAGCGAATGAACATACTGATATTGATACATTAGATGATTTGAAGGCACATATCGAAAAATCTAAGGAAGCTGGCGAAGTTCCAGGATTTGTCTTAATCGGTTGGGATGGTACTGAAGAAACAGAAGCTAAAATCAAAGAAGAAACTGGCTTCACTACTAGAAATATTCCATTTAATCCACCTGTTGAAAAAACAGTCGACATCGTTAGTGGAAAGCCTGCGAAACACACTGTTTGGATCGCACGCGCTTATTAATCTATATGGATGATAGTAGCTTTTACAGGATTATTCCTGTCTAAGTAATATTATCCATGCCCGGCTTCATGAAGCCTTTGTTACTTGAGGAAGTCCGCTACAGAATCACTTTTATATAAATGAGTTTTTGCAATTACTGTTTAATCAATCAGCCACCAGTAAGCAGGACGGTCGGGAATTTAGTTTCCCAAAAGGTTGATCTGTGCGGTTATATTCTTAGAGCCAGCAACAATCAAAGACATTTGATTGTTGCTGGCTTGTTTTGTCAGTTTTTCTTCCTGCTTTAGCAGGTTAGAAAAATGATATGCGAAGCGAAAATAGAGTGATTTTTCTGATCTTTGGAAAAATCATTTCGTTAGTAGGAGTTAGCTGCGAGTCCAACTTTTTGCAGTTTAATTAGATTCGAAAACAATTTTGGTTATCAGCTAGGATAAGTTGCGAGCTATTTAGTTGGATCGTATGCGTACGAAAATAACCTCATTTTTCGTTTTTTGAAAAATGAATTCTTTACTAATGAAGTAGCTGTCAGTTTTTCTTCCTGCTTTAGCAGGTTAGAAAAATGATATGCGAAGCGAAAATAGAGTGATTTTTCTGGTCTTTGGAAAAATCATTTCGTTAGTAGGAGTTAGCTGCGAGTTATTTAAGGTATAATCATTATTAAGCACTTCAAAAAAAGTTGAATAGAGAGGATTAACAAATCGTATAGGCACGTAGTTAAAAGAATAAGTAGCAGGAGGTAGTATGGACTATTTAATTCGAGAGTTAAAAGAATCAGAATATCCTGTGTTGGAAGAATTTTTATACCAAGCGATTTTTCAAAGAGATGAGAAAAACCCGATTCCAAGAAGTGAGCTAACTAAACCGAGTATCAATATTTACATTCGTGATTTTGGTAAGGATGAGGATGATTTCTGCTTATGCGCAGAAGTCGATCATAAAATTGTTGGGGCAGTTTGGGTTAGAAACATTCAAGGATTTGGGTCGATCGATGATCAGACCCCTGAATTCTCAATCTCACTTTATTCGGACTATCGTGGGAAGGGTATCGGTACAGCGATGATGCGAGCGATGCTTCAAAAATTGAAAGAAAAAGGATATGCAAAAGCTTCCTTAGCTGTTCAGAAGGACAATTATGCTTTGAGAATGTATACTGCTGTTGGTTTTGAGATCGTTGATGAAAATGAAGAAGAATATATCATGGTATGTTCGTTAAATTAAGCTTCTAAATCAAAAAACATAACGGGCAAATCCCTCGAAAGAGCACTCATTTTTTTGTTGAGTGCTTTTTTGACGTTCAACTTTAAAAAATGAACGAATTATGATCCTTGACAATTAGACTGAAAAAATATCTAAAGAAAGTTAGTTACAGGTTTTAATTCCAGCATAATGCGAATGATTTTTATCAAATGACAAAGAATCACTATCCAAAATTTATTTTTCATAATATATTTAATGTATTACAATAAAAATATAATGAAAAATGGAGAGTTTGAATGAAACGAAATAATCTATTCAACAAACGACTCTTGGTGGTATCCGTTATCATTTATCTCATTTTTGCTTGTGTCATCGTGCAAAGTGTTTATGTTTTTCGAAATTTTTATCGCCATGAAGAAAATGTCTATATAGAAGAGATCCAAGAAGATATCCATGCGGCTTTGAAAAAAGATACCTGGGAAAATGAATTGGATAAATTAGTTGAGGATACGGCGATTGAGTTTGTTTTGCGAGATGAAGCGGGGAATCGATTGTATTCCACCATTGATTTGGCAAATGATGCCCAAATTAAAGGGGTGGTCAATGATAATGCGAAGTTCTTGGAATCTTTTGAACAAACAAAAATTGGGGAGCAAAAAGGTTCTCTTTGGTACGTGATTTATCAGGTTCCCTTTGTAAATGTGGTCCAAAACTTCATCTTCAAATTCAATATACTGATCCTCGCGGTATATGTGGCGTTGGTGCTCATTATTATCTGGCTGCAAAGGAAACTTCTGACCCCCTTATATCAAATCTCTACTTCCCTTGATCGGGCGGAACGCAATGAGCTTGATGAGAAGTTTTTTGCTACTGCAGACGATCAGTTGAATGAACGGCTGAATAATTTCTTCTTGAAGCAGAAGCAAACCTTGAATATGGTTTACGGAAAGAATACAAATCTTGAAATTGAGTTAGCTTTAGAGCGAGAACACTTGGAGAATACGATCAATCTTTCAAAGGCAATGGTTCATGATTTGAAGGGGCCTTTGCATAATCAGCTGCTAGAAAGTGAAATGAAGTTGATGCGTACAGAGCAAGAGGAAAAGAGGCAGTTTTTAGAAAAAGAAATCGAAGTCTATAATGAACTGCTACTTGAAATTAATGAAATCCTGCATCTATTGCGAGAAAATATGTATCAACTCGATGCTGGCATCGAACAGTTTGACTTAGTCGATATGGTGCGGACCTCGCAGTTCTATCAAATGAATGAATTGAAGCATAAGAAACTAAGCTTCTTCTTTGATGGCCCTGAAAAAGCAATGATCTATCAAAATAAAGTTGCTATGCGCCTGTTGCTGCACAATATCAGCTCAAACATGGTTCATTATGCGCTAGAAAATTCAGAGTTAGAAATTACGCTTGAATTAAGGGACAGTGAGGCTCATATCACCTTTAAAAATGTGGCCCAGACTCATCATCTGCAAAATATTTTAGAAAGTAATAAATCTCCTTTCTTCATTCCAAAAGAGACACAGGATTATTCTTACAGCAGCGGAAATGGTATTTACTTAATTAAGGATCTTGCAAAGTTTTTACATGGGTCCTGTGATTATCAGATTGAAGAAAATTATGTGGTGACTCGGTTAATCATCCCCAACGAGGAGCAGCAGCATGAAGATTAGGAAATGGGTTTGGTATATGTTGTTGCTTTCAGCATTAGTTCCTGTGAACGCTTTTGCTGAAGAGGAGGGTGAAACGGCGCTTTGTTCAGGTACTTATTTTCCGATTTTGACATACACGAAGCAAAAGAAACAAGTGGAAGTCCCTTTGAAGGTGACTCTCACTTCTGAAAATGGACAGACGGATGAAAAAAAGCAGGTCGGCATCGATGGACGAGATTTTGAATATGAAAAAAAGGTCAATTTACGGGGATTGGACAAGGAAAAGCTTGCAGAAATGGCAGAGGTCCGTTTTTGGTCCTTGGAGGATGGGAAAACACTAGCCATAGATGAGTTCAAAATAGAGACGCTGGATAATGTAGAGAGTCAAATCACCTTTTACAATTTTGAGAAGAACGTTAAAAAATCCGTTCGAGCGTATAAAAGCGGAGATGAAATCCATGGAAATAAGAAGTACTCACAAGTAAAGCTGCAAAAGTATAAGAACATCAAAGGAGATGTGAAGGAAAGACCTTGGAGTATCGAACATCGAACGATGCTTACCTACATCATTTTCTTTTTAACAGTGAGTCCAGTCATTTTAGTGATCGCATTGATTATCTTTGTTTATATTCAAACAGAGCAGCTAGATAAAATCGCACGAAAAAAGAAGATTAAGCGTCAACTGTTATGGCTGCTTTTTCCGGCACTTTTTTCTTTTAGCGGTGAAGCTTCAGCAATTGATGTAGAGCTCCATGCAATAACCCTTATTCAAGAAAAAGCAGAAGTATTGGCGAAAGAAGAGGCGTTGGATAACTATCTCATTGAAAAATCTGGTATCAAAAAGCAATTGAGCTCAAAAGAAGCAGCTACTGCCAAGGTCGACAGTAAAGAGCTAACGGATCAATTGAATCAGCCGAGAGAACAAGTGGTTCAGGTCTATTATTCAAGAAGCTTGAAGGTAGGAGATTACGAGAATCATATTGTGCCTGCGATTGTTCTTTACTCAGCAGTTATTGCTCTCCCCTTCATTTATTTTTTCAATAGATGGATCAAAACGAATCAATAAGAAACATTCAAATAAGCTGTGAATCTTCGCGTTTTAGACGAGAGGCTTCGCAACTTATTTTTTTGCAAAGGAACATATTAAAAATTATAAGTTAATTTTCGATTATCATTTTCTGTTTTTTTAAATTATGAGTAAATAACGTTTGTGATTCCCGAAAAAACAATTATATGATTCGTTGTTTTTACTCTAAAATAATTGAATTTAAAAATGAATTTTAAGTAATAATTAGTTAGAAAGGCTATATGTTTCTTTAAATACACAAAAAACACACAAATCACACAATTTTAACTGTAAATATAATAAAAATATTTAATAAAGTTTTGAAAAAGTATTTAAGTTTTGCTAAGATTATAATTAAGGAAACAGGTAATTTTCAGAACATAAAAATTAATTTAAGGTTAAATGGTTTAAAAGTATGTTATATAAAGACGGAAATTAATAGTCGCTGACAAGCTTTGTTTAAATCATGCATTCAACTGGAGGTATATAAATTGGGTAAGCGAATTATGTTAGTAGAAGATGATGTACGGTACGCCGCAAAATTAGTCGAGGCGTTAGAGGAAGTCGGCTATGAGGTCACGTTCATGGAAACACCCATCAGAGCGGTTGCTGAGTTTACGAAAAAGAAATACGACTTGATTATTTCTGATTTTTGTATGGATGAAATGGACGGGGTAAAGTTATTAGCCATTCTCAAAGAGATCAACCCGAGTGTCCACTGTATCATTTTGACCGCCTTTCCAGAGGAAGAAGTAGAGCTGGAGGCCATAACGA
Organism: Enterococcus sp. DIV0170; assembly: GCF_051710765.1. Classification (NCBI taxonomy): domain Bacteria; kingdom Bacillati; phylum Bacillota; class Bacilli; order Lactobacillales; family Enterococcaceae; genus Enterococcus; species Enterococcus sp. DIV0170. Next base: position 1,012,620 of record NZ_JBIOLG010000001.1, read on the forward strand.
TTAACGTGGACCATTACTTAAGCAAGGATAAGAGCCTGACCGTCATGATCAAGTACGTCCAGCATCTTCTAAAAAAAGAACTAAATGCAAAAGAAGAGAATATCTACGGTCTCACCTCTGCCATTGAACGAATTTCCATTGATACACAAAGCCGTATTGTCGAAAAAGAAAATCAAGTGGTGTCGTTGACGAAAAAGGAATACGATTTGCTGGTTCTTTTCTTGAAAAATAAAGGAACAGCACTAAGTCGTGAAGAGATTGCGGAACAGCTTTGGAGTAATGATATTGAAAATATTGATCTGCGAGTAATTGACGGACATATCAAGCGCTTGAGATCGAAGCTGTCGCTTTTTAGTATCTCGTCTATTCGTGGATACGGATATAAGTGGAGCGAGTAAAGAAGTTTCTAATTAACGGAATTAAGGCGTATTGCTTTTATTCAAATATATTTTATTTATTGGAGGAATAATGATGAAAATGAAAAGAACATTGGTTACTGCTTTAACAGTAACGACATTAGCTGCAATTGGTGCAGGGACTGCGTATGCTGCAGATGTGGATCAAGCAGATACAGAAGTAGGAATTGGATTTGTGGATGCCCATATTCCAGGAGAAAATGACGGCGACCTGCAATTACGCTGGGTTCCTAAAAAATTAGACTTTGGTAAATATAATGATGTCAATGGAAAATACACTGAATTCGAAGAAGTAAGTACGAATAGCTATTACGTTGTTGTTCGAGACACTCGTAAAGACGATCAAACTGGATCAGTGATAGATACAAACACTTGGAAAGTCAATGCAAAATTAGGCGTGATCACAAATGCGAATGACACTTCTAAAAAATTAACAAAAGCTCAATTATTCTTTGATTCTCAAGCACATGGATATGAGGGAGAAGACGATCCAAATACGGTTGCTTCGACGATCAAATCGGCAGCTGCGCATGCAACAAGTAAAGGAAGTACAACACCAACAGTTACAGCGAAAACACAATTAGAAGCTGGCGGAGCGACGAAAGAATTGATGCGTCAAACTGATCAAAAAGCCTCTGCTGATTGGGCAGCTTCATTAGAAAACATCAAGTTAGGTGTGGGCGGACATCAAGGAGAAAAAGGTCTGTCATACTCAGGAACACTTACTTGGACTTTAGACGACACATTATAGTCGGGGCGAGGATAGTGAAAGCTATCCTTGACTCATTTTAAATTGACGGAGGTTTTTACGTTGAAAAGGATAGTTGCTCATTTGCTCGTTTTTCTTTCACTCTTACTTTCGTTTTCATCAGTCGCAGCTGCGGATGAAAAAGAAGACAAAAAGAATCGAGATACCATGGGATTCACTGTTGAGACAGTGCTTCCTTCTAATCAAGTAGATCCATCAAGAAGTTTCTACTTTTTAAAAGTAAATCCAGGAGAGACGCAAAGAGTTCAAATGAAAATCATAAGTACCAGAAAGGAAGCGCGTACAGTAAAAGTTTCCTTGAATGACGCGATCACCTCTTCCGAAGCAACGATCGATTATGGGGTAGATACCCCTGAACTGGATGATTCGTTACAAAATCCAGTGACATCAATCGTTAGTGTACCTGAAGAGTTCAAAGAGGTCACAGTTGAAAATTATGAAGAAAAAACGATTGAGCTTGAGATCACTCCACCGCAAGAGGCGTTTTCAGGAATCAAGCTTGGAGCTGTTCGTTTGATCGGCGTTCCAGGAAAAGATGAAAATAAATCTAAAGGCTTAAAAGTAGAAACAGGCTATACGGTCGGCATGGTATTGACAGAAGACGCTGCCCAATACAACGCAGGCGGCAAGCTGCATTTAAAAAATGTAGATGTCCTGCTTTCCAACGGAAGTAAAGTTGTAGGGGTTTCACTGCAGAATGATCAGCCGAAAATGATTGATCAGCTAAACATGCACGTGAAGGTGAAAAAGAAAGGTTCTGAAAAAGTTCTTTTTGAGAAAAAAGGTGAGGACTTATCAGTCGCCCCTAATACGAACTTCATGTACCAAGTTCCTTTAGGAGTAGAAAATGTCGAAGCTGGCAAATATCTCGTAGAAATCGTTGCACAAAATAAAGAAGACAAATGGACTTGGACGAAAGAAATCACGATCACTAATGCAGCCGCGAACAAATTAAATGAAGAAACAGTTGATAAAGTCATAACACCGCAATGGGTGCCCATCACGACCATCGGGTTAGCATTGTTACTTGGCGGGTTAGTCATCGTTCTTACCAATCGTCGTCGTTCAATTCTCAAAAAGAAGTAAAGGAGAAAAAGATGAAAAAGAAAATTGCATCCGTATCTTTCCTTCTTTTAATCGTATCGCTTTTTACTTTAACGGCTCATCCTGGCATTTCCAATGCTGTGGAAGCAGATAAGGCAGATACGGAAGTTGGGATTGGCTTTAATTCAAATGAAGAAAAACCAAAGGAAGACCCAAAAGAAGAGCCGACGCTGCCTAGCACCAAGCAGCCGGAAGAGTCAACGCCGGTGAACAATGAGCGCATTCCCAATTCGACTGAAGTAAAAAGTTATTCCAGAGTTTATCGAAGATTGCCGCAAACCAATATGCAGAGGCAATTTCTATTAAGTCTGGCAGGTGTATTGCTCGTTGCCTTGTTTTTGATTGTCGTTACTCATAAAGAAAGAAGGAAGGTGCGCCCAGTTGAATAACCGCTTAACCAAAATTTTCAGTTTATCCTTGCTCGTTTTATTAACGCTGGGTGAAGGCAGTCAGTTTGTTTATGCCGTTACCGAAGAAACATCTTCAAGTACTGCGCCTGTAGAGGAAGTGGCAACGACCGAAGAAAAGACTGCTGAATCAACGGAAGTCTCCAGTGAAGCGGCGACAGTTGAAACGACAGCTTCAAGTGAAGCAACAGAGAGTACATCAAAAAAGGAAGAAACAAAAGAAAAAGAATCAAAAAAAGAGAAGGCTGAGAAAGATAGTATCAAGCCGCAAGCAGCGAATGATCCAGTGAATATTCCGGATAATAACCTGTATCAAATGTTAAGAGAAATATTGAATAGACCTACTGGAGCAAATCAAAGCATTCCAGATGGAACACCAATTACTGAAGCGCAAATGGAAATGGTGACAACCTTTAATCGAACTTCACTATCATCATCGTGGGATTCTAAGCCCATTGCCAATCTTGAAGGCATTCAATATGCTAAGAACTTGGAAGAGTTCAGTCTAAATGGTAAATATGTTAATGATACATTCGTCTCGTTACCAGCAGGCTTTAGTGAGCTGAAGAAATTGCGGGTGTTAAAATTTTCCTATGGTGTTTTAAAAGATATCGATGAATTAAAAGATCATCCGACCTTAACCACTTTTTCAGCGGTTCAGAATGAACTAGACTCCTTAAAAGGTCTTTCTGGGTGTGAGAAATTGGAAGTAGTCGATGTTAGTGGATCTGATAACAGCAGAGTTAAACAAAATGCGGGAATTCAAAATTTTGAAGGATTGGAAGATGCAACAAATCTACGAGAAGTCTATTTCAAAAAATATGATGAACAGACCACTAGCAGTATATTAGTCGGGCCAACTGATCCGGAACCTTCATATGTAGGCTACGGACTTCAATCTTTGGAAGGACTTAATTGCGCCAATTCATTAGAGGTACTTGATCTAAAAGGCCATCCTGGTCTACACACGTTAGCTGGATTAGAGAATTATACAAAATTAAAAACATTAAAGGTTTTGGGAGCTAGTAATTATAATGGCCGTCCCTACTATTATGATAATCCTGGCGGAGTTACAACAGAGATGTTTGATCCAGCTGTCCACACTCCTACGTACCGCACTAGAGGGTTGAAGGGTGCGAATGCATTAGATGCTTTGCAAAGCTGTACATCGTTAGAAACAGTGAATTTAAATGGGAATGCAATTGAAGATTTAAGTCCTCTTTCAAATAAATCTTCGATAAAAGAGTTGAATTTATCACGTAATTTGATTCAAACATTAGCTCCTTTAAGCACGACGAATAATCTTGTAACGTTGATTGTCTCTCATAATTTATTGACTAATCTTACAGGAATTGAAAGTGCAAATTCTCTGGAGGAATTAGATTGTTCTTCACAAGCTGGTGGTGCGAATCAAATGAGGTTTTATCCGGCTTTTCAAACTGAACACGTTTTAAGAGGCCTGCTAGAGGATATTTCAGCGGTCAATGTTCAGAGTTTAGTGACCTTTAATTGTAGCAGTAATCGACTCGACAATTTAAATGGCTTAAAGAATGCTGCTAATCTGACCCGTTTGCAAGCTTCAAACAACCTTTTTTCTGATATAAAGGGTGATTTGCAGGGATGTTCAAGTATAAGTTATGCAAATTTTAGTAATAATAATTTCGTCCACTTTAAAGATATAGGTATTGGAGATGCAAAGGACTCTTTGAAAGAATTTTATCTGCCTGAACAAGGATATAAAAGTCTTGCTGTAGGAACAAACTCTAACAATGATAGTGCGATATTAGAAACGCTTGAAGGGTTAGAAAAATTCACCATCTTAGAGACAATCAGCGTAAGCATCAATAAAATTACTGATGACGAGTTCGCACATATTCCAGAGTGCATTATATTGATTGAAGCAAATCACAATGAATTGCAAGATAAAGCTTTCTCAAAATTTGATCCGTCAAAAAATACCCGTTTACAGACTATTAGGGCTAGCTACAATCATATAAGTAATATTTTACCTTTAGAAGCATTTACTGGATTGAAGGAACTTACTCTAAGAGGACAGTCAATGACTGTTCCGAAACATGGAGGGACAGCTACCAAGGTGACCACACCGGACATAGGGTTTGAAGTAGATGTTTTAAAGACTGATCAAAGTACTGGTCTTTCTTACGTGAAATTTGGCTCATGGGGGACAACCGCTACAGCAAGTAAAAAAGAGGGATCGAATATCTTAGCTATTAAGGACCCAGAGTATTATTTAGAAGGGCGATCTCCTACTACGGATTTTGCTTTTAGTGGAAATAATGTTTTTGCTAGTTTTGTCTATGATGGAAAAATTACATTCAATGCAGATTACGATATTGCTACGACAGCAAAATTAAAATTGGTTCCTACAGATATTAATGGAAATGAAATTACTGAGATTGAACAAGGTGGCCTCATTTATTGGCGTGCTGCTGTTAATAGTGAAAATAGTCGCTACTTAATGAAGCCAGATTTTAAACATCACCTGCAATCCACGGAGCATGATATAGTAGAGGACTATGCTGACCCATCAGATGCCAAGTCAAGTGAATACTACAAAGGTGTTCGAGTAGAGGTAGAGGGGAATCACATTCCAACTCCAGCAGGTTTTTGGTCGCAAGTGGATGTTCTAGACAATAAGATTAACGATGCGAATACTGCGAATATTACTATCGTTACGAAAGTTCGCGATAATGCGACACCTGGAAATACAGCGAATATGTATTTCAATTTTCAAGGGAAAAATTTCTCGCTAACTAGAGACACGAAAACCGTAACAATCGTAGCCAGTGCGCCAGAAGAGCTAAACTTAACAGCACCAGAACGTTTTGATTTCGGTAAAAAGAATGAAGCGAGTAAAAAGAAACACAGCTATAGCTTAGATACAAAGGCGCATTCAGCTAGCGAACAGACGAATGGCTTCAAGATTCGTGTAACGGATTCTAAGAGAAATGCGAACCGAACAGATTGGAAAGTAGTTGGACAATTAAGTGATTTGACTGCATCGGATGGAAATGTATTGAAAAATACTTCACTTTCGCCAAAACTATCGATAACAGATATTTCCTTAGCGAAGATAACAGGTGCTGGAGGAACCGAATCGGCTACAAACATTACTCACGGCTCACCTGGCTCACCAACGTGGGAGCAATCAATTGATTTAACCGCAGGAGGAGCTTCTGTCACGTTATCACAAGCGTCAAAAGCTGACGGTGAAGGGGTTTGGGATTACCAAATGCCGTTTGATAAAGTGAAGTTAGAGGTACCAAGTAATGTGAATAATCAAGCCGGCTATACCTTTAACGGAAAAATTACTTGGACACTTCAGGATGCTTTGTAGTAAATAATGATGAAATAGGATGTGCAAATGATGAAACCAATGTATTGGGTATTTATTCTTGGGGCTATCGGAGTTTTGTCTTTGATTGCTTTTGTAATGTGCTATATAAAAGACAAAGAATTGAAGAAAGAACGAGGACTAAAGGAAAATTTTCTGATTCTTGACTGGATATTGTTGTTAGTCATGATTTCCTCATTTGCCTGTGCAATCTTTGTCTACTTGGATATCCAAAATCAGATTAGCAGTTTTACCCTGTAATAGATGCGTGAGGTGTGTCTAACATACCTCACGAATTACAGGTTCAAAGTATCTCCACTTAGCAACGACAGAACATTGATTATTTAACGAAGTGAAAGAAGAAGGTGATTCCCATATGGGACATGTACTAATACTTACGCGCAATATCTTATCCGATGGCGAATTACAGGAAAAATTGCAGTTTTTGAATTACGAAGTTCTTTGTTCCTCTAGTTTGTATGATTATTTGGTTCAACATCAAAAATATCCTGATTTGATGAACCATTTTCAATTCATTATTTTCAGCGAGACGGTATCCAATGCGGAAATTAAGTTTCTGTTGCCGCTTTTTGAAAATAAAAAGAATCTGCTGTTTCGTAAAGTCGGCGAGGTGGCAGATTTAGGTGATTTGAAAAATGTTGAGAAAATCACGTCAATCAATTTGAATCTGGATTCTTTAAGAGAAAAATTAATGGTTTCAAAATTTAATCATGCGACACAAACAAGCTTTAGAAAAACAGGGATTAACTCTAGTTTTGGTCAAAAGATCGACATTGCAGAGCAAATGAATCAATTAAGCCTTTCGAAATTAGAAGAGAAAGTCTTTAATGAGCTGTATTATTCAAATGGTGAAGTAATTACGAGAGAGGCCTTATGCAACAAGTTGTGGGGAACAGGTGTGACGAACTCCCACTTATCTCACCTTTCCTCCATCGTAAAAAAACTGAGAAAGAAAATAGACAGAATAGACCTGACTGAAGAATCAATCAAAACAGTCTGGGGGGAAGGCTATCAGTTGTCTCCTGTATTTTTCTCGTAACGGGTAAATGAAGTAGTCAAGGAACAGTACAAGCCTGTTTTTGATTGCTTTTTTTGTTTAATTGATTAAAGAGAAACAAGAAATTAGCTAAAAATTATTCTTGACTTATTAAGCTATTATTTCGAAAACGTTGGTATGTGAAAGATAAGAAATCAGAGGATGTCTTTGAAATGCCAGTCGGCGGTTTGACGCTTGTTGCAAAATGGGCGAAGAAGGAAATCACAACAGGTGGCGCGAAAACAGAGGACAAGGATTCGGGAGTGAAAGCACCGCAATCTGAAAGCACCTATCGCAGCTACTTCGGTGGAAGGTATTACAGTAATAAAGCGGATAAAGAAGCGACATCTGCTAAGAATCTGCCAAAAACTGGTTCGGAGCAACATCCTTTATCAGCGATCCTCGGTCTCTGTGTACTCGTAGGAAGTTCCTTCCTATTATGGATCCGCAGATCAAAAAAAGAGGAAGAAAAATAAATAAGCAGAATCCGAGAGGTGAAATCATTTTTCCCTCTCGGGTTTTTGTTTCTTTTCAATTCAAAAAAGAATCGGTACAATGAATGGTAAAGAATGGAGGCAAATGATGAAAATCGTAGTTTTAGATGGTTATGCGTTGAATCCAGGAGATCTGAGCTGGAAAGGCTTTGAAGAATTTGGCGAGGTTATCGTTTATGATCGTACGTCCTTTACAAATAAAAAGGAAATCATTGAGCGAATCGGTGACGCTGAAGCGATCCTGACGAATAAAACACCGATTGATGAAGAAGTTTTGGGTGCTGTTCCGCAGTTGAAATATATTGGTGTGTTGGCGACTGGATACAATGTTGTAGATATCGAAGCGGCTAGGAAGCGGAATATTCCGGTGACGAATATTTCAGCGTATGGAACAGCCGCAGTTGCACAGTTTACTTTTGCGCTTTTATTGGAGATCGTGAATCAAGTCGGTGTTCATAATGACTCAGTCCACCAAGGCGATTGGCAACGGAGTGTTGATTTTACCTACCAAAAAACACCGTTGATGGAGCTGCAGAACAAGACACTTGGATTGATTGGCTATGGTGAAATTGCACAAGCAACAGCGGCGATTGCCCATGCTTTTAATATGAAGGTTATCTATTGGAATCATCGTCCAAAAGAACCTCAGGCTTCATGGGCGCAGCAAGTACCTATTGAGGAGCTTTACCGTCAAGCGGATATTATCAGCCTACATGTCCCACAGACAGCGGAGACACAAGAGATGATTAATCAAGAAACCATCCATCAAATGAAGGATGGCGTCGTTTTATTGAATACAGCACGCGGCGGTCTATTAGATGAGGCAGCTGTCGCAGAAGCTTTAAACAAAGGGAAAATTATCGGTGCAGGTGTCGATGTGGTCTCTAAAGAGCCGATGGCTGATAATAATCCATTACTGAAGGCTAAAAACTGTATTATTACGCCTCATATTGCTTGGCGGCCATTGGAAACTCGAGAACGTTTGATGGGAATTGCAGTAGATAATTTCGCGGCATTTATAGCAGGAGAAGAACAGAATGTCGTGAATAAGCGCGACTGATTGGGACATTTTTGCTCAAAGATATCACCTTTTTATAAGGGTGGTATCTTTTTTTGTAAGAAATATGATTACCTTACGTTGGATAAAATAATTCTGTTTATTTTAAAAAGTTGCATAAATTTTTTATCTGTTTGTTTTTGGACGCATGAAATTATCGTTATTTATTAAGCTTGATAAAGTAATATTAAAAAGGGGGAATAGAATCGATAAAGTTACTATCCAAAAGGTTTAAATAAATTAACATTAGTGAATACTTCAAAAAACTATTTACTTCAAGGTTATTTTATGTATAAAATATTTTTGTGAACGGTTACATAAGAATCATTACTATAATGGAATTAGGATTTAACGGATGGAGGATGAAACGAATGAAGGAAGCATTGTTAGGGCAGCGACAAATTTTTGGTATGTTGAGAAAGAGCTTGGAAAAACGCGTGACTCAGCGCTATGAACAAACAAAAAATGCGGCAGAGATCGTAGAGGCGGCAGTGGCTATTTTGGTACGTGACGCACTTTCTGTGGGGGATTTTGCCTACCTGTTCCCAGAGCTGATTCGTGAGATTTTTCTGACCGCTACACCTAATGATACCTTGCGTCGTCATTGCGCCTATTTCCGCGATTATTTTGTAGGTGAAGAAGAGTGGCAGACAGTTATCCAACGTCTGTTCAAGAGCGAAGAAGAGTATCAAGAGCTGACAAAACAAGCTCGTTCTTATAGAAAACTCTTGATAGAGAGAGCCGCTGAAACCTTCGAAAAGACAGCGTTTCAATTTGATCTTGCGACGGTTTTTAAAGATGGCAACGGGAAAAGATATGCATGGACATTGCGTGACACGAAACAGATTCCGGCCGGACAAGAAAGTGAAACGGCGGAAATATTGGAAATTTTGACGACCTTGACCATCTTCCAAACGGGTGGCGTTCGTCGTTTTGCGGAATATGTGAAATTCAAGAGTGTAAAAACCTGTCTCGATACGCAGCATGAGGCGAGTCAACCAGAACAAGAAGAAGCACCTGAGTTGGAATCAACGGATGAAAAATGTCAGACTTCTGAGAGAAAAGAACAGCCTGAAGAGGAAACGGTGTTGACAGAACCTTCGAATGAAAATAAAAAACGTAAGCTGAACTATCAGGAGCTCGCTGATCAAATCGATGCGAAGTACCCGCTGCCTTGGGAGTTGCCACCAAATGATTCAGCCGCTGCAACGGCACATAAGCCCAAAAGCTTTGAAAGACGTCACGGCAAAACGCAAGAAGAAATTGATCAGGGACGAGAGAAAAGAAAATGGGAAAGGAAAGTCAAGAAACTATTGACTGGAAGGAGATAGCGATGTGCTTTTTTGCCCATAGGGTTTATTCAGCGAGCCTTTAAAAAGCAAAAAAAACGAGCACATACGTACTCGCTTTTGCTTATTATTATCGAATTTAAGAAAAAGAGAAAGAGCTTTTCGTTCTTTTTCTTCTATTTAAATAGTTGATCAATTGCTTCGAAATCTTCCGTCGATAATCGAATATCCACGGCTTTGGCATTTGCTTCGACCTGATCTGGGCGTTTTGCGCCAGGAATGACTACGTCGATTTGCGGGTGCTTCATGTACCAAGCCAAGACTAGCTGTGTAACAGTAGCTCCGTAATTTTTCGCAATAGGTTTTAGTTGATCAACTTTTTTGATAATCTCTGCGAAACGTTCTCCCTTGAAGTCTGGATTTTTACTGCGCAGATCACTGGCTTCGAAGGTTGTTTCTTCACTGTATTTTCCTGTCAATAAACCTGAGTCTAGTGGGTAATAAGGAACGAAGCTGATTTTATTGGCTTTCAAATAAGGAAACAGTTCTTTTTCATGTTCACGGTGGATCAGGCTAAAGCGTTCCTCAACGATATCGACATAGCCGTCTTGATTGGCTTCCTTTAATTGTTCCAATGAGAAGTTCGAAACACCGATCGCACGAATTTTACCTTCTTCTTTTAGCTCATGTAACGCTGCTACTGCTTCATTTTTCGGAGTCGTCTCATCAGGAAAATGGATATAGAAAATATCTAGATAATCCGTTTGAAGTCGTTGCAGGGCAGCCTCTACCGCGTTGCGCAGAAATTCTGGCGAGTTATTAAACTTTCCATCCTGTTGCATGTCATGAGCGGCTTTCGTCGCTACGATCACACGGGAGCGATCAAACTCAGGCTCTTGCAAAACTTCACCAATCAATTCTTCTGAACGACCACGCCCATAAGAAAAAGCGGTATCCAATAGAGTTATTCCGTTATTGATGGCAGTGCGAACAACATCTTTTCCAATTTCATCTGTCAAGTTCGGGTAAAGGTTGTGTCCACCTACGGCATTCGTTCCTAGACCTAAGTCGCTTGCATAGACTCGTGATTTTCCAATTCGTACATCTGTCATATAGTATCCGCTCCTTGCTTTTTTCGTCTCTTTAAAGAAACGATCATTCTTTTTCAAGTTTAAAATAAAGTATGAAAAAAAGCGACTATTCTTTTTCGAACTTCAGATATACCCATGAAATCACTTGACTTTCATGCTTTTTTTTAGTAGCTTAGGAAGAGATAAAAATATCAATGAAATATCTATGAAGGAACCAGTAAATTACGAAAAAACGTACAGAAAAAATTGCCTTGGCTGAAAGCAATTTCGTGAAAAGTAATTGAAAGACAGTCTGGAGATGAGCGCGTGCAAAGCCGCTCCGTTACGCAAGCGTTAATTGCTAGAGAAAAAAGAGGGAGACTCTTTTTTAAAAAATAGGTGGTACCGCGATAATTTTCGCCCTTGTTCGTTCACACGAACAAGGGCTTTTTTTGCGAGTTCTGCTTTTTGCAGCTTTTAACGTTTGAAAGGTAACTATAAGTTTGCAGCAATCTAGTGAACAAGTAGTATAGCAGAATCGTATGCGTACGAAGATAAGCTCATTTTTCACGCTTTTGAAAAATGATTTCCGTATTGATGAGCTAGGTGTCAGTTGCACTATTCGCAGTTTGCCTATTGAGAAAGTATATTCATTATATAAGGTAAATTTTAGCTCAATATGTATAGTGCATGATATGCGTACGAAAATAAATTCATTTTTCCTGTTTTTAGAAAAATGATTTCCTTATTAATAAGCTAGCTGTCAGTTCTTTTTACCAAAACGTACAAATTTTTAATCCAAGGTATAACACCTCTACAGAAGGGTATTTGGCTTGAAGAGCAATCGTACTTTTCTGCAAAGTTAAAATAAATACATCAATATGAAGGAGATAAACCATGAGTTATCAGCGACCAAAAGGGACCAATGATATTTTACCGGGAGAAAGCGAAAAATGGCAGTTTGTCGAAGAGACTGCCCGCTTAGTATTCAACGACTACCAATATCAAGAGATCCGCACACCGATTTTTGAACACTATGAAGTCATCGCCCGCAGCGTTGGGGATACGACAGATATCGTTTCAAAGGAAATGTATGATTTTCACGACAAAGGGGATCGTCATGTGACGCTTCGTCCTGAAGGAACGGCACCAATTGTACGGGCTTATGTTGAGAATAAATTGTTTGGACCAGAGTTCAAGAAGCCTTATAAGGTTTACTATACAGGTCCGATGTTCCGATATGAACGTCCGCAAAAAGGCCGTTTGCGTCAATTCCACCAAATCGGTGTAGAAGCCTTTGGCAGTGAAAATCCGAGCTTGGATGTTGAAGTAATGGCGATGGCGATGGATTTCTTTAAACAGCTGGGGATCAATCAGCTGCGTTTAGTGATCAATACTTTGGGAGACAAAGAAACGCGTACAAACTATCGTCAAGCGTTAATTACGTATTTGGAGGCGCATGAAGAAGAGTTAAGCGAAGATTCTCGTCGTCGTTTACATGAAAATCCATTACGGGTCTTAGACAGTAAAGATCGCAAGGATCAACCAATTGTTGCGGATGCGCCAAGCATCTTAGATTATTTAAGCGATTATGCAAAGGACTACTTTGAAGGTGTCACAAAGACATTGGAATATTTGAATATTTCCTATGAAATCGATCACCGGATGGTTCGTGGTTTGGATTATTATAACCATACGATTTTTGAGATCATGAGTGATGCTCCTGGAATGGGTGCACAAACAACGATCTGTGGTGGTGGACGTTATGACGGACTTGTAGAAGAACTGGGCGGACCGGAAACACCAGGTATCGGTTTTGCGATGGGGATTGAACGGATTCTATTAACTCTGGAACAAGAAGACGTAATGATTCCAAGTGCGGCAAGTCTTGATGCCTATGTAGTAGGACTTGGCGAGGAAACAAATATGGAGAGTTTGAAGGTCGTTCAAGCGATTCGCGGCTTTGGTTTTTCAGCAGATCGGGATTTTATGGGAAGAAAAGCAAAAGCGCAATTTAAGACGGCTGATAAGGAAGGCGCGAAGCTTGTCCTAACCTTAGGTGAAGATGAGTTGGCAAAAGGCGTCATCAATGTGAAGGATTCTGCTACTCGGGAAGAAAAAGCTTTTCCACTAGCTGATCTTTATGAAGACTTTGCAGCAATCTATGATGAAATGACCATGCCAAAGCTTGATTAAATGAAATAAAACTTACTTTTAACAAGGTAGATTACTTAAATAAATGGAGGAATGAAAAAATGGCTAGACGTACTGTCTATTGCGGACGCGTGTCCGATGAGTATTTGGATCAAAAAGTAACATTAAAAGGGTGGGTGCAAAAACGTCGTGATTTAGGCGGATTGATCTTTATCGACCTACGTGACCGTGAAGGGGTTGTACAGGTAGTTTTCAACCCAGAAGAATCAAAAACGGCTTGGGAAGTTGCGGATCAATGCCGCAGCGAATTTGTCGTTGAAATTACAGGGACAGTTATCCGTCGTGATCCAGGTGCCGTGAACAAGAAAATGGCGACTGGGGATTATGAAGTGAAGGGTGAAGCGATCACTATTTTAAATAGTGCAAAAACGCCGCCATTCTCAATCGAAGATGAACAAAATATCAGCGATGAAGTGCGCTTGAAATATCGTTACATGGATTTGCGTCGTCCGAAAATGACACAAAACCTGATGATGCGCCACCGCTTAACGCAATCAGTTCGTCGCTTCTTGGATGACAATGATTTCTTAGATATTGAAACACCTTACTTGGCGAAATCTACACCAGAAGGCGCGCGGGACTACTTAGTTCCTTCACGTGTGCATGCGGGACATTTTTATGCGTTGCCTCAATCACCACAAATTTTGAAGCAATTATTGATGACTGCTGGCTTTGACCGCTATTATCAAATCGTTCGTTGTTTCCGTGATGAAGATTTACGTGGGGACCGTCAACCAGAATTTACTCAAATCGATATCGAAACAAGCTTCTTAACGGCTGAAGAGATTCAAGAATATACAGAAGCGATGATCGCACAAGTAATGAAGGATGTTCGCGGCGTTGAAGTAACGCTGCCGTTCCCACGTATTACTTGGGATGAAGCGATGGAACGCTATGGGTCAGACAAACCAGATACACGTTTTGACATGGAATTGATCGATGTAACAGATATTGCTGCTGCGACGGACTTCAAAGTGTTCCGTATGGCTTCTGACAACGGCGGCGTGGTTAAAGCCTTGAACGCGAAAGGTGCAGCGGACAAATATTCTCGTAAGGAATTGGATCGCTTAGGTCAATTCGTTGGACAATTCGGAGCAAAAGGCTTGGCTTGGATCAAAGTGGATGAAAATGGCGAGCTAACTGGCCCAATCGCGAAATTCATGGGCGGCGTCAGTGAAGAGTTGAAAAAGGCAACAAATGCCGAAGCAGGCGATGTCTTGATGTTTGCGGCGGATCAATTCTTAACAGCAGTAACTGCTTTAGGCGCAGTTCGTTCAAAAGTTGGGAAAGAGCTTGGCCTGATTGATGAAAATCGTTTTGATTATCTGTGGGTTGTTGATTGGCCGCAATTTGAATTTGATCAAGAGCTTGGTCGTTACGTCTCTGCTCACCATCCATTCACGATGCCGATGGAAAAAGATATTCCGAACTTGAAGGAGCATCCTGAAAAGGTTTATGCGCAAGCTTATGATATTGTCTTGAACGGCTACGAATTAGGTGGCGGATCTTTGCGTATTAATACCCGTGAATTGCAGGAGCAAGTCTTTGAAACATTAGGCTTTACTCGCGAAAGCGCCAATGAACAATTCGGCTTCTTATTGGAAGCATTGGATTATGGGTTCCCTCCAATCGGCGGAATCGCCCTTGGCTTGGATCGTTTTGCGATGTTATTGGCTGGTGAAGACAATATTCGTGAAGTCATTGCCTTTCCTAAGAACGGGAAAGCAGCAGACCCTATGTCTGATGCGCCAAGTACCGTATCGCCGTTACAGCTTTATGAGTTGAGCATTGATGTAACAAAAATAGAAGAATAATTAGAAAAGCTAGTCTGTAAATCGATATATAAAGTATCATGTGGGAAAGTTCGCTGAATGATTTTTCATATTTCTAATAACTCTAAGAATATACTAAGAGAAGTGCCTGCCATCATGGTAGGTGCTTTCTTTTTTTCATGAAAATACGTATAATGTGAGTGAAATTTTGAAATGAGGCGGACATAACATGATGAAAAAGAAGATAGAGGAGTGGCCCCATCACGATTACGCCACTCGATTATCTGTCGCAGTTGTTTATGCATTTTTAGCGGCGATTGCCGTAAACTTTTTTTACCAACCAGGACACATTTATTCCAGCGGAGCGACCGGTTTCGCGCAAATCTTAACGACCTTGTCGCACCGTGTGATTGGCTTTACGGTGCCTGTATCCATCACTTTATTTTTGATCAACGTGCCCTTGTTTTTCTTGGCATGGTTCAAGATTGGTCATAAGTTTACGATTTTTACATTCATCACCGTTTTCTTAACGTCGTTCTTCATTCACATTATTCCTGAGACGACCTTGACTACAGACCCAATAATTTGTGCGATCTTTGGTGGGGCGATCATGGGTGTCGGTATCGGCTTTGCCTTGAAGAATGGCTTGTCTTCTGGCGGATTGGATATTTTGAGTATTACAATTCGTAAGCGAACAGGAACTTCCGTTGGCTCGATCTCGATCATTTTTAATATTATGATCATGCTGATGGCGGGAATTCTATTTAGCTGGCAATACATGTTCTATTCTGCTTTGGCGATCTTCATGAGTGGAAAATTGACCGACGCGCTTTATACAAAGCAGCGCAAGATGCAGGTCATGATCGTTACGAAATGTCCCGACCAAGTGATCAATGGTATTCAGGATCAAATGCGTCGCGGGATCACGATCATCAACGAAGCGGAAGGTGCGTATAAGCACGACAAGCAGACCGTTTTATTCACCGTCGTTACCCGCTTTGAATTGCCGGTATTGGAGTCAATCATGCGGGAAAATGATCCTGATGCCTTTGTAAGTATCTCAGAAAATGTACGAATCATGGGACGCTTTTACGAAGAATCGATGGATTAATAAGTTGGGGCAAACGTCTCGACTTTTTTTGTAATAGGCTGTCGAAATTGGTTAAATCGTTCGATTGAAGAAATGTTGGAAAAAATTTAAAAAATAATCGTGCCGTTTGATAATCATTTAGCGGAAAAAGAAAATTATTACAGGAATATATGTTTAGAATATTTACAAACGGTAAATTTAATGTTAAATTATCAACATGGTTGTTTTGTAAAATAACTACCCAATTTCTTTGACGGAGAAATGACGGTGACTCCTGCTTCTTCCAGCAGGAGTCTTTTTTTTGTCAATTCTCAGTATGAAATGTTCAAAGAGTGCATACGGACTAAAGAGCGCTCCAGCTTGTGCCGCATTAAGCAGAATGTCACATGAATGAAGAAAAATTCATCAAATTTGAACTAGCTGAATAGAAGTTTCTCATCAAACCTCATTCCGTTAAAAACTAAAATATTTAGGAAATACTTTTTTTATTGAGAAAATGTTGCAGTTTGTCAGAATAATACGTATAGTTAATTTGATATTCTATAGTAAAGTTGGAAAGTAAACTTATGGGAAAAAGACTAAAGCATAGTCGCTATATTACTGGGTTTGATGGGATTCGTTCCCTAGCGGTAATCGGCGTAATTTTATATCATTTGATGCCTGCGCAAATGCGGGGCGGATATTTAGGGGTTCCTGTATTTTTTGTGGTCTCTGGCTACTTGATCACAGATTTATTATTGCAGGAATGGAAGCAGACCGGCCGAATTGATATCAAGCAATTCTATTATCGACGGATGAAGCGTTTGTATCCTGCGTTGGTTACAATGCTGATTGGAGCTTCGGCGTACATAACATTGTTTCAGCGAAACCTTTTAAACAATTTAAGAGGCAACGTCATAAGTAGTTTGTTCTATGTAAACAACTGGTGGCAGATCAATCATGGGATGTCTTACTTTGACCGCTTTTCTGGCGAATCTCCCTTTACCCATATTTGGTCATTGGCCGTGGAAACACAGAACTACATTTTGTGGCCGATCGTGTTTGTTTTACTGATGAAGCTGGTGAAAAATAAGGGGAAAGTCTTTCTGGGGATTATCGCAGCAGCTTTTCTATCTGCTATTTTAATGGCGGTTTGGTTCGTTCCGGGTCAAGACCCAACGCGTATCTACTACGGCACAGATACTCGTTTATTCTCGATTCTATTAGGTGGGGCATTGGCCTTTATTTGGCCAAGTACTCGACTGAAGGCCAAGATCCCACGGCAGGCGAAACGGATACTAAACGGCATTGGATTAGGCTCACTGCTATTATTAGTTCTTGCCTTTCTCTTTATGCGAGATGATTGGTCCTTCGTTTATTACGGCGGGATGTTCTTAGTGAGCTTATTAAGTGTTTTACTCGTGGCTATTACGGCACATCCGGGAGCAAGCTGGAATCGTTGGTTGACGAATCCAGTCTTTTCATGGATCGGAAAACGCAGTTACGGGATTTATTTGTATCAGTTTCCAGTAATGATCTTCTATGAAGCAAAGGTCAATGTTGCAAACCATACCTTTCTTCATACGATCATGGAAGTGATTCTGATTCTTTTCGTGACAGAGCTTTCCTACCGATATGTGGAGACACCGCTGCGTCGCTTCAATTACCGTCGAACCTTCGTCTCATTGAAGCAATCATTTTGGGCGCCAATAAAAAGCCGCAGAAAAATCGGTTTTATCTTTTCGAGCGTGCTTACTATAATTGCCGTTGTCGGAGTGATTATTGCGCCGACAAATAAAGTAGATGCGAATCAACAGGCACTGCAAAAGCAGATTGAACAAAATAAGAAGGCTGCAAATAAAACAGAAGTACAACCTTCGGCAAGTGATTCCACTGCTGGAAGTGCGCCAACAGAGGAGACCACCAGCAGTTCGGAAGCACCAAAAAGTCTAGGAGATAAGTACAATCTTAGCAATCGTGAAATCACTAAAGCAAAAAATCTAAAGGTGACAGCATTCGGTGATTCTGTGTTACTAGCAGGTTCAAAAGGATTAACGGAAATTTTCCCTAAGATGGTGGTAGATGGGGAAGTCGGACGACAATTGAAAGACAGTCCGCCACTCTTGCAAGCGTTGAAGGACAAGGGTGAATTGAACGATACTGTCCTATTGAGTTTAGGAACAAATGGTGCCTTCAGCAAAGACGATTTTGCTCAGATCATGAATGTCTTGGGAGATAAGCGTGAGGTCTTCATTATCAATACCCATGTCCCAACCCGACGTTGGCAGAATGATGTGAACGCGAATTTACAGGCTGCATCAAAGGAATATAAAAATGTTCATTTGATTAACTGGTATGATTTCAGTAACGGTCATCCAGACTGGTTCTATGATGATCAAGTCCATCCAAACGATGTTGGCTCAGTTCATTATTGCCACCTGATCGCAAAAGAAATTTTAAAAGGGGTATAATCAAAAGAACGTTTTGTGAGGAATCACAAAACGTTCTTTTTTTGGTTGTCTTGTATATATTTTTCCTTTTGTTTACGAGGGAGTTTTTTAAAGGCAGCTTCGGCTTTTGTTGCTTCGCTGCGTGTTTCAAAGCGCTCGGCATGGATCATTTGCACAGGTCGGCGGCTTTTGGGATGCGTATATTTCGCTCCTGTTCCAGCGTTGTGTTCCGCTAAACGTCGTGTCAGATCCGTCGTATATCCACCGTAAAAGCTGTGATCCCTGCAAAGAAGTACATAAAAGAATTGATCAGTTGCCATAAAGCATCTCCTGTAAGTCGGCTGAGTAGCTGCCGGATTGGTCATACGTATATAATGGTGGAAGAAAACGCAGCCCTTCGCTTTTGCCATCCTTGATGCCTTCGATCAAAAGGGTGTTGGCTTCTTTTCCTGGTTTAGGATAAACGAATTGGATCCGTTTAGGTGCGAGACGATGGGCACGCAGACAATCGACGATCTCCAAAAAGCGGTCCGGACGATGAACCATCGCAAAACGACCATTCATTTTCAACAGCTTTGCAGAGACACTGACGACATCTTCTAGTGTCGCGTGAATCTCGTGGCGAGCAATCGCTAAATGGGGATTCGGATTTTTTTGACTAGTAGGCAGCTCCTTAAAATAAGGCGGATTGCAGACCACTAAATCTGTCGAGTCCGCTCTGAAAACATCAAAGGTTTTTTTGAGATCCAGTTCATGCATTGTCATTTGTTCTTCTAAATGGTTCAAAGCGATACTTCGCTGTCCCATATCAGCGAGGCGAGGCTGGAGTTCGATCTGATCAATGGTTGCGGCTGTTTTTCGACTCAGAAAAAGCCCAATTGCCCCATTTCCGGCGCAAAGATCAATGATTTTGCCGCGTTTTGGTACACGAGCGAAATTTGCTAGTAAGACTGCATCGATCGAGAAAGAAAAGACTTCTGAGCTTTGGATAATTTGGATATCCTCGGCGTAAAGTTGATCGATCCGTTCACCATTTCTTAACAATTTCTTTTGCCCCCTTAAAAAAATCATACCGTTGTATTATACTACGTTTAGTGAGTACACTGAAAGGAAGAAAAAATGTTTTTTAAATTTATTCGTGTCATCGTTCGCGTCCTCTTAGCCATCATCAATGGCAATGCGCACTATCAAAATAAAGAGAAATTGCCAGAAGGAAATTATATTTTGGTCGCTCCTCACCGAACGTGGTGGGACCCGTTTTATATGGCGCTCGGCGCATCACCAAAGCAATTCAGCTTCTTGGCTAAAGCGGAGCTCTTCAAAAATCCGATTTTACGTTTTATCTTGGTCCATTTGAATGCTTTTCCTGTGGATCGTGATAAGCCTGGTCCCAGCGTTGTAAAACGACCAGTAAAAATGTTGAAGGATTCTGATAAAGGCTTGATCATGTTTCCAAGCGGTACGCGCCATTCCTCTGAGTTAAAAGGCGGAATGGCTTTGATTTCACGTCTATCGAAGAAACCGATCGTTCCATCCGTTTATCAAGGACCAACTAAATTCTCACACCTGTTCAAACGGACTCCCGTGATTATTCGGTATGGCGATCCGATCGATATTTCTGATATCAAGAAAATGGATAAGGCTGGTTTGGCGGAAGTAGAGCGTAGAGTTCAAGGTGCGTTCGATCAGCTGGATCATGAGATTAATCCAAACTATAAATATGTGGCTAAAGAAAAGGACGCTGAGTAGTTCAGCCATAAACGGTAAACAAAACAGGTATCCATCTCAAAAATGAGAGGATACCTGTTTTGTTTATCCTAATAAGGGAAGAATCCAAGTGGTACATATCCAACTGATAGGCATCACTAAGAGCATCGCCGGAATCATGTCAGCGGTCGGGAACATCTTGACCTTAATCATACGAAAACCGGTGGCAAGCATTAAAAAACCGCCGCAGGCTTTAAAATCCAGGATCATGGCTGGCGTAGTCAAAGGGAAAACGACTGTCGCGACTAAAAATAAACTGAAAAAAATGAGGAACTGCGGGATCGCGATGACAGAGACTACATAACCGATATTGCAGGCGAAAATCGCAGCGGTAAAGAAATCGAGAATTGATTTTGCGATTAGGATCGTATGATCTCCCGTCATTCCTTCTGTTAGGCTGCCGAATATTCCAGTACCGCTAGCGCAAAAAAGAACGACAATAGTGACGAGTGTACTCATGTAGTCGTCGTATGAAAGCTTTAACTCCTGCTGTGGGAATTTCGCGATGGGTTTTTGCATCAAGGTTGCTGCCGCATTAATCTTTTGATTAAAATTTAAGAGCAGTCCTAATGACGTACCTAAAATGATGGCTAAGATCACGGCGGGCATATTCGCCATTTGACTAATGCTGGGAATCCCCATCGCCATAGAACAAACGCCGAAGATCAAGGTGATTTGCACTTTGAAATCTTCAGAGAGTAGATGGCCTAAGAAGCCACCCAAAAGCCCTCCGATAATGATGGATAAAGAATTAATAATAATACCAATTGGCACAAAATTTCCTCCTTTTTTTGTCACTTGATTTATCGTAGCGCAAAATTCGTTGAAGAGAAAGCTTTTTATGAAACGATACTCACTTGCTTAGCAGAAAAAAATGCTGAATCGTGTTATACTTTTGGGAAGGACTAAATGAGGAAAAGGGTGGATCAATGAAAGTTTTACATACGGCTGACTGGCATATCGGAAAAAAGCTTCACGGGTATGATTTACTGCCAGATCAAGCATACATTCTTGATCAAATCAAAAAAATCGCAAAAGAAGAAGCGGTGGATGCCATCGTGATCGCGGGAGATTTGTATGATCGGTCAGTACCGTCTGAAGAGAGTGTCCGGTTATTAAATCAAACAATCGCAGACTGGAACTTGCATGAGGGGTTTCCTTTGCTGGCGATTTCAGGCAATCATGATAGTGCGACCCGCTTAGCTACGGGGGCGCCCTGGTTCAATCAAGCGAATTTCCATCTTCACACTCGCTTGGCAGAAGCTTTCACTCCGATCGAAATGGCGGATACACAATTTTATCTTTTGCCCTATTTTGAACCCGTTGACGCACGGATTTATTTCGAAGACCCTGAGCTGCGAACGATTCAGCAGGCAATGCCTAAAGTAATAAAAAAAATCCAGGAATCTTTTGATCCAGCGAAAAGTCATGTATTGGTGAGTCATTTTTTCGTTGCAGGGAGCAGCAAGACAGACTCTGAAACGAAGATTGAGGTTGGTGGCCTTGACGGGATCAACGGTACTTTATTAGAGGCGTTTGACTATGTGGCGCTGGGACACCTTCATGGTAAGGATGCGTTGAAGCTCGCGAATGCTCGCTATAGCGGCTCGCCATTAAAATATTCTCTATCAGAAAAGGATCAAACAAAAGGGGTTTGGATCGTGGAGACGGAAACGGGAGAGTTCTCTTTTCGGGAGGTAACACCGCTGCACGAGATTCAGGAGCTGCAGACGAGCTTTGCTTCTTTATTAGATCCGACGTTTTATTCTGCTATTGATCGGAAAAATTATCTCTCGATCCTCTTAGAAGATCGAGCGGTGATCCCCAATTTGATGAATCAGTTGCGCCAGGTTTATCCGCGGATTATTCAAGTGGAACGGGCCAATGGCTTTGAAACAGCAGTCGAAGCTCGACTAAAAACAGAAAATATCAAGGAAAAGTCTCCTATTGCCTTAACCGAAGATTTTTTTATGGACGTTTCGCAAAATGAATTAACAACCTTACAAAAGCAATGGATCGAAGAGGGCTTACATACGATCCTTAAAGAAGGAGGCGCAAGCGAATGCTTCCGAAGAAAATAATCATGGAAAATTTCGGTCCGTTTCTTCATGAAGAAGTGGACTTTGAAGAAATGTCTGATGCGCCGCTGTTTTTGATCAGTGGCAAGACAGGTGCGGGCAAGACTACGATTTTTGATGCCATCACCTTTGCTCTATACGGAGATGCTTCCGGTGGGGTCCGCTCATCAAATGAAATTCGATCGTCCTTTGCTGAGCCCACGGAAGAAACCCGTGTTCAATTTCTATTTGAACATCAAGGACGGCAATATTCGATTGAGCGCTGGCCTAAACAAACATTGGCTAAGAAAAACGGTAAAGGCGAGACAACGAAGAATCAAAAAGTTCAACTGAGTATTTACAACGACGCAGGTCAAGAAGCGGAGGCCTATACAAAGGTTGATGCGGTGAATGAAGTGATCTATCAGATTCTGCATTTACAAAAGGATCAATTTCGTCAGATCGTGATGCTGCCGCAGGGAGAGTTTCGAACCTTCTTAAATGCCAACAGTACAGAAAAAGAAACGGTGTTACGCAGTTTATTCGGAACGAATATTTATCGTAATTTTACCGATAGCCTGAAGCAGCAAAAGAGCGAATTGGAAAAATCAGTCAGCGAGCTGACGACCCGCATTGATCAGCTGTTTCAGCAGGTTATCAGTGAAAAAGGAGCCACCTATGAAGAATCTCTGATTTTTGCGAAGGATTATCTTTTGGAGGAGGAACAGGCGCTTCAAAAGAGCCAAAAGGAGTTGGCGGAAAAACAGGCGGAGCAAAAAGCGCTTCAGCAGAAATTCCAGCATGCGCAGGAGCTTTGTGAGAAATTCAATCAAGCAGAGGAAACCCAGCAGCAGCTACTGGAATTAGAGGAACAGCTTCCTGAACAGGCGGAGAAAAAAAGTCGACTAGTTCAGGCACAAAAAATCGAAAAATTGCGACCGACCTATGAGCGGGTCCAAGAGTTGGAACTTCTTCAAAAAAAGCAAAATCAAGAAGCTGATGAAAATCAACAACAAGCAGAGGCGTTAGAGACACGCTATGCGGAATACCAAAGAATTACCGCTGATTTTGAAAAAAGTAAGTCTGAATGGGCAGCGAAAGAAAAAGAACTGCAAAGCTTAGAATCTTTTCGGCCTTTAGTTGAACAAAGGGAGAAGCTAACGACGCAAAAAGCGGAGTTCGTTGAACAACAAACCCAGCAGCAAACCCAACTGACATTGATCAATGAGAAAATAAAGGCTTGTGAAGAAAAGCAAAAAACGTTGGAAACCAAGCGGCAGACTGAAAAAACTTGGCAGGAGCGACGGTATGAGGAACTGCAATATCAGCAAAAAATTCTGCAATTGCAAGAGCTGGATAAGCAGATCTTTGATCAACAGGAAGAGGAAGAAGATCAGCAGATCAAGCTTGCTCAATTAGTTGAAACAGCGAGTCGTACTAGCAATCAATTAACGAGTGAAACAGCAATCTATAAGAAATTAAAGAGTCAATGGGCATCTGCGGAGATTGCTCGCTTGAGTATGGATCTTCTACCGGGTGAGCCTTGTCCGGTTTGCGGCTCGAAGGAGCATCCTAATCCTGCACAGCATGAAGAAATGTCTACGGAAAATCTGGGACAATTGCAGGTAGCACTCGAAACACAAGAAGCTCGTATCAAACAGCTGGAACTACAAAAGGAGCAGGCGGAAGCTCGTTATGAAGTAGCGATGAAGGCATTTGACCACCTGCAAAATGAACGCTTAGCCGCGCAGGAATCTCTGGAGCAGCAACTTCAGGATTGCCAGAAGGCTTTCCAGGAGTATTATCAGCTAGAGGTAGCTGCTGAAATAGCGGAGCTTAAAGAGTTTCTCAAACAGCAACAGGCTGAAACAGCGCAGGCTTTGCTTGAGATCACTGAAGCCGATCACGCGTTGCAACAAATGACAACAGAACTCACTGAGGATCGAACCAAAAAACAGGAGGCTGAAGCAAGTCTTCATACAATCAATGGTGAGCTGCAAACGCTCCAAGGCAGACTTGCTGGATTAGAAGAGCAGACAGCTGCTTGGCAATTAGCAGAGCTTGAATTCCGTATCAAGGAATTATCAGAAAGCCTGTCAGAGTACCGTGAACAACTTCTAGCACACGAAAAGCGGATGAAGGAAACGGAGCAGCAGCGGATTCGATTGCAAGAGAACCAAAAGCTGTTGACGAAGCAGCAGCTAGAAACATCAGAGAGTCTGCAGCAGTATCAGGAACAATTACAGCAACAATTCGTTGAAGCAGGCTTAGACATGACCGATTTAACAGCGCCAGCGCTTAATCTTTCAGTATTGGAAAAAGAGATTGCGACTTTCGATCAAGAGTTATTGGTTTTAAGAGATCGACAGGAGCGTTTAAAAGCAGTCATCAAAGGGCGAGAAAAACCCGGATTGGCGCCTCTACAGCAGCAGTTGGCGGAAAAAGAAGAAGAGCTCTCCCAATTCCAGCAGCAGCATTATGGAAAGGAAAATCAATTGCGTCAGCAGCGTGAGCTGGTCGAAGCAATCGAAGCGCTCCAGCAGCAAAGTAAGGGACAGTTGGATGAATTGAGCCAAATGATCCAGCTGTATCAGACGATGAACGGGGACAATCCACAAAAAATCAGTTTGGAGCGTTATGTGCTGCAATGGTATCTAGCTGAGGTGCTGCAAAGTGCCAATCAGCAGCTGAATCAGCTCACGAAAGGCCGATATCGCTTTGAATTAAAGCAGGAGACCGGACGTTCGAAGGGCAATACAGGCTTGGAGATCAACGTATATGATGACAATGCCGGTGCGACCCGCAGTTCCCATACACTGTCAGGCGGTGAAAGCTTTATTGCTGCACTTTCTCTGGCATTAGGGCTGGCGGAAGTGATACAAAACCAAGCTGGCGGCGTGACGATTGAAGCACTATTTATTGATGAAGGCTTCGGCTCTTTAGATGAAGAAGCGTTAGAAATGGCGATGGAGGCCTTAGAAGGCATTGAAAATGCGGGGCGGATGATTGGTATCATCAGTCACGTAAGAGAGTTGAAGGAACGTATCCCACAACAAATTATTGTGGAAACTAGCGGAACGGGACGCAGCAGTATTCGTTACCAGCTAGAAGGATGGAGTGAAACGTAAATGAGATGGAGTATTCCAGAAAAAGTGATCGAACGCGGCAGAACGTACTTGAAAGAGGGGCGGGTCTTATCCGTTGAGGCAGACCCTGCTCGGCGTGTTTGGCATGGTGAAGTATTAGGCAGTGAACTTTATCTGGTTGATTTAGATGGCAGTGGAAAAGAAAATGATATTTGTGCGTGTCCTTATTGGGAGGAACATGGTTATTGCAAGCACACTGTAGCAGTGGAATTGTATTTGCGGGAAAAAGGACTGTCTCGTGTGATCAAACCTGAAACAGTGCTGCCTAAGAAAATGGAGAGCAGTGTGTCCTTTGCGGATTTGTTGAATCAAGGCTTTTCTCGTTTGGCTAAAGAAGCAGAACCGTTGCAATCCTTGTTTGTTGAATTCGTAGTCGAAGCGATTCCCACCAATCCTTATCATCCTGAATTGGATGTATTGGCGGTGTCACTGCGCATCGGCAGCAATCTAAGCAAACGCAGCTACATTGTAAAAAATCTGTACGACTTTTTGCATGCTTATCAAACGGATTCGGCTTATACCGTCAATAAGCAATACAAATTCCAGATTGAAGCCGGCGCCTTTGATCCCAAATGTCGGGATTTGATCGAAGATTTAGTAGGTGTCAGTGAAACTTATCAGTTATTAGGCAAAGCTGGGCTGCAGGTCAAGGGGAAATTAGACAAGCGCTACCTTCTATTACCTGTCCACCGAATACAGGAATTATTGGAAGCGATGGAGAAAACGGGGAATTTGAGTATTCATTTGGGCGATAAGGTCTATTCAGAAGTCCACGAAGGACAAGAATTGCCGTTAACCTTCACGCTAGAAAAACGTGGAGAAAACGATTTTGGCTTAACAATCGAGGATGGTTTTACGAACTACTATAGCAATTATTTCATGGGCTTTGTAGAGAATTCCTATTACCTGATGACCCATGAGCAGCAGGATACGTATATCACATTGAAGCAGCTGATGAAGCGCTTGAAAGAACCAGTTATCGCCTATGAGCAACGACAGCTTTCACAATTGTTTACAGAGGTCTTTCCTTATTTACGGAAAATCGGACGTGTCATTGTAGCTGATGAGGTGGCGGAAATTATGAAGGAAGAGCCGCTGCGAGCAGTGGTAATCTTCCGAAAGATTAAAGGGATGGTCAAGGCAGAGGCAGAATTCCACTACGGGAATGCCTACTTTTCTACCAATGAGGCCCACCAGCCCAAACTGCCTAATAATGTTGAGATTTTGCGGGATAGTAAGAAGGAGAAACAAATTCTAGACCTCTTTGATACGTACCGATATCAAAAAATCGATACTGGCTTTGAGAAGAAGCTGCCGGTCAAAGAGAATCTGTACTATTTCTTCAAAGTCGAAATAGAAGAATTCAGACGCTATGCAGAAGTACGAATGGGGAAAAAGCTGCGTCAACTCTTCTTAGATGGAGAGGAATTTCAGCCGACTTTAGAAGTGAATCAAGAAGGCTCATGGCTGGACATCAAGTTTGATGTCACCGGTATCAAAGACAATGAGATTGATCAAGTCCTGAACAGCCTTTTGCGGAAGGATCGTTTTTATACGCTTGAAAACGGAGAGGTCTTGTCCTTTGATTCAGAGGCCTTTCAGCAAACGAGTGAGATGATTGGTCAGCTACGGGAACGCATCAGTGCAAAAGATGGGTTGATTCGCTTGCCGAAGAGCCAAGGAATTATGCTGGAGCAGCGATTGAAGGATAACCCGCAGGCACAGTTTAGCGAGAGCTTTACCACGATGGTACAGGATCTGACTCATCCTGAGGAATATCAAGCTGTGCTGCCTGATACACTTCACGCAACACTGCGGCCTTATCAGGAAGCTGGTTTCCGCTGGCTGAAAATGCTTAGTGATTACGGTTTTGGCGGAATTTTAGCAGATGAGATGGGACTAGGGAAAACGATTCAAGTAATCACCTTCCTACTAGCTGAAAAAGCTCAGCAGCCGATCAAAGCACTGATCGTAACGCCAGCAAGTCTGGTTTATAACTGGCAGGCTGAGATCAAAAAATTCGCACCAAGTATGAATTCGGTAGTGGTTTCAGGAAACCGGAGTGAGCGTGAGCAATTACTTGCGGACGCGGAAGAAGTGGTCATCACTTCTTATGCGAGTCTGCGCCAAGACATCGATTTGCATGAGGCGATGGGCTATCAATATATGATCCTTGATGAAGCACAGATGGTAAAAAATGCGGCGACGAAAACCTCCAGTGCCCTAAGAAATCTATCGATCCCGCATCGCTTTGCGTTGAGTGGGACACCGATTGAGAATAATTTAGAAGAGCTTTGGTCACTATTCCAAACGGTGATGCCAGGATTCTTCCCGCCAATCGGACGTTTCCGTCAATTGGCGGTGTCTGAGATCGCGAAGATGATCCAGCCATTTGTATTACGCCGAGACAAGGATACTGTCTTGCAAGAGCTGCCAGAGCGAATCGAGTCCAACGTTCTAAGCAGCCTGACTGAAGAGCAGAAAACCGTCTACTTGGCCTATCTGAAACGAATGCGGCAAGAAGTGGATCAAATGGATTCTGCGACCTTCCGCAAGCAGCGGGTAAGTATTTTAGCAGGACTGACACGTTTGCGACAAATTTGTGATGATCCCCGCCTCTTTATGGAAGGGTATGAGGGCGGTTCAGGAAAATTAGAGCAGGTCAAAGACTTGATTCATGCTGCAAAAGAAAATGGCAGACGTGTATTGCTGTTCTCTCAATTTACCAGCATGCTTTCCATCATTGAGAAGGAATTTGCGGAGGAAGGAATTTCCAGCTTCTATTTAAGAGGTAGTACGAAAGTTTCTGATCGTCTGAAAATGGTGGATGCCTTCAATGAAGGAGAAAAAGATGTCTTCTTGATTTCACTAAAAGCAGGGGGAACAGGATTGAATCTGACGGGGGCCGACACCGTTATTCTTTATGATTTATGGTGGAACCCTGCGGTGGAAGAGCAAGCCGCTGGTCGCGCACATCGAATCGGTCAGAAGAAAGTCGTTGAAGTTTGGCGAATGATTGCTGAAGGTACGATTGAGGAACGAATGAATCAACTGCAGCAGGAAAAACGTGAACTATTC
The DNA here is from genome assembly GCF_051710765.1 of Enterococcus sp. DIV0170. Classification (NCBI taxonomy): domain Bacteria; kingdom Bacillati; phylum Bacillota; class Bacilli; order Lactobacillales; family Enterococcaceae; genus Enterococcus; species Enterococcus sp. DIV0170. The sequence continues at coordinate 1,041,191 of NZ_JBIOLG010000001.1, forward strand.
CAAAAAGTGATCCAAGGCAATGAAGAACAATCCAGCAAGCTTACAGAAGAAGATATTCGCTTAATCTTGAGTTTGGGAGAATAAAAGTAGAAAAGTTTGCAGCGCTCAGCGTTGCAAACTTTTTTTATGGGTGATGGCGTTACTCAATTCGCTGAAAGACGTAATCTCCTTTTCAAACAGCGCTGTTTGGCCCTTGGGGATCGCTCTTAACTGATGATTGAACCACCAAACAGACCAGTCGGCGGCTTTGGCCCCAACCACATCATTATCAAAACTGTCTCCGATATACAGCAGCTTGTGGGGCGTCAGATCAAGTTTCTCTTCCATTAATTTAAAAATCCTTGGATCCGGCTTTTGAATTTGGACGCCATCGGAGATTATGATCTTTTCTGAAGGAATCCAATGTGTTAGTTGTAGCGCATGAATCTTATCCTCTTGCCGCTTCACAGGTCCATTAGTAATGATTCCCAGTGGTGTTTTCTGGGCGACTAAAAAATCTAGCATTGTACAGATCGCTGGTGGGAGTGAAATAGTTTGTAAGGCCTCATCATATGCTGTTTGAAAGGCATCAAGATCTGAATCATTTGGTGAGAATTCAAAATCAGCTAGGGCCAGTCGAATACGTTCGTAGCGCATTTTTTCCAACGACCACTCCCCAGTGATTGATTTCATGTAATGGAAATCACTATAATAGCGAAAGCGGATGAACAATGCATTCATTTTCTCAGTCGGAAATGTGGGAAAAAGCGAATGGATTGCTTCAGCAAACGGGGCTTGTTGCTCATATAATGTATCATCTAAATCAAAAACAATTCCTTGAATCATCGGACCACTCCTAAATTATCAATGCCTTTATTATACCAAAAAATACTTTTTTTTATTGTCAGTAAACAAAAAAACAACATGTTTAGATGAATGGTGTTATGTTATTCTGATTGGTTCGAATGGAAAAAAACATATCGTGCAATCAATCAAAAATATTCTTACAAAAAAAAATAATGATTGAAAAGAGAAAAATGCGTGAATTTTTAAGGTTCACCAATTTTTGAAAACCGTATAAAAATTTTGATTTTTTTTGATTTTTTGTAAGCTGTATCTATTTTATCTCTTGATTTTATTGATAAAATTTAATACAGATCAAGGGTTTACCGTTCGCGATTAAATAACTGTAAATTAATAACAGTTGTCTTTTAATGAGCAAGCTATTTTAAAATGATTCTAATAAGACCTTGTAAAACAAAGTTTTTTTCGCGTTTTTTTTATTTTTAAAAATATATTTTAATAATTTCGATTGAATAAAAAAATTATATTTCGAATGTAAAATTGATAATTTGATAAAAAAACGCTACTTGTTAATACAGATTCGATACCTGTTATAATACTGCGCTAAATGAGAGTCGCGCCACTGTTTTCTCATCTTGACAAATCAGTGCTGTCGTGACACCCTTGATCCCCTTAAGATAAATTAAATAACGCTAATATTTGTAAAGAAAATACGTAGCACCTCTTTTTTTTGTTACCTTTTTTTTGTATAATAGAAACAGATAGCAGGAAGCTAGTATCACCTGTTACAAAAATTGAGAGTCAAGAAAAGGAGTGATATGCATGTTAACACTATATACTTCCCCTAGTTGTACATCATGTCGGAAAGCACGTGCTTGGCTACAGGAACATGAGATTCCTTACGTTGAACGAAATATTTTTTCTGAGCCATTGAACATTGATGAGTTGAAGGCCATTTTACAAATGACTGAGGACGGAACTGAAGAGATCATTTCTACCCGTTCAAAAGTTTTCCAAAAGTTGAACATGGATTTAGATGAATTGTCCCTAAAAGAATTGTTGGACTTAGTTAAAGAAAATCCTGGATTGTTACGTCGTCCGATCATGATAGACGAGAAGCGTCTGCAAGTTGGATTTAACGAAGATGAAATTCGTCGTTTCTTACCACGAGACGTTCGCCAATATGAATTACGTCAAGCCCAATTAATGGCTGGATTATAGAGTAAATACCCCGCGTTTGCGGGGTATTTTTTTATAATAGCTGAAGTCGCGTCATTTCTTTTTCTAATGGAGGAAAGTTCTTTTTATAATGAAAGCCCCTCATACCTGTTTCTTCAGCGGCTAAAATATTGGCAGCCATGTCGTCAATAAAGTAGCATTCGGCAGGATTTAAGCGGAAATGACTATAAAAGGCTCGAAAGATCTCATGCTCGGGTTTGGATAATCTCCAATCTGAAGAAATGAAGATCCCATCAAAAACGTCATGATTGGGGACTTTCTCCTCGTAAAGATAATAATCTTGTGGCGCATTCGACAGAATGTAGACATTTAAGCCCTTGTCCTTCAAACGTCGCGGTAATTCTTCCATATGAGGCAGGGGAGTTAGACCGTTATACCAGGATGCTAAAAGCTCTTCTGCAAGAGGGTGCAGTTCGCGAGGCAAGCGAGTTTTGACTGATAAAGAGAGTTCATCTTTTGTCATAGTCCCTTTGTCGTAACGCAGCCAATCCACTGAACCGAAGATTTCTGACACTAGCATTTTTTGCTGTTGAGGATCCGTCGTTTTTTCACGGACAAAGCGCATAGGGTCAAAATCGATTAAAACGTTTCCTAAATCAAACACAATACTCTTGATCATTAAAAGACCTCCTTTACCAAAGTATACGTCAGTTAGACGAGCATACAAGAACGATTCCTATTTATTAACGAAAACTTGAATTGAAAAAGACTTTGAGGTTGTGTTTGAAGTAGCGAGCCTTGTTTATTTATAGGAATTTAATAAAATTCGTCGGCTTTCTTTACTTTTAGTCGGAATCAGTTACAATGAACATATAATCTATCTTTAAAGTGAGGTGTGCCAAGATGGAGATGGAACACATCAATGAGAATACGATCCGCGTCATTATCGAGAATGAAGATTTAGCTGAACGAGGAATTACTTTTTTAGATTTGCTAGGAAATCATCGTGAAATCGAATCTTTCTTCTATAGTATATTAGAGGAAGTCGATATCGAGGATGAGTTCAAGAGCAGTGAGGCTGTCACTTTCCAAGTACTTCCGAAGAATGACGGATTGGAGCTATTTATTAGTAAAAACCTGACACCTGAGGATCTCAATAAAATGAACAACTCAACAGAGTTCGAAACAAGTGATTTCGATCAATTGATTCGGCAGCAGATTTTAGCAAACTCTGAGAGTCTTGAAGAAGACGGAAAAGTAAGCCGATTACGGGTTTTTCAATTAAATAGTTTTGAAGACATGATTGAATTGTCGAGCTATCACTTTTTAGATGAGGCCTGGTGTGATTTATACCTGCTAGATGGGACATACTATCTGCAAGTCTATTTTGACCCTGAAGTTTTCGGTGAATTCGGATTGTCCGATGTGATCGCTGAAATTTTAGAATATGCTCAAGATTCTGCCGTTTCTACAGAAATGCTGGAGGAATATGGAAAGCTTTTGATGCATCGTGATGCAATCGAGATTACGCGTGCGCATTTCAATTAAAGTGTTCACCGCCATCGTTCGTTTGAACGGTGGTTTTTTTGTCGTTCGTTCAGCAAAAAGAAACGGGGATTCTGCAAAAAAAGAGCGGTTCGACAAAAGTTTGCGAAAAACTGCGTATCTTTTCATGAGGTGAGAAGAATGTTGTTTGCGTATACAAAAGAAAAAGAAATGATCCCAGCGTCAGAAAGTCACGAGGATACTTCCTTTTACTGTCCAGATTGTGGAGAACGATTGATTCGAAAAGTGGGAAAAGTGAAGATTCCTCATTTCGCTCATCGGTGTAGTGGAGATTGTCATGGGTTGAGTGAAGGGGAAACGCCTGAACATCTAGAGTTAAAGCAATTATTTTTTTCATGGGGAAATCAATTTGAAGACGATTGGAAGCTGGAGTCACCATTGTCCGATTTGCCGCAGCGTCCCGATTTATTGCAGAACAAATTGGCAGTGGAGATTCAATGTTCGTCAATCAAGGGGGCGCGTTTGGCGGAACGAATGGCGGGATATCGGCAGCAGGGGTATGAAGATTGGTGGCTGCTGGGAAAGAAATTATGGCCTACGGACAAGTTTTCAGCCTTGCAAAAACAATTTTGCTCCTTTGATAAGGAGCGAGGCTTGCATCTTTGGCTAGTAGAAAAAGAGCAGATCCGTCTCCTTTATCATATTCATGAGATGGAGCAATTGATTTATTGCGAAGAGAGTTGGCCAAGCTATTCGCAGCCCTTGAGTGAAATAATCAAAGCCCCTGTAACTAAACGCCCAATACAGCTTTTTCCTACGATAGAAAGTATTAGAAAACGAAAGCAGGCGCTAAGTCTTAAGCTGGTTCAAAGCAATCCGAAAATTCGAGGCTTGCAGCATTATTTTTATCAAGAGCGGCGACACGTATTGTATTTGCCGGATTGGATGTACTTCCCTAGTCGGTATTCCTTTTTTTATCAGGATGATTTGTTGGTGTTTCGTTACTTGTTTCAAAAGGAAGGGAAGCATGCTTCAAGGATTTTTGACCAGTTTTTAGCCTATCGTGAAGAAAACCAAAGGGAATGGCTTTTTCATCGTATTGAACAGCGAGAAATATTGGAACGCCTATATTTAGAGGCTCTTTTTTGTCAAAGAAAGGCTAAAGTTTCATCTGCCTGACAGCTTTTAAAAATACTTTTTTCAAAATTGTGGTAAGATTGAGGGTGATTAAATAGATGAGGGTTGTCTACTCTTTATGGATTTACCATTATAAAAGAGAAGAAAATCTCAAAACAAGTTAGGAGTGTTTTTTATGAGTGAAGCAAAACAATTGCCAAAACGGCAGGAAGTACCCACTGAACTGACTTGGGACTTAACTAAAATTTTTACAGATGACGCCGCCTTTGAAACAAAATTCCAGGCCTTATCTGATGAACTGACTGAAGTGGATAAGATCAAAGGGAGTTTAGGAAAAGGTGCGGCCGAATTTTTAGCGGCGATCGAATATGTCCTAGATATTTATCGCAAGGCGGAAGTCATTTACGTATATGCCCATTTAAAAAATGATGAAGATACCGCCAATACAACGAACCAAGCATTGTATGCGCGCGCTTCTAGCTTAATTGCACAAGTGAGTGAAGCGGTTAGCTGGTTTGAGCCAGAAATGCTGGAGCTTTCTGATCAAGAAATTTGGTCATTTTTTGAAGCAGAGCCCAAATTAGAATTATATCGTCATTTTGTTGAGCAGATCATTTCAGAGCGAGCGCATGTCTTGCCGGCTGAACAGGAAGCCTTATTAGCAGGAGCCAGTGAAATTTTCAGCAGCTCAGCAGATACTTTTTCTGTCATGAACAACGCCGATCTTAAATTTCCGGTGGTACAAAATGAAGCAGGCGAAGACGTTCAATTAACACACGGGGTGTATGGTCAGTTATTGGAAAGCACGGATCGAAAGGTGAGAGAACAAGCCTTCAAGGCATTGTACTCGGTGTACCATCAATTCCGTAATACCTTTGCTTCAACCTTAAGCACGCACATTAAAGGGCATAATTACAAGGCGAAGATTCGCGGATATGCCTCTGCGCGGGCGGCAGCACTTAGCGGAAATCATATCCCGGAAGATGTGTATGAAACATTGACGCTAGTAGTCAACCAATATTTACCTCTATTGCATCGTTATGTGGAATTACGGAAAGAGCTGCTCGGTTTAGATGAACTGCACATGTATGATTTGTACACACCGCTTTTAGCAGAAGCGCCAGTGAAGTTCACTTACGAAGAAGCGCAGGCCAAAGCGTTAGAAGCATTGAAACCGCTAGGTGAGGAATACTTAGAAGTCGTTAAAAAAGCCTTCGATGAACGTTGGATCGATGTTGTGGAAAATCAAGGGAAGCGCAGCGGGGCCTACTCTTCTGGTGCCTATGACACACAGCCATATATTTTATTAAACTGGCATGATCGTCTGGATGAATTGTATACATTGGTACATGAGATGGGTCATAGTGTTCATAGCTATTTCACACGACACACACAACCCTATGTTTACGGTGATTACTCCATCTTCTTAGCAGAAATTGCTTCAACAACCAATGAGAATCTTTTGACCAGCTATCTATTGGAAACAGAAAAAGATCCAAAGGTTCGGGCTTATATCATTAATCATTTCTTAGATGGCTTTAAGGGAACGATTTTCCGTCAGACGCAATTTGCGGAGTTTGAGCACTTTATTCATACAGAAGATGCCGCAGGAAATCCATTAACTAGCGAACACCTAAGCAAGTTTTACGGGGAACTAAACGCGAAGTATTATGGACCAATCGTAGTGAATGACGAAGAAATCAAGGATGAATGGTCAAGAATTCCGCATTTCTACTATAATTACTATGTTTACCAATATGCGACTGGTTTTTCTGCGGCTAGTGCCTTAGCGAAACGAATCGTGGAAGGCGAACCAGATGCATTGGAAAAATATTTGGCTTACTTAAAATCCGGCAGCAGTGACTACCCAATCGAGGTCATGAAGAAGGCAGGGGTCGATATGACTCAGCCAACCTATATCGAAGATGCGATGGAAATTTTCGCCTTGCGCTTAGATGAGCTGGAACAACTTGTCCAAGAATTAAAAGCATAAATGAGAGGAACAGGGGCTTCGGCTCCTGTTTTTTTGTGGACTCCATCTACTAAGAGCTAGGGAAAGAGAGAATCTTATTATTAAACTGAAAAATATTTATTTTTAGTTAAGATTGGCGCTTTTTAACTTTTGGAATTGAAAAAAATAACTTAAAAAATAGGAATATACACATGAAACAAAACCCCTAAATCATAGGAAATGAGATGGCTTTCAAAGGAAAATTATTCAAATATTTGAAAGAAATTTTACAATTGGAATTTCTCTTTTGAGTTTTATTATGCGAGAATTAGCATAAGTAGAGGGGGGTGGATCATAATGGCAAAACCAAACAAAAGAGACAAGATTGACTTATTTTTAAAATTATCAATCGCTGTCATGTTTATCACTGGTTTTCTAATATTTATGTATCCATTTGTCGTCGATTCGATCAATAATTACATTGATCAGCAGCGTCTGGAAGAGGTTCAAGACAAGATGGAGGCTCGATCAGAAGCTGAAAAGAAGAAAAGATTAGACAAGCTTGAAAAAGAAAATAAAAAATTAAAAACGATCATTCCTGGGGCTGGAAGTTTTGATGATCCCTTTGAATCCTCCCTTCAGGGAACCAAGAGTCCTAAAAAGGAATATTATGAAAAGCATATGATCGGCGCTGTCTTTATTCCCAAAATAAAAGTCAGCCTGCCGGTTTACGATGAGACCAATGACTTTTTATTGGATAAGGGAGCGACAGTTTTGCAGGGGACCTCTTTTCCGGTAGGAGGAAAGGGCACGCATTCAGTCATTACTGGTCATACCGGGCTACCAGAAAAAAAGCTGTTTACAGATTTAGAGCTGCTTAAAAAGAAGGATAAGTTTTACTTACATATAGAAGGGAAAAAACTAGCTTATCAGGTTGATCACATAAAAATTGTGAAACCTGATAAGTTTGACGCGCTTAAAATTGAATTGGATCGTGATTTGGTCACTCTGTTGACCTGTACACCCTATGGAGTAAACAGCCATCGGTTATTGGTTACCGGTCATCGAATCAGCTACCCAGTTGCTGCTGCGAAAAAAATCGAAGAGACAGAAAAGTATCATCGTAGCCGTGTGTATTACCTTATTGCAGGGTGTCTCTTATTTGCTCTGATCTTCGGCTACTTTGTTTGGCGGAAAATCATCCTTTATCAATCCAAAAAACGCAATTACAATTTCGTTTTCTATCTATACGAGAATGGCGAGCCGTTACCTGGTGTCCGTGCATTGCTTACGCAGAAGCGAGATGTGGTTCGAATTGATGGAAAACTTGTTCACACTGTTAGTGATGCCTATGGAAAAATTGAGTTCAAGCAAATCCCTGGCGGCGTCTATCGAGTTGAGACTGAAAATGGCTTGAGTGTAAAAGGGAAAGTTTGGCGATTGAAGGATAAGAAATTCAAGATATTAAGCCATCGCAGTTACAAGAACATCAAGCAGAAGATCAAGCATTTTATTATTGAAAGCAAGGTGAGCTAGCATGAAAAAATCACCGAAGCCTAGAAGCGATAGACGGCAAATGCTCAGCAAAATCTTTATGATCCTAGTCTTTCTAGTAGGCGTGCTGGTCATGATGTATCCTTTTTATATCAATGCAGTGAATGATTTTATTGATCAAAAGAGGATGGAGGAAGTTCAGGAACAAAATATCAAGCAAAACAAGGAACAGGTTCGTAAAGCCAAAGAGCGGATGAAAAAGCGTAACGAAGAGTTAAAAAAGAATGGGCTTGTTCCAAAGGCGCCAAAGTTTACGAACGATAATGAGCGGAAGATTGTGAGTGATGAATACATCCGCAAGCATTTGATCGGTGCCATTAGTGTTCCCTCGATTGAGGTGACGCTGCCATTGTTTGATACGACCAATGAAAAGCTGCTGCAGGAAGGGGCAACGGTATTACAAGGAACGTCCTTTCCGACAGGTGGAGTCGATACCCACTCTGTCATTTCTGCCCACAGCGGCTTGCCAGAAAAGAAGCTGTTTACCGATTTGGAAGATGTGAAAATAGGTGAGATTTTTGTCATCACCCTGTTTGAAGAAAAGCTTGCCTATGAGGTAGACAAGATAGATGTGGTGGAACCGAGAGATACATCCGTCATAGATATTGAACCGGGGCGAGACATTGTGACACTTTTGACCTGTACGCCTTATATGATTAATAGTCATCGATTATTGGTGACGGGGCATCGAATCCCTTATACTGAGGAAATGGCACAGGCGATCAAGAAGGCTGATGATACTAGAAAACTCAAAGAATTACTGACGTTGATTGGGGTGGGTGTCGCGATTTTGGTTCTGCTTTTTGGAATTTATCGCGCGATTCATATCTATCTGCTAAGAAAACGACGATTCAATCTCAACATCTTGCGAACTGACCCAACGGGAAATGCCTTGTCAGGAATCGAATTGGCCATGTACACGAAAAACGGCAAGCGCCCTGTCCAACGAAATGGGATTCCGCTGATGATAATAACCGATGATGAAGGGCGTGCTCGCTTTGAGAATATCCCAGGCGGCGTGTATTGTATTAAGGACAATAAAGAGGTTGGTTTTAAGGTTGGGATAAAGAAACTGCGGCAAAATAAAATCAATCTCTATTTAACGAAGCAACAGAAAAACTATATCTTTACGAAGAATAATGCGGTACAAATAAAAAAATAAGCATCGCTGCCTTATGAGGCGCGATGCTTATTTTTTAGATTAGTGATAAGTGATTGTCATCCGTGGACTGTCTAGCGGTATTTTTACTTTGTGATTCTAAAAACGCGATTAATGATTCCTTCGTGTTATATGTATCTAGGATATGATGGATCGTGTCGCACCCCTCGATGCGAATTCCCGCGTCACAATCATCCGCGTAATTATAAATGACTGCTGATGGATGCGAGGTGATCTCCATCTCGTGAGCGATCTGTTGGTCCGTAAGAAAGGCCTCATGAACAAATGCTGAGTGACGGTCTTCTAAGAACATTTCGATGTCTCCACCAATTTTGGTGAATAATTGAATAGCCAGCTTTTTTGAATAGGGCTGCTTTTCCACACCAACCGTTTTTTGCAGCTCGACCAAAAAATCACGCCCACGCTTTTTACCTTGCAGGTGTGCGGCTTTGACATCTAGAGCGGCAGAATGAATTTCTTGTGAAAGCTCGGTTCGCAGCTCAATGTCTTTTTCGGAGGCGCCAATTCGCTGCATAAACTCAGAAACGGTTTTTAAGTTCATAATAGGAATCAGGCGTAGCTGAATCTTCATGTCATACTTGTTAATCAAATCAATGATCCGTTGCTCGATCGATAAACATTTTTTTCCAATTGGATTTACAAACAAATAAATTTCGATCACTGGAGCCCCTCCATTTCTTTTTCTCGCCTTTGCTGTTCAGTAACAGCTCGTGCGACTTTGTTTTGTGTTTTGCGATAAGGGATATGAAATCTGCTTAATAATTGATTAAAATCACCTTCATTATAGGTTGAATCAGGGACTTCGAGCTCTAGCTCAAAATCATGCTGATCGCCATACCAACTTTCGTCTAATGCCAGCTTTCCTTCTGGAATGTCGAATTCCGCTCGTTTTGTGATTAATTTCCCAATTAATTGCAAGTCAGACCGAGCGATCGCTAACTGGTTTAATTGTGTCAAAACTTCTTTCGCTTCTGAAGCGAAGGCCCTATTTTCGATTGCCTGTGCTGCGGCATCCACTGTGAGGGAGTCAGTTACCTCAAGTAGACCGACTTCTTGAGGAATCTTCAAAGTCGCTTCTGCTTTGCTGGTGAAGCGGCGAATCCGTAACCCCATTCCCAGATGCTTTAGTTGAAAATCCGCTGTATCGAAGTAAAGATTCGTCTGCATTACAAATTGTTCGTCTGTAACATTATAGTAACGTAACAATTCAATGTATTCGTCTGGTGTTAACATACTCTTGAATTCGATTTCAATTTCTTTACTCACACTTATTCTACTCCTGATCCTAGAAAATTCCTAATATAAGACATCCTCACATAGAATAACCTGAATAGTCAAACAATTAGAACCATTTCCATGAAAATGTTAGTATTTTGTAATATTCGATAAACTGAGAAAATATGATAATTCTTTCTGCAGAAGGTTTGTGATAAGATAAGAAAGAATGGAAAAATGAAGTGAGGGATAGGCGATGGAGAGAGACTGGGATTCGTTTCTTGCTCCGTATGAATTGGCAGTAGCGGAGTTGAAGATAAAATTACGTGGATTGCGAAAACAATACCGCACAAGCGGAGATCATGTGCCGATTGAGTTTGTCACCGGTCGCGTGAAGCCAGTAGAAAGCATCCTTAACAAAGCAGAGCTGCGGGGGATCCCGTTAGAGCGTTTAGAAGATGAGATGTCTGATATGGCAGGCATGCGTATCATGTGTCAATTTGTTGAGGACATTCCTTTAGTCGTGGAAATTTTGCGACGTAGAAATGATATGAAGGTCATTCAAGAACGAGATTATATTACGAATCGAAAGGCCAGCGGCTATCGGTCGTATCATTTAGTGATCGAATATCCAGTACAGATGCTGGAGGGTGAGAAGAAATTGCTTGCCGAAATTCAGATTCGAACATTATCCATGAATTTTTGGGCAACAATTGAGCACTCCATGAATTATAAATATAAAGGTCAAATTCCTGAGGATATTCAGAAGCGATTGTTTCGTGCAGCCGAAGCGGCGTATCAGCTAGATGAAGAGATGTCCAGCATTCGCGATGAGATTCAAGAAGCACAGCATGTATTTAATCGTAAGGAACAGAAAAAGAAAGTGGGTCGGCATGGGACTACGGATCGGAATCATTCATAATCAAGAAGAAAAATCAATTCGAGTGCTGCAGCGTTTGCGCGGCCTATTAGCAGAGAAAGAGGACCTGCATATCGTGGATCGTGATCCGGAATTAGTGATTACGATCGGCGGCGATGGAACATTACTATCGGCCTTTCACCGCTATAATCATCGCTTAGATGAGGTGCGTTTTTTAGGTGTCCATACGGGACATCTAGGCTTTTACACTGACTGGCGTGATTACGAGCTTCCTGAGTTAGTGAACAGCTTGAGCTGTGAGCAAGGAAAGAGCGTCAGCTACCCACTGTTAGATGTTTTATTGACGACGGCAGAAGGCGACCAAAAACACTTTTTGGCTCTAAATGAGTCCACGATTCGTAAAGGAAGCCGGACGATGGTGGCGGATGTTTACATTAAAGAAGAGTTATTTGAACGGTTTCGAGGTGATGGATTAGCGATCTCCACGCCAACTGGTTCGACAGCCTATAACAAAAGTGTAGGCGGCGCAGTCGTTCATCCAAGTATCAATGCAATGCAATTAGCTGAAATTGCGTCATTAAACAATCGAGTATTCCGTACCCTGGGTTCGCCAAGTATCATTGGTTCCCATGAATGGATCGATGTGCGGTTGAAGAGCGATGAACAGCATTTGATTACCATCGATCAATTAGATATTAATCGAAAAGGAATTGCATCAATCAAATACAAAATCGCCGAGGAGCGCATTCACTTTGCTTCCTATCGGCATATGCATTTTTGGCATCGAGTAAAAGATGCCTTTATTCGAGAGGATTAGTTTTGTGGAATTCAAATGGACTTATGAAGAGCAGACCAGCTCAATTGTACGAACGTTTTTAAAGCATCAGGGCATTTCGAAAAAATTGCTGGCAAAAATTAAATTTCAAGGTGGAAAAATCTTAGTAAATGAGACAGAACAAAACGTCTTGTTTTCTCTAAAAACCCATGATATTGTAACTGTTGTGATTCCAGATGAGGAGCCCCATGAAACGTTACTGGCAGACGAAGTACCGATCGAGATTGTTTTTGAAGATGAGCATGTCCTTGTTGTAAATAAACCAGCCGGGATCGCCTCTATTCCAGCACAATACCACCCGCGAGGAACGATGGCGAATCGAGTCAAAGCATACTATGTGAAGCAAAACTATGCCAATCAGGTGGTGCATGTCGTAACTCGATTGGATCGAGATACCTCTGGCTTGATGCTGTTTGCCAAACATGGTTTCGCCCATGCCAAACTGGATCAAGGATTGCAGAAGAAGCAATTTGTCAAAAAATATCAAGCACTTGTTTCAGGAGAAGTGGATTCCCTACAGAGTCATGGGAATATTTCGATGCCGATTGGACGTGATTTATCGTCATTGTTGAAACGTCAGGTCATTGAAACGGGTCAAAAAGCCGAGACAGAATATTGGTTGAAAAAGCGAAATCAGACGTGTGCTTTAGTTGATATCCAGCTTCACACAGGTCGAACCCATCAAATACGAGTGCATTTTTCAGCAATCGGCTGTCCGCTTTTGGGTGACGAGCTATATGATGGTTCGCTAGATTTAGGCATTGAACGTCAGGCATTACACTGCTATTCCCTGACCTTTCCCCATCCCTTCAGCAGTGAACCGTTGCATTTTGAACTGCCGTTGGCTGAAGATATGGCAACAATAGCAGCCACGATTTAAATAAAAGAAAATGCTGCTTTTCCCAGAAATTCAGAGACAAAGAACGAAACAAAAAAGATTAGCACAATTGCCAATCAAGCAGTATAGCAGAAGGATATCCGTGACGAAAATCAAGGCAATTTTTCTAAGGAAAATTGCTACATAAAAAAGAGGTAGGTTGTCAGTTCTGCTTTTCCCAGAAATTCAGAGACAAAGAACGAAACAAAAGAGAGTAGAACAATTGCCAATCAAGCAGTATAGCAGAAGGATATCCGTGACGAAAATCAAGGCAATTTTTCTATGAAAAATTGCTACATAAAAAAGAGGTAGGTTGTCAGTTCTGCTTTTCCCAGAAATTCAGAGACAAAGAACGAAACTAAGAAGAGTCGAACAATGACCAAACAAGCAGTATAGCAGAATGATATCCGAAACGAAAATCGAGGCAATTTTTCATAGAAAAATTGCTACATAAAAAAGAGGTAGGTTGTCAGTTCTGCTTTTCCCAGAAAATCAGAGTCAAAGAACGAAACTAAGAAGAGTCGAACAATGACCAAACAAGCAGTATAGCAGAATGATATCCGAAACGAAAATCGAGGCAATTTTTCTATGAAAAATTGCTACATAAAAAAGAGGTAGGTGAGATTGATGGATGAAAACCAAGAAGAGCTAGAAATACATTTCCAACAATTAAGGGAGGAACTGGACCAGAATGAACTGCAGTCCTTTCGCGATCATTTTCTAGAGATGCATTTCTATGATCAGGGGCAATTTTATCAATCTTTGAATCAAGAAGAGCGTCAATTAGTTTATTCCTACCTATCACCCAAAGAATTGGCTGATATGTTTGACGTCATTGAAGAAGACGATGAACATATGGATGAGTATCTGAGTGAGATGCGTCCGCAATATGCAGCGGACATGTTGTCTGAAATGTATACCGATAACGCGGTTGACTTACTGAATGAATTAGATAAAAAGCCAGTAGCTAAGTACCTGAGTCTAATGGATTCTGAGCATGCGAACGAGATTCGTGAGCTGCTGCATTACGAAGACGATACTGCTGGTTCATTGATGACCACGGAGTATGTCTCAATTGTAGCGAATCAAACGGTTCGTTCCGCCATGTATGTGTTAAAAAAAGAAGCACAAATTGCCGAGACAATCTATTATACTTATGTAGTAAATGATGAAAATCAGCTTGTAGGAGTTATTTCTCTACGTGATCTGATCGTGAATGACGATGATACGATGGTCTCTGATGTCATGAGCGAGCGGGTGATATCTGTTCACGTAGGTGATGATCAAGAGGATGTAGCACAGACCTTCCGTGACTACGATTTCCTAGCGTTACCGGTCACAGATTATGAAGATCATTTATTAGGGATCGTTACTGTCGATGATATCATTGACGTTATCGATGATGAAGCGGCCAGCGATTACTCTGGTTTGGCCGGGGTTAATGTCGAAGAAGTGGATGAGAATCCCGTCAAAGCGGCTTCTAGGCGGTTGCCGTGGTTGATTACGCTGCTATTTTTAGGAATGACTACAGCCACCTTGATCAATCATTACGAGGCGTTGGTTAGTAAGGCGAGTATTTTGGCTGTCTTTATCTCATTGATCACTGGGACTGCCGGAAATGCCGGGACCCAATCACTGGCGGTTGCTGTACGTCGTTTGGCGATTTCTGATGACAATGAGAAAAATTTTGGTAAACTGGTCTTGGGTGAAATCTTGACAGGACTTGTTACAGGCTTTGTGACAGGTGTGACGATTTTCATTATTGTAGGTATTTGGAAACATAATTTCATTTTAGGCTTTGTGATTGGAACAGCAATGATGGCAGCAATTACCGTGGCTACTTTGGCAGGTAGCTGGATTCCGATGATTATGGAAAAGCTGGGCTTTGATCCAGCCGTTGCCAGTGGGCCATTCATTACCACGCTGAGTGATTTGACAAGCGTGTTGATTTACTTTAATATTGCCAGTCTCTTTATGGAACGATTCATCGGTAGTTAAGTGTAACTGAAAAGACATATGCTGAAAGTAGTGAGAAAATTTTGAAAAAAGCTTATGCCGTTATTATTCGCAATGGATTGATTTTGCTTGTTCGACGTCAAGGGGTACCTGTGTGGGATTTACCAGGTGGGGATCTTTTGCCTGATGAGAATGAGCGAGAGGGGATTCAGCGTTTAGTTAAGGAGTTGCTGGCGTTTGACAGCAACGTTGAAGATTTGATTGGCATCTATACAAAAGAGCATTATGAAGATATTACCTATGTTTATAAGGTTCAAGAAGCGGTTTCCCAAAGTAAAATGGACTCTCATGAATACGTGGCGTTCAATTTCTTTGATCTCCAGAATTTACCGTTGAATATTTTTCCTGATCGCCTTCGACAGATCAAGGACTATAAGACAGGACGATATCCCGTGCGTCTTCGCTTAAAAGAAAATAAATGGCTCTTTAAATTAAAATCATTCATCAAAGAAAAAAGAAAATGATTCGCAGTTGTCATAAGCGAATCATTTTCTTTTTTCATTTAGGCTGGCATAGCGTCGAACAAAATAATCACAGAAAAATTCTAACGGATAATTTCCAATTTGAACATAGTTGGTGCTGGTCAAGTTTAAAACCTGATCAAAAAGGTTTGTAATCAAATTTTGTGTGTGCTGAGTGATCAGAACAGAATGGGCTGGCCGTTTACTAATTTGATTGATCAAATCAACATGGCTGGTCAGGATAGTCCCGTAGGAGGAAAGAACCAAAATCACTGTATTTTCATCCGCCTGTTGAATCGCAATTTTTTGAAGCGCCTCATTTTCTGGAACATGAGTCAATTTGTTTGAAGCGATAAAATCAACCTGCATATTTCGAGCAAGCTCTAAGGTGGTTGTATAACCGATCAGAATGACTCTTTCAGCGTCCCTTATTTTTTCAAGCAAACAATCTACGAGCCCATAATCCATATTCGTCAGGATGTCCTTTAATGCCGCACTTATTTCAGCAGCATAATTTGTCAGAAAAGCTTCTGGCTGATCCTGCAACTGCTGAAAGTCTGCTTTTTTCATTCTTAAAGAGTTATAGCTTTTCATTCGTTCGTTGGTATCAAGTGCCTCCCTTAGATGTGAAAAGGACGAAAAGCCAAAAGTTTGGCAAAAACGCGTCATCGTCGCAGGAGAAACAAAACACTGTTCGGCGATTTGCGAAATTGTTAATTTTTGGATTTCCTCTTGGTGTGTGAAGAGATAGGCGATGATTTTTGAATAGGTTTTATCAGAATTGTGCCGATTTAAATAATTCAACAGCTCATAAATATTGAACATAGGACGACTCCTTTTTTTAGGGATCATTTTCATGTTTATGAAAATAAACAGCGAAAAAGAAAATGCCTTCGCAAAGGTGAAATCAGCAAGCGTTTCATCTGTGCTAGACTAATAAAGTAATGATAATTATACACTAATTGTTCAGAAGGGATGAGAAGATGAGTAAATTTCCGAAAAATTTTTTATGGGGCGGCGCAGTCGCTGCGAATCAATGGGAAGGTGCATTCTTAGAGGACGGAAAAGGCTGGTCAACGGCGGATACGGCTCTTTTTGAGGAAAATCCTGATAAAGTAAATATTTCACTGCTTCAGCCTATGACCACTGAAAAAGTTGAATTTGCCATGAAGGATACAGAAGGAATCTATCCGAAGCGTTTTGGGATTGATGCCTACCATCATTATAAAGAAGATATTGCATTGTTTGCGGAGATGGGGTTCAAAACGTTTCGATTGTCGATTTCATGGCCGCGAATTTTTCCAAACGGAGATGATCGTGAACCAAATGAAGCAGGCTTGGCTTTCTACGATTCGTTATTTGACGAATGCTTAAAGTACGGAATCGAACCTTTAGTGACGATTTCTCACTATGAATTTCCTTTAGCTTTGGCATTAAAACAAAACGGGTGGGAAAGTCGCGAAACGGTGGATGCTTTTGTCCGTTATGCGAAAGTATTATTCAAGCGCTATCAAGGGAAAGTAAAATATTGGCTGACCTTTAATGAAATCAATATCATTGGCATGACTGGATATTTAAGTGGCGGCTTATTAGCAGATAAGACGGATAATATGCTGCAAGCTCAATATCAGGCAGCCCATCATCAGTTTATTGCCAGTGCACTAACAGTCAAAGCTTGTCACGAGATGCTGCCGGATGCGCAGATCGGTTGTATGCTTGCTCGTCAGGAGGCTTATCCTGAAACGTCGAATCCGTTGGATGTTATGGAGAGTGTGGAGGCGGATCATACGAATCTATTCTATTCTGACGTTCAGATTCGTGGGTATTACCCTCGTTATATGGAGAAATTCTTCCGTGATCACCAGATTGAGATCAAAAAGGAAACCGGAGACGATGAAATTTTAAGACAAGGTGTCGTAGATTTCATGTCCTTCAGTTACTATATGAGCAGCATTGCTTCCCATGAGAAATCAGGAGAAGAAACCGCTGGAAATCTATTAGGCTCTAAGAAAAATCCATACTTAGCAGCAAGTGATTGGGGCTGGCAAATTGATCCGGTCGGTTTGCGGATCACACTGCACAAATTGTATGATCGTTACCAAATCCCACTGTTTATTGTTGAAAACGGCTTAGGAGCGAAGGATGTTGTCACAGAGGATGGAAAAATCCATGACGATTATCGAATCGATTACTTACGTGACCACATTAACGAAATGGCGAAGGCGATTGATGAAGGCGTCGAATTAATGGGCTATACCCCTTGGGGCTGTATTGATTTGATCAGCGCCAGCACCAGTGAGATGGCGAAGCGCTATGGGTTCATTTACGTGGATCAAGATGATAAAGGCAATGGTTCATTGGAACGCTTGAGAAAAGATTCTTTCTACTGGTACAAAGAAGTTATTGCGACGAATGGCGAGAATTTAGCGTAATCAAAAAGACCTGACACAGCTTTTTAGTTGCTGCGTCAGGTCTTTTTAATTGAATAGTTATGTCTAAAATTGAACGACTTTTGTTCCATGAACCTCGCTGACGCCTAAAGCTTGAGCGATTTTTTCTGCATTTGACGCAGTGATGCCACCGCCGGGCAGGATGATAATCCGTCCAGCCGCGTAATCGACGAGCTCTTTAAGATGAGGAAGATTGTCCTCGATAGAAGTCGATAAAGGTCCGCCGTGAGTCAGGATTCTGTCAATTCCTAATTGGACAAACCAATCAATGGTCTTAAATTGTTCTTCTTTTGACAGCTCATCAAAAGCCATATGAAAAGTCGTTAATAAGCCTTCACTGTTGCCCATCAGCATTTCCAGAGCTTCTTCGTCCACTTCATTGTCTTCGGTCAAACACCCGAAAACAACACCATCTGTTCCCGCATTTTTAGCATGGATCAAATCATTTTCCATTATTTTCAATTCAATATCGTTGTAGACAAAGTTGCCGCCACGTGGACGAATCATTGTCATAACAGGAACGTGCTTTTCACCAGCGTAAGCTAGGACTTCTTCGATAACCCCCATGCTTGGCGTGGTGCCGCCTACAGCCAAGTTGTCACATAGCTCGATGCGTCCTGCACCTGCTTGGATCGCTTTGGGAATATCCGTATAATTTTCTGCACAAAATTCTTTAATCAAGATTGAATCCTCCAATTGTGTCCTAATTTTTGAAAAATCAAGCCTAAGAGATGTCGCCTCTTTAAGCTCAGGGATCTCTCCCGATTTGTTTGACGAATCAACGTCTCGCGTATAGTTTAGCACATCTCGACGATAGTAGGAATAGAAGAACTATGCTATGATAGGAGAGCAAAAAAGGAGTGGAAAGATGCTTAAAAAAATTGATCGGGGAGTATTATTTTTGGCTGAGCAGCAGGAATTGTTTCGTTGTCCAAAATGTCACCGTGAAATGATCCAACGAGAGAAGAGCCTGATTTGTGGTGAAGGCCATCGCTTTGACTTATCAAAAAAAGGCACGGTGTATTTTTTAGACCATCAGATCAAGACGGACTATGACAATGAAATGTTTGCCCCACGTGGACGAATGATTCGTTCTGGAATGTACCAGCCTGTAATTGAAAAGATTGCGAAATTAATGCAGACTGGGAATTTATTGGATGTCGGCTGCGGTGAAGGAAGTTTCCTACAGCAGATTACCCAGCGAAAGGAAAATCCAGTATCGATTGGTTTTGATATTGCTAAGGAAGGCATATATCTTGCGAGCAATCAACCGATGGAGGCTTTTTGGTGTGTCGCGGATTTGACGAATCTGCCTTTTGCGGACGATTCTTTTGATACAATCCTAAATATTTTTTCGCCTTCACACTATCGCGAATTTAAGCGAGTGATGAAGCCTGATGGCTGTGTGGTCAAAATTGTTCCTCAAGCGGGCTACTTAAAGGAATTGCGAGAGGTGTACCATCCTGATGGGGAAACGTACTCCAATGAAGCAGTTATTCAGCGCTTCACAGAGGAGCTTTCGATTGCCCACCGGGAACGGGTGACCTATGAGTTTGATATACCAGAAGAAAATCGATTGGATTTACTGGAGATGTCACCGTTGGAATGGAAGGTTTCTCCAGCTGTAAAAGCGAAATTAGCGGCGAATCCTTTGAAGAAGATAACAGTAGATATCGAAATATTAAAAGGTTATGAGAGTAATCGCTTTCATTCAAATTCCTGAAAATAGAAGGTTGCATTTGTGACTTCGTGATGTTATAGTACTAACAAGTTGTTTTTCATTGGTTTTTATCAGGTTCCTGTTCTGATAAAAGTTAGTGAAAAGTGCTTCACTAACGTAGCGACTCGCCGTGCTAGACACCGAGTTGGTACGTTTTTTTTTATGCGAATTCCTGAACATGCTTCTTGTGTTTGTGAATTAGAAAGATTTGTGTAGATAAAACAATGAAGGAGCTATCATAGAATAGCTTTGTGAAAATAAAGACTGAAATAAGAACGAGGGAAATCAACATGACAAACCATATTGTACTATTTGAACCGCAGATTCCAGCGAATACAGGGAACATTGCACGAACTTGTGCGGCGACCAATTCACCCTTGCACCTGATTGAACCGTTGGGGTTTTCAACAGATGATAAGCATTTAAAGCGTGCAGGTCTTGATTACTGGAATGATGTAAATATTACTTATCACGAAAATCTAGCAGCATTTCTAGAGTACTTAGGCGATCAGCAGCTGCATTTGATCACAAAGTTTGCGAATGCGACGTATTCAGAAATCGATTATACAGACGACGCAGATCATTTCTTTATGTTTGGGAAAGAAACTACGGGGCTGCCAGAAGAGTTTATGCGAGAAAATGAAGAAAAATGTTTGCGCATCCCTATGAATGATGAACATGTTCGTTCATTGAATCTTTCAAATACGGTGGCTTTAGTTGTATACGAAGCGTTACGTCAGCAAAGCTTTCCAAATTTAGAATTGACGCATCATTATGAAAACGATAAGTTAGACTAGAGATTAGACGCGGAAAGGGATTTTTATGAAACTGTATTTTACTCGTCATGGAAAAACACAATGGAATCAAGAGAAACGTTTCCAGGGAATGATGGGAGATTCTCCATTATTACCTGAAAGTAAAGAAGCAATCAAAATGCTTGGAAAAGAATTGAAGGATGTCCCCTTTGAGAAGATTTATACGAGTACATTGAAGCGGGCATACCTAACCGCAGAAGGAATCAATAAGCAGCTAACGCAGCCAACGGAAATCATTCGTTCAGAGGATTTAAGAGAGCTCGGCTTAGGGAAATTGGAAGGACAGCTGATTCCTGTGATTGAGGAACGTTACCCTAAAGATATGGTCAACCTGCGGCATCACTTAGACTTGTATGATCCAGCTCCCTTTGACGGAGAGAAAATTGAAGATATGCTAAATCGCATCAATCATTTAGTTGAACAAGCAGTCGCAGAAGCAGAAGAGGGACCGCTTCTTTTTGTCGGTCACGGAGCGGCATTAACCGCGGCTATCCAAGCATTGACGGGAAAGCCGTTAAGTCAATTAAGAGAGATGGGCGGCCTCTTTAATAATAGCCTGACAATTTTAGAAGCAACGAGCAGTAAACCACCGTATGAATTGATCCAATGGAATGACGTCAGCTTTTTAGAAGGTACCGGAGCCAAACCAGATTCACTATTATAATAGGAAGTAGAAGGGAGGAGCGAAATGTCGGAAGAACAGCTATACATTGTGGGAACACTAAAAGCGATCTTTTTCCAAAATCCTAGTAATTTTTATAAGGTGTTGCTGATTAAAGTCAGTGAAACCAATAGTGACTATCTTGAACAAGAGATCGTTGTTACGGGAAGTTTTGGTGATGTGCAAGAGGATGAAGACTATCGCTTCTTCGGACATTTTGTTGATCATCCTCGTTACGGAAAACAATTTTTAGTAGAAAGCTATGAACAGGCGCATCCTACTTCTGCCAACGGTTTGATTAATTACCTTTCCAGCGAAAAATTTCCTGGGATCGGAAAGATAACCGCTGAGAAAATCATCGAGGTTTTAGGAGAAGAGGCCATTGATCAGATTATGGAGAATCCGGCAGTATTAGCAAAGGTTCCTAATCTCAATGCGAAGAAGCAGAAGGTGATCGTAGACACGATTCGTCAAAATCATGGAATGGAACAAATCATCGTCGGCTTGAGCCGCTATGGCTTCGGCAGTCATCTTTCCTTTGCGATTTTTCAGACCTATCGAAACGAGGCTCTGGAGATCATTGCCGAAAATCCTTATCAGCTGGTTGAAGATATCGAAGGCATCGGCTTTAAAAAGGCAGATAGTCTTGCTGAGCAGTTAGGGATAGCCGCGGATAGTCCGCAGCGTATTCGCGCCGCGATTTTTCATCAGGTCAATGAAGATGCCAATCAAAGCGGGGATACATATGTCGAGGCGCAGCAATTACTGACTGAAGTTCTGCAGCTTCTAGAAACAACCCGTCCAGTGGAGATAGCGCCAGATCAAATTGCTACGATGATTATCCAATTGGTGGAGGAGGAAAAGATTCAGCAGGAAGCCACCAAAATTTATGAGAATACTTTGTTTTATAGTGAATGGGGCATTGCTTCTTCGATTGAGCGACTGCTAGCTCGTAAAAAAGAAATCAATTATCCTCAAGCGACCATTGATAAAAAGCTGCGCTTGATTGAGAAACAGCTAAAGATCACTTATGGCGACTCACAGGATCAAGCGATTAAAGAAGCGATTCGCTCCCCGTTGTTTATCCTAACAGGGGGACCCGGAACAGGGAAAACAACGGTAATTAACGGGATCGTTAAGCTATTCGCTGAATTAAATGATTTGTCTTTGGACCCAAAAGATTATACGAACGCAGTTTTTCCAATTCTTTTGGCGGCACCGACAGGTCGTGCAGCGAAACGTATGAATGAAACGACTGGTCTGCCAGCAAGTACGATCCATCGTTTATTGGGCTTGAATGCCAATGATGATACGCCAGATATTGATGCCAAAGAACTTGATGGCGGCTTGTTGATAGTGGATGAAATGTCGATGGTAGATACATGGTTGGCAAATACGCTGTTAAAGGCAATCCCTGATAACATGCAGGTGATTTTGGTGGGAGATAAGGACCAATTACCATCTGTTGGTCCGGGACAAGTTTTCCATGATTTGCTGCAAATTGCAGACATTCCAAAGATGGAATTGACGGATATTTATCGTCAAGGAGACGGTTCTTCTATTATTCCACTAGCCCATGAGATCAAAGATGGCAAGCTGCCGCAGGATTTTAGAAAAAACCAACAGGACCGCTCTTTCATTGCTTGCCATGCGTTTCAAATGGAAGAAGTTGTTAAACAGGTGGTTGAACGAGCGAAGAAAAAAGGATTCACGGCCCAAGATGTTCAAGTTTTAGCGCCAATGTATCGTGGTCCTGCTGGGATCGATGCGATCAATAAGATGATGCAGGAGATTTTCAATCCCAATGATGGACGGAAAAAAGAGGTTCAATGGAACGATGTAGTTTATCGGATCGGTGACAAGGTTCTTCAGTTAGTCAACAATCCAGAGCTCAACGTCTTCAATGGTGACATGGGAATCATAGTTGGAATTATTCCAGCGAAAGAATCGGATGATAAAGTAGATGAACTGGTCATCCAGTTTGACAGTAATGAAGTTAGCTACAAGCGTACAGAATGGAACAAGATCAAACTTTCCTACTGCTGTTCGATTCATAAGGCGCAAGGTAGCGAATTTAAAATGGTGCTGTTGCCCATGGTAAAACAATATTCTCGAATGCTGCAACGAAACTTACTTTATACCGCAGTGACACGCAGCAAGGATTTGTTGATCTTATTAGGGGAAGAAGAGGCTTTTCAAGCCTGTGTAAACCGAGAGTCCGCCGTGCGAAAAACCACTCTGATCGAACGGATCATGAAGGGTGAGGACGTAGCACCAGTACAGCCTAAGGTAGAGCCTTTTGAAGCTGTAGAGGAAAAACAAAAAGCAGCGAAGAATGAACCAGCTACATTAACACCAAAATTAATTGCTGCCCAAACCATCGACCCGATGATCGGGATGGAGGGTGTTACGCCAGCAATGTTTATGTAAGCAAAAAAGGACTGAAAAATAAATCCACGGATTTATTTTTCAGTCCTTTTGTCGGCATACCAGATATATTGGGTTGCCGTGGAGAAGTTCATATCAAAGGAACGTTCCCCCATATCTTCACCATCTGCTTGCCCGTGCTGTGGAACGACAGAAACAATTCGAATTTTACTGCTGGTAAAATGCTGATAGTGTTTGTTCGTTGTATGCTTCTTCCGCAAAAGCTGAAGTAAAAAGCGCAAAATTGCAGGCAGATTCGGCTTCTCAACCACCACAAGATCGATCGCATCTTTCTTTGGATCAGCCATAGGTGCAATAGCTACCCCACCACCAAAATAAGGGATGTTTGTAGTGGTACATAGAAAGGTTCGCTGGAAACTCAAGCTTTGTCCGTTCAATTCAACAAGAATCGGAAACGTTTTTTGAGTAAAGATTGCTTTTACTAGATACAACGCATAAGAAGCTGATCCAAGGTGGTATTTATTCAACACTTTTTTTGAAGTAGAGGCATTTGTCGTCGCAACGATCAAGGCATCTAAGCCGATTCCCACATTATTCAAAATAATCCCCTGTTCTTCACGAATTTTTTCTTCATAATGAAAGACGTTGATTGGTTGCGGCTGTAAAGCAGAAGTAATTTGCTCAAAGGCTTTTTCCGGATCACGTGACAAGCCGATTCCGCGAGCAAAATCATTTCCTGAACCTGCGGGAATATAGCTGACTGGACGCTGGATATCCATAGCGTAAAATTGATTGACAACTTGATGCAATGTCCCGTCACCGCCGATGACGACTAACAGATGAAACGAATGATCGATATGTTCCTTCTCGCAGTCTTTTGACCAAGGGCTCAGTAACGCAACGAGTCGTTCAACAATTTCTCTTTCATCGCCTGGCTTTTCCGTATAATAAGGCGTGTATGTATAATCACCGTCATCTAGCAGTTGGATGATTTTCTTTGCAGTTTTTGCCGCATTGCCGCTGCCGGCTGCGGGATTAATTAATATATGATAATGAAAATTCATGTCCTCGATCCTTTCAAAAATTGATTATAACAGAGTAACGAAAGGAACTGTAGAAAATTGAATCATTTTTCATTAATCAAGACAATGAAAAAATCCCTATTCACAAGGAAAAGGGAAAGAAATCTGCTATTTTTTAGTTTTTCTTGGCTTTCTGAATAAACCAATCAATGATTTTTTTCTCGTAGTTTGAAGAGAGATAGTCGTTGTTAACAGTTATCGTTTGCATATTCTTATCAAATGTAACGACGAGCGTTCCCCATATTGAAAAGAGCAATTGATTCTCCGTGTTTTCGATTTTATATTTTTCTACTAATGGGGCACGAGTGCTGCAGCAACCGTAATTTCCAGGAGTCCAGCGTTCCTTAATAATTGCTTGCCCTTCTTTTTCTGCCTGCAAATACAGCTGTTCTAATTCACTGTCTATACCGATCATGATGAATCCCCTCCTACTTAAACGCCATTTCTATGAAGAGTGTATCATCGGAAGCTTGAAAAATTCAATGTAAAGCCCTTCGATAAAAATCGAGAGTTGACTTACATTCTGAAACAACGTATGCTGTATAAGGTTTACAGCGGTTCATCAACCATCCCGCTTTAAAAAAACTCGGAGAAAGAAGGAAAATTATGAATATGGTAGAAAGAAAGCGAGTCAATGTCGTGGTGACGAATGGCATCATTATGGCGCTTTATTTGGCTCTGACGGTTTTAGTTTCGCCGGTAGCATCTGGCGCGATTCAGTTTCGTATCTCAGAAAGCTTGAATCACTTGGTCGTATTTAATCGAAAATATCTATGGGGAATCTTTGGCGGAGTCGTCGTCTATAATGCGATTTTTGGTATGGGCTGGCTCGATGTGGTCTTCGGAGGAGGGCAAACGTTATTGGCTTTATCTTTAACGGCAATTTTACAGAATGTCGTAAAGAATACGAAGATCCGCTTAGCATTAAACGTTCTGTTCTTTAGTGCAAGTATGTTTCTCATTGCATTGATGCTGAATTTGACCGCTCAATGGCCTTTTTGGCCAACTTACGGCTGGACTGCCTTAAGTGAAGCAATCATTATGACTGTTTCAGCACCGATTATGTATTATTTGAATAACCGTTTGCATTTTGCAAAGCAAATATAAAAAATGGTGATCCTAAAACTAGGGTCACCATTTTTAATTAATCTAGTCTTGCATCGTTAAAGATTCTACTTCTTGAATCTCAAAGTGTTTTCGTTCCAGATGATCAATGATATGATTTAGTTTATTTTCGTCGACCCCAGCGGGCAAGGTGAACAAGGTCCGACGTCCTTTAAATTCTTGACCAACATCAAGCGTAATACAGCTGGCGATGGTCGTAAACTTAGAGATAATCTTAGACATCGCTGCTAAATCACCGCGTTTTCCTGTAGAAACAACAGTGATGACATAGCTGCCAGTTTGAATATTCCAGGATTGGGAAAGCATGTTCAATAATGTACTGTGGGTCAAGATACCATAAAAATGGTGATCCTCATCTAAAACAGTAATATATGGCAATTCTTTAATCGTAAAAAAGATTTTAAAAAAGGAAGTATCTAAGGAGATAAATTTTGTTGCGTTTTTCAGCAAATGAGTGACTGGTAAATCCATGTCGCCGCCATTTGCTTTGTGCCGGTAAATGTGCATCTTGTAGATATTGCCTCGGAAAATTTGATTGCTCTCATCTAGAATCGGTACACAACGGAAACCGGTGCTTTCTAAGATATCCAGCGCCTCTTGCAATGTCGTTGATTCATTGATCGTCGTCAAATTATCTTTCGGATAAACGAGACTTTTTAATAACATCCAATAACCCTCCAATAAAGCTATTCATTCTTTCATCATATTATCATATTCTACTAGAGAAAGAAATTCATTTTAGAAACAATTCAAATTGAAGGGGCACGGCTCTTAATGAAAGATTGACAGAAAAAAAGATAGATGATAATGTTAATCTGTGACTTTGCGAGTTTCCATCTGTAATAGTAAATATTTAAAAAATAAGGCATGAAAATCAGACTCATTTCTACAGAAAAATGAATCTATTAATAAGAATTAGGATGGCAGTCCAATAATAAGAATTAGGAGTAGATCGCTATGGCAACAAAGAAAGCGGCTCTGGCCTGCACGGTTTGTGGTTCAAGGAACTACACAAAATCAGTGAGTGAAGGCAAACGCGGGGAGCGTTTAGAGATCAATAAGTTTTGTAAACATTGTAATCAGTATACGATACATAAAGAAACCAAATAATTAATTGACTAGGAGGATAATCAATTGAACTTTTTACGCAGTGTTAGAGAGGAAATGAAACTTGTTTCATGGCCTTCAAAAAAACAATTACGTCATGATTCGCTTGTTGTAATCGAAACAGCAATCATTTTTGCTTTGATGTTTTTCATCATGGATACAGCGATTCAAGCATTGATCAATTTGATCATTCGCTAGTAGCCAATTCAAAAAAAGCATGTTATACTGTTTGAGAGAAAAAACCTTGGTACTACTGAGGTTTTTTTATTTTAGAACGAGGAGCCGATGGCGAAAATGGAATCTTTTGAAAAACAATGGTATGTGCTGCATACTTATTCCGGCTATGAGAACAAAGTAAAAGCAAACTTAGAATCACGTGCACAAAGTATGCGGATGGAAGACTATATTTTCCGTGTAGTTGTCCCAGAAGAAACAGAAACAGAAGTTAAAGGCGGTAAAGAAAAAGAAATCGTCCATAAGACTTTCCCTGGATACGTGTTAGTAGAAATGGTCATGACGGATGATTCTTGGTATGTGGTTCGTAATACACCAGGTGTAACTGGCTTCGTCGGTTCACACGGTGCCGGAAGTAAGCCAGCGCCATTGATGCCTGAGGAAATCAATCATATCCTACGCTCGTTAGGTATGAGTACTCGCCAGCACGATCTTGAAGTAGAAGTAGGCGAAACAGTAAAAATCATCGAAGGAGCCTTTGCTGGACTGGAAGGTGTTATTACTGAGATTGATGAAGAGCGCGATAAAATCAAAGCTAACATTGATATGTTCGGTCGTGAAACGAGTACCGAGTTAGACTTCGACCAAATCGATAAAATTTAACTAGCAAATTAAGCTGAGACAAGAGGTCTCGGCTTTTTTTGACAATAATTAAACTCACGGACAAGGTTCTTAAACTTTTGACTCTTTTTATTGAGATAACGACAAGATGTGCCTATAGTAGAAGATAAGAAACGAAAAGTGATGGCCATTACTTTAATCTAGAAACGGAAATGGAGCTATAAGGTTGAAAAAAATATTACTCAGTTTAGTTGCTGCGGCGACAATTTTGGTGCTTGTCGGTTGCGGTTCTGGTGAAACAAAGCAAACAGAAAAGACGGGGAAATCGCAAGCTACAGCGACCGTTCATGAGAAGGACGTTGTTAAAAGCACAGTACCGACTGTCTTTATTCACGGGTATGGCGGGACGATCAATTCCTTTGGCGGAATGATTCAGCGTTTATCTAATGAAGGAGAAACGAAAAGAGAAATGCTGATTACTGTCCAGTCAGACGGTTCCTTAAACGTTGATGGACAATTAAGCCATAAAAAAAATAACCCGAGTATCCAAGTGTTGTTTGCCGCTAACAAGGACAATGAATGGAATCAAACTGAATGGATCTATAGTGTTTTAAGATACTTGAAGCAGCAAGGAATCGATCAGGTCAATTTAGTGGGGCACTCGATGGGGGGCGTAAGTTCTTTGCGCTATTTAACGACGTATGGACAACCGACGGATGCAGCGAAGATTGATAAGTTTGTTTCTATTGGAGCGCCCTTCAATGATTTTAACGATACGGCAGAGAATCAGTCCATCGATGATTTACTGAACAATGGTCCTTCTCCGCAAGCTAGTCGGTATGTGGATTACAGTAACGGAATCAGTCATGTGCCAAGTTCATTGCCAATATTATTGTTGGCCGGAAAATTGAGCGAGAATGAGACTTCAGATGGGACGGTACCATTAACTAGCGCATTAGCAACCTATTCTTTACTGAAAGCTCATGGTAATCCAGTTAGCTATCAGATTTTTACTGGACCAAATGCTCAACATAGTCAATTGCATGAGAATGCTGGCGTTGATAAAGTTGTTTCAGAATTTTTATGGAAATAGGAAGACAAGTTGCTTGCTTACTTTTTGTAAGAGTATTATGATAACTCATGTATTCAAAAGAAAGAAGGAGTTATCATGACTTATCAAGCAAGTAACGAAGAACATCCAATTGACATTATAAATATTGCCTCATTAGAAGGTCGCGTAAAAGAACGCATGGAAAAAGGTGCTTTCGGCTATATTCGCGGTGGTTCTGAAGACGAATGGACAATGAAAGAAAACACTTCTTCATTTAATAATAAAACGATCATGCCAAGAGTATTACGTGGAATTGATCATGCGGATCTTCATACGAAACTTTGGGATATTGATTTGGCAACACCAATTATCCAAGCGCCATCTGCTGCACAAGGTTTGGCTCATGAAAAAGGGGAAGCAGATACCGCTAAAGGTGTTGCGGCAGCTGGTTCAATCTTTTCAATCAGCACTTATGCCAATACAACAATTGAAGATGCGGCTGCAGCTGCACCAGATGCGCCACAATTTTTCCAATTATATATGAGTAAAGATGACGGCTTTAACGAATTCATTTTAGAAAAAGCTGTTCAAGCAGGAGCGAAAGCAATTATATTAACGGCGGATTCTACACTTGGTGGATACCGTGAAGAAGATATTATTAATAATTTCCAATTTCCTCTACCAATGCCTAACCTAGCAGCATATAGCGCAAAAAGTGCCAGCGGTGACGGTGAAGGCAAAGGAATCGCAGAAATTTATGCGGCAGCAAAACAAGGATTAGTTCCTGAAGATATTAAGAAAATCAAAGACTTGACGAACTTACCTGTTTTCGTCAAAGGCATTCAATCCCCAGAAGATGCTGAAGTAGCAATTGCAGTTGGTGCGGACGGTATTTGGATTTCAAATCACGGCGGCCGTCAATTAGATGGTGGACCAGCATCCTTCGATGTATTGCCATTAATTGCAGGCGTTGTAAACAAACGAGTGCCAATCGTTTTCGATAGTGGTGTACGTCGCGGTGAGCATGTCTTCAAGGCCCTTGCTAGTGGTGCTGATTTAGTTGCCATTGGTCGCCCAGTAATTTATGGGTTAAATCTTGGAGGTGCTGAAGGAGTAACCTCTGTGTTCGAACATTTAAACAAAGAATTATCAATCACGATGCAGCTTGCAGGAACAAAAACGATTGATGAAGTAAAAAATACGCGTCTAAATGATGCAAAATAACTAGTATATATAGGCTTTACCGAGAAAAAGAATTTCTTGGTAAAGCTTTTTTTTGCGTTTTTCTTGCTTACGCTTTCTTTTTAGTTTATGATTAACTAAAAGTTTAGGTTAGCCTAAAATTGGAAAAGAGAGGGTATCTATGAAAACGATTCGCGTAGAAGATTTATCCGTTGCTTACCGTGGGAAAATCGCCTTGCAGCAGGTAAGCCTTCAGTTGTCTGCTGGAAAACTAACGGGCATCGTTGGTCCTAACGGTGCGGGAAAATCCACCTTGATGAAAGGGATACTGCAGCTTATAAAAACACAATCAGGAAGGATATTTTATGGTGAAGAGCCGTTAAGTAAACAGAGACAAAAAATTGCTTATGTCGAGCAGCGGCAAGATATTGATTTGAGTTTTCCGATAGATGTGTTTGGGGTAGTACTGTTTGGTACATATCCTCGTTTAAAAATGTTTCAGCGACCTGGGAAAAAAGAGAAAGCATTTGCATTGGAATGTCTTGAAAAAGTCGGCTTAACTAAGTTCGCTGACCGCCAAATCAGCGAGCTGTCAGGCGGTCAACTTCAACGTGTATTCATCGCGCGGGCATTGGCACAGCAAGCAGAATGGATTTTACTGGACGAACCTTTTGCCGGTATCGATGCGACAAGTGAAAAAATTATTATCGAGTTATTGAAGAAACTGCGTGATGAAGGAAAATCAATTGTCATTGTTCATCATGATTTGCACAAGGTCACGGATTATTTCGACGAAGTTATTTTGTTGAATAAAGGGTTGATAGCCGCTGGTCCTGTTGATCAAACGTATACAACAAAAAATATGGAAAAGACGTATGGAAATGAAATTACGCAGATGTTAAAGATTGGAGGCGCTGACTTTGCTACATGATTTTTTTCAAGGATTAATTGAGTATCAGTTTTTACAGAATGCATTGATCACTTCGATTATGGTAGGAATATCCGCGGGAGTGATCGGTTCGTTCATCATTTTACGTGGAATGTCATTAATGGGGGATGCGATCTCTCATGCGGTGCTGCCAGGAGTAGCGATTTCATACATGTTGGGGAGCAGCTATATTATCGGCGCGACATTTTTTGGACTATTTTCAGCCGCGTTAATCGGTTTTGTCGGTAAACACAGCCGATTGAAAAATGATACGGCAATTGGAATTGTCTTCAGTTCATTCTTTGCTCTTGGAATCATTTTGATTTCTTTTGCTCGAAGCGCCACCGATTTGTACCACATTCTCTTTGGGAATGTTCTGGCAGTTCGTGATTCGGATATGCACTTGACGGCTGTCGTCATGGCGGTGGTTCTGTTAGCGGTCTTGCTATTTTATAAACAATTAAAATTGACCTCCTTTGCGCCAACGATGGCACAATCCTACGGCTGGAATATCAGTCTGATTAATTATGGTTTGATGTTCCTGCTGACATTAGTAGCCGTGACTTCATTGCAAACGGTGGGGACAATTTTAGTTATCGCTATGCTGATTACACCAGCAGCGACGGCCTATCAGTTGACCAACAAACTATCCGTGATGGTTGGACTATCAACCCTTTTTGGCGTCATGAGCGCGATCATCGGTTTGTATTTCAGCTATAGTTACAACCTTCCCTCTGGTGCAACGATTGTATTAACAGCGGCGGTATTCTTTATTGCGTCCTTCCTGTTTTCACCTTCTAAAGGATTGATTCAACAATTGCGAAAGGATGCACGTACGGCATTTCCAAGCGGAAAGTAGAGTCAAATTTAAATTTCGGACGAT
This sequence comes from Enterococcus sp. DIV0170, assembly GCF_051710765.1. NCBI lineage: Bacteria > Bacillati > Bacillota > Bacilli > Lactobacillales > Enterococcaceae > Enterococcus > Enterococcus sp. DIV0170. The sequence goes on from NZ_JBIOLG010000001.1 coordinate 1,072,952, forward strand.
TACAAATTATGAAAGGAAGAAAGTGAATGAAATATAAAAAAGTAGTTTTCGCGGGAATCATAGGTTTATTAATGCTTGCAGGCTGTGGAACAAAAGGAAGTAATACAACGGCCAAAGATGAATCAAAAAAGTTAGAGGTTGTTGCCACAAATTCGATTATTGCGGATATGGTGAAAGAAGTTGCCGGAGATGAAGTGAAGGTGCACAGCATTGTTCCAGTAGGGACAGACCCTCATGAGTATGAACCACTGCCTGAAGACATCAAAAAAGCTAGTGAAGCAGATGTTGTTTTTTTTAATGGTCTAAACCTAGAAACCGGAAATGGCTGGTTTGACAAGCTGATGGAGACAGCTAAGAAAAAAGAGAATGAAGATTATTTTGCAGTGAGTAAAGAGGTTGAACCCATTCATTTAACTGGAAACAGCAAACAGGAAGATCCCCATGCATGGCTGGATATTTCGAATGGTATTTTATACGTGAAGCAGATTGAAACGGTTTTAAGTGAAAAAGATCCAGAGCATCAAGAAGCCTATAAGAAAAATGCTGATAACTATATTAAAAAGCTGGAAGAGTTAGATAGCCGGGCAAAAGAAGCATTTGCGGATATTCCAGCAGAGAAAAATCTGTTGGTTACCAGTGAAGGAGCCTTTAAATACTTTTCTAAAGCCTATGGGCTGACTGCTGCATATATTTGGGAGATCAACACAGAAAGTCAAGGAACACCTGAACAAATGAAACAAATCGTTGAGAAGGTGAGAGCGTCAAAAGTTCCCTCATTATTTGTGGAGACAAGTGTTGATAAGCGTAGTATGGAACGTTTAGCCAAAGAAGTTGATCTGCCGATTTATAGTGATCTATTTACTGATTCCCTAGCGAAAAAGGGAGAAACAGGAGATAGCTACTATGGCATGATGAAATGGAATTTGGAAAAAATCCATGAAGGTCTGATGAAATAAGAAAAAGCAGCTGATTTTCATGTCAGCTGCTTTTTGCTGGATTTAAACAGTCGCTTTTTCAGGTTCACCAAAGACTTGGCGTTGTAAACGCAAGCCTGTTGGCGTTGTCGCTACGCCGCCTTCGGCAGTTTCCTTGAAGATTTGAGGCATTGCTCGCCCAACTTTGTACATCGCCTCAACAACTTCATCCGGTGGAATGACACTGCGAATTCCTGCTAATGCCATATCGGCTGAAATAAATGCTTGAGAAGCCCCCATCGCGTTTCGCTTCACACAAGGCACTTCCACTAAGCCCGCCACAGGATCACAGATGAGCCCCATGACATTTTTCAAAGTAATTGCTAATGCGTTTGCCGCCATTTCCGGGGTTCCGCCATTTGCAGTAACTAAAGCAGCGGCTGACATTGCGCTGGCAGAACCGACTTCTGCTTGACAACCGCCTTCAGCACCGGAAATAGAGGCATTGTTCGCCATGACTAATCCAAAAGCACCTGCTGTGAACAGAAAATCAATTTGTTCCTCATGGGATAAATTTAATTTTTCACGTGCCGCCATCAGAACACCAGGCAAGACACCGGCGCTGCCTGCAGTAGGGGTGGCGCATACGAGCCCCATTTTCGCGTTGACTTCGTTGACGGCAATCCCATTCCGGACAGCCTTCAAGATAGTTTCACCGCTCATAAATTTGCCGCTCTCAATGTACTCATTCATACGTTTGGCATCGCCACCAGTGATTTTTGTTACAGAGGTCACCCCTTGGATGCCTTCTTCAATAGAACTTTCCATTACTTCTAAATTGCGTTCCATCAACGCAATGATTTCTTCACGTGTACGATCAGTTAATTCCATTTCAGTCGCGATCATCAATTCACCGACGCTTGAATAATCCTTTGCTTGTTCCACAAGCTCTTGGATCGAGTAAAACATGACAATTCCTCCTTAATAATACCTATCCATATAATCAATAGTAAAAATGAGTATTCACATCTAATAAAAGCTATTTAAAATAGGTCACGCTTAAGACATCGTCTTCACGTTTGATTTCTTGTCTTAAGCCTTCTGGATCATCAGGGGTGTCGTCGATTTCTAATAGTACGATCCCGTTTTCGCCTCTGGTTTTGCGAGTCATCGTTACTTTACCAATATTCAAGCCATGCTTCATGAAAATTGTAGAGACACGTGAGAGCAAACCAGGAACATCCTTATTGATAATGATATACGTTGGATTTCCCATGCCAAGTGAAATGCTGTAGCCATTCATTTCGGTGATCTGGATATTTCCGCCGCCGATCGAAACACCTGTTACAGACATTTCAAGATCCCCCTTAATCATACGTAAGGTGACAGTATTTGGATGATCAGCGATTTCTTTTTTGGGGACAAAGAGAACTTCCATTCCTTGTTCATGAGCGATTTTCAATGAATCGGATAAACGAGGATCGTCTGGTTCCATTCCTAAAATGCCGCCGACTAAGGCGATATCTGTTCCATGTCCGCGATATGTTTTAGCAAATGATTCAAATAAGTCGAATTCAACTGAATCTGGGCGTTCACCAAAAATCATTCGGCAAACTTTTCCGATTCGCGCAGCGCCAGCAGTATGAGAACTACTTGGTCCAACCATTACCGGACCAATAATGTCAAAAACACTTCGATATTTTAATACTTCCATTATTTTAAACCTCCCTAGTTTATCCGATGAAAATCCTCATCAAGTCGACCATAGTGTAACATATACGCTTTCTGAAAATAGTAAGATTAATAATTTATTTTGTTATTCTCATAGTAGTTAAAGAGATTGTGAAGCGTTTTATTATTGTCAAAAAATTGCAACAGTAAGAAATCAGTCTTGCATTCAAATAAATAATCTGCTATGATACCAAAGTGTGTCTTGTGCACACTGTTTTAAGTGGGAGGAGAAATTTTGATCTCCAATTAACCACATCACGGACTCAAGGAGGTATGTCTCGTGGCAAAGAAAGTAGAAAAATTAGTTAAACTGCAAATTCCTGCAGGGAAAGCAACACCAGCTCCCCCAGTAGGTCCTGCACTAGGTCAAGCGGGTATCAACATCATGGGATTCACAAAAGAATTCAATGCTCGTACAGCTGATCAAGCAGGTTTGATCATTCCAGTTGTGATCTCTGTATATGAAGACCGTTCATTTACATTTATCACAAAAACACCGCCAGCTGCAGTATTGTTGAAAAAAGCAGCGAAAATTGAAAAAGGTTCTGGCGAACCAAACAAAAACAAAGTTGCAAAAGTTACTAGCGATCAAGTAAAAGAAATCGCTGAATTGAAAATGCAAGACCTAAACGCAGCTAACGTTGAGTCAGCAATGCGCATGGTTGAAGGAACTGCACGAAGCATGGGTATCACTGTCGAATAATTTTCGATGAACCCAAGAAAGTAGCTTCTCAGTTGGCTCCCTATCTAAAGATACGGAACACGTGGGAGGTTCTACCGTTATAACCACATCAAGGAGGAAACAAAATGGCTAAAAAGAGCAAAAAAATGCAAGATGCATTAAAAAAAGTTGATACTACTAAAGCTTACCCAGTTGCGGAAGCAGTAGCACTAGCAAAAGAAATTAACTTCGCGAAATTTGACGCAACGGTTGAAGTTGCTTACAAATTGAACGTAGACCCTAAAAAAGCGGACCAACAAATCCGTGGAGCAGTTGTGCTTCCAAACGGAACTGGTAAAACTCAAACTGTTTTAGTATTCGCTAAAGGCGAAAAAGCAAAAGAAGCAGAAGCTGCCGGCGCTGATTTCGTTGGTGATGACGACATGGTTGCAAAAATCCAAGGTGGATGGTTCGACTTTGACGTTGTTGTAGCGACACCTGACATGATGGCTACAGTTGGTAAATTAGGTCGTGTGCTTGGACCAAAAGGTTTAATGCCTAACCCTAAAACTGGTACTGTAACAATGGATGTTACAAAAGCTGTTGAAGAAGTTAAAGCTGGTAAAGTAACTTACCGTGTTGATAAAGCTGGTAACGTTCATGTGCCAATCGGTAAAGTATCATTCGACGATGCGAAATTGATTGAAAACTTTAACACAATCAACGAAACTTTAGTGAAAGCAAAACCTGCGACTGCTAAAGGTCAATACATCAAAAACATTTCAATGACTACAACATTTGGACCTGGTATCCATGTTGAACAAACTGCTATCTAATTAATTTTAGAAAAAGCTTGACCTGACTAGCTTATCTATGGTAAGTTAGTCAAGGTTAAATATTAACTGTACCGAAGACAGTAGGTGACGCAAGTCTTAATTTCCTACCGAGGACGTTTATTGAGAACATTCAATAGTCCCTCTATGTCTACGGTGGCATAGGGTATTTTTTTGCTTTCAGCAAAAAATGCTCTTCCATCAAAATCAGGAGGTGAAATATATAATGAGTGAAGTAGCAATCGCTAAAAAAGCCGCTATCGTTGATGAAGTCACTGAAAAATTCAGCGCAGCAGCTTCAGCCGTTATCGTTGATTACCGTGGTTTAACAGTAGAACAAGTGACTGAATTACGTAAACAATTACGCGACGCTAACGTTGAAATGAAAGTTATCAAAAATTCTATCTTGGTTCGTGCAGCTGAAAAAGCTGGTTTGAACGGATTAGAAGAAGTATTCTCAGGACCTACTGCTGTTGCATTTAGTAATGAGGATGTAGTTGCCCCAGCTAAAATTATCGATGAATTCGCTAAAACAGCTGACAAACTAGAAATCAAAGGCGGGATTATTGAAGGAAAAGTAGCTTCTATCGAAGAAATTACTGCTCTTGCAAAACTACCGAACCGCGATGGACTTCTTTCTATGCTATTATCTGTCCTTCAAGCGCCAGTCCGCAACGTGGCTTACGCTGTGAAAGCAGTCGCAGAAAAAGAAGAAGAAGTAGCTTAATCGCTGCATAAAATATAAAACAAAAAAACTTACCTAAACGGAGGAAATTTAAAATGGCATTGAACATTGAAAACATTGTCGAAGAACTTAAAGGCGCGACAATCTTAGAATTAAACGACTTAGTTAAAGCTATCGAAGACGAATTTGGCGTAACTGCTGCTGCTCCTGTAGCTGCTGTTGCTGGCGGAGCTGCTGCTGGCGCTGCTGAAGAACAAACTGAATTTACAGTTGAATTAACAGCTGTAGGTGACCAAAAAGTTAAAGTTATCAAAGCAGTTCGTGAAGCAACTGGTCTTGGCTTGAAAGAAGCTAAAGCTGTAGTTGATGGCGCTCCTGCACCAGTTAAAGAAGATGTATCTAAAGAAGACGCTGAAGCACTTAAAGCTGCTTTAGAAGAAGTTGGCGCATCTGTAACATTAAAATAATCACTATTGATTATTACGACAGGGATCTGAATTCAGATCCCTGTTTTTTTGTTTAGAAGTCAAAAAATCCGAGCCGATAAGTTGGGCCCGGATGAATTCTATTATTTACTTTATTGTAAAACCTCGATCATAACATCACTTTGTTCTTCAGTTACATTTCCCGCATAATTCGGAGTGGCTAAAGATAGCCCGCCTTGTTTATTATGAAACAGATACAAAACTCCAGATTGATTATTTGAATTGATGGCACCAGACTGCTGTTGCCCAACAGTCAAGGTAGTACTTACTTTAACGGTTCTAATATCATTTGTATTTGCTGAAAAAACACGAATCGATTTAACAGGATTATTTTGCATTGTCAAATTGTAAACTGCTTCACTAGGCGTATCCACGTTAAAAGTGACCTGATTTGTATTAGTATTTATATTGATCGAATCCGGAACATTCATACCAGTGAAGTAAAAGGTTGCGTAACCGCCAAATTCACTGCTGGATACAGTGTCAACTGTTTGCTGTGCCGTTGAGGAAGTGGACTCAGAGACTGTTGAATGATTTGTTGAATGTTTGGATGCAGATGATTCAGACGTCTGATCAATACTGGATGATTCTTGGCTAATCGATGTTGAACTTTCTTCAGAAACTGGATCACTACTTGAGGATTCGTTCGTTTGTTGCGATGAATCACGAGAACATCCAACTAGCAAGAAAGCTGTAACTAAAAATGCTACAAAAATTTTTTTCAAAGACAATCCCCCCTTCATACTAGATTATAGCAAAAAAACATGAATTTGTAATCGTTTGCACAAACTGCTTGAAAGTGGATGAAATTCGATATAAGAAGTCAAAAGATTTTATTTAATGAGCAATATCTTTGTATAGATAATGAATAACGCGTAGACTATTAATCAAGAAGTAGAAAAGGACTGATTGAATTTGAAGAAAATGTATGAAACAGCGATGATCAACCATGGCGGACGTACGGGTGATGTACAAGCGCCGAACGGAAGCATGAAAATGAAGATCGAACCACCTTCAATTCATGCAGAAGGAACGAACCCAGAACAATTGTTTGCAGCGGGTTACGCTTCATGTTTCAATGGCGCAGTTCATCATATGTTAAAAGAGCATAATATTGAATCTGATGCGGAAGTAAAAGCAAGAGTTTCTTTATATCAGCTTGATGATGGCGGTTATCAAATCGGAGTGATCTTAGAAACTTCATTGCCAGGTGTTGAAAAAGAAGAAGCGCAAAAAATTGTAGAAGAAGCTCATGAATTCTGCCCATACTCAAAAGCCACTCGTGGTAACATCGATGTAGAAGTAGTATTGGTATAGTTTAGAAACTCCTCAAATTTTGAGGGGTTTTTCTTTTCAACAATTTATGTAATGAAATGTAAGTACAAGAACTATCAGTGAAATAACGTTCTTTATTATAAAAAATATTTTTGGGATTTAGTGAAAAAGAGAAGAAAATAAGACGGATTACTTATTGCTTTACAAAAAATAAAGAGTTAAATAAACTAAACTCTCAACTATTTTGTAAAGGATGTGGAATGAAAATGAAAAAATATTTAGCAGAATTCATAGGTACCTTTATGCTTGTTTTTCTTGGAACTGGTACAGTCGTTATTGCTAAAGGCGGCGCATTAACCATTGGGTTAGCATTTGGATTGGCGATTACAATCATGGCGTATGCAGTAGGTGGTATTTCTGGAGGGAACTTCAATCCTGGCGTATCTATCGCTATGATGATTAACAAGCGTTTAGCTGTGAAGGATGGTATTTTTTATATCATCGCCCAAGCGTTAGGTTCAATTGTAGCTTCAGCAATTTTATATAGTTATGTTCATGCGCTAAAATTACCTAGCGACGGTTTTGGTCAAACGGATTTTCCAAATATTAGTGCAGCTCAAGCCTTTGGTGTAGAAACATTGATCACCTTCTTATTCGTGTTTGTTATCTTGATGGTAACGAGTGCGAAATACGGTAACGCTCAAATGGCTCCGTTAGCTATTGGGATTACATTAGCTTTCTTGATTATCGTTGCATTGAATTTGACAGGTGGTTCATTGAATGCTGCACGTAGTTTAGGGCCCGCACTTTTTGCTGGCGGTAGTGCTCTATCACATTACTGGGTTTACCTTTTAGCACCAACTCTAGGTGCAGTCATTGCAGCTTTTGTTGCTAAGTTTATGGGTAGCGAAGAAAAATAATATTAAAAAAGCGATCCACAATGATCAAACTTCATAAAGTTTGGTTTATTGGGATCGCCTTTTTTATTTTTAGTGTACTTTCTCAATCTTCCCTCGATGATAAATAGAATAACCAATGACAAATAAATAGGCAACAACTAGTGGGATGAGAACATTGAAAGATATCCCCATTAGCGCAAATGTGAGCAACAGGGCAGAGTAAACATAAAGCATCATATCATAGCCTTTTGCTTTCGCCATATTACCAATCATAACATTCCGTTCATCTTTAGTATCAATTTCAATTTGCTTTGCCAGTTGTGGGTCGTTTTCCATTGATTTTTTACTGATAAATTCGCCAACGCCATTTCCAAATAATCCGCAGCCTATGCCGATGCAAAGGTATGGCAATGACCTCATGACATTTTGAGGATTATCAATGGCTTTGATCAAATAAAAACCTGCTAAAATCAACAGTACTCCGAATAGTGCAATAAGTAGATCCTTTTTGTTCTTCATTTTACTCCTCCTCATAAATAAAAATATCCTCAATTGTCATATCAAAAAACTTGGCGATCTTAAATGCCAATACAATGGATGGATTATAACGGTCGTTTTCCAAAGAGCCGATTGTTTGTCGTGAAACTTCTAAAGCAGTCGCTAAATCTTCCTGTTTAATGCCTCTTTCTTTACGAATTTCTTCTAGTCGATTTTTCATTGGTAACCTCCAAAAGGAAAGTAAGCTTTACATCTCATTTATAGTATAAAAGATAATCTCACAAATGTAAAGCTTGCTTTCCATGAAAAAACGCATCAATCATCCGTAGATTGATGCGTTGCTCGTTTAAATTTGTTCTGAAATAGGATCGGTTTGTTTCTTACGGTAGCTGAATAGAATAACTAAATAGATGCAGGCCGTGAAAAGTGTTACAACGATTGGGTTGTTCATAAGGATTCCGATGAAGATCAATCCTAAAACTAAAATGACTAATCCGCTGAAGAAGCGTTCTGACCATGTTCCTTTTTTTAAGGCTAATACAAAGGCGGCTACACTAATCAACAACCAAGTCAATAGAACAGAATAGGACAACGAGCCCACTAAATAATTAAACAGCTTGTTCCCTAAGAAATATGAAAGGATAACGCCTAGATAAAGTGTGCCTGTGCAAAATAAAACGGCTCTTTGTGGCACTTGGTGTTTGTTCAGTGCTGCTAGTTTAGACGTAAAACCGTCATTGTCTTTAACACGGAAGTATAACGTTCTGGATGAAGCATACACACCAGAGTTAATTGAAGAAAACAATGCCAGCACAATAACAAAATTCACGATATCAGTTGCAAAAGGGATATGCATTTTTTGAAATACCATGACAAACGGACTAACCGTTGTTGCTGATAAAGTGTCCCAACGATAAATAATCAGCAGTAAGGTCATTGGTACGATATAAAATGAAATGATGCGTCCCATAACTCCTTTGATTGCTTTAGGAATCGCCGTTTTTGGATCTTCCGTTTCACTCACTGTAATGGCGATCAACTCAGAACCGCCATAGGAATATATAACAACTAAAAGAGAACTTACTAAACCATGAAGACCATGAGGAGTGAATCCTCCATGACTATTCATACGAGAAATCGTATCAACGAAGCCAATATTAAAGACCTCATGCGCGACTAGATAGGCGCTAAAGACGATCAAAATGATAATGACCGCTATTTTGATAAATGCTAGCCAGTATTCAGTCTCGGCAAACAATCGTACGGAATACAAATTAATCATTGTCGTAAGTATCGCTAGGATCAACACGAAAATCCATGAAGGGACGTTGGGAAACCATAATTGCATGAAACTAGCGGCGGCTACCGCCTCAGCAATAATATTAACCATCCATAATGACCAGTATAACCAGTCAATAAAATCTGCTGTACGATCACCAAGAAAGGGTTTAATAATACCAGATAAGCCTTGAACATTGTCGCTGTTTAAAACTAAGCGACCTAAACCATTCATTACAATGAAGAGTACTAAGCCTCCAAGTAAGAAGGCCAAGATGACAGAAGGACCGGCGATGCCGATTGCTTCACCGCTTCCTTTGAACAATCCCGCACCGATTGCACCGCCAAGCGCGAGCATCATAATGTGGCGTGAAGTCATTTGTTTTTGTAATTTATTTTCCATAAAGCTGCCTCGTTTCTAAATTGAGAGAATAATTTGTAGATTTGAAATATTCTGATAATTATTTGTCAATAATAGCAGAATGTTCTGACAATTCAATTTTAGTGAAAAATTTTTCATTCCTTTTTCACTAAATCACTATAATCAGCTAGTGTTCTGTTATTTTAATAAAAAAATTCTTACTATATGATTAAAAAGAGAAAAAACAAAAATTGTTAACCATGTGAGATAAAAATTCTTTTTTACTAGTAAAAAGATGTTTTTTTACTTCAGGATTTTCTTTTTATGAGAAATTTTTGGAGTTGGACTATCATAGGCAAAAAAGCTCTTCATTTCAATGTTTTTAGCTTTAAAAAAGAAAATTTCCGACAATCTTTGAGCAGATTAATGGGAAAATTTGAAGCTTATTTGTAACATAATAATGTAATTATTTTATATAGAAAGAGGGAGAGAAGAATGGGTTGGTTATGGACTTTAATCATTGGTGCATTAATCGGTGTGATTGCAGGTGCAATTACAAAAAAAGGCGGTTCAATGGGCTGGATTGCAAACATTGTTGCTGGTTTAGTCGGTTCTGCAATTGGTCAAGCGTTACTTGGCTCATGGGGGCCTAGCTTAGCAGGTATGGCACTAGTTCCTTCTATTATTGGTGCAGTTATTGTTGTTGCAGTAGTTTCATTCTTTATTGGAAGAAAGTAATTATTCATCCGTAAATAAAAAAAGCGCCTAGGCGCTTTTTTTATTTTGCATTCAATAACTCTTCCTTTGCATGAATGAGTTGGGTTAAAAAGGCACAGTAAGGTGTTTCAATTTGATGTTTTCTCCCTTTTTGCCAAACAGCTCCATTGATATAGTCAATTTCTGTTTTTCGATGATTGCGGATCAAATCCTGATACATTGATGGAAAATGCAATCCCTGAGTTTTAACATCATAAGTTGCTTCAATAGCGCGAATAACCTGCGGCTGATCCAATTCGATTCCTTCCATTTTGGCAACTGAAGCAAATTCTTCAACAATTGTTTCAATTAAATTCTTGGCTCCGGTTAATGCGCCGAAGTCAGCGATGTTGCAATCTAGGATTGTACACAAACCATTAAGTGTCCCATTAATACAAGCTTTCTTCCAAATGGAATATCGAACATTGGTACTATAAATAGGATTTAATCCAGCTTTTTGGAAGACGTTTAACACTTCCAATGTGAAGGACTTTCCTTCAGAGGCTAAATTCTCCATCTCTATACTTCCAGTGCCAACTAATTTTGCGTGTCCCGGTCCAGCAAGTCCAGCAGTCCAAGTTGTGGTACCAAAAATAATGTTTTCTTTTGGTACGAACTTTGATAGTGTCTCTTCGTGACCCAGCCCATTCAATAGACAAAAGACGAAAGTATCCTTACCAATAATCGGTTGGATATCTTGAAACATTGATTCAAGCTGCATAGATTTAGTCAATGCGATAACTAGGTCAACATTTGCATGATCTTCCACGATTTCCTCTGGTGAGTAGATTGGTAGATGTGCGACGACTTCATGATCCTCAAACTCTCCGATCAATCCTTTTTCACGTATAGCCTGAATATGATCCGGCCAGCGATCGATTAGTATTACCTCATTGTTTGCTTGATGGAGCATTAATCCGATGCGACTCCCCATTGCACCCGCTCCAGCAATTGCGATTTTCATAGTGAGATTTCCCCTTTCAAGTTCCATAGACAGTATACATAAAAAAGCCTAAAAAGGCGGGTTATGTGCTCTTGCAAGAAATGATATTTCATATAAAATAAAATAATTATGAAATAGTGTTGCATTTTGTCGTGGATGCGTTTATAATCATCTCGTAAAGTTGAAATGGTTTTCATTAACGAACCGTTTAATTTTTACTTTTATAAGAATGAGAGTATCTTAGAAAAATTCTTTACTTTAAATGCTAGTGATTGCCATGAGATAGGAGGAAGCCCATGTTTGGATTTTCAATTTTTCTAAATGAAAGCCTAACCAATGAAACAAAACAATATATAGCAGAGATGGCACAAACAGGTTTTTCAGGTATTTTTACTTCGTTACATATTCCTGAAGATGATGCCTCGCATTATCGAAAGCGCTTGACTGATTTAGGTGATATTGCCAAAAAATATCAATTAGATTTAATGGTGGATATTTCAGGTGATGCTTTGACTCGTGCCGGTTTTTCTTTTCATCAAATAAAGGAACTTATTGAGATTGGTGTTACCGGACTACGGATGGATTATCATATCAGCAACCAGCAGATTGCTGAACTATCTCAAGAGATATCAATTGCTTTAAATGCATCAACGATTACGGAAATGGACATTCAGGAATTACGAAAAGCAGGAGCGGATTTCGATCATTTAGAAGCGTGGCACAATTATTATCCACGACCTGAAACTGGGCTAGATAAAAATTGGTATCATACAAAAAATCTCTGGTTGCGTTCACAGGGTTTTACAATTCAAGGATTTGTTCCGGGAGATAAAAAATTTAGAGGCCCGCTATTCAAAGGACTGCCGACGCTGGAAGAACATCGTGGGATGCACCCGTTAGCAGCAGCTTTAGATCTATTAAAGGATACCGACAAAGTTTATATCGGCGACAGTGGGTTATCCGAAGAAGTACTGGAGCAATTTTCTTTCTATATTAAAGAAAAAAGTTTAAAACTAAGTGTCGAAGCATATGATGAGCAAATTGAGTACGTCTTAGGAGATCACATCAATCGTCAAGACGAGGCGCGTGATGTGGTACGTAGTGCGGAGGCTCGGTTTAAGAAAATTCCTCACGTTCGCCCATTGCCGGCACAAGAACGAACTGTCGGGAGCGTAACCATTGATAATGCGAACTACTTGCGTTACATGGGGGAAATTCAAATAGTAAAACGAAAGCTAGCGGCAGATGAAAAGGTAAATGTCGTTGGACGAATAACGAAAAAGGATCAAGCTTTGATAGAACATATTAAAGCAGGACAGAAATTTAGCTTAGAGAGTGTGGAGAAAGAATGATTAATTTAGAAAACTTAACAACAGAACGACGTAATGAAACAACTTTTGGTTTAGATGAAATGAGTGTAGCAGAAGCAGTTAAGCTAATGAACCAAGAAGACCATAAGGTTCCGGATGCAGTGGCAGAACAATTGCCGCAAATTGAAAAAGTTATCGAAGCAACGATCACCGCGTTTAAAAATGGAGGGCGATTGATTTATATGGGCGCAGGTACAAGCGGCCGCTTAGGTGTTTTAGATGCTGCGGAATGTGTACCAACGTTTGGTGTTGAACCTGAAATGGTGGTTGGTTTGATTGCAGGTGGCGAACAAGCGATGACTGTCGCGGTGGAAGGCGCTGAGGATGATGCAGAATTAGGTGCACAAGATTTGAAAGATCTAAAATTAAACGAAAATGACATGGTGATCGGTATTGCAGCAAGTGGCCGTACTCCTTACGTCATAGGTGGATTGGATTATGCTCGTTCGATCGGTGCAGCAACTGGAACGATTTCATGTAATAAAGGGGCCGAAATCAGCAAGCATGCGGCACTGCCAATCGAAGTTGATTGCGGACCAGAGTTCCTAACCGGTTCAACTCGTTTGAAGTCAGGGACAGCTCAAAAATTGATTCTGAATATGATCTCTACTATCAGCATGATTGGAATTGGAAAAGTTTATAACAATTTAATGGTGGATGTAAAACCAACTAATGAAAAACTTGTTGAGCGTTCAAAACGAATTATCATGCAAGCCACAGACGCAGATTATGAAACTGCCGCTCGTTACTTTGAAGAGGCTGAACAAAATGTTAAATTGGCAATCGTGATGATTTTGACGAACAGTACGAAAGACGAAGCAGCTGAAAAATTAATCCAAGCCGATGGATTTGTTAAAAAGACAATTTAGGAGGGAAGAACTATGGCGAAAGAAGAATTAAGCTTAAATCAAATTGCTAAAGAGATCTATGAAGGTGCCGGTGGGATGGAGAACGTTCAGAGCGTAGTCCATTGTATGACGCGAGTGCGCATGAGTGTTCGCGATGATAGTAAAGTCGATCAGGCAAAATTAAAGAGTATCCCTGGTGTCCTTGGCGTTGTTGATGATGAACAACTTCAGGTAATCATTGGTCCCGGTAAAGTGAACAAGGTTGCGAAAGAAATGGTGGATATCGCTGGAGTTGGTCTAGGAGAGGAATTACCTCACGGTTCTGGGAAGGACAAGGTGAATGCTAAGGCTGCTGAAATGAAAGCCGCACAAAAAGCGAAACAAAAGAATTCCCCATTTAAAGCTATTTTAAAAGATATCTCAAATATTTTTGTTCCGATGATCCCGGCATTCGTTGGGTCTGGATTAGTCGCTGGTATCGCAGCGATCCTAACGAACTTAGTGACTGCAGGCACGATTGATGCAGCGAATTGGCAACAAATCATCGATGTAATGAACATCTTAAAAAATGGAATGTTTACGTATTTGGTCATTTTTACAGGAGTAAATTCGGCACAAGTATTTGGTGCTAACCCGACGCTTGGTGGAGTAATTGGTGCGGTGGTATTGTTAACGGGAATGAACCCGGAAGCGCCGATTAAAAATTTATTCACTGGTGATGCCTTAGCTGCTGGGCAAGGCGGGATTATCGGTGTTATCTTCGCCGTTTGGTTACTATCAATCGTTGAAAAGAAATTACATCAAATTATTCCGGATGCGGTAGATATTATTATCACTCCAATGCTCTCCTTGTTAGTAATAGGCTTACTGGAAATCTTCTTGATTATGCCGCTAGCAGGTTTCATTTCTAATGGAATGGTCGGTGGAATCAACTGGGTATTATCAGTAGGTGGAGCGTTCTCTGGCTTTGTTTTAGGAGCATTGTTCCTACCGATGGTTATGTTTGGCTTGCATCAGATTTTGACACCGATTCATATTCAAATGATCGGGGAAACAGGTAAAACACTATTGTTACCAATCTTAGCAATGGCTGGTGCTGGACAAGTGGGTGCCGCTTTCGCATTATGGATGAAACTTCGTAAGGACAAAGAATTGACTGAAATGATCAAAGGAGCGCTGCCTGTTGGTATCTTAGGTATCGGTGAACCATTGATCTATGGGGTTACATTGCCATTAGGTCGTCCATTTATTACTGCGTGTATCGGCGGTGGTATCGGTGGTGGCGTGCTTGGCGCATTAGGCGGCATTGGTGCGATCGCTATTGGCCCTTCTGGTGTTGCCTTGATTCCATTAATTGCTGATGGACGCTGGTGGGGGTATGTGCTTGGCTTGTTAGCTGCATATATTGGCGGGTTTGTTGCAACGTACTTCTTTGGTATCCCTAAAGATAAATTAGCAGAACAAAAGTTGGCTGAGGAAACAATCATCGACTCAAAAGAATCAGCAAACAATACAACAGTATCAGCACATGAAACAACTGTTTTCACCTCAGTTGCTAATGGTTCTGTTCATCCGCTAGAAGAAGCGGCGGATCCAGTTTTTGCGGATAAAATGATGGGAGAAGGCTACTTTGTTGAGCCAACAGATGGAGCGATTTTTACTCCAGTAGCTGGAAAAATCTCAACTATTTTTCCAACAAAACACGCGATTGGCATCACAACTGCTAGTGGATTAGAAGTTCTGCTTCATATGGGAATCAATACGGTAGAACTTGACGGGAAACCTTTTGAAGTGCTAGTAAAAGAAGGGCAAAATGTTACACCTGAAACACAGCTTGCTTCTGTAGACTTATCAGCAATTAAAGAGGCTGGTAAAGGCACATCTATGATGGTACTAATTACTAATATGAATGATGTAGAAACGCATGTACTTGAAAAAACTGGTGCTGTTAGTGCTTCAGAAGAAGTATTTAAGGCAACGACAAAATAAAGAGTATACTGAGCAGATCCTTTTGATCTGCTCTTTTTTGCAATATAAGACTTTAAGAGTTTCCAACGATTACTCTATGCTACAATTAATTAAAATAGATTAGGAGGAGAAGATATGGATAATAAAGGGATCAATTATGAGTTTTCCTCAAGTGTTTATTATTATTCTTCGTCACCTCAGATGACTGGTTGGACGATGGTCTCGCTTCCTAAAAATCTTTCGTCAGCTATCCGAGAGGCATTCAAATCTTTAGAAGAGGGATGGGGAAGGATGAAAGTGACGGCAAAAATTGGGCAGACAGAGTGGCAAACAGCTATTTGGTTCGATACGAAGCAGGACACTTATTTGCTTCCTCTTAAAGCGGTGGTTAGAAAAAAAGAAAAGATCACAGAAGAGTCGATGGTAACAGTCAATATTTGGATACAGTATTAAGCAAAAGGCCCTGAAAGGAGTTGTCTCCTTTCAGGGTCTTTTTAAAAATATTTTTTTCGATATTCTTGGACAATCGCGCGGGTCGTATAAATTTTCTCCGCATTTTCCTTGTTGCGGCTGATATAGACATAGAACAATAAATCGATTGTAATAAATTGTGCTAAAATCGAGTCGGTCGCAGCGCTTCGGTAAGTCGCTTCGGTAGGTCGAGAAGTTTGAAGGCAAACATCGGAAAGTTTTGCCAACGGGTTTTGCCCAAACTGAGTCAACGTAATGATTGGAATGCCTAAATCTTTCGCGGTCTCAGCTAATGCGATCAATTCAGAAGTTAAGCCAGAATTTGAAACCAACCAAATAACGGCTTCTTTTTGGTGTAAAACAAGCTGTGGTAGGATCGTGTTATAATCCGGCTCACTAATAATATTTTTTCCTAAGCGGCTCCATTTCTGAACAATATCGGTTGCTGCTAAATTAGATGCTCCGATTCCCAAGACATAACAAAATTCTTTTTCTTCAAGTAATGTGCAGGCTTCAAGAAATTCCTCTTCGTTAAACAAGGCGGTCGTCTCATCGATTGTGTAGCGAGCATTACTTGCTAATTTATTTTTCAAGCTATGGAAGGATTCATCATGATCCACATCACTATACGTATTATTGCTACGTTCCTGCATCGTTTCAGCAGAAAGTTCAATCTTGAAATCAGTTAGGCTATTAAAGCCCATTTTTTTTGAGAAGCGCACAACGGTAGGCGCGCTGGCTCCCGAAGCTTCCGCGATTTCATTCGCTGTCATGCTGGCGGCTTTTTCACTGTTATCACGAATGAAGCAGTAGATTTTTTTTTCGGCTGCAGACATTTCCTTCTGCATGCTTTTCATGTGAGAAAGAACGCTCATAAAATACTCCTTTTCCTCTTTTTTACTATTATACCATTTTCCGTATAATTTTATTTTTTCTATAAAACAATGGGTCCTTCTTTCCTTTTTCTAAAAAAGTCGTATGATAAGAATGGAAACATGTCAGAAGGAGTAGGATGTATGGCTTTAGTTGATTTTATTTTGCATATTGATGCGCACATGGTGTCTTTAGTTCATCAATACGGTCTTGGGATTTACCCCATTTTATTTGCAATTGTTTTTATTGAAACAGGTGTCGTTATTTTTCCATTCTTGCCTGGAGATTCTTTCTTATTTGCGGCAGGGGCATTAACTGCTTTAGGAGGAAACGTTCTTCATCTACCCTATGTGATTGGGATTTGTGTGATTGCAGCGATTTTAGGAGATATGATGAATTACTGGATTGGTCATACATTAGGTGTTAGGGCGTTATATCATAGCCCGATATCTCGTTTTATCAAAGAGGACAAAGTGCGAGAGGCTGAAAACTTTTTTAATGAACGAGGAAAGTGGACGATTTTCTTAGGACGATTTATGCCATTTGTACGTACGTTCATCCCGTTTATTGCTGGTTCGAGTAAAATGAATTGGGGGACGTTTTCTAGTTTCAATATTTTTGGTGCGATTGTCTGGGGAACGGTTGTCAGTGTAGCCGGCTACTTTTTAGGAAATATCCCGATTGTCAGCGATCATTTTTCATTAATTATGCTGCTGATTGTTTTTGTTTCCTTGGTGCCGATCATGATCCCGTATCTTAAACAAATAATTCGCGCATGAAAAAGAGTTTGGAAGACTTTTTGAGTAGAAAAGCTTCCAAACTCTTTTTTATAGATGGAAATACAGGATTTCTGGTGTTACTCTAAAGCGTAAAGGGGGTCCTGTCGTCCCCAATCCAGTATTGACGACTAGCCCTGTTTGAGGTGTCAGCATATAAATACCCTGATCGTAGAGTTTCGACCCAAAATTTTTATAAGGTTTAATTGGAAAACGAATCTGTCCACCATGACTGTGACCAGATAAAATTAGATCGAAACGATCGAGCTGAGGCAAGTGTCTGACTTGATCAGGTTCATGAACCATTAAGACAGAGAAGTCTGCCTCTTTAGGAAGCGTATGATAGTCAGGATGTCCTTCTTGCCCATCATCAATTCCTGTCAGACTAAGTTGATCTACTTGTAAGCTCTGATTTTTCAACAGGACAAATCCGCCATCTTTCAGCATTTGACCTACCGCTGATTGTCCATCGGAACGATAATCATGGTTTCCCAAAATTGCGAATTTTCCTTTTGGGGCATTAATTTTTGCTAGTTGTTGACTAATGGCTGTACAATCGCGAGTTTGCCAATAACGATAGTTTTCGATCAAATCACCGGTAAATAATACAATATCAGGCTGTGCCTGATTCAATTTATTGATAATATTATCAAACCGTTTGGGAGAATAAAACGGTGAGAAGTGGCTGTCGCTGATTTGCGCGATAGTTAAGCCAACTTTTTTTCCGGATTTAATTGTCAATTGTTCATTTCTTATGAGTTGAAAGTGCTTTTCGATCAATTGGTAGGTTACGTAACGGCAATAGATCAGAAAGAGCACCAGCAGTATACCTAAAAGTAGAATCATCTATACCACTTTCCTTCTGATTTTTTGCTAGTATATAAAAAATAACGACCTGTCACAAGTTGGACAGGTCGTATTTAAGGATAATTTAAATCGTGCGAACAGTTTCTCGTTGGATAAGATGATGCGGTACAACTAGTTGGACGCCGCTAGATTGTTTCTGGTCAATTTGTTCCATCAATTTTTGTGTTCCTAGACGACCAAGATCAGAAATATCGATATCAATCGTTGTCAGATAAGGGTGAACAAGTGTTGCAAATATTGAATTGTTGAAGCTGATAACGGATAGATCATCCGGTACTTTATAGCCATGCAGTGTTGCTAATTGGATCATTCTTAAAGCAAAGATATCATCGATAACAACTAAGGCTGTCGCACCCGTTTCCTTGATGACTTCAGGGAAATCTGTGTAATCTTCTGGCTGAAGCATCGTCAACGGTGGATGAGTAGGCAACCCTTGCAGCATCATAGCCTCTTGATAACCGAAATAACGTTCAAAGAAAATGACTTCTTGATTCACGTTTGATACGAACAAGATATTTTTGTGCCCTTTTTCAATTAAGTGCTCCGTAGCCTGCTTCCCTAATAGCTGATTGTCATTATCAACATAAACGATGTCAGCTTCTCTTTTTGCTGGACGCCCAATCAATGTGAAGGGAACTTGATTGCTATACAGATACTCTGCCACAGGATCTTTCTTTTCAGAATAGGTGAGGATAAAGCCATCCACCTGTTTTTGCCGATGCATTCGCGTGACATTTTCTAATAACGTTTGGCTATTGTCAGCAGAGGCGACTGCTGTTGTCACTTGGAATTCTGCGGCTGTTTCATTTACAGCAGTCAATATTTCTAAATAGAAGGGGTTGCCTAACCGTTCCCGTGAGTCAAGGGGCGGTAAAATCACCCCCACAGAATTGGCCCGTTGTTTTCCAAGATTTCGAGCTGTGATATTGGGAAAATACCCCATCTCATCCATGATCTTTCGCACTTTCTGTTTTGTATCATCAGAGATACTAGGGTGATCATTTATTACACGAGAAACAGTAGAAGGAGAGACCTTTGCTTTTTTTGCGACATCTTTAACTGTAAATACCATCTTTCTCTCCTTCCTAAGTGGCTATCTATGCCACTGTTCTTCTAAAAATTCTAAAGTTAATTTGTCAGTAGAATCTACTAAGGGGATATCCTCTCCTAGTTGTTCAGGATTTCCGACACCCACTGGGATAGCATCACTCGCTTTAATTGCAGTGATACCAGCCTGCGCATCTTCAATTCCGAGACATTCTTCAGGGGATAGACCTACGACTTGCGCAGCTAATATAAAAATATCTGGCGCTGGTTTTCCAGCTTTTACTGCTGCTGGATCGGCAATGCCGTCAAAGTATTCTGTAAGTGCCATTTGCTTCAAAAGAAACGGTCCATTTTTACTAGCAGATGCTAGAGCTATTTTAATGTTAGCTTTCTTTAGGGCCTTCAACAATTCTAAAATACCTGGATAAACATCTTTCGGTGAGACAGCTTGAATCATTTCCACATAGTTGTCGTTTTTCATCTTTGCTAAATGATTGAATTCAACTTCGGTAAAATCGTTTTCGCGATTTCCGTGAGCTAGAATCAGGCGTAAAGAATCTTCGCGACTGACGCCTTTTAGCTTCTCGTTGAATTCGCGATCAATCGAGATTCCTAGGTCATCGGCTAATTTCTTCCATGCGAGGTAATGATATTCGGCCGTATCAGTAATGACGCCGTCTAAATCAAATAAAACTCCTTTAAACATGCTGTTCCTCCTGTTCTAAGGGAACGCTTATTGAGCTGCTTAAGGAAATTTCTTTTCCATAAAGCATCATATCTAATGCTGGTCCATCTTTCAAGTCGATTCGTACTTCTTTTTGATTCACTGCTATCGCTAATAAGCGTCCGCGATAATTGATATGGAAAGCGTATTGTTCCCAGTTAGTTGGTAATACTGGTGCGAAGCTAAGGTTTCCAGTATTTGTTTTCATTTGAGCGAATCCTTGTACAATCGCTAACCAGCTGCCGGTCATAGAAGTAATATGAAGACCGTCATCCGTATCGTTGTTGTAGTTGTCTAAATCTAAACGAGCGGTACGTTGATACATCTCCATTGATTTGTCCGTTAGCCCCAATTCAGCCGCTAAAATAGCGTGAATTGAAGGGGAAAGGGAAGACTCGTGAACTGTCATAGGTTCATAAAATTCAAAGTTCTTTCGTTTTTCTTCTTGTGTAAATTGATCACTGAAGAAGTAGATACCTTGCAAAACATCTGCCTGTTTAATGAAGCAAGAACGTAAAATTTTATCCCAAGACCAATTTTGATTCAGGGGCCGATCTGCTGGATCAAGTTCAGAAGTAGGCATTAAATCCTTGTCTAAGAACGTATCATGTTGAACGAAAATACCTAACTCTTCATCAGTTGGGAAGTACATATGGTCGATAATGTCTTGCCATTTCGCCTGTTCTTCTGATGAGATGGTAACAGTTGCCAACGTTTGGAATTTTTTGTAATTTTCCAAAGTATAAGAAAGAACCCAAGTCGCTAGATAATTTGTATACCAGTTATTGTTAATATTGTTCTCGTATTCGTTTGGTCCTGTTACTCCATGAATCATGTATTTTTGTTGACGTTTTGAATAATGCACGCGATCCGCCCAGAAACGTGAGATTTCAGTTAAGACTTCTAAACCTTCCTTTTGAATATAGCTTTCATCGCCAGTATAGGTTGTATAGTTATAAATGGCATGAGCGATTGCTCCATTTCGATGGATTTCCTCAAAAGTAATTTCCCATTCATTATGGCACTCTACACCCGTGAAGGTAACCATTGGGTATAATGCGCCTTTTAAACCTTGCTGCCGCGCGTTGTGCTGAGCCTGTGGTAATTGGTTATGTCGATATTTCAATAAATTTTTAGTGACGTTTGGCTCAGAAATTCCAAGATACATAGGGACTGCGTAGGCTTCTGTATCCCAATAAGTAGCACCGCCGTATTTTTCTCCTGTAAAACCTTTTGGTCCGATATTCAAGCGTTCATCTTCTCCATAATAAGTAGCGAACAATTGGAAAATATTGAAGCGAATCCCTTGTTGAGCTTCATCGTCTCCGTCGATTAAGACATCCGCTAGCGCCCAACGATTTGCCCAAGTAGCATTTTGCTCAGCCAATAAATCTTCAAAAGAAGCATCGTATTCTGTCAATAAGTCGATGGCTTTTAGAGCTTGTTCCGATTCAGGAATATCCCGACTAGTTAAAACAACCACACGTTTTTCTAATTGGATAGGATGTTCCTCTTTTAAATCAAAGGTAAACGTTTCTGCTACTTCTAATAAATCGTCCTGTTGCAGCCCAGGTACGGAGCCAATATGTTTCATTGCACCGGTCACTGAGAATTGCTCAATGCCGAAATTGTTTGGAATCGTTTGTGTCGTTAAAAAGCTGATCTCTTCCTGATGCCCACGTTCTTTTTCTAACCAGAACATTTCTTCGTAATTACTGTCTTCGTTTTGAACATTACTATCTAATTTAGAAACAACTTTTAATTGTGCATCGCCAACCAAAGTTTCTGCTGTAAGTCGAATAACTGCTAATTCTTGCTTAACAACACTTAAAAATCGTTCAAAAGTAAAGCGAACTTTCACTTCATCAACAGCTACAACAAAAGTACGAGAGAGCACACCATTTTTCATATCAAGCTCTAAATCAAAATCTTCAATGTCATTTGTAGCCAGATCAATCTCTTGCTCGTTTATAAACAGTTTCATTTGAATAAAATCAAGCGCGTTGATGACTTTCCCGAAATATTCAGGATACCCATTTTTCCACCAACCAACACGTGTTTTATCAGGATACCAGATGCCTGCTAGGTAGGTTCCTTGATGATGATCTCCTGTGTAGCTTTCCTCAAAATTCCCGCGCATCCCCATATACCCATTTCCGATACTTGTTAGAGATTCCTGTAGACGTCGGTTTTCTTTATCTAACTTAGTCGTGCGAATTTTCCAAGGGTCAATCTCAAAAAGACGTTGTACTTTTTTCATGATAGTCCTCCTTATTTCCTATTAATAGATTTGATGCTTGTATGGATAGTTGCTTAGTTAATTTTTTGATAGAGGTACTTCAGATAGCTCTTTTTTCTATTGTAACTAAAAACTTTACTTGCATCATTCATTTCTTAATACTATAATAAACGCAATCGGTTGCGCAAGTCAAGCGTTAATTTGCTTAATACAATAAGGCTATTTGAAAAGGTTTTTGTGATTTTTAATATTTTTTGTTGAAAGAGTTTACAAATCAAAAGCGAAAGTATATAATGTAAATCAACGAAACCGATTGCGTTGTTGTTAGCAACAGAAAAAAGTAGGAGGAGCAAAGATGAAGGGAATAAAAAAGATTTTTAGTTTTGAGTTTTGGCAGAAGTTCGGGAAGGCCTTAATGGTGGTAATTGCAGTAATGCCGGCGGCGGGGTTAATGATTAGTATAGGTAAATCCTTACCTTTGATTAATGAGAATCTCGGATGGTTAGTTACGACAGGTGGAGTAGTAGAGAATATTGGTTGGGCAATCATTGGAAATTTACATCTGTTGTTTGCCTTGGCAATTGGCGGAAGTTGGGCGAAAGAGCGAGCTGGTGGTGCATTTGCGGCAGGGCTATCATTCATTTTGATTAATAGAATCACCGGTGCGATTTTTGGGATTTCCTCAGATATGCTTGCAGATCCGAGTGCAGTAACTCATACATTGTTTGGACAAAAAATAATGGTAGATGGTTATTTCACAAGTGTCTTGGAGGCTCCTGCATTAAATATGGGAGTGTTTGTCGGTATTATTGCCGGGTTCGTGGGTGCAACAGCTTATAATAAGTATTACAATTTCCGTAAGCTGCCAGAAGTTTTGACTTTCTTTAATGGAAAACGCTTCGTTCCTTTTGTAGTTATCTTACGATCAGTAATAGTTGCGTTAGTTTTGGCACTTGTATGGCCTGTTATTCAAACAGGAATTAATGATTTTGGTAAGTGGATTGCAAATTCACAGGAAACAGCGCCAATCTTAGCGCCTTTCCTTTACGGTACATTGGAACGTTTGCTCTTGCCATTTGGATTGCACCACATGTTGACGATTCCAATGAACTATACACAATTGGGTGGAACCTACGATATCTTGACTGGCGCACAAGCTGGAAGTCAAGTGTTCGGGCAAGATCCTTTATGGTTAGCTTGGGCAACGGACTTAGTTAACTTGAAAAACACTGGTGACATGTCTCAATATCAAGAAGTATTAACTCAGTGGACACCAGCGCGTTTCAAAGTTGGACAAATGATCGGTTCGAGCGGCATTCTGATGGGATTAACGATTGCTATGTATCGTAATGTTGATCCAGACAAAAAGAAAAAATACAAATCTATGTTTCTTTCAGCAGCAGTCGCTGTCTTCTTAACAGGAGTAACTGAACCGCTAGAGTTTATGTTTATGTTTGTCGCGGTACCGCTGTATGCGTGCTATGCAGTGATTCAAGGGGCGGCTTTTGCAATGGCGGATGTCATTAATTTACGTGTCCATTCATTCGGTAACATTGAACTGCTGACTAGGGTACCGATGACGTTGAAAGCGGGACTAGGCGGAGACTTACTAAATTTTGTATTGACTAGTATCGTATTCGGTGTATTTACTTATTTCTTTGCTAATTTTATGATCAAAAAATTCAATTATGCTACACCGGGAAGAAATGGGAATTATGAAGTAGATACTGAAGAAGAAAGTACAGGAACAGCAGACGGTTCTGTTTCTGCCGATTCTCAAATTGTGAAAATTATTAACCTTTTAGGTGGGGCGAAAAACATCACGGATGTAGATGCTTGTATGACTCGGTTACGGGTATCCGTTGCAGATAAAAGCATTGTTGGCGGAGAAGAAGAATGGAAGAAAGCTGGTGCGATGGGTCTACTAGTTAAGGATAATGGTGTTCAAGCGGTGTATGGACCTAAAGCAGATATATTGAAGTCAGATATACAAGATTTACTAGATTCAGGTGTAGAAATTCCTGTAGCTAATCTGCAAAACAATTCATCTGAACATGAGAAAGCAGCAGTGGCGTTCAAAGGTCTCCAAGCTGATATCGTTGCGCCGGCGAATGGTGAGCTCATTCCAATTGATAAAGTAGAAGACGATGTATTCTCACAAAAAATGATGGGTGAAGGGTTTGCGGTGGTTCCTGAAAATGGTGAGATCGCTAGTCCGATAGCAGGAACAATTGTTTCGATTTTCCCAACAAAACATGCGATTGGGATCAAAACGGATGATGATATTGAGGTGTTACTACACATGGGGATTGATACGGTTGATCTTGGTGGTGATGCTTTTGAAATTAAAGTTCGCGAAGGTGAAAAAGTAAAAGCTGGGAAAATTGTGGCAAGCGCAGATTTAGCGACAATTCAAAAAGCAGGAAAAATGACAACGATGATTGTAGTGTTCACTAATGGTGACAAGATTGACAATTACCATTATGATAAAACTGGGCTGGTTTCTCGTGGAGAGAAGATTGGGTCAATCGATTATTAAAGTGGGGCGAGAACAATCAAAGTACTAACCTTGAATACTCATAGCTGGATGGAAACAGATAATCATATGCAGGTCGATATTTTAGCTAAACGAATTGCTAAGGAAGACTATGATTTTGTTGGGCTACAAGAAGTGAATCAGCTCATGGACAGCCCATTGGCAGAACCGGATGAGTATTTTCAACCGACCTCAGAGCAACAAGCGATTCGTCAAGACAACTTTTTGTTTTGTTTGGTCAAATGCTTAAAAGATTTGGGCTGCAACTATTATTGGAGCTGGAGCTATAATCATATCGGCTATGATATTTACCACGAAGGAATCGGATTGCTATCAAAAACACCGATAGAATCGGAAAGTCATCTAATTTCTGAAAGCTCTGATCCAACGGATTATCATACAAGAAAAGTTATGATTAGCACTACCACGATCAATGGTCAAAAAACATTTGTAGCTAGCGCTCATTTCTCTTGGTGGCAAAATGAAAAAAAAGCTTTTGCTTATGAATGGAGTATCATAGAAAAGATATTGCTGGAAAAGCAAGGCTCGTTGATTATGATGGGTGATTTTAACAACGAAGCGAAAAGAATCGGTGAAGGGTATGATTTAGTAAAAAACAGTTCACTTGGTTTGCATGACGCATTCGTTTTGGCAAAAGACAGGTATGGTGAGAATACAGTAGAAAAAGAAATTGACGGTTGGTCAGGGAACGATGCCAAGCTTCGAATCGACTATATTTTGGTATCTGATAATTACGAGGTTAAAAGCTACCATATTGTTTTTGATGGAAATAATGAGTCTATAATTAGTGATCACTTTGGAATAGAAGTAGAGATGGACTAGCAATTAGCTAGTCCATTTTCTATTATAATGAAATTATTTTGAAAAACAGTTGAAAAGTATTTGACATTATTTTTCAATATGATATTATCAATAACGTTGCTGAAACAAGTTGATTTAACAATGGATAATAAATGTTGACAGACTTTTTGTTAAATGTTATTATTTCAAAGTTGTCAATTGAGTTTCAAAACTTTTTCAAAAACAAATGAAAAAAGTTGTTGACATTCACTCGGTAACCTGTTAAGATATAAAAGTTGCTGAAACAAAGCGACGAATAATGTAGACCTTTGAAAACTGAACGAATAAAACAAACCAAATGTGTAGGGCGTTTCTTTTAATAGAAACAAACAACATAGCAAGCAATATGCTAGCAAGTCAATTTTTACAATTGAGCTGATCAGTCGTAAGACTGTTTCAAACACTTTTTATGAGAGTTTGATCCTGGCTCAGGACGAACGCTGGCGGCGTGCCTAATACATGCAAGTCGAACGCTTTTTCTTTCACCGGAGCTTGCTCCACCGAAAGAAAAGGAGTGGCGAACGGGTGAGTAACACGTGGGTAACCTGCCCATCAGAAGGGGATAACACTTGGAAACAGGTGCTAATACCGTATAACAATAGAAACCGCATGGTTTCTATTTGAAAGGCGCTTTTGCGTCACTGATGGATGGACCCGCGGTGCATTAGCTAGTTGGTGAGGTAACGGCTCACCAAGGCAACGATGCATAGCCGACCTGAGAGGGTGATCGGCCACATTGGGACTGAGACACGGCCCAAACTCCTACGGGAGGCAGCAGTAGGGAATCTTCGGCAATGGACGAAAGTCTGACCGAGCAACGCCGCGTGAGTGAAGAAGGTTTTCGGATCGTAAAACTCTGTTGTTAGAGAAGAACAAGGATGAGAGTAGAATGTTCATCCCTTGACGGTATCTAACCAGAAAGCCACGGCTAACTACGTGCCAGCAGCCGCGGTAATACGTAGGTGGCAAGCGTTGTCCGGATTTATTGGGCGTAAAGCGAGCGCAGGCGGTTTCTTAAGTCTGATGTGAAAGCCCCCGGCTCAACCGGGGAGGGTCATTGGAAACTGGGAAACTTGAGTGCAGAAGAGGAGAGTGGAATTCCATGTGTAGCGGTGAAATGCGTAGATATATGGAGGAACACCAGTGGCGA